>NZ_FMUL01000021.1:0-99499 GCF_900101215.1 Pseudomonas sp. NFACC32-1
GTTTCGCTGACCACGTCCTTGAGGTTGTCCACTACATAGGTGTCATTACCCGTGCCGCCGGCCAGGGTATCGATACCGATGCCACCGTCCAGGGTGTTGGCCCCGGCGTTACCCGTGATGCGGTTGTTCAACCCGTTGCCGGTGCCGCTGATGCCGGCTGTGCCGCTCAGGGTCAGGGCCTCGAGGTTGGCGCCGAGGGTGTAGCTGATGGAGGAAATGACGCTGTCGACTTCGAGAATCGAAGCACCGCGCTCGATCACCGTGTCGCCGACGTTGTCCACGTAATAGGTGTCATTGCCGGCACCGCCGTCCAGGGTGTCCGCACCGCCCTGACCATTGAGCACGTTGGCGGCAGCGTTGCCGACGAGGCTGTTGTTCAGGCTGTTGCCGCTTACGGAGAAGGCCCCCGCACCACTCAGGGTGACATTTTCGATGCTGCCCAGATTGCTGAGGTTCAGGTCAACAACGCTGCTTGCCGAACTCGCAGCGTACGCGATGACCAGGCTGTCGGTACCCTGGCTGACGCTCTCCCGCAGCAGTGTCAGCTCAGCGGCCTGGTCGAGCACATAAGTGTCATTCCCGGCGCCACCGATGAGCGTGTCCCGCCCGGCTGAGCCGTTCAGGACGTTGTTGCCGTCATTACCGATCAGCGTGTTATTCAGAGCGTTGCCGGTGCCATTGATGGAGCTGTTGCCGGACAGCGTGAGATTTTCCAGGTTGGCGCCCAAGGCCCAGGTCACCGAAGAACGCACGGTGTCGATTTCAGTGGCCAGGGTGCTGGTTTCACTGACGATGTCCCCTGCATCGTCGACCACATAGGTGTCATTGCCTGCCCCACCGGCCATGCTGTCCTTGCCGGCAAGACCGTTCAGCACGTTGCCCAGCGCGTTACCGATCAGGCTGTCGTTGAAGGCCGAGCCGACTGCGTTTTCTATTTTCGCGCCATAGGCGATCGCGAGGCCTTCATTGAAAACCTTGTCGCTGGGGTCCAGGAACGTCTTGCCGATCTTGCTGAACTGGCCTTCATTGAGGTTGATGCGCACCGCTGCCACTTGATTGCTGGCATCGATCGTATCGGTGCCGCCAGCGTCCCAGATCGTTTCGAAAACCGATTGGTCGCTCGCCCAGCTATAGGTGTTATTGCCAGCCTGCCACTGGGTATTTGCGCCGTAAAGCCGCTGGATGGCAGCGATGTCCAGCAACATGGGCGTGGTCGGCTCATAGGAGTACGCGTTGTCGTAACTCATGATGGTGTAGCGGACATCGTCGTACTGGGAAGCCAGCACCGTAGGGTTCGACAAGCCTTGGTCGAACGGATGCTTCAGACCCAGGGCATGACCGATCTCATGCATAAAGGTCAGGTAATCGTAGGTGCCCTCGACCGGCGCGGGGTTGTTCGTGACCGGGCCGATCCAGACATCACCGCCGCTGGGGGTTCGACTTGGATAATAGGCCCAGGCCGCAGTGCCAGTGTCCATGTCCCCATAGCCACCGAATCGCAGGTCGCCGACGTTGGTGGAAGTCTCGGTGACCTGGGTGAACTTGATGTTGGCGACAGAACTCCAAGCACCGAGCGCATCGACGATGCTGCTCTGCTGCGCTGACGACAGCACGTAGCCGGCCTCGTACTCATTGTCGTCGCTGTAGAAGCGGGCGAAAAGCGAGTCGGTGGTCATGAAGCTGTAGGTCAAGGGCGTCGTAAACGCGCCGTTGCTCCAGGTACCCATCCAGTAGGTGCCGTAGATCAAGCTATCGATTTGCGCATTGCCCGTCAGCTTTGCAGATGAAACAAATGAATAACCGAGTGGACTAGGCATGCGAAACTTCCTGTGTGCAAATCTACAGCCCTTCCTGAATTAAGGCCGCAGCAAGAGATCATGGTGAGGAATGGCGGCATTGATATCATCTAGCCACTAATTTTTCAAATTTTGACGCTAGTTATTTGGCGCAACAAGCCACTCGTTGGTCTTGCGAATATCCCCGTCCCCCAGCCTTCCGCTCCAGCGGTGCAGCACCAGCAGGCTGGTAACGAACCGGTACTGGGACTGGTAGAAATCACGCCGTGCACGAAACTCATCCTTGATGCTGTCCAGCACATCGACGGCGTTCTTGACGCCATAACCGAAGGCTTTTTCCGTGGCCGTCCGTGACTTCTCGGCGGACTCCAGCGCGCGGCGTGTCGCCTTGATCCGGCTGAGTTCGGCCATCATGCCGAGGTAAGCCGTGCGGGTTTCCTTGACCACCTGGCGCCTCAGCGCCTCCAGCTCTTGCTGGGCGACCTCCCTGTCGCTCTCGGAACTCGATACCCGGGCGCTGGTGGAGCCGCCACTGTAGAGAGGGACCTGCAAATCGAGGGAGGCAACGAGATTGTCCGAGCGTGGCGTCAACGCGCCCTCATAGCCGATATCACTGCGCTGCGCGGTGAGGTTCAGGCCCAGGCGCGGCAAATGGCCCGCCTTGGCTTCGCCGATGGCGGCCTCGGCGGCGCGGATATTGTGCTCCCGGGCATGCAAGGCCGGGTTGCTGTCCAGGGCCATCCGTATCCAATCGTCCGGAGTCTGCGGCGGCAGAGTGAAGGCTGGGTTGTCGCCGATACGCTTGAGAGGTTCCTGGACGTCCCGCCCCACCAATTCGGAAATGGCTTCGCGGCTGACCTGGACCTTGTTGCCGGCCTCGATCTCGTCGGCCTTGAGCGCATCCACTCGCGCCTCGAGGTCGAGGGTATCGGTCACCATCGCCATCTGGCGTGCATACAGCGCCTTGATCCGCTTGAGGTTGCGCTCGGTGGCGGCCAGTTCGCTGCGCACCAGGGACAGTTCATCCTCCGCCGCCAGTACGGCGAAGTAGCGTTCGGACAAGTCGATGCTGGACTGCACCTGGGTGTCGTCGGATTCGTACTGGCTTTTCTGGGCCAGCTCGACGTACTTCTGATAACTGCGCCAGACCTGCGGGTCGTAGAGCACCTGATTGAGTACCACGGCCATGCGTTTGCCGTTGTACTGGATTCGCCCCAGGTCATCGTCCCGCCGGCTGCGGTTGACACTGCTGCTGGCATTGAGCTGCGGCAGCAAGCGGCCCAAGGCCGCCCGCTCATTGCCGTCACCGCTACGAGTCAGGGCCTGTGCCCGCAGGATACGGGGATCGGCCCCTTGCGCCTCCTGGTGCAGTTGCCAAAGATCGACATAAGGCAGCGGCGCTTCAGTGTCAGCCAAGGCGCTCATCGACACAGCGAGCAGGCCGATCGCGATCAGAGACTTCATGTCAGTCCTCGATCAACGAACGGGCAAATGCATTGCTGGCGGGCTGCATCAAGTACTGCAACAGCGTCCGCTCCCCGGTATTGAGCAGCACTTCGACCGGCATGCCCGGCACCAGGGTTAGGCTGCCCAGCGTGCGACGCCCATTGTCTGTCAGCGCCACCCGCGCCAGGTAGTAGGCCGCACCGGTGTCCTTGTTGGTCAGGCGGTCAGCGGACAGCTGCACCAGTTGCCCTTCGATCACCGGCGTGGTGCCACTCTTGAACGCACTGAAACGCATGCTCGCCAGCTTGCCGAGGGCGATGCGATCGATGTCCATGGGCGAAACCTGCGCCTCGACGATCAGTTCTTCGTTGGCCGGGACGATATCCAGCAACGCAGTGCCCGGGCTGACCACCGCGCCCAGGGTGTGCACCGTCATGCCCATGACCATGCCCGACTCAGGCGCGACGATGTCGGTGCGCTGGTCGCGGTCCTGCAGGGTGGCGAGGCGCTCGCGCAACTCATACACCTTGCTCCGTGTGTCACCCAGCAGGCCTGCCACCTCACTGGCGAAGGTTTTCTTCAATTGCAGTATCTTCAGCTTCGCTTCGTCGGCATGGACGCGTGCCTGGGCAATCCCGGACTGGCTTTCGGCGATTTCGGCCCGCAGGCGCGACAGGCTGCGTTCCTGTTCCCGCAGGCGCTGCTTGTCCACGTAGCCTTCGGCGAGCAAGGCCCGCAAATCGACAATCTCTTCTTCATAGGACGCCGCCAGCGCCTGCTTGCTGGCGATGATGTTCTTGAGTCCGCGAATCTGTTCCTCGATCTGGCCGATCGTCGTCTCTTGCAGGCCGACTTCGCCCAGAAGCGAGGTCCGTCGCGTCTGGAAGATCCGTGCTTCGCTGTCCCGAGCTTCGCGCACGCGCGGGTCGGAGGGGTCAAGGGAGTGCACGGCGACGGGCTCGGGCAGCCCGTCCCGCTCAGCTTCGAGGCGGGCCTGCAGTTCAAGCGCCGCCACCAACTGGCTGCGCATGGCTTCCATTTCCGAACGTGCCTGGGTGTTGTCCAGCACCATCAGCACATCGCCGGCTTTTACCAGGTCGCCGTCATGCACCCGCAGTTCCCGCACGATGCCGCCTTCCAGGTGCTGTACGGTCTTGCGGTAGCTCTTGACCGTGACCACCCCTGGGGCCAGTGCCGCGCTGTCCAGGGGCGCCAGGGTGGCCCAGCCGCCGAACAGGCCAAAGGTGACCAGCAGCATCAGATACCCGATGCGCCGTGCCGGAGCGTCATCGATCGGCAGTGTGGACATGTCGACGGATGAGGACTTATTGCTTGGCATAAAGGTGCTCATCCGCTTCTTTCGATGGGGCCGTCGCCTGCTGGGCGGCGGGGGCAGCGCCCCGCAACCGTGCCAGGACCGGGTCGCGCGGCCCGAACAGGCTCAACTCGCCCTGGTTGAGGACCAGCAGCTTGTCTACCTGCGCCAGCACACCTGAGCGGTGCGTGATGACAAACACCGTGGCACGGCTCTGCCTGAGTTTGTGCAACGCCTCGGCAAGCATTTTTTCCCCGGCGTCGTCCAGGTTGGAGTTCGGCTCATCGAGCACCACCAGGCGTGGCTCACCGTACAAGGCGCGAGCCAGGCCGATGCGTTGCCGCTGGCCACCGGACAATCCGCCGCCATTGGCGCCGATCACGGTGTCGTAGCCGTCGGGCAATTGCAGCACCAGCTCATGGACACCCGCCATGCGCGCGGCGGCGACCACTGCTGGCGCATTGGCCGGGCCAAAGCGCGAGATATTCTGGCTGATGGAGCCCTCGAACAATTCGATGTCCTGGGGCAGATAGCCGATATATTGGCCCAACTCCTCCCGGCGCCATTGGCTGATGTCTGCACCGTCCAGGCGTACGGTGCCGGCCTGGCCTGGCCAGATACCCAGCAACGCCCGGGCCAGGCTGGACTTGCCGGCGCCGCTGGGACCGATGATGCCCACCGCTTCGCCGGCGGACACCTGGAAGCTCAAGCCCCGGACAACCGGCTTGCGGCTGCCCGGCGCACTCACCGAAAGCCCCTCGACGCGAATCGCCCCTTCGGGCGCGGGTAATGACATGCGTTCTGGCTCAGCGGCCACCTCGATCAGCAGCGTCTGCAACCGGGCATATTGCGAGCGTGCTCCCAGAAAGCCTTTCCACACGCCAATCAACTGGTCGATGGGCGCCAACGCCCGCCCCAGCAGAATGGAACCGGCGATCATCATCCCCGAGGAAATTTCATGGGTAATCGTCAAATAGGCCCCCAACCCCAGCACCAGGGACTGGAGGACCTGGCGGAACGTCCTGGACACCGCGGCAATGCTCGCCGCGCGATCACTGGCCAGACTCTGCAAGGCCAGGACCCGATGGATGCGCTCGTTCCACTGCTGGCGCAGGCTGGCGAGCATGCCCATGGACTCCACCACCTCGGCATTGCGCAGGCTCTTGGCGACAAAGGCGCTGGCGACCATCTGCTCACGATTGGCCGTCTGCAACGGCCCACGGGTCAGTTGCTCGTTGGCGAAGGCCAGTGCTCCCAGCAGCAACGCGCTCAATAGTCCCATCCAGCCGTACCAGGGGTGGAACATGAACATGACCGCCAGGTAGATCGGGATCCAGGGCGCATCGAAAAACGCAAACAGACCGTTTCCGGTCAGGAACTGGCGCAACGCGCTCAGGTCGCTCAGCGGCTGGCCCGAAGCGTTCATCCCGCTGCTATTGAGGGCCTGCTTGAAACTGGCGTCGAACAGACGCTGGCCCAGCAGCGTGTCCAGACGCGTACTGACGCGCACCATGATCCGCGAACGAACCCACTCCAGCCCGCCCATGGTGGCCATCAGCAGCAACATGATCAGCGTCAGCATCAACAAGGTCGACAGACTGGCGCTTCCTACAGCGCGGTCATACACCTGCAACATGTAGAACGACGGAACCAGCATCAGCAGGTTGACGAAAAAACTGAAAAAACCAACGGAGAGGAAACTGCCTCTGCATACGGCAAGGGCGCCTTCCAGATCGGTCTTCGGGTGGGCTGACATGGTTCGTTACCTGAGCCGGCTTGGGGCTGACTGCAAAAACGTGGGGGACCGGTACCCGGATGCTTATGATTTTTCAGCAGGGCACTGCCGACGCATCCGGGCAAAAAGGGTCTACGGCGGCATATCGGCGGCGGCAGATATTTCTGAAGGGGCGGCTCCCGAGGAAATCGTCAACGAATGCAAGCCGGCAGTGCTCCCCTGGACTACCCTGTCTTCAGGATGTGCTGCATTGCACATATTCATCGTGCGCAAGGCGCTGTTTCACCCACCCGGGCGACGTAGAATGGCGCCGCCTTTCATGCCTGAAGTAATCGATCATGAGCCGGATCACCTGCGTGTCGAATGCTCGCGCCAAAGTGCTTTGCCGGCTTAGCCTGTTGCTGACATTGCTGGGCTTGTGCACTGCGCATGGCGCCCCTCTGCCCATCGAACTGCACATCCTCGATGCGCCTCCACTGACCTTCGTCGACGACCCCAAGGGGCATGGCATCGTTGGCGATATCGCCATTGAGGCGATGATCCGCGCCGGCTATGCGGTGAAAATCCATGTCTTGCCCTGGGCCCGGGCACAAAAACATGTCAGCGAGGAGGAGGATCACCTGATCGCCCCGCTGTCGCGCATCCCCGTGCGGGAGGATCGCTTTACCTGGATCGCCCCGATCATGTCGATGGAGCGGGCGTTCTTCACCCTCGACCGGCAAGTGGCCAGCTTTGCCCAGGCCAGGGAGACCTTCCGCAAGATCGGTGTCGGCCTGGGAAGCGCCCAGGAGGCGATCCTGCGTGCCGAGGGGTTCGACGACGATCAGATCTACACGCTGACCATCGGCGACAACCCCGCTCAGATGCTCCTGATGGGACGCATCGATGCCTGGTTCAACGGCGTCCCGGAAAGCCGCTACATCTGGCCCAAGGTGTCCGACCGCAAGCTTTTGATGAGCTCGGTGGGCAGCAGCGCCGACATCTACCTGGCCTGCTCCAGGAAGTGCTCGGCCAAGATGGTGAGAGACTTGCGCCAGGCCGTCGAAGCGATGCGCCAGGACGGCACCTTCAGCCGTGTACAGGCGATCTATCAGCCCCGGTAATGCCTGCGGGACCGAAGCCAAGCTTATATCATTCCGGATGATAGTTATCTTTGCTTCATTCGATTCGTTCCGTTGCATCCCGCCACGCATCATCCGCCCATTCTCAATACATTGGCGGAGCTATCCATGGAACATTCACTTTCAAAATTGCGTTTTCCCCTCGCACTGTTGGCAGTGCTGGTGATAAGCGCCTGTGGCAAGACTCCCGATACCGCGGCTTCCATGCCGGCCGCCAAGGTGAGTGTGGCCAAGGTGCTGGAACAACCGGTCAACGAATGGGACGAGTTCACCGGACGCCTCGAGGCACCGGAGACTGTCGAGATTCGTCCGCGGGTTTCCGGTCAGATCGACGAAGTGGCCTTCACCGAAGGCGCGCTGGTCAAGAAAGGCGACCTGTTATTCCAGATCGATCCTCGTCCCTTCCAGGCCGAAGTCCGGCGCCTCGAGGCCCAGCTGGCCCAGGCCCGCGCCACGGCCACCCGTAGCGAGAACGAAGCCCAGCGTGGCGAACGCCTGCGTCAGAGCAATGCCATTTCCGCCGAGCTGGCTGACTCGCGCACCAGTGCCGCCGCCGAGGCCCGTGCCGCCGCAGCGGCCATCCAGGCGCAACTGGACCTGGCCAAGCTGAACCTGAGCTTCACCCGCGTCACCGCGCCCATCAGCGGCCGCGTCAGCCGGGCGGAAATCACCGCCGGCAACCTGGTCACCGCCGACGTCACCCGGCTCACCAGCGTGGTTTCCACCGACAAGGTGTATGCCTACTTCGACGCCGACGAGCGAGTCTTCCTCAAATACACCCAACTTGCCCGCCAGGGCCAGCGCGGCCAGGCCACGCCGGTCTACATGGGCTTGTCCAACGAGGACGGCAACCCGCACCTGGGCCAGATGAACTTCATCGACAACCAGGTCAACCCGCAGACCGGCACCATCCGCGGTCGCGCCGTGTTCGACAACAAGGACGGCGCCTATACCCCAGGCCTCTATGCCCGGCTCAAGCTGGTGGGCAGCGGCACCTACTCCGCCGTGCTGATCAACGACGAAGCCGTGGGCACCGACCTGGGCAAGAAATTCGTCCTGGTGATGGATGCCGACAACAAGCCTGCGTATCGCGCCGTCGAGCTCGGACCGAAGATCGAAGGCCTGCGCATCGTGCGCAACGGCCTGAGCAAGGACGACACCATCATCGTCAAGGGCTTGCAGCGGGTTCGCCCGGGATCGCCGGTCACACCTGAAACCATACCGATGGCCAGCGAAGAAACCCTCGCCGCCCTGGCGCAACATCGCAAAGCGCTCGAAGCCAGCAATCTGCCCCAGGTCGCGCCGTCCAAGGCGACAAACGGAACGGCGGGCAAACTGGCCGCTGCGACTCCACGCGGTTAAGGAACTGAACCAAGATGAAATTTTCCCAGTTCTTCATTTCACGGCCGATCTTCGCAGCGGTACTGTCGCTGCTGATCCTGATCGCCGGCGCCATTTCGCTGTTCCAGTTGCCGATCAGCGAATACCCTGAAGTCGTGCCGCCGACCGTGGTGGTGCGGGCCAACTTCCCGGGCGCCAACCCCAAGGTCATCGGCGAAACCGTGGCCGCTCCCCTGGAGCAGGCCATCACTGGTGTCGAGAACATGCTCTACATGTCCTCGCAGTCCACCGCCGACGGCAAGATTACCCTGACCATCACCTTCGCCCTGGGCACCGACCTGGACAACGCCCAGGTGCAGGTGCAGAACCGCGTCACCCGGACCGAGCCCAAGCTGCCGGAAGAAGTGACCCGGATCGGCATCACGGTGGACAAGGCTTCGCCCGACCTGACGATGGTCGTGCACCTGACCTCGCCGGACAAACGCTACGACATGCTCTACCTGTCCAACTATGCCCTGCTCAACATCAAGGACGAGCTGGCACGCCTGGGCGGCGTGGGTGACGTGCAACTGTTCGGCATGGGTGACTACTCCCTGCGGGTCTGGCTGGATCCGAACAAGACCGCCTCGCGCAACCTGACCGCCACCGACGTGGTCACCGCGATCCGCGAACAGAACCGCCAGGTGGCCGCCGGTGCCCTGGGCGCTCCGCCAGCCCCCAACGCCACGGCCTTCCAGCTTTCGGTCAACACCCAGGGGCGCCTGGTGACCGAGGAAGAGTTCGAGAACATCATCATTCGCTCCGGCGAGAACGGAGAGATCACTCGCCTGAGAGACATCGCGCGGGTGGAACTGGGCTCCAGCCAATACGCCCTGCGCTCGCTGCTGGACAACCAGCCGGCGGTGGCCATCCCGATCTTCCAGCGGCCAGGCTCCAACGCCATCCAGATTTCCAACGATGTTCGCGCCAAGATGGACGAATTGAAGAAGGGCTTCCCCGCCGGGATGGACTACAGCATCGTCTATGACCCGACGATCTTCGTGCGCGGCTCCATCGAAGCGGTAGTCCATACCCTCTTCGAAGCGCTGATCCTCGTGGTGCTGGTGGTGATCCTGTTCCTGCAGACCTGGCGCGCCTCGATCATCCCTCTGGTGGCGGTACCGGTGTCGCTGATCGGTACGTTCGCCGTGATGCATCTATTCGGCTTCTCGCTGAACGCGCTCTCGCTATTCGGCCTGGTACTGGCCATCGGTATCGTGGTGGACGACGCCATCGTGGTGGTGGAGAACGTCGAACGGAACATCGGCCTGGGCCTCACGCCCGTGGAGGCCACCAAACGCGCCATGGGCGAAGTGACCGGTCCGATCATCGCCACGGCCTTGGTACTGTGTGCGGTCTTCGTTCCCGCGGCGTTCATCAGCGGCCTGACCGGGCAGTTCTATAAGCAGTTCGCCCTGACCATCGCCATCTCCACGGTGATCTCGGCGTTCAACTCCCTGACCCTGTCACCGGCCCTGGCAGCGGTACTGCTCAAGAGCCACGACGCGCCCAAGGACCGTTTCTCCAGGTTCCTGGACCGCATCCTCGGTAGCTGGCTGTTCCGCCCGTTCAACCGCTTTTTCGACCGTGCCAGCCACAGCTACGTGGGCGCCGTGGGCCGCGTGATCCGCAGCAGCGGCATCGCCCTGTTCGTCTACGCCGGCCTGATGGTACTGACGTTCTTCGGTTTCTCCAGCACGCCCACCGGTTTCGTGCCAGGCCAGGACAAGCAGTACCTGGTGGCCTTCGCGCAACTACCGGATGCCGCGAGCCTGGACCGCACCGAAGATGTGATCAAGCGCATGTCCGACCTGGCCCTCAAGCAACCCGGCGTCGAAAGCGCGGTGGCCTTCCCTGGCCTGTCGATCAACGGGTTCACCAACAGCCCCAATGCCGGCATCGTGTTCGTGACCCTCAAGCCTTTCGACGAGCGCAAGGACCCGAGCCAGTCGGCCGGTGCCATTGCCGGCGCCTTGAACGGGCAGTACTCGGAAATCCAGGAAGCCTATATGGCGATCTTCCCGCCGCCGCCGGTACAGGGGCTGGGTACGATCGGCGGTTTCCGCCTGCAGATCGAGGACCGGGGCAACCTCGGTTACGACGAGCTGTACAAGGAAACCATGAACATCATCACCAAGAGCCGCAGCGTGCCGGAACTGGCCGGCCTGTTCACCAGCTACACCGTGAACGTGCCCCAGGTCGACGCCGCCATCGACCGTGAGAAAGCCAAGACCCACGGCGTGGCCGTCAGCGACATCTTCGACACCCTGCAGATCTACCTGGGTTCGCTGTATGCCAACGACTTCAACCGCTTCGGCCGTACCTACCAGGTCAACGTCCAGGCCGAGCAGCAGTTCCGTCTCGAATCGGACCAGATCGGCCAGCTCAAGGTGCGCAACAACCGTGGGGAGATGATTCCACTGGCCACCTTCATCAAGGTCAGCGATACCTCGGGGCCGGACCGCGTGATGCACTACAACGGTTTCATCACTGCGGAAATCAACGGCGCGGCCGCACCGGGCTACAGCTCCGGCCAGGCGGAAAAGGCCATCGAGAAACTGCTCAAGGAAGAACTGCCCAATGGCATGACCTACGAGTGGACCGACCTGACCTACCAGCAGATCCTCTCGGGCAACACCGCGCTGTTCGTGTTCCCGCTCTGCGTGCTGCTGGCGTTCCTGGTGCTCGCGGCTCAGTACGAAAGCTGGAGCCTGCCGCTGGCGGTGATCCTGATCGTACCGATGACCCTGCTGTCGGCCATTACCGGAGTGATCCTGTCCGGTGGCGACAACAACATCTTTACCCAGATCGGCTTGATCGTACTGGTGGGGCTTGCATGCAAGAACGCGATTCTGATCGTCGAGTTCGCCAAGGATAAACAGCTGGAAGGCATGAACCCGCTGGCGGCGGTCCTGGAAGCCTGCCGTCTGCGTCTGCGGCCGATCCTGATGACCTCCTTCGCCTTCATCATGGGCGTGGTGCCCCTGGTGTTCTCCAGCGGCGCCGGCGCGGAAATGCGTCATGCCATGGGTGTGGCGGTGTTCTCCGGGATGCTGGGCGTAACCTTCTTCGGCCTGCTGCTCACGCCGGTGTTCTATGTACTGATCCGCAACTTCGTCGAACGCAGCGAGGCCCGCAAGGCGGCCCGGGCTTTGAAACTGGAGGCGCAACAATGAGTTTGAAAGCGTTCGTTCCGAGCTTGCTGGCCCTGGCGCTCAGCGCCTGCGCGGTGGGCCCGGACTACAAGGCACCACAGACCGAGGCGGCGAATATCACCACCGCCACCGAAGGTGCCGCCGGCCAGAAGAACTTCGACCGGGCCCGTTTCGAAGGCATCTGGTGGCAGCAATTCGATGACCCGACCCTCAATGCGCTGGTGAGCCGGTCCCTGGAAGGCAACCGCGAGCTGCGCGTCGCCTTCGCCCGCCTGCGGGCGGCCCGGGCGATTCGCGATGACGCCAGCAACGACGTCATGCCGACCATCACCAGCCGAGCCAGCAGCAACCTGGGTAAGGGCCAGATTCCCGGGCAAACCACCGACCGGGTCAATACCGAGCGCTATGACCTGGGCCTGGACATGGCCTGGGAGCTGGACCTGTTCGGACGCATCCAGCGCAACCTGGAAGCCACCGATGCCGACCAGCAGGCCGCCGAAGCCGACCTCTATCAGCTGCAGGTGACCATGATCGCCGAGTTGGTGGACGCCTATGGGCAACTGCGCGGCGCTCAACTGCGGGAAAAAATCGCCCTGGCGAACCTCGAGAACCAGCAAGCCTCACGCAAGATCACCGAAAGCCTGCGCGATGCCGGCGTCGGCGATCAGCTCGACGTGGTACGCGCCGATGCGCGCCTGGCCTCGGTGGAAGCCAGCGTGCCGCAGCTGCAGGCCGAGCAGGTGCGCCAACGCAACCGCATCGCCACCTTGCTGGGCGAACGCCCGGACAAGCTGAGCGTCGACCTGAGCCCCAAGGAGCTGCCCGCCATCGCCAAGGCCCTGCCCATCGGCGATCCGGGTGAGCTGCTGCAACGGCGTCCGGACATCCTGAGCGCCGAACGCCAGCTGGCGGCTGCCACGGCGCGCATCGGCGTCGCCAAGGCCGACCTGTTCCCTCGGGTCAGCCTGAGCGGTTTCCTCGGCTTTACCGCCGGGCGCGGCTCGCAGATCGGCTCCTCGGCGGCCAACGCCTGGGCATTGGGGCCGAGCATTACCTGGCCCGCCTTCGACCTGGGCAGCGTGCGGGCCCGCCTGCGCGGTGCCAATGCCGAAGCGGAAGGCGCCCTGGCGTCCTACGAACAGCAAGTGCTGCTGGCCCTGGAGGAATCGGAAAACGCATTCAGCGACTACGGCAAGCGCCAGCAACGCCTGATCTCGCTGATTCGCCAGAGCGAATCGAGCCGCGCCGCCGCCGACCTGGCCGAAATCCGCTATCGCGAAGGCACCGTGGACTTCCTCGTGCTCCTCGACGCCCAGCGTGAACGCCTGGCCGCCGAAGACACCCAGGCCCAGGCCGAAGTGGATCTGTATCGCGGCATCGTCGCGATCTACAAGGCCCTGGGCGGTGGCTGGCAACCGGAAACCGTCGCCAGCAACTGACCGATCCCGGCCGACAGAGCTCCTTTGGTTGGCCGCAACCAACCAAATATTGGCCTCGTATCCCATCTGGATGCGGGGCTTTTTTTTGGTTCTTCACCGATTGCCTGGCCGCCCTCCTTTGCCCCTACGCGCCGGCGCCGTCACACCGACGGCCCGAACACGACCGCACAGGCCGAAGCCCACGAATAATGGCGAAATGGCACAGGGTTTGACTCAGGCTCTTGCCTGGTCGAAGCTTGCGACATTTCACGCTACCTGGTCATGGATTTCCTGTATGCCCTCGCTTCGCCGCTATGCGCTTATCAGCCTGCTCGTGCTATTGGTCATCGTTGTGGGCACCCTGTGGCTGCGCAGCACCACCCCGCAGATCCCGGAAGCGGTCAAGCGTGGCTACAGCGAGGCGCTGGAACAGGCGCGCAACGGCCAGCCTGGCGCGGCACGGATGCTATACCAGCAACTGGGTCGCCCTGACCTGTCGCCCAAGCGCCGGGTATGGCTGCACGCCGAGCTGCCCAACTACCCAAGCCCCCAGGCCCTGAAACTGGCGGATGCGGACCTGCACAGCGAATCGGCGGACGTGCGTCGGGCAGCCATCGGCAGCATCGTCGGGCTGGTGCCGGCGAACCAGCGCACCCTGCTGCTGGGGCCATTGCTCGAGGACAACGAGCCTGAAGTACGGTTTGCCGCCGTGAATGCACTGCTGGGCCTGTCACCCGATGACCTGGGCTTGTATTTCGGTGCCATGCAGCTGGCCATCGACACTTGGAAACAGGTGCTCCAGGACGGCCCGCTCACCAGTGAATCCCTGTATCAGCTCGCCCGCCTTTACCTGCACAACGCCCAGCTGGACAAGGCCCGACAAGCCCTGGAACAGGCCTTGAAGCTCAAGCCGGACAACCTGCCGGCATTGGTCATGCAGGTCGAAGTGCTGGACAAACTGGGCCAGGGCGATGCCGCGCGCAAATTGCTCGCCCGAGAGTTGCAAGCCCAGCCGGAATCGGCTTATCTGCAACATGCGCTGGGCATGTGGTTGCTGCAGCATGGCCAGACCGAATACGCCGTGCTCGGCTTGGCGAAAGCGGTGGAGCTGGAACCGGAAAACCGTCATTACCGTTATGACCTCGCCACCACTCTTCACGCCGAGAATGAGGTGGAAGCGGCGCAAAAGCAGTTGCAGGAGATCGTCCAGCGCTACCCCGCCGACCGCAAGGCGCGGGTCCTGCTGATCAATTACTGGAAGGAAACCGGTCAGTTGCAGCATGTCCAGGTTCTGTTGGCGAAACTGGAACAACTGAACCCCGACGACCCGGCGTTGCAGCAGGCGTGGTGAGGGTGCAAGCCATGATTCCCTGGCGGGCGATCGGGTGATGTCCGACAGCCGGAAACACCGAATCAAGACTCGAAGTCGTCGACAGTGTCACACAAGCAAGCAGAGGAAGCGGAACCGCTATCGCCGCCAACGGTCAAGTAATGAGGCGGTTCATTTCAGGCTCTACCCGGCCTGCCGCCCACTTCCCTGGTCATGAGAGGGCTCTTTTTGTCTACATCCAACGAGTTGATCAGCGCAAAAGCCGCCACCGGCATTGAAGGGCTGGACGATGTCCTTTGCGGTGGCCTGTCCCGCGGTCATGTGTTCCTGCTTGAAGGGGAACCGGGGACCGGCAAAACCACGGTCGCCTTGCATTTCCTGCTGGCGGGCGCCCGGGCCGGCGAGCGATCCTTGTACATCACCCTATCGGAAACCGAACGGGAACTGCGTCAGGGTGCCGCCTCCCACGGCTGGGAGATGGATGACAACATTGTCATTTTCGAGCTGACCCCGCCAGAAAGCCTGCTCAACGCCGAGCACCAGCAAAGCCTGCTGTATTCTTCGGACCTCGAGCTTGGGGAAGCCACCCGGCAGATCTTCGAAGTGGTGGAACGGGTCAAGCCGACCCGGGTGGTGCTCGACAGCCTGTCGGAGATCCGCCTGCTGGCCCAGAGTTCGTTGCGCTATCGCCGCCAGATCCTGGCGATCAAGCATTACTTCGTGCGCTACGACGCCACGGTGCTTTTGCTCGACGACCTGACCACGGAGTCCCTGGACAAGACCGTCCACAGCGTTGCCCACGGGGTGATTCGCCTGGAAGAACTGACCCCCACCTATGGCGCCGAGCGACGCCGGATCCGGGTGGTCAAGTATCGCGGGCAGAAGTACCGCGGCGGTTACCATGATTTCACCATCATGACCGACGGCGTGCACGTCTTCCCACGACTGGTGGCCGCCGAACACCGCGGGCAATACAACCGCCGGCAACTCTCCAGCGGCATCGCACAAATGGACGCCTTGCTGGGCGGCGGTATCGAAACCGGTTCCAGCACCTTGATCCTGGGCCCGGCAGGTACCGGCAAATCGCTGATTGCGCTGATCTTCGCTGCTGCCGCGGTGAATCGTGGCGAGCACGCCGCGCTATTCATCTTCGACGAGGAACTGGGCCTGTTGTACGAGCGGATGAAAAACATCGGCATCGACCTGCAGGCACTCCAGGACACCGGCAGGTTATTGATCGACCAGGTGGACGCCGCCGAACTGTCTCCCGGCGAGTTCTCCCACCGGGTGCGTCGTTGCGTCGATGACGGCAACATCAAGACCGTGGTGATCGACAGCATCAACGGCTATCAGGCAGCCATGCCGGAGGAAAATGCCCTGGTGCTGCATATGCATGAGCTGCTGCTCTACCTCAACCGCAAGGGCGCGGCGACCTACATGACCGTCGCGCAACACGGCCTGGTGGGCGACATGCAGGCGCCGGTGGATATCACCTACCTGGCCGACACGGTGATCCTGCTGCGTTACTTCGAAGCGCTGGGCAAGGTTCGCCGAGCGATCTCCATCATCAAGAAACGCACCGGCAGCCATGAATCCACTATCCGCGAATACCGTATCGGCAACCAGGGCATGACCATCGGCGAGCCGCTGGAGGCCTTCCAGGGTGTATTGCGCGGTGTGCCAACCTACATGGGAGCGGACAATCCGTTGCTCAAGGACGATATCCAGTGACGTTAGCGGAACCCTTGTCCGAGCGGGCGTTGATCCTCGCCCCGCTGGGAAGGGACAGTCAGATTGCCTTGATGATCCTCAATGAAGCCGGTTTTGCCGGCCTCATCTGCCGTCATCTGGGGCAATTGTGCGAAGAATTGGAGAAAGGCGCCGGCTTGTTGGTGATTTCCTCGGAGGCCCTGGTGGGGCCGGACCTGGAGACGCTGTTCCTGCAGATCGAACAACAGCCCGCCTGGTCCGACCTGCCCATCGTCCTGCTGACCCATCACGGTGGCCCGGAACAGAACCCGGCGGCACGCATCGGCGTGCAGCTGGGCAACGTGACCTTCCTGGAACGCCCTTTCCACCCCGTGACCCTGGTCAGCCTGGTGACCACCGCCCTGCGCGGCCGCCGAAGGCAATACGAAGCCCGGGACCGCCTGATCGACCTCAGCAACAGTGAATTGCGCCTGCAAAATACCCTCGAAACCCTCGAGCAGCAGGTAGAGGAACGTACCGCACAACTGCGCCACAACGAAGAAGCCCTGCGCCAGTCACAGAAAATGGAAGCGGTGGGCCAGCTCACCGGCGGCATCGCCCACGACTTCAACAACATGCTCACCGGCATCATCGGCAGCCTGGAGCTGCTGCGTCGCCGCCTCGCCCGCGGCCGCACCGAAGACCTGGACAGCCTGATCGATCTGGGCGTGACCTCCGCCAACCGCGCCGCCGGCCTGACCCATCGCCTGCTGGCTTTCTCGCGTCGCCAATCGCTGGACCCCAAGGCCGTACAGATGAACACCCTCGTACTGTCCATGGGAGAACTGTTGCAACGCAGCCTCAACGAAAGCATCCGGCTGGACATGCAACTGGACAATCAACTGTGGATCGCCGAAGCCGACCCCAATCAATTGGAAAGCGCCCTGCTCAATCTGGTGCTCAACGCCCGGGACGCCATGCCCGATGGCGGTAAACTCGTGGTGAAGACCTACAACCAGTACCTGGATACCGGGTTCACCGACGCCTACACCAACCTCGAACCCGGCGATTACGTGGTATTGAGCGTCCAGGACACCGGTTGCGGGATGCCCGAGGCGGTCGTCAGTCGTGCCTTCGACCCTTTCTTCACCACCAAGCCCATCGGCCAGGGTACCGGGCTGGGCCTGTCAATGATCTATGGCTTCAGCAAGCAATCCCACGGCCATGTGACCATCGACAGCGTTGTCGGCCAGGGCACCACGGTCAACCTGTACCTGCCGCGCTTCAAGGGGGAAGAGGTGCAAGAGCCCAAGGTCGATGCCCAGCACACCCCCCATGCCCAGGATGGCGAGACCGTGCTGATCGTCGAAGACGATCCGGCGGTTCGGGTGCTGGTCAGCGCGGTACTGAGTGAATTGGGCTACACGTTCCTCGAAGCTGCCGACGCCAATGGCGCGATACCGATTCTCCAATCAGACCAGCGCATCGATCTGCTGGTCAGCGACGTGGGCCTGCCGGGCATGAACGGGCGGCAACTGGCGGAAATCGGCCGGCAGATACGCCCGGACCTGCGGGTGCTGTTCATCACCGGTTACGCCGAACATGCCGCGGTAAGGGGTGGTTTCCTCGATCCGGGCATGCAGATGATCACCAAGCCGTTCACCTTCGACTTGCTGACCGCCAAGGTACGGGAAATGATCCGGGCCTGAGCGGCCCGGACTTACCGGCGATGCATGAAGATCAGGACAGCATGGTGCGCATGATGGCCTGCAGCTCATCCAGCTTGAAGGGTTTGCCCAGAATGGGGGCCGTGCGGGTGATGGGACTGTCGGTTTCCTGGATCTCCGCGGCATACCCGCTGATGAAGATCACCTTCAGGTCAGGGCGCAACCTGACGGCAGGCTCGGCGATCTGTACCCCGGAAATGCCGCCTGGCAGACGAAAATCAGTGATCATCATGTCCAGGTGGGGCTTGCTTGCCAGGATCTCGAAGGCCTTTTCACCGTTCTCGGCCTCCAGCACCCGATACCCTTCGCCCGACAGGTAGGCGGACAACACCGTCATGATCGACGGGTCGTCCTCGACGATCAGTACAACATCTTGCGCATCTTCACTCATGAGAAGCCTTTGTTCGATCAATAGCTGCTGATACGACCGTAGGGTCACTCAGAGGTTGCGTCGGCCCGACAGTTTTCTGCAGGGGCAGACAAACGCGAAACAAGGCCCCTTCGTTGAGGCGGCTGTCGACCGTGATGGTGCCACCGTGGGCGGTCACGATCTGCTCGGAAATGAACAGCCCCAGCCCCAGGCCGGCGGAGACAGCCTTGGACGTCACCCGCTCGAACTGCTGGAAGATGCGCTTCTGGTTCTCTTCGCTGATGCCGATGCCGCGGTCCTGGACTTCGACGCAGGCATGCTCAGGCGTCTGGTAGACACGCACGTCGATGGGACCTTTGCCGCCATAGCGCAACGCGTTGGTCAAAAGGTTCGACACCACCTGTTCGATCCTGAACTCATCCCAATGGCCTTCCACCGAGGGTTCGGCGGTGTAGGTCAACGAGCATTCAGCCGCCATGAGCTGCGGCTGGAAGTTGCGCAGCAGGTTTTCCACCAGCGTGCCCAGGTTGAAACGAGTCGGACGGATGGACAGTTTTCCGGTACGAATCCGCGACACATCCAGCATGTCTTCGATCAGGCGGATCAAGCTCTTGATCTGACGCTCGTCGCGCTCGACCATCGCCCTCACCTTGTCCAGGCTGAATGCCGCGGCATTGTCCCGGGCCAGGTGCATCTTGCGCAGTTGAGTCTCCAGGATCAGGCCATTGAGGGGCGTACGCACCTCATGGGCCACGATGGACATGAAATCGTCACGCATGCGCACCGCCTGTTCGAGTTCGCCGCGGGTGGCCTGCAACTGCTGCAGCAGGACTTCCTGTTCCCGGCGACTCTCTTGCAGGGCAACGACCTGCTCCTTCACGGCCTTTTTCTGGCGATAAAGCTCCACGAACACGTTGACCTTGCTTCTGACGGCATGGGTGTCCAATGGTTTGTGCAGGAAATCCACCGCGCCGTTCTCATAGCCGGTGAACGCATAGTTACGCTCACGACCGGCGGCGCTGACGAAAATGATGGGAATGCTGCGGGTCTTCTCCGTGCCGCGCATCAGTTCGGCCAGTTCGAAGCCGTTCATCTCCGGCATCTGCACATCGATAATCGCCAATGCGAAGTCGTGTTGCAGCAGCAGGGACAGCGCCTGGTCAGCCGACAGCGCCTTGAAGACCTCGCGGTTGTCCCCCTTGATCAGCGCCTCCAGAGCCAACAGATTTTCCGGCAGATCGTCGACGATCAGCAGTTTGGCTTGAATCTCTCTTGGCATCTCGTTCATTCCAACCCGGCCAGCAATTCGCTGATGCCTTGTAAAGTAAGGATGTGGTCCGGCTCGTGCAGCGCCAACGCCGCCTCGGGCATGGTCGGGACCTGGGCTTGTGCGGGGTCCTGGACAACCGTGACGCCGCCCAGGGCCTTGACCCGGGCCAGGCCCTGGGCACCGTCGTCATTGGCCCCCGTCAGCACGACCGCCAGCAGGTTCGGGCCGTATACATCGGCGGCGGATTCGAACAGCACGTCAATGGACGGCCGGGAATGATGCACCGGTGCCTCCAGGCTCAACGACAGGCTGCGATCGGCCTCCACCGACAAGTGATAACCCGGCGTGGCGAAGTACAGGGTGCCAGGCTGGATGTCCTGCTTGTCCCGCGCCTCCTCCACCGGTATCGCCAGGCGATGGCCGAAGACCTGGGCCAATTGGCTGTCACGCTCGTCGGGCAGGTGCAATACCGCCAGCACAGGTATGCCAAAGCCCGGGCGCAATTGCCCGAACACCTTGAGCAGCGCCTCGACCCCGCCGGCTGAAGCACCGACCACAATGGCCTCGACCGCAGGCCAGGACCCATCCCTCGTCTGGTTCATAACTTGCGATAGATCCGTTCCTGTTTGACCAACGGCTCGAATTGCTTGCCGAACGTTGAAAAATCCAGGGTTTCCTTGCTGCCCAACACAAGAAAGCCTCGGTGGCAGAGCGACTCGTGGAATAACCCAAAGGCGCGATCTTGCAACTTCTTGTTGAAATATATCAATACGTTACGACAGGAAATTAACTGTGTTTCTGAAAAAACACTGTCCGTCGCCAGGCTATGATCAGCGAAAGTCACGTTCTCGCACAGTGTCTTGTCGAACATGGCGTAATCGTAGGCAGCAGTGTAGTAGTCGGCAAACGATCGACGCCCGCCGGCACGCTGGTAATTCTGGGTGTAGCTCCTGACGCTTTCCAGGGAAAAAATGCCCTGCTTGGCTTTTTCCAGCGACCTGGGATTGATATCGGTGGCATAGATCAAGGTACGGTCCAGCAAGCCCTCCTCCCGCAGCAGGATCGCCATGGAGTAGACCTCTTCCCCCGTGCTGCAACCGGCAATCCAGATCTTGATGGAAGGATAGGTCTTGAGCAGCGGCACGACTTCCTCGCGGATAGCCAGGAAGTGCGACGGGTCGCGGAACATCTCGCTGACCGGAATCGTCAGCAACTGCAAAAGCTGCATGAAAATGCCCGGGTCGTGCAGCACCCGTTCCTGGAGCGCCGAAATGGTCCGGCATTCGAACTGGCTCAGGGCATGCAGTACCCGGCGCTTGATGGAAGCACCGGAGTAATCCCGGAAATCATAGCTGTACTTGAGGTAGATCGCTTCGATCAACAACCGAAGCTCAATGTCAGTGTCACGTTCCACTAAATTCTTTCCATATTCGGCAACCACACGCGAATCAGTGAAAACAGACGGTCCAGGTCGATCGGCTTGGCCAGGTAGTCGTTGGAACCCGCCGCCAGGCAACGCTCCTGATCATCCTTCATGGCCTTGGCCGTCACGGCGATGATGGGCAGCTTGCGCCAACGCGGGTCCTTGCGGATCAGCGCGGTGGCTTCGAAACCGTCCATTTCCGGCATCATCACGTCCATCAGCACCAGGTCGATGTCCTCGTTCTCATTCAACCGCTCGATCGCCTCGAAGCCGTTGCGACCGATGACCACGATCGCCCCTTTTGCCTCCAGGGCACTGGTCAACGCGAAGATATTGCGCACATCGTCGTCCACCAGCAGCACCTTGCGCCCCTCGAATACCTTGTCGCGGCTGCGGGCAGCCTTGAGCATGCGCTGTCGTTCATGGGACAACCGGGATTCGACTTTGTGCAGAAAGAGTGTCACCTCGTCCAGCAACCGCTCTGGCGAGCGGGCACCCTTGATGATGATCGAGCGCGAATATTTGCGCAGCTCGGCTTCTTCATCGCGGGTCAGGTTGCGTCCGGTGTAGACGATCACCGGTGGGAAGGAACAGATTTCCTCGGTGGACATGCGCTTGAGCAGATCGTTGCCCAGCATGTCCGGCAGCTTGAGGTCGATGATCATGCAGTCGTAGACGTTGTCCCGCAGCAGGTCCAGGGCTTGCTGGGCCAGGCCTACGGCCGTGATCTCGATGTCGTCGTCGCCGATCAGGCGGGTGATGCTGTCGCGCTGCAGGTCATCGTCCTCCACCAGCAGCACTCGCTTGACCTTCTGGGTCAGCTTGGCTTCCAGGCGCGCGAACACGTCCTTGAGCTCTTCGCGGGTGGTCGGCTTGACGGCATAGCCGATAGCCCCCATGTGCATCGCGGCCTCGACGCGATCTTCGACGGAAATCACATGCACCGGGATATGCCGGGTCTCGGGTTGTTCCTTGAGCCGCTGCAGCACGGTCAGGCCGGAGTGATCGGGCAGGCGCATATCCAGCAGGATCGCATCGGGCTTGAGCTGCAAGGCCAGGTCGAAGCCTTCGTCGGCAGCGTGGGCCACCAGGCACTGGTAGCCCAGTTCGTGAGCCAGGTCGAAAAGGATCCGGGCGAACCGGGCCTCGTCTTCGATCACCAGGATGCAGCGGGTGTCGAACGGGGCCTTGTCCCGGTCGTCGGCGAACCGGGCGATAGGGCTTTCCACTTCGGCCACCGGGGGAGCCGTCACAGAAGCAGGCGCGGCGGTCACGGGGGCAGGCAGGCTGGACGAGGGGATGAACGTCGGTGGCTCCACTGGGGCGTTCCCAGGCACGACATAGCGCTCGGGCAGGACCAGGGTGAACACGCTGCCCTGTCCCGGCTCGCTGGACACCGAGATCGAGCCGCCCAGCAGGGTCGCCAGGTCCCGGGAAATCGACAGCCCCAGGCCGGTGCCGCCATACCGGCGGTTGGTGGTGCCATCGGCCTGGCGGAACGCTTCGAAGATACTCTGCTGCTGGTCCGCGCTGATGCCGATCCCGGAGTCACGCACCATGAATGCGATGCCCGAGTCCGGCTGGCCGCTGACGGTCAGGCAGACCGAACCCTGCTCGGTGAATTTCACCGCGTTGGACAGCAGGTTCTTGATGATCTGCTCCAGGCGCTGGCGGTCGGTGTACAGCATCGACGGCGCGTCCGGCAGCAGTTGCACCTCGAAGTCCAGGCCCTTGTCGGCCGCCAGCGGCGTGAACAGGTCCCGCAGGCTGTCCACCAGGCGCGGCACGCTGGTGTTCTCCGGGCGGACTTCCAGCTTGCCGGCTTCCACCTTGGAAATGTCGAGAATGTCATTGATCAGGTTCAGCAGGTCGTTGCCGGCGGAGTAGATGGACTCGGCAAACTTGACCTGCTCTTCACTGAGGTTCTGCTGCGGATTCTCTGCCAGCAATTTGGAGAGAATCAGCGAGCTGTTGAGCGGCGTGCGCAGCTCATGGGACATGTTGGCAAGGAACTCGGACTTGTATTTGCTGGAGCGCTGCAACTCTTCGGCGCGTTCCTGCAACTGCAGCTGGGCCAGGTTCAGCTCGCTGTTCTTCTGGTCCATGGCGTCGCGTTGCTCGGCCAGTTGCTCGTTGGTCTGTTCCAGTTCCTGCTGCTGGGCTTCCAGGTGCGCCTGGGACTCCTTGAGGATGCGCGACTGCTCCTCCAGCTCCTCGTTGGCCGTCTTGAGCTCTTCCTGCTGGACCTGCAACTCTTCATTCAACTGCTGGGTTTCAGCCAGTACTTCCTGCAACCGCTGGCGATAGCGGGCGGCTTCTATGGAGGTACCGATGCTGCCGGAGATCCGCTCCAGCAGTTCAACGTCGCGTTCGGTCAACGGACGCAGGAATCCCAGCTCGATGGCGCCGTTGACCCGGTCATCGTCGCTGGTCGGCACCACCAGCACGCTGTTGGGCAAGCCTTTGCCGAGCCCCGAGCTGACTTTCAGGTAATCCTTGGGCACGTTATCCAGGCGGATAAGGCGCCCCTGTTGGGCGGCCTGGCCGACGATGCCTTCTCCGGGAGCGATCAACTGCTCCTTTTCCGCGTCCTCTCGGGACAATCCATAGCTGGCGACCCGCTTGAGCACGCCATTCTCTTCACGGGCATACAACGCCGCGACGGCGCAATCCAGATAACGGGCACAGAACTGCAGGATGTTGCGACCCAACAGGTTCAGGGTCAGTTGCCCCAGCACCTGCTCGGCCAGTTGGGTCTGGCCGGTACGCAACCAGGCCTGCTTCTCCAGGTGCAACGCGCTCTGCTGCTGAATCTTGAGGCTGGCGGCGTACTGACTGGACAGATTCAACAGGTCGCGGCGCCCGACATAGGCCAGCAGACCACTGACAGCGGCGACGAACATCAAGTACAGGGTGATGCTCCAGAGCGTGGTGGAACGGACCCTGTCGTTGCGCTCGGTGCGCAATCGCTGCTCGGTATCGATGATGTCTTCGAAGGACTTGCGGATTTCATCCGTCAGGCGCTTGCCACGCCCGGCCTTCACCGCACCGCGATAATCGCCACTGCTGCGCTGCAGGTCGATCATGCTCTGGGCGTAGCTGGCCCACTCCGTCTGCAACGCTTGCACCTTGTGCAGGCGATCGGTCTGGGTAGGGTTGTCGGCTGTCAATTCCAACAACGTTTCCAGCGCCACGGCGATGCGCGGCTTGGCGACTTCATAAGGGTCGAGAAAATGCTCGTCACCGCTCAGCAGGTAACCGCGCATGCCGGTTTCCAGGTCCACGCTGAGCTTCAGCGCTTCGTTGGCATTATTGATCACCCGGTCGGTATGACCGACCCACTGGATCACCGACAGCAGGTAGGTCACCAGCACGATGAAGAACACCGCACTGAGGGCACCGATGCCCAGCGGCAGGCTGATATTGCGGCTCAGGAGCTTGCGAAAACTTTGCTCGTCGACCGAAGACGAAGGAGTCATGGAAAAAGGCCTTGGCAAACAGTTGAAAACCGTGGAGTGTGCCCGAAAGTGATGGCTTGGATCCACATTTCTGACGAGGCAAGGACGCAGTTCCCAGGGCGAGCCGCCCAGTGGCAAGGAAGCGACTATCCTTGTCGGCTCTTGTACTATAGATCCTTTCTTGTACACCCCAGGGAACTTGTCACACCTCGCCATTTACTCATGCATAAGGCCTTTTTGCCGCTTCCGATTTATTTTCCGAGAATAATGACCATGTCCACCCCCGCTTCTGGCACCGCCATCACCGTTCTTGTCGTCGAAGATGACGACATTGTCCGCATGTTGATCGTCGATGTGCTGGAAGAACTCGAATACCAGGTGCTCGAGGCGGACGGCTGTGAACAGGCGCTGGAGCAGCTTCGCAACCCCGACCAGGCCATCGACCTGATGATGACGGACGTCGGCCTGCCCGTAATGGATGGCCGCGAGCTGGCCAAACAGGCCCGCGCGGTACGCCCCGGCCTGCCGATCCTGTTCGCCAGCGGCTATGCCGAAAGCATCGACGTGCCTGACAACATGGCGGTGATCGGCAAGCCATTTTCCATCGACCAGCTACGCGACAAGGTCAAAAGCATTCTGCCTTGAGCCGCAAGGGATTTCTGGTCACTATCGGCGCCCCCTGCGCCGTTGTGCCTGATTGCCAAAGGAAATGCCCTGCTCATGCCTCTCCCTCCCTCCTTGAAGGTCCTGGTCATCGGCTACGTCTGGCCCGAGCCGCGCTCATCGGCCGCCGGCGGACACGTCATGCAGATCCTCGAAGCGTTTCTCGGGCAAGGTTGGGAGATTACTTTCAGCAGCCCCGCCAGGCCTGGCGAGAACCGCGCCGACCTGTTGGCATTGGGCATCCGTGAGGTGGCGATCGAACTCAACCACAGCAGCTTCGATGCATTCATCAGCGAACTGGCACCGGATATCGTGCTGTTCGACCAGTTCATGATGGAAGAGCAGTTCGGCTGGCGGGTCGAGAAACATTGCCCCGATGCCCTGCGGGTACTCGAGACGTCCGATCTGCAGAGCCTGCGCCACGCCCGGCATCACCGCCTGAAGGAGCGTTTGAAGACGGACAGTGCTTCCCAGGATTTCAGCGACCTGTTCGCACCGGCCCTGCATGAAGAATTCCAACTGATGGCCGACACGGACATGGCGAAGCGGGAAATCGCCGCGCTGTACCGCTGCGACCTGAACCTGATGGTGTCCGAGTTCGAAATCGAGCTGCTGGTTGAACATTTCGGACTGCCCCGCGACCTGCTGCTCTGGTGCCCGCTGATGCTGGACCTGCCAGCCGCGCCGGCCGTGCCCTACGAAGACCGGGCGCATTTCCTCAGCATCGGCAACTTCCGCCATGCACCGAACTGGGACGCCGTGCTCTGGATGAAAAATGCCGTCTGGCCGCTGATCCGCCAGCAATTGCCCGGCGCGCAACTGCACCTGTATGGCGCCTACACCCCGCCAAAGGCAGCCGCGCTGCACAATCCGGCCCAGGGCTTTCATATCATGAACTGGGCCGAAGATGCCCTGCAGGTGATGTCGGCGGCACGCATCTGCCTGGCGCCGCTGCGTTTTGGCGCCGGCATCAAGGGTAAGCTGATCGATGCCATGCTGTGCGGCACGCCGAATGTCACCACCCCCGTCGGCGCCGAAGCCATGCACGGCGGCCTGCCGTGGCCCGGGGTGGTGGCCAGCAGCGCAGAAGCGCTCGCCGGGGCTGCCGTGCAGCTGTATAGCGATCCGGCGCGCTGGGCTCAGGCCCGGGACGATGGCTTCGCGCTACTGGCGAGCCGTTATTGCCGGCAGGTCCACGCCCCGGCGTTGATCGAGCGCATCCAGGCCTGCCGCTCCAACCTTGCACAACGGCGTCGGGACAACTTCACCGGCAGCATGCTGCGGCACCACCAGCATAAAAGCACCCAATACATGTCCCAGTGGATCGAGGAGAAGAATCGCAACCAGTGAAGGCCGCTGCAGATCGAGAGTGTCCTGCATGAACCTTTTCGACCGCGTTTCGATCATAGGCAACTGTGCAACCCTCTTTCGCCACGTACATGACCCAGCGACCACCGGTACCCTCGGCGGGCTGGCACCGCTACGGCGATAGGGGCATTATCCAGCAGCGATAAAAACAAAAGCGCAGGCCTATGACCCGAACAGCGAGAGTCACCGACCCTTCCTATGAGTTGATGGATGACCATAACGGACTGTCCATCATCTATCGCCAGCATGGTTTTCCGTGCCCCTTGGTGCGTTGGCATTTCCATAAGGAGTATGAGCTGCACCTGATCGTTGCCAGCTCCGGCAAGGTGTTCATTGGCGACTACATCGGCAACTTCTACCCGCAGACCTTGTTTCTCACCGGCCCCAACGTGCCCCACAACTGGATCAGCCAGGTGGCCGAGAATGAAGTGGTGCCCAAGCGTGACATGCTGGTGAATTTCACCGATGAGCTGTTCGACAGCGGCCACCAGGTATTCGCCGAGCTCAAGACCATCGCCCCGCTGCTGGAACGGGCCCGGTACGGTATCGAGTTCCGCTGCAAGCGCACCATCCGCCAGGCGACGATCCTGATGCAGCGGATCGCCGATTCCCAGGGCATGAGCCGCCTGGGCTATTTCTTCATCCTGATGGAGTTGCTGGCCACCTCGGATGACTATCAGTTGCTCTCCGGCGCCACCTCTTCGCAGATGGCCGACGAGCACAGCGTCGACCGCACCAACCGCGCCGTGGATTACATCTTCGCCCACTACGCCCGGGAGTTGACGCTGGAAGAAGTCGCCGAACACCTGGGCATGAAACCCACCTATTTCAGCCGGGTGTTCAAGCAGGCCACCGGTCGTTGTTTCATCGAGTTCGTCAATCGGCTGCGCATCAGCAAATCCTGCGAGTTGCTGGCCGATGGCGACAAGCCGGTGACGGAGGTGTGCTTCGAATCGGGCTTCAACAACATTTCCAACTTCAACCGCAGGTTCCAGCAGCTCAAGGGCATGACCCCTTCCCACTACCGACGGTTGGCGGTACAGCGGCTGACCGAGCAGAACCAGGGCTGACACTTTCCTGCCCCGGTGAGGCAGGATCAGGGGCCGGAGTGACCTGTGGCGAGGGGATTTATCCCCGCCGGGGGCGCGACAGCGCTCCCCATATCAATCCAACACTGAGGTGGGTCAGAAAGAACCGGGGGCCGCTTCGCAGCCCAGCGGGGATAAATCCCCTCGCCACGCCACAGATTTATCTCCTACACAGATTTAATCTCCTACACACAGATTCAATCTTCCGCACATGGACGAATCCTTCCCGACAGACAAACTTCGCTGAAACCGCATGCACTGCAAAAAAGTATCAGCATAAGTGCGACGGATGATTTGTCACGCCGTCCATTGAAGGCTGTAATCAGCGCACATCCTTCCTTTCATCGGAAGACTAAAAACAATAACTGTCCTTCTGCAGCCTGCCGGGCGCAGAAAAGGAGTGCGCGATGAAACCTTTGGCAAAAACCCTGCTTGTCTCCACTTGCTTGACCCTCAGCAGCGTCAGTTTCGGCGCACAGACCCTCACCATTGCCACCGTCAACAACAGCGACATGATCCGCATGCAGAAACTCTCGAAGACCTTCGAGACAGAGCATCCGGACATCAAGTTGAATTGGGTGGTGCTCGAAGAAAATGTCCTGCGCCAGCGCCTGACCACCGACATCGCCACCCAGGGCGGGCAGTTCGACGTCTTGACCATTGGCATGTACGAAGCCGCACTGTGGGGCGCCAAGGGTTGGCTGGAACCCATGAA
The DNA here is from genome assembly GCF_900101215.1 of Pseudomonas sp. NFACC32-1. Lineage (NCBI taxonomy): Bacteria > Pseudomonadati > Pseudomonadota > Gammaproteobacteria > Pseudomonadales > Pseudomonadaceae > Pseudomonas > Pseudomonas sp. NFACC32-1. The sequence continues at coordinate 28,468 of NZ_FMUL01000021.1, forward strand.
GGACCTGCCGGCTTCCTACGACCTGGACGACGTCTTCCCTTCCGTGCGCGATGGCCTGTCGGTCAAGGGTACGCTGTACGCCTTGCCGTTCTACGCCGAAAGCTCGATCACCTATTACCGCACCGACCTGTTCAAGAACGCTGGGCTGACCATGCCCGAACGCCCGACCTGGACCCAGATCGGCGAGTTCGCGGAAAAACTCACCGACAAATCCAAGGAACAGTATGGCCTGTGCCTGCGGGGCAAGGCCGGTTGGGGCGAGAACATGGCCCTGATCACGACCCTGGCAAACGGCTTTGGCGCGCGCTGGTTCGATGAGAAATGGCAGCCACAATTCAATGGCCCCGAGTGGAAGGATGCGCTGAACTTCTACGTCGACAACATGAAGAAATCCGGCCCGCCGGGTGCTTCCAGCAACGGTTTCAACGAGAACCTGGCGCTGTTCAACAGCGGCAAGTGCGCGATGTGGGTCGATGCCAGCGTGGCCGGTTCGTTCGTGACCGACAAGACCCAGAGCAAGGTGGCCGATCACGTCGGGTTCACTTTCGCCCCCCGGGAAAAAACCGACAAGGGCACCTCATGGATGTACTCCTGGTCCCTGGCCATCCCCACCAGCTCCAAAGCCAAGGACGCGGCCAAGGTCTTTACCACCTGGGCGACGTCCAAGGAATACGGCCAATTGGTCGCCAAGACCGACGGCATCGCCAACGTACCGCCAGGCACCCGCACCTCGACGTACAGCGATGAGTACATGAAGGCCGCACCGTTTGCCAAGGTGACGCTGGAGTCGCTGAAAGTCGCCGACCCGAAAGCCCCTACCCTCAAGCCCGTGCCTTATGTCGGCATTCAGTTGGTGACCATCCCCGAATTCCAGGCCATTGGCACCCAGGTAGGCAAGTTCTTTTCCGGCGCGCTGACCGGACAACAGACCGTGGACCAGGCCTTGACGGCCGCGCAGTCCACCACCGAACGCGAGATGAAACGCGCTGGGTATCCCAAGTAGTCAGCTCATTGAGGCCCGCTCCCGATTCCTGTGGGAGCGAGCTTGCTCGCGATGAGGGCCACCCGGCCAATATCACGAGTGACTGATACGACGCTATCGCGAGCAAACTCGCTCCCACAGTGGATCTACACAGGCCCGCAAAAATCGGTTCAATGCCATGAATAGCTCAACGACAACTGTCAAAGCCCCACTCGAGATAGCCCCACCGGTACGCAAGGTCCGTGTGGCCAACCCCGGCTGGTTCCTGGTCAGCCCTTCGGTGGCCCTGTTGCTGCTGTGGATGATCGTGCCACTGGGCATGACTGTCTACTTCTCGATGATCCGCTATAACCTGCTCTACCCCGGCGAAAACGAATTCGTGGGGCTGGAGAACTTCACGTACTTCCTGACCGACTCGGGGTTCATGCCCGGCGCCACCAATACATTGCTGCTGGTCGGCAGCGTGCTGCTGATCAGCGTCGTGTTCGGGGTATTGATCAGCGCATTGCTGGAGGCCAGCGAATTCTTCGGGCGCGGGATCGTGCGGGTGCTGCTGATCTCGCCGTTCTTCATCATGCCCACCGTGGGGGCGCTGATCTGGAAGAACCTGATCTTCCATCCGGTCTCGGGAATCCTCGCCTCGGTGTGGAAGCTGTTCGGTGCCCAACCGGTGGACTGGCTGGCCCATTACCCGTTGCTATCGATCATCATCATCGTGAGCTGGCAATGGCTACCCTTTGCGATCCTGATCCTGATGACCGCCATGCAGTCCCTCGATCAGGAGCAGAAAGAAGCTGCCCGCCTCGACGGCGCCGGGCCGATCGCGATCTTCTGGCACCTGACCCTGCCGCACCTGGCCCGTCCGATCGCCGTGGTGCTGATGATCGAAACCATTTTCCTGCTGTCGGTGTTCGCCGAAATCTTCACCACCACCAACGGCGGTCCCGGCTATGCCTCCACCAACCTGGCCTACCTGATCTACAACCAGGCGCTGGTGCAGTTCGACGTCGGCATGGCGTCGGCCGGTGGCTTGATTGCCGTGGTCATCGCCAACATCGCCGCCATCATCCTGGTTCGGATGATCGGCAAAAACCTCACCGACAAGCACTGAGGCCGCCGCCATGACTCTTCAACAATCCCGTCGGCTGCAAAGCCTGCTGCTGGGTACGCTGGCCTGGGCCATCGCGATCGTGATCTTCTTCCCGATCTTCTGGATGGTGCTGACCAGCTTCAAGACCGAAATCGACGCGTTCGCCACGCCGCCGCAATTCATTTTTGCGCCGACGCTGGAGAACTATCTGCACATCAACGAGCGCAGCAACTACTTCAGTTTCGCCTGGAACTCGGTGGTGGTGTCCTTCAGCGCCACGGCCCTCTGCCTGCTGATCGCAGTACCGGCGGCCTACTCCATGGCGTTCTACGAAACCCAGCGCACCAAAGGCACCCTGCTGTGGATGCTCTCCACCAAGATGCTGCCGCCGGTGGGCGTGCTGATGCCGATCTACCTGCTGGCCAAGCAGTTCGGCCTGCTGGATACCCGGGTCGCACTGATCATCATCTACACACTGATCAACCTGCCCATCGTGGTCTGGATGATTTACACCTACTTCAAGGACATTCCCCGCGACATCCTCGAGGCCGCGCGCCTGGACGGCGCCACCCTATGGCAGGAGATGGTCCGCGTGCTGCTGCCGATCGCCAAGGGCGGGCTGGCATCCACTGTGCTGCTGTCGCTGATCCTGTGCTGGAACGAGGCGTTCTGGTCGCTGAACCTCACCTCGTCCAAGGCTGCGCCGCTGACGGCGCTGATCGCTTCCTACTCCAGCCCTGAAGGTCTGTTCTGGGCCAAATTGTCGGCCGTCTCGACCCTGGCCTGCGCGCCGATCCTGATTTTCGGCTGGATCAGCCAGAAACAGCTGGTGCGCGGTTTGTCCTTCGGCGCCGTCAAGTAACGCGCCTTACATCTTTATCAAGCGGAGGCTCATCATCATGGCCAACCTGAAAATCAAGAATCTGCAAAAAGGCTTCGAAGGCTTCTCCATCATCAAGGGTATCGACCTTGAAGTGAACGACCGCGAGTTCGTGGTCTTCGTCGGCCCGTCGGGCTGTGGCAAATCCACACTGCTGCGGCTGATCGCCGGCCTGGAAGAGGTCAGCGACGGCACCATCGAACTCGATGGCCGGGACATTACCGAAGTCAGCCCGGCCAAGCGCGACCTGGCCATGGTGTTCCAGACCTACGCCTTGTACCCCCACATGAGCGTGCGCAAGAACATGTCCTTCGCCCTCGACCTGGCCGGCGTGCCCAAGGCCGAGGTGGAAAAGAAGGTCAACGAAGCGGCGCGCATCCTTGAACTGGGACCGATGCTCGAGCGCAAGCCCAAGCAACTGTCCGGTGGCCAGCGCCAGCGCGTGGCGATTGGCCGGGCCATCGTGCGCAACCCGAAGATCTTCCTGTTCGACGAACCCCTGTCCAACCTCGACGCCGCACTTCGGGTGCAGATGCGCCTGGAGCTGGCGCGCCTGCACAAGGAGCTGCAGGCGACCATGATCTACGTGACCCATGACCAGGTCGAGGCCATGACCCTGGCGGACAAGGTGGTTGTACTCAACGGCGGTCGCATCGAGCAGGTCGGCTCGCCGCTGGAGCTCTATCACCAGCCGGCCAACCTGTTTGTCGCCGGCTTTCTCGGCACCCCGAAGATGGGTTTCCTCAAGGGCAAGGTCACGGCGCTCAGCGGCCTGGGCTGCGAAGTGTTGCTGGATGCGGGCACGCGTATCCAGTTGCCCGTCAGCGGGGCCAGCCTGGACGTCGGCAGCGCGGTGACCCTGGGCATCCGCCCGGAACACCTGAACCTGGCACAACCGGGCGAATGCACCTTGCAGGTGACGGCCGACGTCAGCGAGCGGCTGGGCAGCGACACCTTCTGCCACGTCACCACGGCGTCCGGCGAAGCCCTGACCATGCGCGTTCGTGGCGACCTGGCGAGCCGTTTCGGCGAGCAGTTGAGCCTTCATCTGGACGCCGACCACTGCCACCTGTTCGATGCCGATGGCGTGGCGCTGACCCGCACGCTGCGCGCCGCCGCCTGATTACCGAGACCCGTGATGAAACTCAACCGTCAAAACCTGCACAACCTCGCTGCGCACGTCGCCCTGCCCGCCTATCCCTTGAGCGATATCCGCCAAGGCATCGCCCACATCGGCGTCGGCGGTTTCCACCGGGCTCATCAGGCGTACTATACCGATGCGCTGATGAACACCGGCGAAGGCCTGGACTGGGCCATCTGTGGCGTAGGCCTGCGGCCCGAAGACCGCCGCGCGCGGGACGACCTGGCCGGCCAGGACTACCTGTACACGCTGTATGAACTGGGTGACACCGACGACACCGAAGTGCGGGTCATCGGCGCCATAGCCGACATGCTGCTGGCCGAAGACAGCGCCCAGGCGCTGATCGACAAGCTCGCCGACCCGCAGATCCGCATCGTCTCGCTGACCATCACCGAGGGTGGCTACTGCATCGACGACAGCAACGGCGAGTTCATGGCCCACCTGCCGCAGATCCAGCACGACCTGAGCCACCCGGACCATCCGAAAACCGTGTTCGGTTTTCTCTGTGCAGCCCTCGCCAAGCGGCGTGCCGCGGGCATCCCGGCATTCACCCTGATGTCCTGCGATAACCTGCCCCACAATGGCGCCGTGACGCGCAAGGCGCTGCTCGCCTTCGCCGCGCTGCGCGATGCCGACCTCGGGCAATGGATCGACCGCAACGTGAGCTTCCCCAACGCCATGGTGGATCGCATCACCCCCATGACCAGCGTGGCCCACCGCCTGCAACTGCACGACGAACACGGGATCGACGACGCCTGGCCGGTGGTCTGCGAACCGTTCGTGCAATGGGTCCTGGAGGACAAGTTCGTCAATGGTCGGCCGGCCTGGGAAAAGGTTGGCGTGCAATTCACCGACGATGTTTCGCCTTACGAGGAGATGAAGATCAAGCTGCTCAATGGCAGCCACCTGGCCCTGACGTACCTGGGCTTTCTCAAGGGCTATCGCTTTGTCCACGAAACCATGAACGATCCGCTGTTCGTGCGTTACATCCGCGCCTACATGGACCTGGACGTGACACCGCAACTGGCACCGGTGCCCGGCATCGACCTGGGCGAGTACAAGGACACCCTGGTGGAGCGTTTCTCCAACCAGGCCATTGCCGACCAGTTGGAACGGGTCTGCTCGGACGGCTCGTCGAAGTTTCCGAAGTTCACCGTTCCCACCATCAACCGCCTGATCGCCGATGGCGCTGAAACCCGCCGCGCGGCGCTGGTGGTTGCGGCCTGGGCCGTGTACCTCAAGGGCGTGGACGAGAACGGCGCGACGTATTCGATCCCGGACCCTCGGGCGGCGTTCTGCCAGGCCCTGGTGGCCGACGATGCGCTGGTGACACAGCGGATGCTGGAGGTGGAAGAAATATTTGGCACCGCGATCCCCCGCTCGCCGGAGTTCGTGGCAGCATTCGAATGGTGCTGCAACAGCTTGCGCGAGCACGGGGTAACACGAACACTTGAACGGGTATTGGCTGACGCAGACTGAACCTGCGGACGCGGTCGCTTTTTTGTGGCGAGGGGATTTATCACCTTGCCACAGGTTCCAGGTTCCAGCCTGTCCCGGTCCGAACAGTTCTGTGCTGACGGTTCATTGATATCAAGGATTTCCATGGCAAACCAACAACTGTTCCTGGGCATCGACTGTGGCACCCAAGGCACCAAGGCGCTGATCCTGGATGCGATCAGCGGCCAGGTACTTGGCCAGGGCGCCGCTGCCCACAGCATGATCAGCGGGGCCAACGGTCGCCGTGAACAAGACACCGGGCAATGGCTCGATGCCTTTACCCAGGCGACTCATCAGGCGCTGGCTGCGGCCGGGGTCGATGGCCAGGCCATCCTCGGCATCGGCGTGTCCGGCCAGCAACACGGCCTGGTCCTGCTTGACGACCAGGGCCAGGTCTTGCGCCCGGCGAAGTTATGGTGCGACACCGAGACGACGCCGGAAAACGATCGGCTCCTGGCGCACCTGGGCGGCGAGGACGGCAGCCTGGAACGCCTCGGCGTGGTCATCGCGCCCGGCTACACGGTGTCCAAGCTGCTCTGGACCCGCGAACGACACCCGGATGTCTTCGCCCGCATCGCCCGCATCCTGCTGCCCCATGACTTCCTCAACCATTGGCTCACCGGCCGCCATTGCAGCGAATACGGCGACGCCTCGGGCACCGGTTATTTCAACGTGCGCACCCGCCAATGGGATGTGCGACTGCTGCAGCACATCGACCCCAGCGGCCGATTGCAGGCGGCCCTGCCGGAACTGATCGAGGCCCACCAGCCCGTCGGCCGCATCCTGCCGGCCATTGCCGCGCGCCTGGGCATCAACCCCGAGGCCGTGGTGGCAAGCGGTGGCGGAGACAATATGATGGGCGCCATCGGCACCGGCAACATCCAGCCAGGCGTGATCACCATGAGCCTCGGCTCTTCCGGCACCGTCTACGCCTACGCCCGGGAACCGGCGGTCAGCCCGCAGGCATCGGTGGCGACGTTCTGTTCATCCAGCGGTGGCTGGCTGCCATTGATCTGCACCATGAACCTGACCAACGCCACCGGTGCGATCCGCGAGCTGCTGGGGCTGGACATCGAGGCTTTCAACACCCTGGTGGCCCAGGCACCCATCGGGGCCGAGGGTGTCTGCATGCTGCCGTTTCTCAACGGCGAACGCGTGCCTCCCCTGCCCCATGCCAGCGCCAGCCTGCTGGGCCTGACGACTACCAACCTGAGCCGGGCCAACCTGTGCCGCGCGGTGGTCGAAGGCACGACGTTCGGCTTGCGCTACGGCCTGGACCTGCTGCGGGCCAACGGCCTCGAGGCCCGCAGCATTCGCCTGATCGGCGGCGGCTCGAAAAGCGCGGTCTGGCGGCAGATCGTCGCCGACATCATGGACACCACCGTCATCTGCACCGAGCAGAGCGAAGCGGCCGCCCTGGGCGCGGCGATCCAGGCCGCCTGGTGCCATTCAGGATCGCCGCAAGGCCTGGACGAGCTGTGCGAGCGTTGCGTCAAGCTCGATCCGGCCAGTGAAACCCGGCCGATCGCCGAGCACGTCGCGGCATCGCAACAGGCCTATGAACGTTACCGACAACACGTCGCAACCCTTTGAGAGCAGGCAATTATGTTTCTGGTGTGTGGTGAAGCACTGTTTGATGTCTTCAGCGAAGACGAGGTTGGCGGTCCGGTCGCGCAGGTCAATTTCAAGGCCATCGCCGGCGGCTCGCCGTTCAACGTGGCGGTGGGGCTGCGCCGCCTGGGGAGGGAGTCGGCGCTGTTCGGTGGTTTGTCCACCGACTATCTCGGCCGGCGCCTGCGCCAGGTCCTGCTCAGCGAGGGCGTCAGCGCAAACTACCTGGTGGACTTCGATGCACCGACCACCCTTGCGATGGTTGCCGTCGGTGCCAATGGCTCACCCCATTACAGCTTCCGTGGCGAGGGTTGCGCGGATCGTCAACTGACCCTGGAGCATCTACCCGCGCTGGGGCCGGAGGTCCGCGGCCTGCATTTCGGTTCGTTCTCCCTGGTGGTACAACCCATCGCCGATGCGTTGCTGGCACTGGCGCAACGCGAAAGCGGCCAGCGCCTGATCAGCCTCGATCCGAACGTGCGGCTCAACCCACAGCCGGACATCGAACTCTGGCGTGCCCGGATCGGGACGCTGGCGCAATTTGCCGACCTGATCAAGGTCAGCGACGAAGACCTCGGCCTGCTCTACCCTGAGCGCGATCCAGGCACGGTGATCCAAGGCTGGCTTGAACACCGCTGCCAATTGGTCTTCCTGACCCGGGGTGGCCAGGGCGCAACGGTGTTCAGTCGCCGCCATGGCAGCTGGTCGATGCCCGCCCAACCGGTCAAGGTGGCCGATACCGTGGGCGCAGGAGACACCTTCCAGGCCGCCCTGCTGACCTGGCTGTCGGAGAACGAACTGGATTCGGCCGAAGGCCTGCGGACACTGGAACGGGATCAGGTCAGCGCCATGCTGCAATTCGCCATGGGCGCGGCCGCCCTGACGTGCGGCAAGACAGGTCCGGACCTGCCGTACAGGCACCAGCTGAGCTGAGGGAAACGAGGGGAAATCGGACGCCGGGCCAGGGCTTGAGCCCCAGCCCAACGTCTGCGTGACTGACTATGGGCTATTAACGCCCGGTCATTCGATGCTGCTGGTGGAATTGATTACCGGTGACATGACTGTGGTCAAGCTCGGTACGCAGGTCGGCGATCAGATCGTTGATGGCCCGGCAGCTGGTGAGCTTGTTGGCATCGATATCGGTTCTGAGCAAGGCGACACGATCGGTTACATGGTCATCGAAGACCTTGATGGTCATCGACAGATCGGGTGACAAGGTGCATTGGGAGCGCTTGGGTAACAAGCTGCTTTCAATGATGCTGCGCATTTCGAGGGCAGATAAAAACATGGCGACTCTCTCCTGTTGAGGCGTCCAACTTATGTTCACGACGACGGTGATTCTTGTCCGTATTCTTCCGTGCGGACTGGGACGATAAAAAAACCGTGCCGTTCGTTTTTGGCGTTTTAATCAATAGGCTCGTACAAACGAACTCTTGGATCATCCCGCAAAAAATATGCCTGCAATTGCCACGTTTCTGTTTGATGTAAATCAATGACTTAGCGTGCCAGCGTCGAGACTTCCTCGGGCAAAATGCAAGGAAGCGGCGTATTGCTCTTGCAAACTGCAATTGCTCATTGCGTCGGAAGCTAGATTAGCCCTAATTGCCATCATGCAAAGGGGCGTCCGTCGGCTGGCATGAAAAAAGCGATGACAGGTCATGTCACGCCGTTTCCAGGGCGGCTCGCTGCGCGACCTGTCCCAGGCTATCGAAGTTGATATTGGCACCGGAGTCGATGGCCACCAGCGTCTGGCCCCGGATGCCGGTACGGGCCACATACTGCTTGATGCCGGCCACCGCCAACGCGCCGGAAGGCTCGGTGATCGAGCGGGTATCGTCGTAGATATCCTTTATAGCGGCGCACAATTGGCCGTTGCCGACCGTGATCACCTCGTCCACACAGAAGCGGCAGATCTCGAAACCATGGACGCCGATCTGCGCCACCGCCACGCCATCGGCGAAGGTCCCCACGCTTGGCAGGATGATTCGCTCCCCTGCGGCCAACGCCGCCTGCAGACAAGCGGAGTGTCGGGACTCGACACCGATGATGCGCACCTGTGGGCGCAGGTACTTGATGTAGGCGGCAATCCCGGCGATCAGCCCGCCTCCGCCCACCGGAACGAAGATCGCATCGAGCGCGCCGGCATGCTGGCTGAGGATTTCCATGGCGACCGTACCCTGGCCGGCGATCACATCGGGGTCATCGAAAGGAGAAACGAATTCTCGTCCGGTCTCACGGGCCAGGTTCAACGCATGCTCCAGGGCATACGGAAAACTCTCCCCGTGCAGCAGGGCTTCGGCGCCCCGGTCGCGTACGCCCGACACCTTCAACCCGGGTGTGCTCCTGGGCATCACGATGCAGGCCGAGATGCCCAGCTCCCGCGCCGCCAGCGCGACGCCCTGGGCATGATTGCCAGCCGATGCGGTGATGACACCACGGGCCCGCTGCGCCGGGGTCAACCGGACCAGCTTGTTGTAGGCGCCGCGGATCTTGAATGAGAACGTCGGTTGCAGGTCTTCGCGCTTGAGCAGGATCCGGTTGCCCAGGGCCTGGGACAGCGCCGGCGCCGCTTGCAGCGGCGTGCGTACGGCCAGTTCGTATACCGGCGCGGCGAGGATTTTCTTGACGTAGTGTTCCAGTAACGTTTGCTCGTGGCGGGTCGCGGTCATGGCGTGCTCCTGGTGAGGTGGAAGCCCAGGAGACAGAAAGAAGAAACCCGCCTCGAGGGCGGGTTGGGCACAGTCGTCAGCTAGCCCGCCAGATAAGGAATGGCGGTAATAATGCTTGGCTGGTTGCGCAGTACGGTGTTAGTCATGCCTGGAAACTAGCCGGGTGTCGAGGGCAAGTCAATCACCAATGTGCGGTAGACCGAATCAAGGCCACCGCCCTGCGGATCACCCGGCGCTGTTTACTTGAGCCCGACCCTGTACAACGCACCGTCGTCTTCATCCGTCAGCACATACAGGTAACCGTCCGGCCCCTGGCGCACGTCCCGGATGCGCTCCTTGAGTTCCCCCAGCAAACGCTCTTCGTGGACCACCTTGTCCCCCTCCAGTTGCAGGCGGATCAGGTCCTTGGACACCAAGGCGCCGATGAACACGTTGTGCTGCCAGGGCTTGAAGCGGTCACTGTCGTAGAACGCCATGCCACTGAGCCCCGGCGAAATCTGCCATACATGATGAGGGCCAAGCGCACCGTCGACGATCTTGCCCTGGGCTTCGGGAATCGGCGAACCGGAGTAGTTGATGCCATGGGTCGCCAGCGGCCAGCCGTAGTTCTTGCCACGCTCTATGATGTTCAGTTCATCGCCACCCCTGGGCCCGTGCTCGTTCTCCCACAGCGTACCGGTCCAGGGATTGAGCGCGGCGCCCTGGGGATTGCGTACACCGTAGGACCAGATCTCGGGCCGGACTTCTTTCTGCAGGACAAAGGGGTTATCGTCCGGCACCTGGCCGTCCGGGTAGATACGCACGACCTTGCCTTGCAGCTTGTCCAGGTCCTGGGCCGTAGGACGCTGGTTGTTCTCCCCCAGGGTGATGAACAGATAGCCATCCCGGTCGAACACCAGGCGCGAACCGAAGTGATGTCCCGTCGATAGCTTTGGCTGCTGGCGGAAAATCACATCGAAGTTCTCCAGGCGCGTCAGGTCCTGGGACAACTGCCCGCGCCCCACCGCAGTGCCGGCCTTGCCGTCCTCACCGGCCTCGGCATAGGACAGGTAGACGGTGCGATCCTGCTTGAAGTCCGGCGACAGCACCACATCCAGCAATCCGCCCTGGCTCCTGGCCCAGACCTCGGGTACGCCGCCCAGGGGCGCCGATAATCGGCCTTCGGCATCCACCAGGCGCAGGTTGCCGGACCGCTCCGTCACCAGCATGCCCCGCTGGTCCGGGAGGAACGCCACGGACCAGGGATGCTCCAGCCCCCTGACCACGGTGGTCACCTCCAGGGTGCCCTCCTCGCTCTTCAACGACTGGGTCTGGGCGGCCGTGGCCACGGTGGCGAATGTCAGGACAGTGCTGGCGCAGAGCGCAGCGATGAATGTCTTATGCAACATGCACAGCTCCTTCTGTTATCACTGGCGATTACCGTTGTTCATGTTCCGGTTGGGCGTGCCGGACTCGATGGTGGGCCTGGGTGAACCAGGCGGCGGCCCGGAACGCGGATAACCGTTGCCGATACCGCCATTTTCCAGGGTCGGGGGTCGAGGTGCGGGGATCGTCGGATTGTGGCGGATCGTCGGCACGTTGGGCTGGGTGCCCTGCATGCTGTTGGGATTGGCCCGCCGTATCGGATTGCTGTAGGGGTCATTGTTGCCCGGCAGGTTCTGGGCCAGGACCAGCGCCCCGGGGTCCGGCGTCGCCTGGGCGGCACCGGCCAGCAACAGCGCGGAAACGGCGAGCATCAGCCTGTTCATGGGTTTCTCCTGCGTCGCGAAATCGCTCAGGGATATCGAAAGCACGCTACTGCTCTGGTTCGCCGTTGTTAAGTGAAAGTCCCGGTAAAGATGTAACGAGGCATCTCCGGGCAAATCGACAGGCGCTCCCGTCACGGCTTGAACTCGCTTCCAGGGAAACTTTTGCCGGGGCCGGAAGGTCACCAAGAGAGACTTCATCACTGGCAAGGAACCCCCACCATGGCACGGGCAATCTGGAAAGGCGCTATCAGTTTCGGGTTGGTGCATATCCCGGTTGCACTGGTGTCGGCGACGTCATCCCAAGGGGTGGATTTCGACTGGCTGGACAAGCGCAGCATGGACCCGGTGGGCTACAAGCGGGTCAACAAGGTCACCGGCAAGGAAGTGACCAAGGAAGACATCGTCAAGGGCGTCGAATACCAGAAAGGCCAGTATGTGCTGCTCAGCGAAGAGGAGATCCGCTCCGCACACCCCAAGTCCACGCAGACCATCGACATCTTTTCCTTCGTCGACAGCGAGAAAATTCCACTGCAGAACATCGACACCCCCTACTTCCTTGCCCCCGACAAGCGCGGCGGCAAGGTCTATGCGCTCTTGCGCGAGACCCTGGTCAAGACCAACAAGGTGGCCCTGGCCCATGTCGTGTTGCATACCCGCCAGCACCTGGCGGCCCTCATGCCCCTGGAATCGGCTTTGGTGCTGGTGATGCTGCGCTGGCCCGCCGAAGTGCGCGACCTGGATATCCTGGAACTGGGCGACGAGGTGATTCACCCGACGCTGGCCAAGGGTGAGCTGGAAATGGCCAAGCGCCTCGTGGAGGACATGAGTGGGGATTGGGAACCCCAGGCATACCGCGACAGTTTCGAGGACAAGATCATGGAACTGGTGGAGAAAAAAGCCAACGAGGGCCGGCTCGAAGCAGTGGAAACCGACCCGGGCGAAGAACAACGCAAGAGCGCCGATGTCATCGACCTCACCGAACTGCTCAAACGCAGCCTGGGCAGCAAGGGCAAGGCGGCCGACAAGCCCGGCGGCAAGACCGCCGAGAAAGCCGCCAAGCCTCGGAAATCCACCCCTGCCAAAAAAGCCACCAAGGCCTCCCGGGGCTAATCCCCGAAGCCAGTACTGCAAGGGAATCTGTCATGGCCAAGGCCGATAGTGAATATGCCCGTTCGTCCGGCACCGAACCGGACACCGTCACGACTCGCGACGACAACCGGCGAGACGACAGCCTTACCGATAACCGGTTACCCGAACGCCTGTCCCCACAACTCGCTACGCCCGTGGAGCAACCACCGGCCGGCGATTGGCGTTATGAAGTCAAATTCGATGGCTATCGACTGCTGGCCCGCATCGAGCATGGCGCGGTCCGCTTGTTCAACCGCAATCACCAGGACTGGACCGAGCGCCTCAAGCTGCACGCCGATGCCCTCGCCGCCCTGGGCCTGGGGGACAGTTGGCTGGACGGTGAACTGGTGCTGCTCGACGATACCGGGCGATCCGACCTGGCGGCCCTGCGGCAGGCTTTTGAGATCGGTCGCACCGTGGACCTGCTGTATTTTCTGTTCGATGCGCCATTTCTCAATGATCGGGACCTGCGCCAGGTGCCGGTGGAAGAACGGCGAGCTGCGCTGAAAAAGGCCCTGGCCAACAATGCCAGCAAACACCTGCGGTTCTCCGAAGCATTCTCCGCCAGCCAGGACGAGATCTTCGAGAGTGCCAGCGCCCTGTCGCTGGACCGTGTGGTCGGCAAGCGCCTGGGCAGCCCCTACGCGGGCCAGCGCAGCGTCGATTGGGTCAAACTCAAGTGCCGGCTGCGCCAGGCCTTCGTGATTGTCGGCTTCACCCGTGCGCAAGGCACCCGCAGTGGTTTCGGTGCGTTGCTGCTGGCGGTCAACGGCCCTGCGGGGCTGACATACGCCGGTCGGGTTGGCACAGGATTCAAGCAAGCCCAGCTCAAGGGCTTGCACGAGCAGCTCTTGAGGCAGGTGCGTGACACTTCGCCCCTGAACGTTCCCCTCAATACGGCACAAGGGCGCGGCGTGCAGTGGGTCGAGCCAACCCGCGTCTGTGAAATCGAATTCGCCGAGTGGACCCGCGACGGCCTCGTGCGCCAGGCAGCCTTTCTCGGCCTGCTGGCCGACACGCCAGTCGACCAGGTGGTGCGAGTGCAACCCTTGCCGATCAAGGCCATGGCACCTGAACCCAAGCGCGGCGCAAAACATCGCGCGGTGCATGTCGGCGGCGTGAAGATCTCTCATCCCGAGCGGGTCATCGACAGTGTCAGCGGCGTGCATAAGGTGGAACTGGCGCAATACTACGCGGACATCGCGCCATGGATCCTGCCCCATCTGAAACAGCGCCCGGTGGCCCTGCTGCGGGCACCGGATGGAATCGGTGAAGAGCAGTTCTTCCAGAAGCATGCCGACCGCCTGGAAATTCCCCATATCCGCCAGCTGGATCCGGCCCTGGACCCTGGCCATGCCGCGCTGATGGAAATCGACAGTCCACGGGCACTGATCAGTGCGGCTCAGATGGGGACGGTGGAGCTGCATACCTGGACCGCGACCCACGACCGGATCGAAACCCCCGACCTGTTCGTCCTGGACCTGGATCCGGACCCGACACTGCCCTGGAGCGCCATGCTGGAAGTCACCCGCCTGACATTATCGGTGCTCGACGAATTGGGGTTGCAGGCATTCCTCAAGACCAGCGGCGGCAAAGGCATGCACGTTATCGTGCCGCTGGCGCGCAGTGAAGGATGGGACACGACCAAGGCGTTCGCCAAGGCCATCTCTCAATTCATGACCCAGCAGATGCCCCAGCGGGTGACCGCCACCATGGGGCCCAAGAACCGGGTCAGGAAGATCTTCATCGACTACCTGCGCAATGCCCGGGGCGCCAGTACGGTAGCCGCCTATTCGGTACGCGCCCGGCCCGGCCTGCCGGTGTCGGTACCGATTGCCCGGGCGGAACTCGATGGCCTGCGTAACGCCCAGCAATGGGATATCCATACCGCACTGGAGCGAGCCAGGGGGCTGGGCGCCGATCCGTGGGACGGCTACAACCACCGCCAGCGGATCACGGCCCGGATGTGGCAACAACTGGAGGCCGAGAAGCCCGGAGAGTGAGCTGCTCGCGTCCCGACACCGTGCAGGAACGGGACTGCGGCAGCCCCCTCAGATCCAGACGAAAATCGCCAACAGCCCACCGAAGAACGCCCATTTTTGCAGGTAATACAGGGTACGGTTGCGCTTCTTCAGGGCCTTGCCTTGCAGGCGGATCCTGTAGAGCCTGGAAAACGCCCGGTTCAGCCCGCCGGTCCTGTCGCCAGCATCGTTCGGTGCACCGGCGGCCGCCATTACGGTGCGACTGAACCAACGGTTGAAGGCACTGGCCCAGCGGAATTTCATCGGCCGCTCCACGTCGCAGAACAGGATGATGCGGTTGTGAGGCGTGGTGTTCTCGGCGTAATGGATGAACGTCTCGTCGAACATCACCGCCTCGCCATTACGCCAGTGGTATTGCTGGCCATCGACATTGATGTAGCAGCCAGGATCGTTGGGCGTATCCAGGCCCAAGTGGTACCGATACGAACCGGCATACGGGTCGCGGTGCCGGACCAGCTTCGAGCCTGGCGGCAACTCGGCGAACATCGCCGCCTTGATCGACCCGATGCCCTGTACCAGCTCGGTAGTGCGCGGACACAGCTTCATGGCCGAAGGATGGCTGTCGCCGTACCACTTGAGGTAGAAGCGCTTCCAGCCCGTCTTGAAGAACGAGTTGAAACCGACATCGTCATATTGATTGGAGCGCTTGATTTCTCCTGCCTTCAGCAGGTTCTGGCCTTCTGCGCGAATTTCTTCCCAATGGGCCTGCAAGGGGCTCAGGTCGGGAAAATCGGCCGTTTCCAGGTAAGGCCTGTTGGGCAGTTTCGAACACAGGTACAGCAGGCAATTGATAGGCGCCAGGAAGGAAGAATGGTCGCTCAACTGCCGACCGAGCTTGTGCCGCACACGCCCACGCAAGTGCACATAGCCGATGGAGAGGATATAGATCGCAACAATGATGAGTTTCACGCGATTCGTCACACAGCTTAAGTGAACGGACTGCTCTCCCCACCAAGCGGCAGCGTGAGGGCATCTGAAAGATGGCATTTTAGCCACACTTTGTAACTGAAAGTTACCCTCAATTGTGAAAAACTGTCATGCCCGGCCCCCCTCCCCAAGCGCCCTCGGCCCAGCCACGCCCCCAGACAATGTCATAAGGACTGAATCAGAAGCGCCGATGCACTCCAGGCATCAGCTCCCTAGAAAAAATGAATTAGTCACTTGCCCGCTCGGTCAAGAATTATGAACGCAGTAATCTGACGAGGTAACAGAGATGACTATCGAAGCAGAGACACTCGTGCAACTGACCGAAGCGCTTCAAGAGCAAGGCATGGTTCTGGTCTCGGACGTGGCATTCACCCGTGCACCCTACCGGCAGAATCATCGCTGGATCTGCATCGTGGAGTAGCGAGCGCCATGACGGGTGGGCCCGTCCTGCGCGCGGGTGATCGCCAGCTGTTTTCGCCTTGCCTGACCTTCATCTCAAGACTTTTGTGCAGAGCCTAGGGTGACGGAGTACCACCTTCGACCGGTCGTCCATCAAGGGCAGGCATCGGGTCCGTCTGGACCCCGGTGGATAGACAAGCCCAGGCTTCATATGCACGCCTATGGCGAGAGACCGCCTCATCCCAGCGAACCCCTGAAACTTCGCGAGAAACGACGAGCATCATGAGATGATTCGTGGCTGCATCGAGATCGAGCAGCAGGTGATGGGCGTTGAAGCGAAAATCGTCAATCGAAGGCATGAGGTCACACATGAAATCGGCGGATTACCAGGGATCAGGTGCCCTGCCACGTAGAATCATTGTGACACCACTTCGATTGACGATGTGAAAGCCCAGACGATCGGTGGCCTGGGCTACTTGTAGTACACGTCAAAGATAGCGCCGGCATTGAAGCTGCCCAGCTTGGGTTTATCCGTGCGCCACTTCAAACGAGCCTCGAATTGCTTGCTGTTACTGGTCGAGCTGACTTGAGGAATCACCACGAACGCGTTGTTGAAGCGCAGCGGGGTGTGGTTGTCGGCATCCAGGATTTCGATACCGACCGAATCATTATCCTTGGGCACCAGGGTTCCCATACTGTCGTATAGAATCGCGTTCTCCGCGGGTCGCAGAATCCCGTTCAAACCATACACGGCGGTACCTTGACAGGTACGTTGTTCAAAGAGCGAGAAGGTGGCACGCTTGATTTCAAGCCCGGGAGTTGCGCCAGCACTGATGATATTTCCGAAACTCATGGTAGTAGGGTTCACGGTAACCGTGGACGAACAGGGGATGAGGTTGGCGGTGAGGCCTTTGACCACTACAGAGAGCAACCCCGAAATAGGCTGCCCCTCCTTCCCAATCGTATAGGGAACATAGTTGTTCAGGTCTACTGTCCTGGTCTGTGAAGTCGTGCTTGCAGCGGTCTTTTTTAAAATAAACAAAGAGGCCTTGTAATATCCGAACTCATTGACATTTATCTGCCCTACCGACGTACTGTTCGTAGGCATGGTCCTTGCGCGCACAGACTTGGTAACAGACGGGCGATAGTCAGTGCCATTCAACGTCACCCCGACTTCTATATCCGGACCAAAATCCCGGCCGAGGGGATTAAGAAAAAAATAGGTCGCAAACGTCGAAGGTCCTAACCAGCAGTTGTAGTTCAGGTCCTGGGCGGGCATCCGCCATACTACCGTTCCTGCAGGTGCCGAGTCGGGTATCGTTACAGAGGCATTGATTTGCAAGGCTTGCGTAGTTGCATGAGTGTAGGTGTTGTCACAGGTGTATTGCACCTCGCTCTGGGCCTTGGACTCAGACACATTGAAACTCAACGAAAGCGCTGCCAGGATACTTATTGCTTTATTCATATCGGCGATCCTGAATTAGGTGTGGAACGCGTCACAGCCATCACATGCGGAGTTCTATCGCCCTCATCCGTGATGAACGTGCTGGTAATCCTGGCTATTGGCTTTGCACAATCGGCCAGCTGTACATCCCGTGTAGAAAAGGGGGGCAACATCAGGTGCGCCACGGGTTTCCCACACACCCGCCCCTGCCGATCAAGGAATTGGACATCCGTGAGAGTCTGGAAATAAGGCGAATCATTGTGAGCATCGAGGATGGCATCTTTTGATTGGGTCGCCTGCCGCCAATACAACCTGGTAAAAGCTTCTGTCGGAGACATAGGCAACGCGGGGCGGAAAAATACCTTCAGGCGGTGACGCAGGACAATCTGCAACCTGTTCTGCTCCGCAGGAACCTTTGGAATATCCATCACACTCAATAGAAAACAGGATTCCCGATCCCGAGGAAGCCCAACCCCTTGATACAGAATATCAACCGTCTGCTTGTCTCCGGGCTGAATCTCAATTAATGGTCTTGAAAGCGCAAGCGGCAAGTCGTCCAGAGCTTGCTGATCATCGCCATCACCAAATGTGACCTGAGCCAGCACGGCTTGCTTGCCAACATTTTCGATCGTAATTGTTTTTGCCTTGTCCCTGGCATTGAAGACGAACCGGGTCGTCCCACCGAAATCAACATCTGCCGCCGCCAGTCCAGTAAACGTTATCGTTTGAGACAGTAGCCAGACCAAGGCACCGAACTTGATAAACCGCATAAAACAAACCATCCCTGCCACAAACAAAATCATTCATTGAAATTGCAAGCTTCCCGCCAACGACCAGACAGAACCATCAATACTCCCAATATTCGGCTGCAGCCCGGCACTGGTTTTTTTATAACATCGAGCATCGATTCATTCCAGGAAATGGCCGCTCTTTAAGAATCGTCTTAATTCCGGCAATCGATCTATAAAACAATAACCAGGTATTGGGCTCAGCTATATAACATCGGCAAGCGAAGGGCCGCAGTTACGCAACATCGTAAACTGGAAAGACGAATCACCACTTGCAGTTGGTGAAACCTGATCTGGCACTGATCGGCGGATAGCGCTTTATCGGTTACATGCGGATCGATCGATGTGCCTGTCGACAACCTCCCGCGAGCGACCTTACGTACCCGAGGAGATCGGCAGGCCATTTACAGCGCAGCTCCATGAAAGCCAGGCCGGCAGCTCTGGCCCTCCAACCCTCCTGCGAAGCGATCACGCGCTCCCGCAAGGAAGCCCGCTGATGAAGGGTCAGGTGCGGATGCGCTTTCGGCTGCCATACAACTGCCGTCATACTTATGCGACAATGCGCGCAACGTCCAACATGCCCCCCGCATTCATCGCTCAGCAGCTTGGCCACAGCGTCCAATGTTGCTGGCGACGTATGCGCGTTGGCTCAACCTCAAGCTCGGACTGGGCGGAGCTGGAGAAGCTCCGAATGGATACCACATCGGTATCAGGGAAAATGACCAGCTCTAACCCATTGATAGGTAAGGTAATTGATCTCCACAGCTAACATCACCATGCAGTTCGGCGCCAAGCCGCTGTTCGAAAACGTTTCGGTCAAGTTCGGTGCGGGCAACCGCTATGGCCTGATCGGCGCCAACGGTTGCGGCAAGTCGACCTTCATGAAAATCCTCGGTGGCGATCTCGAGCCGTCCGGTGGCCAGGTGATGCTCGAACCGAACGTACGCCTGGGCAAGCTGCGCCAGGACCAGTTCGCCTACGAAGCCTTTACCGTGATCGACACGGTCATCATGGGTCACGAGGAACTGTGGAAGGTCAAGGCCGAGCGTGATCGCATCTACTCGCTTCCGGAAATGACCGAAGAAGACGGCATGGCCGTAGCCGAGCTGGAAACCGAGTTCGCCGAGATGGACGGCTACACCGCCGAGTCCCGTGCCGGTGAGCTGCTGCTGGGCCTGGGCATTCCGCTGGCACAGCATTTCGGTCCGATGACCGAGGTGGCGCCGGGCTGGAAACTGCGGGTCCTGCTCGCCCAGGCGTTGTTCTCCGATCCTGAAGTGCTGTTGCTCGACGAACCGACCAACCACCTGGACATCAATACCATCCGCTGGCTGGAAAACATCCTCACGGCGCGTAACAGCACCATGATCATCATTTCCCACGACCGGCACTTCCTGAACAGTGTCTGCACCCACATGGCCGACCTGGACTACGGTGAGCTGCGCCTGTTCCCGGGCAACTATGACGAGTACATGATCGCCGCGACCCAGTCCCGCGAGCAGCTGCTGTCGGACAATGCCAAGAAAAAAGCCCAGATCGCCGAGCTGCAGACCTTCGTCAGCCGCTTCTCGGCCAACGCCTCGAAAGCCAAGCAGGCCACTTCCCGCGCCAAGCAGATCGACAAGATCCAGCTCGCCGAGGTCAAGCCGTCGAGTCGCGTGAGCCCATTCATCCGGTTCGAGCAGACCAAGAAACTGCATCGCCAGGCAGTCACCGTCGAGCGTATGTCCAAGGGCTTCGACGGCAAGACCCTGTTCAAGAACTTCAGCTTCACCGTCGAAGCCGGCGAACGTGTGGCGATCATCGGCCCCAACGGTATCGGCAAGACCACCCTGCTGCGCACCCTGATGGGCGAACTGACACCCGATAGCGGCTCGGTGAAATGGACCGAAAGCGCCGAGCTGGGCTACTACGCCCAGGACCACGCCCATGACTTCGAAGACGACGTCAGCCTGTTCGAATGGATGGGCCAATGGACCCAGGGCGAACAGATGATCCGGGGCACCCTGGGTCGCATGCTGTTCTCCAACGATGAGATCCTCAAGTCGGTCAAGGTGATCTCCGGTGGCGAACAGGGCCGCATGCTGTTCGGCAAGCTGATCCTGCAGAAGCCCAACGTACTGGTGATGGACGAACCGACCAACCACCTGGACATGGAATCCATCGAAGCGCTGAACCTGGCGCTGGAAAACTATCCGGGCACGCTGATCTTCGTCAGCCACGACCGCGAGTTCGTGTCGTCCCTGGCCACCCGCATCATCGAACTGAGCGCCGACGGCGTCGTCGACTTCAGCGGCACTTATGACGACTACCTGCGCAGCCAGGGTGTGATGTTCTAGGACCGTCCCCAACGGCCAATGAAAAGCCCTGTCCAATGCGACAGGGCTTTTTTGCATTCGGCATCCCCATAGGCGCGAGCCGGGTTCAAAGGCCTTGGCCCGGCCATTTAGTTAGCCTGCTTTCTTTTCTCCCCATCTCGCGCCATCATGGACCTCTCCCGCCGCCGCCCGCGAACGAGCTCCATGTCAACGCCTCAATCCGCCCCCAGCTCCCTGTCAGTCACCCTGCAGATCGTCTCCATCGTTTTCTACACGTTCATTGCCTTTCTCTGCATCGGCCTGCCGATTGCCGTATTGCCGGGCTACGTCCACGAGCAACTGGGCTTCAGTGCGGTGGTGGCCGGATTGACCATCGGCTCGCAGTACCTGGCGACCCTGCTCAGCCGGCCCATGGCCGGGCGGCTATCGGACAGCGTCGGCACCAAGCGGGCGATTGTCTACGGTTTGTCGGGTATCGTGCTCAGCGGGGGGCTGACCCTGCTCTCCACCTTGCTGCAAAGCCTGCCACTGCTGAGCCTGCTGATCCTGATCGGCGGCCGGCTGTTGCTGGGGGTGGCCCAGGGCCTGATCGGCGTAGGCACCATCAGTTGGTGTATGGGCCAGGTCGGAGTGGAACACACGGCCCGTTCGATTTCCTGGAACGGCATCGCCTCTTATGGCGCGATCGCCATCGGTGCCCCCCTGGGAGTGGTGATGGTGGGCGACCTGGGTTTCGCCAGCCTGGGGGTCGCCTTGTCGCTGCTGGCCGGTGGGGCGCTGTTGCTGATTCGCAATAAACCGTCGGTGCCGGTGGTTCGTGGCGAGCGCCTGCCTTTCCGGGCGGTATTCGGCCGTATCGCGCCGTTTGGAACGAGCCTGTGCCTGGCCTCGATCGGCTATGGCACGCTCACGACATTCATAACCCTGTTCTACCTCAGTCGCGGCTGGACCGGCGCGGCCTGGTGCCTGACCGTCTTCGGCATCTGTTTCATCCTCTCGCGCTTGTTGTTCATTTCCAGCATCGGCCGCTTCGGAGGGTTCAACTCTGCCATTGCGTGCATGAGCATCGAAACCCTCGGGCTGGTGTTGCTGTGGCTGGCGCCTTCCACAGGGTTCGCCCTGGTGGGCGCGGGGCTGGCCGGTTTCGGGCTGTCGCTGGTGTACCCGGCGCTGGGCGTGGAGGCCATCAAGCAGGTGCCGAACACCAGCCGCGGCGCGGGATTGAGTGCCTACGCCGTCTTCTTCGACCTGGCCCTGGCGATTGCCGGGCCCATGATGGGCGCGGTGGCGTTGAACCTGGGTTATTCATGGATCTTTTTCAGCGCCGCTGTACTGTCGATCAGCGGCCTGGCCTTGACCCTGCTGCTACGCCAGCGTGCCGGAAAAGCCGCTTATTGATCCGCGGTCCGCAGGCCGGCGCGGGTCGGCCTACCCAAGGCCTGGCTGAAAAAGCGCCCTGCTTCGGAGATCATGGTGCGGTGGATGTCCTTGCGGTCGACGCCATCGGCATCGGTGCAGAGCGCAGGCATCGCGGCGATCTGCTCTTCAGTGCAAGGGGCCATGAACACGAAATGCCCGGCCCCGGCCAGGGTCTTGAAATCCGGCGCGGTGGGCAGTTTGCGGGCCAGGGCGGCGGCATTCTTGTCAAAGGCCACCAACTTGTCGCCATCGCCGCTGTACAGCAGCACCGGCACATGGACGTCGGCCAGGGTATGACGGCCGAACTTCAGGCTCAACGGCGCCATCAACAACAACGCCCGGACCCTGGGGTCGGCCACCGGATGCAGGTCGTCGCGGTCGGCAATCAGCTCGCCCTGGGTGTTGCAGGCATCGCGATCATCCGGCCGCTCATGGCAGTAGCGACGCAGGCGATCGAGATCCGGGGTGGCGCCCGACAGGATCAACGCGGTTTCGCCGCCGGCCGAATAGCCGATCACGCCCACCTGCCCGGCATTGACGAACGGCGACAGCATCGGGTCGCTCAACGTTGCGGTGATGGCTTCGGAAATCTGGATGGGCCGTCCGTACAGATTGCTCAAGGTGCCGAGCCGGCTGTGGTCCTGGGCGTTATCGCCCGGATGAATCACCGCCACCACCACGAACCCCTTGCGCGCCAGGGACGTGGCCAGGTCATGCAAGGCCAGCGGCGTACCGGTGTTGCCATGGGACAGCATCAGCATGGGAAAGCGGCCGATGGCGATCCGGGCGTCCGGCGCGGCATCGATCTCATAGCCTTCCAACCGGCTGGTCTGCTCCCGGGCGGTCGACGGATAGAAGGCGATGGCACGCATGGGCTGGTGGTCCAGCGGATCGAGGAAGCTCAGCTCATGGAAACCGGCACTCCAATGAGGCTCCAGCCCCGGTGCGGCCTGTACTGTCACCAGGCTGCCGAGCAAACCAAGCAGTAACCCTGCACCAAGACGCTTCATCGACTCTTCCACCTTCACCAGCGAACGACAGAGACCTGTCCGCTCGCCGCCCTGACGTGCACCCGGCAGCCAGAATACAGCGTTTTACAAGGGTTTCGATATGCACGGTAAGAACAAGCCCGCCCACGACAGCGATGTATCGCCCGGCATCGCTGCTGGATGACACACCGCTATCGCGGGCGGGCCGCTCCCGGAGGATTCAACAGCGTTATGCGGCGGCGAACTGCTCGCCGATCTGCAGCTTGGCTTCGCTCATGGCCTTGGTGCGCATGTCATCACCGTAAGCCAGGCCTTCGGCCCGGACGATCTCGATGTCGGTGATGCCGAGGAAACCGAACAGCAGTTTCAGATACGCTTCATGGCCCACGCCGCTTGGCTGGCCGGCATGCAGGCCGCCGGCGGTGGATACGATGACCAGTTTCTTGTTGCCGCACAGGCCTTGCGGACCGGCTTCGGTGTAGCGGAAGGTCTGGCCAGCGACGGCGATACGGTCGATCCAGGCCTTCAATTGGGTCGGGATGGTGAAGTTGTACATCGGCGCAGCCACTACCAGTGCATCCGCCGCCAGGAATTCGGCCAGGGTGGCGGCGCTGAGCTGCGCCTCATGCTGCAGGGCGGCGTCGCGCAATTCGGCGCTGGTACCGGCCGCCACCAGCGTCTGGGCGGAGAAGTGGCTGATGGCGTCGGCGGCCAGGTCGCGATAGGTCACCTCCACGTCCGGCTCGGCGGCTTTCCAGGCCTGGACCACTTCGCGGCTCAGCTGGCGAGAAGCGGAGTTGTCTCCGAGGATGCTCGAATCGATGTGCAGAAGTTTCATGAAGTGCTCTCCAAGTGGAATCGCTACCGAGGCGATCGATTGGTGACAATCCTACCGATGAAACCAATGGCCGATTAGCCAGCATTGATGCGATAGTTCGTTCCACTGACAGGACAATCGGGCTTTACATGCAAGACCTCAACGATCTGTACTATTTCGCCAAAGTCGTCGAAGCCGGTGGTTTCGCCGCCGCCGGACGGGCAC
This sequence comes from Pseudomonas sp. NFACC32-1, assembly GCF_900101215.1. Classification (NCBI taxonomy): domain Bacteria; kingdom Pseudomonadati; phylum Pseudomonadota; class Gammaproteobacteria; order Pseudomonadales; family Pseudomonadaceae; genus Pseudomonas; species Pseudomonas sp. NFACC32-1. Next base: position 52,582 of record NZ_FMUL01000021.1, read on the forward strand.
TGGGCATTCCCAAGTCACGGTTATCCCGGCGCATCGCCGAGCTGGAAGAACGCCTCGGTGCCCGGCTGCTTCAACGCACCACCCGACAGTTGAAGCTGACCGCCGTGGGGGAACGCTACCTGCGCCATTGCCAGGCCATGCTGCTGGAGGCCGAAATGGCCGACGAAGCCGTGGCAAGCATGTCCAGCGCACCGCGAGGCAGGCTGAGGGTTTCGAGCCCGGTGGGGCTGGCCCACGAGATGCTGCCCGGCGTGGTGGCCGACTTCCTGGAGAAATTCCCCCAGGTGCAGCTGGAAATGATCCTGCTCAACCGTCGCGTGGACCTGGTGAGCGAAGGCATCGACGTGGCGCTGCGGGTGCGCGACCTGGGGGACGAGGACCCGCTGCTGATGACCCGGCGCCTGCGCCAGGCACGATTGATCATGGTGGCCAGCGCCGCCTTCGTCGAAGGGCACCGGATCGAGACCCCGGAAGACCTCAGGCAATTGCCCGTGCTGGGTGCCCTGGAAGCCGACCGCCTGGTGCACCTGCGCCTGCTCAATGCCGATGGGGAAAGTGTCGACCTGGCCCTGGAAGCGCGCCTGGGCATCGACGATTTCATCGTCCGCCGCGCCTGCGCCCTGGCCGGCCTGGGCTTTACCCTACTGCCCAGCATGTATTGCGAACAGGAGTTGAGGGACGGCACACTGGTGGAACTATTGCCAGGCTGGTCGCTGCCCGATGGCTGGCTGCAGGCCGTCTATCCCCACCGACGCGGACTGCTGCCGGCGGTGCGGGCTTGGATCGACCATCTGGTGGAAGCCTTTGCCCGTTGTGGAGACAGGACGCTATGAGTTTGAGCGAAGAGGACGTCGCCCGCTTCTGCCTGGGCCTGCCCGGCGCCAGGGAAGATTACAAATGGGGCGGCGTGCGGGTGTTCTCCATCGCCGGGAACAAGATGTTCGCCTTGCAGGGATTGCGCGGTGACTCCCTGGCGTTCAAGGTCGACAAGGACCTGTTCCTGGGCCATTGCGATCGACCGGGCATCCACCCGGCCCCCTATCTGGCCCGGGCCCAGTGGATCATCATGCAGACGCCCTACCCGCTGGGCGCCGAAGAACTGCGGGGCCTGCTGCAACGCTCCCATCAACTGGTGGTCAGCAAGCTGCCCAAGCGCACCCAGGTCGGCTTGCTGTTGCCCTGATTCAGAACAGCGCCAGCAGATGGCCGCCCAGGAACAACTGATCGATCCAGAACACCTGATGCAGCACCACGATGAACCAGAACACCACCTGGAACGATACCTTGCGGGTCTTGTGGCGGAACATTTGCTGGGCGAGCAATGCCCCGGGCCAGCCGCCCGCCAGTTCCATGGCGTGCAGGACGTTCTCCGGGGTGCGCCAGGCCTCGGCGCGGGCCTTGCGCTTGTCATTCCAGTAGAGCAGAAACGTCATCAGGCTGACGGCCCCGTAGGCCGCCAGCGGCAGCCACGACGCCTCTTGCAGCCAAAGCAGCAAGGAACCCAGCAGTGGCAAGGCGCACAACAGCGCAAACACGACCCACTTGAGCCGCAGGTTCTGCACGCCACCCGCCGCCTGACGCGTAGCAGGCTTGCGCAGGCCCGGACCGTTCATGGCCGGCCCTTTCATGGCTGGACTGTCGCCCAATCCACCCAGCCGAATTGCCAGGTCGCCAGGATCAACAGGCCGAACGCGATCCGGTACCAGGCAAACACCGCGTAGCTGTGGCTGGCAATGAACCGCAGCAGCCCCCTGACCGCGATCATGGCGAAGATGAAGGCCGTGATGAAACCGATGGCGAAGACCGGAAAATCCGCCGGAACGAAGAGCTCGCGATACTTGTAGCCCGAGTAGACCGCCGCGCCGACCATGGTCGGCATCGCCAGGAAGAACGAGAACTCTGTCGCGGTCTTGCGCGACAAGCCGAACAGCAAGCCGCCGATGATGGTCGAGGCCGAGCGCGAGGTGCCGGGAATCATGGCCAGGCACTGGGCAAGTCCGACCTTCAGCGCGTCTTTCCAGGAAATATCGTCAACGGTTTCGGCGTGTACTTCATGCTGGCGCCGCTCGGCCCAGAGCATCACCAAACCGCCCAGCACCAGCGCAGTGGCCACCGTGATCGGGTTGAACAGATAGTGGTGGATCAGGTCGGCGAACAGCACGCCCAGCACCACCGCGGGCAGGAAGGCGATCAGCAGGTTCGCGGTGAACCGTCGGGCAGAGGGTTGGGTGGGCAGGCCCAGTACCACGTCGAAGATCTTGCGTCGGAACTCCCAGACCACCGCCAGGATCGCCCCCAGCTGGATGATGATATTGAACGCCATGGATCGTTCGCCACCAAAATGCAGCAAGTCGGCTACCACGATCTGGTGCCCCGTGCTGGAAATCGGCAAAAACTCCGTCAAGCCCTCTACAACGCCAAGAATCAGTGCCTGTAAGGCGGTCCACAAATCCATTCATCCCCCAAAAAAGACCTGGTATGCGCAGGCCTCATCGATATTCAAGTGTCAAGCCAGTGCAAAAGCAGCGGGAGCACGATAACGGCGACCGTTCAAAAAAAACCAATGAAAGATCGACGCCAGGCTCAGGTTTTTCGCCGCGAGGCCGAAATCCTATCAGACAAGCCCTGATAACGCCGCCGCGTTATGGCCCAAGCGCCGCGGACGACAAGAACAAGAAACCGGAGTGACAGCGTATGAATAGTTTGCGCAGTGTATCGATCAGTCGACGCTTGTGGCTCATCCTGGGCGTGGCCATCGTGATGATGTTCATGTTGGGCGCCTTGATGCTCAAACAGATCCACACCGACCTCCATCAGGCAAAGGTGCAGAAAACCCAGCATGTGGTCCAGACCGCCAGTGGCGTGCTGAACTACTACCATGGCCTGGAAACGGCCGGCACGCTGACCCGGGAGGCCGCGCAGAAGCAGGCCCTCAATGCCGTGCGGGGCCTGCGCTATGACCAGAACGACTATTTCTGGATCAACGACCTGACCCCGGTCATGCTCATGCACCCCACCAACCCCAAGCTCGAAGGCCAGAATCTCTCGGCGATCCGCGATCCGAACGGGTTCGCGCTGTTCAACGAAATGGTGTCCATCGCCAAGACCAAGGGCGCCGGCATGGTGAACTACCTGTGGCCGAAACCGGGCGCGGAGGCACCGGTGGGCAAGACTTCCTACGTCACCCTGTTCCAGCCCTGGGGCTGGATCATCGGTTCGGGCGTGTACGTGGATGACGTACAGGCCGAATTCCTCGCCCAATTGATCAAAGCTTCGGTGATCGGCCTGGTGATCGCGCTGATCATGGGCCTGCTGTTGGCGCTGATCGTGCGCAGCATCGTGCGGCCGTTGCAGGAGACGGTCCACGCCATGGCGAATATCGCCAGCGGCGAAAGCGACCTGACCCGGACCCTGGACACCCACGGGCAGGACGAAGTCACCCAGCTGGCCCGGCACTTCAACGCCTTCACCGCCAAGCTGCGGCAGGTGGTGAGCCAATTGCAGGCCTCCGCCGGTGCCCTGGGGCAATCGTCCAATGAACTGGGCAACGACGCCGCACAAGCCCAGGAACGCAGCCAACAGCAATCGCAACAGATGGAACTGGTCGCCACGGCGATCAACGAAGTGACCTACGGCGTGCAGGACGTGGCCAAGAACGCCGAACATGCCGCCAGCGAAATGCGCGACGCCGAATCCCAGGCCCAGCAGGGCCAGGTCAACATCGACGGCAGCCTGCAGCAGATCGACCGTCTCTCCCAGACCATTGACCAGGCCGTGGAAGTGATTCGCACCCTGGCGAGCGAAAGCACCCAGATCGGCAGCGTGCTGGAGGTGATTCGCTCCATTGCCGAACAGACCAACCTGCTGGCCCTCAACGCCGCGATCGAGGCCGCTCGCGCCGGGGAACAGGGTCGTGGCTTCGCGGTAGTGGCCGATGAAGTGCGGTTGCTGGCCCAGCGCACGCAAAAGTCCACGGCGGAAATCCAGTCAATGATCGAGCGCCTGCAGAGCCATTCCGAAGCCGCGGTGAAAGTCATCAGCGACAGCAGCCGTGCCTCGCAACTGACCATCGAACAGGCCGGCCTGGCCGGCGCCAGTCTCAACGCCATCGGCCAGGCCCTGCGCAACCTCAACAGCCTCAACGCCTCCATCGCCAGTGCCACCCTGCAACAGGCCCACGTGGTAGAGGACATCAACCAGAACGTGACCCAGGCCGCCGGCCTGTCCCACAGCACCGCCCTGGCGGCGGAACAGTCGAGCCTGGCCAGCGCCCGGCTCAGGGAACTGAGCGAACAATTGAACGGACTGCTCAAACAGTTCCGCGTCTGACGACCACCAGGGCGGGACAACCGCCCGTCCTGGACCTGTGTGGGAGCCAACCTGCTCCCACACAGGTTCTATGCAGTTTCCCCGGAATCGATGCTGGCCCCCACGGATGGAGGTTGGAGCTATCCCCTGCATACCGTTTACAATCCCCGCCCCTTCCACTCCCTGAGGAACCGCCATGTCCGGGCTCGAACTGTTTGCCGCAGTCCTCGGCGTGATCGCTGTCTGGCTGACCGTCAAGCAGAACCCCTGGTGCTGGCCGATCGGCCTGGTCATGGTGTTGCTGTACACCTGGATCTTCTTCGGTGTGAAGCTGTACTCCGATATGTTGCTGCAAGTGGTCTACGCCGTGCTGCAACTTTACGGCTGGTGGCAATGGACGCGTGCCGGGCAGCATCATGACGGCCGGCAGGTGACACGCCTGGGAGGGCCTTCGGTGATGCTCGGGCTGGCCATGGGCGCAGCCGCAAGCCTGATGCTCGGCGCGGCAATGGCGCACTGGACGGACGCGGCGCAACCCTGGCTCGATGCGGCGCTCACCGGCTTCAGTCTGGTGGCTCAATGGTGGATGGCGCAGAAACGCGTGCAATGCTGGCCGTTGTGGATCGTCCTGGACGTGATCTTCGTGGGCCTGTTCATCTACAAGGGCTTGTACCTCACCGCCGGGCTTTATGCCCTGTTCACCCTGCTGGCCGTGCAAGGCTGGCGGGAGTGGCGTGCCGACCCGGCCTTGCGCGCATGAAGGTGGTGGTGCTGACCGGCCCGGAGTCCGCCGGCAAAAGCTGGTTGGCCAAGCAACTGCAGGAACAGTTCGGCGGCTTGCGGGTGGATGAATACGTTCGCCACTTCATGGAACGACACCGGCGCGATACCTGCCTGGCGGACATCCCTGATATCGCCGCCGGACAACTGGCCTGGGAAGACGCGGCACGCGTCCGGCAACCGACCCTGCTGATCCTCGACACCCATCTGTTGAGCAACATCCTCTGGAGCCAGACGCTGTTCGGCGATTGTCCGCACTGGCTCGAACCCGCCCTGCTGGCGCGCCACTACGACCTGCACTTGCTGCTGAGCCCCGAGCAGGTCGACTGGACCGGTGACGGCCTGCGCTGCCAACCCGACCTGAAGGAACGCATGGCGTTCTTCGAAGCCATCGAGCAGTGGCTGGTCCGTCACCACCGTCCTTACCAGGTGATCGAAGGTGACTGGACGCAACGTCGGGACCAGGTCTTCGCTGCCGTGGCTCGACTACTGCGTACCTGAACGCCGGATTGTCCCTGAACCCGCGCCACCCTTTACAACCGGGCCTATTCCCATCGTTGTGTTTCATCGATGCAACACCTGCCTGGCGCCAAACACGGATCCAAGGCTGTTTCATCATTTTGCCATCGCGACTGTCAATTTTTCGGACACTGCCGCCAGACACTGGATCCAGAGCCAGCGGACCGCCTGCCGCCCGTCGGGCTCTGCCGGCCTTGTCTCAGCAATGAAACAGGTTGCGTAGGCGGCCCTCTCGGCTCGCCAACAAGCCATTGAATACAAAGGTTTTTCAGAAACCGGCACAACTACTGCTCCGCCCCCTTCGCAGCGCTGGACCAAGGCCAGCCCACCGAAGAAGGAATCGATGCCGTGGGGACTTTCAAGAGACGCTTGACCTGCCTGTTGCTGATCGGCTGCGCCACCAGCGCAACCCTCAGCCTGCCGGTACAAGCCGAAGGAAATGGCGTCATTGTGCTAGACCGTGACGTGCAGCCCATCCACATAGGTCGCAACGGCGGCAAAGACCCCTACCCGACCACCGTCAACGCCAACCCCTCCGATCGAATCCATCAGGCTACGACCAGTACCGAATTGAGCGACGGCGACTTCGCCAGCGTCGCCAGCGGCTCGTCGATCCGCAACACGGTCAATACCAATACCGGCGTGCAGGGCCTGAACGTCGTGACCAACCCCAATGGCATGCCCGGCATGAGTGCCGGCCACGGGGGCGGTAGCGGTGGTGCGATTTCCGGCACCATCAACCGCTCGCTGAGTTCCGGCCTGGCCCCGCTGGGTCGATTGGCGGGAGGACAGTGACATGAAGCCGGCCCTGTTGCTGCTCGCCCTGCTCGGCCCTTGCGCCGCGTTCGCCGATCCGGGTGCAGCGCTGGTCAGCCATGCCAACCTGCAGGACTCCGGCGGCCGCTACACCGGCAACCTCAACGTCAACCAGGCGGCCGGCGACCAGACCCAGCAGACCAACACCCGGGCCATCGCCATCGGCACCGGGGCACAGGCGACCACCCGCGTTCACCAGCGGCTGGATACACCGGCCAATGCTTCCATGAGCGCCACCGCCCGCATCGGCGGTCATTCATTCACCAACGGCAACGGAGTACTGGGCGTCAACCAGTCCGCCGGTGCCAACAACCAGATGGCCAATGTCATGCGGGTGGGCATCAGTGCCCAACCGCAGGGCATGGACGACAGCGCGCTTTCTCAGCAGAACGTGGCGTTGTCATCGAACTCAGGAGCAACTGGCGCCCCAACCGGAAGCCGCCAGGTCGTCACCAGCGACCAGGCATTCACCGGCAGCCGTGGGGTCATCCAGGTGAACCAGAGCGCCGGGGTGGGAAACCGCATGGCTAACACCCTGAGCATACGGGTCGCTGACTGACCCGGAATAAAAACAAGAAACAAAAAACTGACACTTCACCGACGACAAGCAAGGAGAAACACCATGAAACCTGCAATGGCACTCAAACCATTGGTTTTCGCTCTCGCCGCTGTCATGGCAATGGCCGCACAGGCCGGCGGAAACGGTAATGGCAACGGCAACGGCAACGGCAACGGCCATGGTCACCATGGCCCTCAAGGGCCGACGCTGGATCAACTGCTGTCCATCAACGCCGGAGCTGGGGCTACGGTGATGGACGAGCAGAACAGCGACGGCAACGTGGTGACCAACCAGGCCACCCGAAACACCGCGCAAGCCACTGACTCACTCAATGGCAGCAACGGCAACATGGGCGCCAACATCGCCGCTGGCGACGGCAACCAGCAGGACAATGCCGCCGCCCTGGCCACCGCCGACGAAAGCTTCATCTTCGGTTCGGCGGTGGCCGCCTCCAGCGCCACCCAAACCAATAACAACAACTACGTCAAGAACAACTCGACCCATAACACCGCCTCGCTCACCAATGCAGGCAACAATGGCTCCGGCAACATCGGCATCAACGTGACTGCCGGCAACTTCAACCAACAGAAAAACAACCTGGCCATCGCTGTATCAGGAGGTCGCATCGCAGAAGCGTCCGCCTCGGCCGATCAGTCCTCCACCGGCCTGCAGGTCGACAACAAAGGTGTGCGCACCTACAAGACCGACACCCTCACCAGCACCTACTCCGCTTCCGGCACCTTCAAGGCCAAGGGCACCGGTACCGCCGAAGACGATCATGGTGGCTGGGACAACAGGGGCGGCTACGGCGGCGGCCACGATGACGACAAGTTCAAGTTCTCCGCCGTGGGTACTTTCGAACTGGCCGGCAGCAACACTCAGCAAGTGCTGACCCGCGATGGCTGGAAAACCCCAGTGATCAATAACGCCACCATGAGCAATTCCATGAACGGCTTCTCCGGCAACGGCGGGGCCAACGTGTCGGCAGGCGTGGGTAACCAGCAAAGCAACTCGCTGTCCATCGCTGCCGGCTGCAAGGCCTGCATGTAGTCGCGCATGAAACGAAGCCCCGGCAACGGGGCTTCTGTTCCAGGATTTCCATAAGGCGTATCCATCATGCGCGCGATTGCCCTTTCCCTGCTGCTGTGCATGGCCTTCATGGCCGAGGCTGCGCAGATCCCCGTGGCCGCCTTGCCGGGCGGCATGCTGGTCTACAAGCCGGTGCAAAGCCTGCGCGAGCGCAAGTTCCGCGACATCGTCGAGCAGAAGACCGACTTCAGTTGCGGTGCCGCCGCCCTCGCCACGGTGCTGCGCCAGGCCTATTGGCTCGATGTCGATGAGGAGCACGTCATCAAGGGCATGCTGGTCAATGCCGACCAGGACCTGGTTCGCACCCAGGGCTTTTCCATGCTCGACATGAAGCGTTACGTGGAAAGCATCGGCATGCGCGCCCGGGGTTACCGGATACCCGCGCAAAAGCTCGAAGCCGTGACGATCCCCGTGGTGGTCCTGATGGAGATACGTGGCTACAAGCACTTCGTGGTGCTGCAGCGTGCCGACAAGCAATGGGTCTACATCGGCGATCCGGTGCTGGGGCACAAGCGCTACGCCCATGACGATTTCGTCAAAGGCTGGAACGGCATCGTCTTTGCCATCGTCGGTCCCGGCTATGACAAGGCCAATGCGCTGCGCAGCCCTCCGCAACCTTTGACGGCACGCAACAAGCTGGACGGGTTCAACCCGGTCAAGGATGCGGAACTGATGGATTTCGGCTTCATACAGAGCGACTTCTTTTAATCGCCGACCACTTGCCAACAAATAAGTAAAAAAGGAGCAGGATGCTCCGGGAGCAGTACATGAAAACTTCATACTGGCTGTCGCTTGCCTGCCTGGTCGCGACGGTCTCGGGCTACGCCCATGGCGGATTCAAACCCATCGAAGTCAAGGACCAGGAGCTTTCCGAGCTGCGTGGTCGTTATGTCATGCCCGGGCGAGTCATCAGCTTCGGCATCGTCATGAGCAGTACCTGGCGCAACGCCAGCGGTGATCTGATCGGCGCAACCAGCTCCATGCAGATCCAGGCCGCCACCGTCAAACCCGAGTTCTACGTCTCCACCATCAAGCAGGCCGGCAACGGCCACACTGCCGAACAAGGCAACGGCACTATCTCCGGCGGTGCGGGCCTGGGCACGGGCCAGGGCGTGACTCAGAGCGTACGCGCCGCGGGCGACGGCAACACGGCCTACAACACTGTCAGCATCAACGTGAAGGAAAGCAGCCAGGCTCCTGCCTTGACGCCATCCCAGGGCCAACTGCTGAGCAGCGGCCAGACCATCACCGGCAGCAACGCCGCCGGCAGTGTCGCGGTCAAGGCCACCGGCAGCGGCGTGCAGATGGCGATCCAGGCGAGCCACAACCAGGGCAGCACCCTGCAACAGGTAGCCCAGGGCGGCTTGCTGCAGAACACCCGCCTGCTGGGCAACAGCAACCTGGTCAACAACATGACGCAGCTCAACGTGGTGCTGAACAACAACGGCCCGAGCGCCGGGACACTGGACTGCAACCTGACCCAGTTGCGCGGCCTTCGCAACCTTGGCTATTGAACGGCGCTGCTTGCGACCACTGGGCTTATAGGGATGGCATACCTCATGTATCGATCCGTATCGTTGCGCGCTGTGATGTGTTTGAGCACGCTGTTGCCTGCCCCTCTGCTGCAAGCGGCACAGGATGCGGAAATCGAAGCCCTGAAACAGGAACTGCTGGAGCTCAGGCAACGCTATGAGGTCCAGCAGAAGGCCCTGGCGGTCCTCGAACAGCGGGTTCGCCAGGTGGAAGACCAACCCGCCGCCCCGCCGCCCAAGCGCCTGGTCAAGTCACCGGCCGACATGAAAGGCAATCAGACTGTTGCCGGAAGCGGCACGACTGCCAGCGGTGGCAGTGGCTACGGACAATCCCTCGCCGCAGACTCCCAGCCCGCCCAGAGCGTCTCCAACCTCTACGACGAAGCCAGCGGCTTCTTTGGCGGTGGCAAGTTCAGCTTCGAGACCGGCGTGACCTATTCGCGCTATGACACACGGCAACTGATCCTCAACGGTTTCCTGGCCCTGGATTCGATTTTCCTGGGCAACATCAACCTGGACCGGATCAAGGCCGACACCTGGACACTGGACCTGACCGGTCGCTACAACTTCGACAACCGCTGGCAGTTCGACCTGAACGTACCGGTGATCTATCGCGAATCCACCTACCAGTCCGGCGGCGCCAACCAGGGCGCGGCCGGGGTGACCAGCGAAGAAACCGTCACCCGCGACCCGACCATCGGCGACGTCAATTTCGGCATTGCCTACAAGTTCATGGACGAGTCCATCGATACCCCCGATGCGGTGGTGACCCTGCGCGTCAAGGCGCCCACCGGCAAGGATCCGTTCGGCATCAAGCTGCGCCAATCCCAGGCCAACACCAATCTGTTCGTGCCCGAGGACCTGCCCACCGGCAATGGCGTCTGGTCGATCACCCCCGGGATCTCCCTGGTCAAGACCTTCGATCCGGCCGTGCTCTTCGGCAGCCTGTCCTATACCCATAACTTCGAGGAGTCGTTCGACGACATCAGCTCCACCGTCAACCAGGAAGTACCTGGCAAAGTGCGCATCGGTGACAGCTTCCAGATCGGCGCGGGCATCGCCTTCGCCTTGAACGAGAAGATGAGCATGTCGTTCTCGGTGTCCGACCTGATCCAGAAGAACAGCAAGCTCAAGCAGGACGGCGGGGATTGGGAGTCGGTGGTCTCCAGCGACGCCAACGCAGGCTATTTCAATATCGGCATGACCGTGGCCGCCTCCGATAACCTGACCATCGTGCCCAACCTGTCCATCGGGCTGACCGACGACGCACCGGATTTCTCCTTCAGTCTGAAATTCCCGTATTACTTCTAAGGCGTACGAAAAGTCGCCGAGCGACGCTCAGGCAATACAAGATAGACGAGCAATGCCCTTGTGGGAGCGAGGCGGCTGCATCATCCGCGGCCGCCCCCGCTGCCACAATTACTTTCAGGGCCTAGCGGATCTGATGCTTGTGCAGCAGGCGGTAGAACGTCGGGCGAGACACGCCCAACACCCGGGCCGCCACGCTCAGGTTATCGCTGTGCCGGTTGAGGACGTCGCTCAGTGCCTGGCGCTCGGCGCGGGTCTTGTAGTCTTCGAGGGTGCCCATCGGTGCCACGACGCCCTGGTGGCTGGCCAGGCCCAGGTCCCGGGCTTCGATCTGCCGCCCCTCGGCCAATACCAGCCCGCGACGAACACGATTGGCCAGTTCCCGGATGTTGCCCGGCCAGTCATGCATGCCCATCGCCACCAGCGCGTCCTCGCTGAAGCTGCGCGGCCGGCGGCCGGTTTCCTGGCTGTAGAGATGGGAGAAGTGACTGGCCAGCATCGATAAGTCGCCGTGGCGCTCACGCAAGGGCGCCATCACCACTTGCAGCACGTTCAGGCGGTAGTACAGGTCTTCGCGAAACCGCTTGTGCTCGATGGCCGCCTCAAGATCCACATGGGTGGCGGCCAATACCCGCACGTCCACGGGGATGGGCTGGCTGCCGCCGACCCGTTCGATGTGTTTCTCCTGCAGGAAACGCAGCAGGTTGGCCTGCAGTTCCAGGGGCAGGTCACCAATTTCATCCAGGAACAATGTCCCGCCGTGGGCGGCTTCGATGCGCCCGATCTTGCGCTGATGAGCGCCGGTGAAGGCCCCTTTCTCATGGCCGAACAGTTCCGACTGGATCAGATGCTCGGGAATGGCCCCGCAATTGATGGCAATGAACGGCTTGTTGCGCCGCTGGGACTGGGAATGCAGGGTGCGCGCCACCAGCTCCTTGCCGGTGCCGCTCTCACCGCGAATCAATACAGGCGATTCGGTGGGCGCCAGTTTGTGCAACAACTTGCGCAGCTCGCGAATGGGTTTGCTGTCGCCCAGCAGCTCATGTTCGGGCTGGTCAACGTGGACAGAACCCTGCCCCCGCAGCCGCGCCATGCCAAACGCTCGACCCAGCGTCACCTGGACCCGGGATACGTCGAAAGGCAAGGTATGGAAATCGAAGAACCATTCGCAGACGAAATCCCCCACGTTCTTGAGGTGCAGCACTTCCTGGTTGAGTACCGCGATCCATTCGGCGCCGCTGCGGCTGATCAGCTCCTTGACCGCCTCCGGGCGCTCCAGGTGAAAGGGCTGCAGCCGCAAGAGGCCGACATCGCAGGAGCGATCGCCTGCATGCTCGAGGGAGCAACTGTCCACTTCCCAACCAATGCCGCGTAACCCCGGCAGCAGGCGATGACAATCATCGCAGGGATCAACCACGAGCAGACGACGCAACGTACTGGCTTCGATCATGACTGATCCTTGGCGCCAAAAATAAGAAAAATGAGTAGAAACAGTCGTTTGGCGAACCTGCATGTAACAGTAGCAAGAAGTTGACACCCCCTTGTATCAATTAATTATTGATTGGGCATTAAAGCGGTTATAAGCGAGCATTTCGTTAGTTGCCACTTGCCGGAATCTTTCACGAGGCTTTCAAACAAAAGCCTTTTTGCCCTGTCTGAAAGAAAATCGAAATTTATTCAAGGAATGTGTGACCTGATCCCGGGTTCGGGACATCAGTACAAGTAACCCGCCGCACGGTACGCCCAACCGACGGCACATCATTTGATTGGGCACTTTTAAGAGAAAACGCCATGAACGCCCCGCTCCGTATCAACGAAGCTCTTTTGATTGCCGACCGCGCATTTAAGCCTTTCCAATGCGTGGCCTGGGCCCCACAAGACGGTAACGGCGAACTGAGCCTGACCGTCGTCGACCGCACCAATACCCATATTGGACGCACCCAGATCCCCAGCAGTGCCTATACCGATCCAGCCCAACTGGCCGACCTGTTGAAACAGGCACGCGCCGAACTGAGCCAGGAAGGTTACAAACTGCAATCCTGGTCCATGCCTGAATAACTGGCTGTCAGGCTCTGTACGAAAAGTCTTGAGACGAATGCCAGGCGAGGCTGTTTTCAACGCAGCATGAACGAGTATCAAGGCGTTTTATACAGAGCCTGAAGGCTGTTTATTGAAAGCAGGCTTTGCACTGGGTCAAAAAGCCATTGTTCTGGCACAAGACGCTTCTATATCTGTAGAAGTTGACAGTTGTACGCCATCACTTTCAGGGATTGAATGTTGCCCTCATGCAGTCATCGCCCCTCCGGGCCGGTCGACGCGCAAGGAGAGGCATGCATGCTCAATCACTTCGCCCCTGGACTGCCGAAGACGGTAGCCCACGCCGGACAGTTGGACTCAGGCTTTGCCAATGGCGGCAAGGTGTCGGTTCAGTTCCGTGGCAGCACGTCGAGCCTGACCACGGGGATGGCCGTCGACCGCCACGGACGCATCCTGGTGGCAGCCAAGGTCGAGACCGCCCAAGGCAGCCGTTTCGGGCTTGCCCGCCTCAACCATGACGGTTCGCCGGACAAGGGGTTCGGTACCCTGGGCTGCGTCATCGGCGCTTTCGAGCAGGGCTTTGAAGCCACGGCGGGCAAAGTCATCGTGTTGCCCGACGCAAGCATCCTGTTATCGGGTCTTCACTACGAAAGCGCCGACCGCACCCTGCCCGCCCTGGCGTTGTTCGATCAGCAAGGCCGCGCGGTGCCAGGCTTCGGCCACGCCGGGCGAACAATCATCCGGCTTTGCGGCAATCTTTCCCAGGGTCTGCGTGATCCCTGGCTGCCTCCCGGCGTACCAGGCCTTGAAGCCTGCGACATGCGCGTGCAGGCCGATGGCCGGATCCTGTTGTTGGCCAACCATCATTTTCAGTTGTCCGATCATGTTGGCATCCTGATCCGCCTGCTGCCGGATGGCAGCCTGGACAGCACATTCAACAGCGGCGGCTTCGTGATGGTCCGGCGCCTGTTGAAAAACACCTGGCTGAGCTGCCTCGCACTCCAGGCCGACGGCAATATCCTCGCAGGCGGTGCGATCGACCTGCCCCAACAAGGCCTGATGGCCCGCTATGACCCCAGCGGCAGACTCGATGACAGCTTCGGCGACAACGGTTTCCTGTCCATCACGACCCAGGAGCGCAGCGTGATGATCAGCCAGATCGTCCAGCATGAAAACGGCGACCTGCAGGCGTTCGGCAGCAGCCGTGACCCGATGCAGTGCCTGACACTCAAGGTACGCCCGGACGGCCAAGCGGACCTCCAGTTCAACCAGGGACAATGCCGGCTTCTACAGATCGGGCGCAGCGCGAGCCAATGGACCGCCGCGCAGCTTCAATCGGACGGGAAGCTGGTGACCGCCGGCGCCACCATCGGCGGTATCGAGGCTGACTTCGTCCTGGCCCGGCATCTGCCGGACGGCTGCCTCGACCCGTTTTTCGGCCAAGGCAGAGGCTGGACTCGCACCCGACTCGGCTACAGCCTGGATACCGCCACCTCCCTGGCATTGCAGGCAGATGACAAAATCCTGGTGGGCGGCTATTCCCTTCATGGCAACTACAGGGCAGTCGTGGCGCGGTATTGGGCCTGAGTCGCAACAGTATCTTTTCCTACGCTTGATATTCCGCATTGCTTACGGCAACTTGCGCGCTTCTAAATAAAAGGAGCAGCCGATGTCCGGTTCAATGGCTGAAGCTTTCGCGCATAACTTTCTTGGGCATTCGCCTCGCTGGTACAAAGCGTGCATCGTCGCCTTCCTGATCCTCAATGCCCTGGCGCTGTGGACCCTCGGGCCGGTCGTTGCCGGCTGGATGCTGGTGCTGGAGTTCATCTTCACCCTGGCCATGGCGCTCAAATGCTATCCCTTGATGCCTGGCGGCCTGCTGTTGATCGAGGCCCTGGTCCTGGGCATGACTACGCCCAAGGCCCTGTACGACGAGTTGACCCATAACTTTCCGGTGATCCTGCTGCTGATGTTCATGGTGGCCGGGATCTATTTCATGAAGGACCTGCTGCTGTTCCTGTTCTCTCGCCTGCTCCTTGGCGTGCGCTCGAAGGCACTGCTGGCCTTGATGTTCTGCTTTCTCTCGGCGTTCCTGTCGGCATTTCTCGACGCACTGACCGTCACCGCGGTGATCATCAGCGCCGCGGTGGGCTTCTATTCGGTGTACCACCGCGTGGCATCGGGCAACGACCCGCGCCAGGACAGCAGCATCGATGAAGACCATGACCTGCCTTCGCTGCACCATGGAGACCTGGAGCAATTCCGGGCGTTCCTGCGCAGTTTGCTGATGCATGGCGCCGTGGGCACCGCCCTGGGGGGCGTATGCACGCTGGTGGGCGAGCCGCAGAACCTGCTGATCGGCCATGAAATGGGTTGGCACTTCGCGGAGTTCTTCCTGAAGGTCGCCCCTGTATCGCTGCCAGTGCTGGCAGCCGGACTGGTCACTTGCGTGGCATTGGAGAAACTGCGCTGGTTCGGCTACGGCACGCTGCTGCCAGACAATGTACGAGCCGTGCTGGCCGATTACGCCGCCCAGGACAACCACGAGCGCACCTCACGCCAACGCGCAGCCCTGGTCGTGCAGGGTATCGCCGCGTTGATCCTGATCGTGGCCCTGGCCCTGCACATTGCCGAAGTCGGCCTGATCGGCCTGATGGTCATCGTACTGATCACCGCGTTCACGGGGATCACCGACGAGCATCGACTCGGCAACGCATTCAAGGATGCCATGCCGTTCACCTCCTTGTTGGTGGTGTTCTTCGCGGTGGTGGCGGTGATTCATGACCAGCAATTGTTCACGCCGCTGATCCAGTGGGTACTGGCCCTGCCCGCCGACCAGCAGCCAGGGATGCTGTTCATCGCCAACGGCCTGCTGTCCGCCATCAGTGACAACGTGTTCGTGGCGACCATCTATATCACCGAGGTGAAACAGGCCTTCGTTTCCGGTCACATGAGCCGCGAGCAGTTCGAGACCCTGGCCGTGGCCATCAATACTGGCACCAACCTGCCCAGCGTCGCGACTCCCAACGGCCAGGCCGCGTTCCTGTTCCTGCTGACTTCATCGATTGCACCGCTGATTCGCCTGTCCTATGGCCGGATGGTCTGGATGGCGGTGCCTTATACCGTGGTGATGGGCGGCCTGGGCTGGTTTGCGGTGACCTACTGGCTGTGAGGCCTGGCGATGGCCCTGCCAACGGTCTGCACGTTGGCAGTCACTTTCGCGGGCAAGCCTGCTCCCACGGGAGAATCCGTTGATCCGGATTGCCGACTCATCGGGTTCGTGCGGGAGCGGCATTGCCCACGAAGACGGCGACCGGGCCGATATCAAGGCAAGCCTCCCCCTCGTGGCTTCACCGGGGCAGGATGAATCGCTCGATCGCCAATGCCGCGCCATCCTCGGTCACGGCGGCGGTAATCACGTCCGCTTGGCGCTTGATCGTCTCGTCCGCCTGGCCCATGGCAATGGACAGGCCCGCGCGATGAAACATCGCCGGGTCGTTACCGCCGTCCCCCATGGCCGCCGTCTGCTCCAGCGGCACGCCCAGGAACGTCGCCAGCGTGGACAACGCCTCCCCCTTGTTCGCCTTCATCGCCGTGACGTCCAGATAGATGGGTTGCGAACGCGACACCTGGGCCTGGCCCTTGAGCAGCGGATGCAAACGGGCTTCCAGCTCAATCAGTAGATCGGTGTTGGCGCTGGTGGCGACGATCTTGTCGATGCGCTCCAGGTAGGGCTCGAAACTCTCCACTTCCACGGGTGGATAACCCAGGCCACGGGTCTCTATCGGCACCATCGGACCGTTGGCGTCACGCACCAGCCAGTCACCGTCGGCAAACACCCAGACTTCGATGCCGGGTTGGTCGGCATACAGCGCCAGGGTGGTCAGCGCCGCCTCGGGGGGCAGGTAATGCACGGCAAGGAAACTGCCGTCGGGATGAACCAGGGTGCCGCCGTTGAACGCAGCGGTGGGCAGGTCGACACCCAAGGCCTCGATCTGTTGCAGCATGGCCCGCGGCGGTCGCCCCGTGGCGAGGCTGAACAACACACCTGCTTCACGTAGCGCGCGCACCGCCTGGATGGTGCGTTGATTGAGGCTGTGATCGGGCAGCAGCAGCGTGCCATCCATGTCGCTGAGCAAAAACCGGATGGGCTGTTTCAACGACTCGCTCATCCGAGGCCATGCCAGACACGACCGTCGCGTGTCAGCAGGTCGTTGGCAGCGGCCGGGCCGTCTTCCCCGGCCTGGTAGGGCTGCACCGTCGCGTCCTGCTGCCAGGCATCCAGGAACGGCTGCACCGCGCGCCAGCCGTTCTCGATATTGTCGGCCCGCTGGAACAAGGTCTGATCCCCCGTCAGGCAATCGTAGATCAGGGTTTCATAACCCGTTGATGGCTGCATTTCGAAAAAATCCTTGTAGGCAAAGCCCAATTCTATGTTGGCCATGTCGAGGGCCGGCCCCGGCCGCTTGGCCAGCAGGTCGAACCACATGCCTTCGTTGGGCTGGATCTGGATTCTCAGGTAAGTGGGTTGCAATTCATCGACTTCGGTGTCGCGAAACTGTGCATAGGGCGCCGGCTTGAAGCAGATGACGATTTCCGTATCCCGCACGCTCATGCGCTTGCCGGTGCGCAGGTAAAAAGGCACCCCGACCCAACGCCAGTTGTCGATCATGACCTTGAGGGCCACATAGGTCTCGGTGCTGCTGTCGGCGGCGACGTTGGCTTCCTGGCGATAGCCGCTCACCGGATTGCCGGCGATTTCGCCGGCGGTGTACTGGCCTCGTACCGAGTTGGCGCGGGCCTGTTCCACCGACCAGGGCCGGATCGCCCCCACCACCTTGGCCTTTTCGCCACGTACCGCATCGGCACCGAAGGCGGCCGGCGGCTCCATGGCCACCATCGCCAGCAGTTGGAAAAGGTGGTTGGGCACCATGTCCCGCAGGGCACCGGTGCGCTCATAGAAACTGCCACGGGTTTGCACACCGACGGTTTCAGCGGCGGTGATCTGCACGTGGTCGATGTAATGGTTGTTCCAGAACGCTTCGAACAGGCTGTTGGAGAAACGGCTGACCAGGATGTTCTGCACCGTCTCCTTGCCCAGGTAATGATCGATCCGATAAATCTGTTTCTCGCTCATCACCTTGAGCAGGCAGGCATTGAGGGCTTCGGCGGTCTGCAGATCGGAACCGAACGGCTTTTCGATCACCACGCGCCGGAAGCCATCCTCCTGCTCCTGCAGCAGTCCGGCCGCACCGAGGCGACGGACCACTTCACTGAAGAAACGCGGCGCGGTCGCCAGGTAGAAGACCGCATTGCCAGTACCGCTGGCAGCGATTTTCGCTTCCAGCGCCACATAGGTACTGTCATCGAGGAAGTCACCCTGCACGTAGCTGATGTTCCTGGCCAGCCTGGCCCACAGCTGCGGATCAAGTGCCCGGGCGGCATCGCCGCCCTTGCTTGCCGCTTCGTTGCGGATGAAGTCCTCGAGTTTCCTGGCGAAGTCCACATCACTGATAGCGTTGTGGTCAACACCGACAATCCGCAGTCCATCCCCCAGCAGCCCATCCCGACAGAGATGGTAAAGCGCTGGCATCAGCAGGCGCTTGACCAGATCACCATGGGCACCGAACAGGAACAACGTGGTCGGTGGTGCGGGCTCCGCCTTGGATTTCCCGCCGATCGAGGTCATTTTTTTGGTGTCTCCACATGGCCGCCGAAGCCGAAGCGCATGGCCGACAGCATCTTGTCGCCATAGGTGCTCTGCTGGCGGGAACGGAAACGGGCGAACAGCGAGCTGGACAACACCGGAACCGGCACTGCCTGCTCGATCGCGGCCTCGATGGTCCAGCGGCCTTCCCCGCTGTCGGCCACTTCACCGGAAAAACCGTCCAGCTTCGGATCGCTGGCCAGGGCATCGGCCGTCAGGTCCAGCAACCAGGACGAAACCACGCTGCCACGCCGCCAGACTTCGGCGATATCGGCCAGGTTCAGATCGAAACGCTGCTCCGGCGGCAGGCTTTCGCTGGATTTGGTCTTGAGGATATCGAAGCCTTCGGCGAACGCCTGCATCATCCCGTATTCGATGCCGTTATGGATCATCTTCACGAAATGCCCGGAACCGGCCGGGCCCGCATGGATGTAGCCACGCTCGGCGCGGTCATCGTCGGACTTGCGGTCACGGGTGCGCGGAATATCGCCCATGCCAGGCGCCAGGCTGTCGAACAGCGGGTCCAGGCGCGCCACCACTTCGGCGTCGCCGCCGATCATCATGCAATAGCCACGCTCCAGCCCCCATACGCCCCCGGAGGTGCCGACGTCGATGTAGCTCAAGCCCTTTTCCGACAAGGCCTGGGCGCGACGGATGTCGTCCTTGTAATACGTATTGCCGCCGTCAATGACCACGTCGCCTGGCTCGAGCAGCTCGCTCAACGCGTTGATGGTGTCTTCGGTGGGTGCGCCGGCCGGCAGCATGACCCAGACCGCCCGTGGCGCCTGCAGGCCGGCCACCAGGGCCGCCAGGTCCGCGACGCCTGTGGCGCCTTCCTGGACCAGGTTTTCGACAAAAGCGCTGTTGCGATCATAGACAACGGTGGTATGCCCGTTGAGCATCAGGCGCCGCGCAATATTGCCGCCCATGCGGCCCAGTCCAATGATCCCGAGTTGCATGTGCTGATGCTCCCTACTACAAATAAAGGTATGTCAAAGGTTTAGCTCACGACTATGAGGAGGTTAGTCCAGAGCATTGCTGCATAGTTTCCGGTTAATTCGTGCAATCACAAGGGATAACGCTCCAAATCCGGTCGAAGACACGGCGACCATGAAAAATAAAAAAGTTCCATTCACGAGCAAAAGAAATCAGAATCGGCGCCGATAGTAGAGGTGTCGACCAAAAACTGGCGACATCTCTATAGTTGATGTACGCCATTTGCGAGGTGAGCAATGGACCCAGTCGTTACCGCACGTCCCCCACAGACCCTTTATGTGACCATTCGTCGCGATGAATTACGCCTGCTCAAAGAAGAGCGTGATCTGCTGCTCGATGAAGTGACCCAGTTGCGCCTGCAGCTGCAACACGCACAACTGGCCCACCAGGGTCAGGCGCTGGCTCGCTAGACCTGCTCCAGTCGGAAGTGACGCTGAACATACCAGTGTCACTTCCATGAACCCTGGGCATCCCAGAGAAAAATCGGCTCGGTTCGAAGCATTCGCGCCCCCCTGTCCCCTCGCGGTCTCCCTTCGCGACACCACGCCCCTGCGTCCCGTAGACAAAAAACTCACGAAGTTTTCACACCCTCATCGCAATACTCCGCGCCTTTGAAGAGGGTCGGTGCACGCCCGCGGATGCCGGATCGGCCCCTGCGGCAGCGCCGACAAAAGGCTGGAGAGCTTGATGAGTGTGTTCAAACGCAGCAAAACGACTGCGAAAGGTTTCGATTGGGCCGGACTTGGCTGGCTGTTCCTGTTCTTCTGGTATTTTTCGGGCATTACCCAACTGCTTATCCTGGTGACCGACACCTCCGGCTTCACCGGGTTTCGCCAGGCGCTGATCATGAGCGCCGTGTGGCTGGCGCCCATGCTGCTGTTCCCGGCCCGGACCCGCCTGCTCGCCGCCTTGATCGGCGTGGTGCTGTGGGCGTGTTCCATGGCAAGCCTGGGCTATTTCTTCATCTACCAGCAGGAATTCTCCCAGAGCGTCATTTTCATCATGTTCGAATCGAACGTGTCTGAAGCCGGTGAATACCTGACCCAATATTTTGCCTGGTGGATGGTGCCGACCTTCCTGGCCCATACAGCGGTCAGCTATTGGCTATGGACGCGCCTGCGCCCGGTGTACCTGCCGCGGGGCCGGGCCATGATGGCCGCCGCCGCGATCATGGTGGCCGTGGTGGGTTACCCATTGGTCAAGCAAACCTTGCGTACCGGCACCCTGGCCGGGGGCCTGGAGAAATTCGAAGACCGCATCGAGCCCGCCGTCCCCTGGCAGATGCTGGTGGCATACCGTCGTTACGGTGAACAACTGACCAATATGCAGGGCATGCTGCACAGCGCCAGCAAGATCGAGCCACTGCGCAACCTCAAGGACGCCATGGCGAACCAGCCGGCGACCCTGGTATTGGTGATCGGCGAATCCACCAACCGTCAGCGCATGAGCCTCTACGGCTACCAGCGGGAAACCACGCCGGAACTGGACAAGCTCAAGGACCAGCTGGCGGTGTTCGACAACGTGATCACTCCACGTCCGTACACCATCGAAGCGCTGCAACAGGTCCTGACCTTTGCCGATGAGCAGCATCCGGACCTTTACCTGAGCACACCCTCGCTGGTCAGCATGATGAAACAGGCGGGCTACAAGACGTTCTGGATCACCAACCAGCAGACCATGACCAAGCGCAACACCATGCTCACGACCTTTTCCCAGCAGGCCGACGAGCAGGTCTACCTGAACAACAATCGCAACCAGAACGCCGCGCAATACGATGGCGACGTGATCGCGCCGTTCAACAAGGCCCTGGCCGATGCCGCGCCGCGCAAGCTGATCGTGGTGCATCTGCTTGGCACCCACATGAGCTATCAGTACCGGTACCCGCCGACCTTCAACAAGTTCACCGACCGCCAGGGCGTACCGGCAGGGGTGCGCGACGATCAGGTCCCCACCTATAACAGCTACGATAACGCGGTGTTGTACAACGACTTCGTGGTCTCCAGCCTGATCAGGGATTACGCCAGGACCGACCCCAACGGCTTTTTGCTGTACCTGTCGGACCACGGTGAGGATGTATTCGACTCGGCGGGGCACGACACCCTGGGACGCAACGAAGGCAAGCCCACCGCGCCGATGTACACCATTCCGTTCATGGCCTGGGCCTCGCCAAAATGGCGCGAAAGCCATGACTGGAACTTTGCCGGCGACCTGTCACGGCCCTACAGCAGTTCTCAGCTGATCCATACCTGGGCAGACCTGGCAGGCCTGAGTTTCGACGAGCTGGATCGCAGCAGGAGCCTGGTCAGCGATGACTTCAAGGCCCGGCCCCTGTTGATCGGCAATCCCTATCAACGCCAACACAAGGCGCTGATCGACTTCAGCCTGATGCAACCCAGGAAACCGGAGCCCCGGCTCGTGCAGAAATAACCCAGGCCCGGGCGCGGGCCAGGGTTCTACAAAGACTTGGTCCAGAACAGCATCCGGCCATGGGCCGGGTCGAACATGCCGGCGACGAAACCGAATTTGCCATAGCTGGCCTGGGCCACGGCGTTGCCTTCAAGCACCTCCAGGGTCATCTTGCAGCAGCCGCGCTGGCGGGCGATATCTTCGACCTTCTGCAGCATCTTCTGGCTCAGGCCCAATCCGCGAAAGGCCTGCATCACCGCCACATCATGGATATTCACCAGGGGACGGCAGGCAAAGGTGGAAAAACCTTCGAAGCAGTTGACCAGCCCCGCCGGCTCGCCATTGACGAATGCCAGCACGCTGAACGCATGGGGGCGCTTGGCCAGTTCTTCCGGCAGGTGCAACAGCACTTCGGCCGGCAGGGGCCGACCGCCCCCCATCGGGTCTTGCGCATAGCCGTTGAGCACATGACAGATCGCCTCGGCGTGAACCGGGTTGGTGTAGCTGGCTTGCAATACAAGGATGTCCCTGGCTTCTTCCATGACCTTCCATCTCTCTCTGAATGCCGATCGCCCTTGGCTTCGGCGGATACAGGTCAGGCTGGCTGACCGAAACGTTGCAACTGCATTTCCTGGAGGCGACTGAGGGTACGGCGAAATGGAAATTGCAGATAGCCCTCGGTGTACAACCGCTCCATCGGCACCCAGGCCGAAAGATACAGCGGTACCTTGCGGTCGTAGCATTCGTCGATCAGGGCGATGAAGCGGCGCACACCATCGTCGTGAATCGACAACTGCGGCAGTTCTCTGTCCCCCGCCTCGACCCGCTCGACGCCGTCTTCCGTACCACGGGCAATGCGGCCCTCGCGCTGCTCGGCGCTCAGGCTGGGCACATCGCTGAGCAGAATGACGCTGAAGCGGTCGCAAAGCGCCATGAAATCCAAGGCTGAAAAAGGCTGCTCGCACAGGTCCGCGTAGCGGGTCCAGAGCACTGTCTCGCTGGCCTGGACCGGCTCATGCAGGCGATGGCCCACTTCTATCGGTCCGTCACGCAGCGCTTGCCCCGCAGTCAATTGAGCGAAGACTGCGGCCAACGGGTCAGGCCGAGCGCGTTCCCGCAGCCAGTAGCGCTGTTGCAGCGCACCCGGATGCTGGCGGTGGTCTTGCCATCCATTCACCGGCACGATCTGCATATGTTCCTTGATCGCGCTGATGGTGGGCAGGAAACGCTCGCGGTTGTGGCCGTTGGCGTAAAGCTCTTCGGGAGGCAGGTTGGACGTGCTCACGATCACCATGCCCCGCTCGAACATCACCTGGAAGAGCCGGCCGAGGATAATGGCATCGCCGATATCGGTGACGAACAGTTCGTCGAAACACAGCACCCGCACTTCGGCGCTCAGCTCCCGGGCCAGGGCCTGCAAGGGATCCGGCGTGCCGGTGAGCTGGAATGAACGCTGGTGTACCCAGGCCATGAAATGATGAAAGTGCTGGCGGCGCGCGGGGACCTTGAGACTTTCGTAGAAACGATCCATCAACCAGGTCTTGCCGCGCCCCACCGGTCCCCAGAGATAAACCCCCTTCACGGGCTTGCGCCCCTCCTGCAATGCCCGGTGGCATTGCTCCAGGGCCATGATGGCGAGCTCCTGGGCCTCGTCCTGGACGAAGCCATGGTGTTCGATGGCGTGCTGCCAGGCGATCAAGGGTGAGTCGAAAATCATACGGCCCGGGTCCGGAAAGCGAAGTCGCCGAGTATGCCATGAACCGGCACTTCGCCGTGTGACGGAAGGTCTCCCTCGCCGTCACTGGGCTCGCGTCAGGTTGCCGGGTTTCTAGACTGAAATATCCAACCGGCTGATTTTCCCCTGTTCGTTGAGGCGGAAGGTGTATCGCAGCTCCAGCGGGCTGCCGGGAAAGGTCCCGGAGATCAGGTTGTGGACCAGCACCTTGCCGGTGCGCTGCTGCACGTTCAGCACCTGCACCCGCGGCTGGTAGCGCCGGGCGGTGTCCTCCATCCATTGGGCAATGGCCTGGGTACCGGCCCGGTGCTGGCCTTCATCGAATACGTTGGCATCCTCGGCGAAAAAACGCGGCACCGCCGAACTGTCACGGGCATTGGCGGCCGCAATGTAACCGGCTATGGCCGGGGCCAGGGAAGAGACGGGATTGGACATGGTACGGCTCCTTGTTCTAGCGATCTGGCATCATGCTAAAACAGCGCCATGTCAGTTTTTGTCAGGAGTGAAACGTCCGGTTTCATCCAGCTGCATCGACTTCATCCAGGCCCGCAACAGATCGCTGCGCCTGCCAGGGTAGCGCCCCCCCTCCTCGATGGCACACGCGATCCGATCGGTGCGAAAGGTCCGATAGGCGTCGCGTAATTCACACCATGCCACCACGACCCGCGCCTCGTTGAAAAACCCCAGGGCCAGGGGCCAGACCAGTCGCTGGCTCGGCGTATTGTTCACGTCGGCGTAGTCGATGCGCAGCTTCGCCTGGCTGCGAATGGCCTGGCGGTAGACATTCAGTTCCACCCTGTTCTGCGGGTAGCCATAGCCCGGCGGACCGGGCAGCACCGTCGGGTTGCGCAGGGCGTCCCGGACGTCGGGAGCCAGCACCGCGGCGACCTTCGCCAAGGCATCGGCGGCGGCCTTGCCCAGCACATCGTCGCCACGCTGGTCGACGTAGCGCAGCCCCAGCACGATGGCCTCGATTTCATCGGCAGTGAACATCAGCGGCGGCAGGAACAGCCCGCTGCGCAGTACATAGCCGATGCCCGCCTCGCCCTGGATCGGAGCGCCAAGGGCCGTCAACTCGGCTATGTCCCGGTAGAGCGTGCGTTCAGACACGTTCAGCTCGGCCGCCAGCGTCGCGGCAGTGACCGGGCAACGCTTGCCCCGCAAGACTTGCAGCAAAGTGAGCAGCCGGGTGGTACGCGACACGATGGCGATCCGCAAGAAAAAAGTTGACGCAGATTAGCAGAGCCTGATGTCAGAAACTGTCAGGAGCCCTTTATGGAGCGTGTTGTGGGTTATGGTGTCCTCGGTTTCCGCGTTTCCCGACTGCATCTTTATCTTGAGAGCGTGCCATGCGCAGAATCATCGGTTTATCTTTCTTTCTGATGCTCTTGAGCCTGAACGCCTGCACGCTGCTGCAGCGTCACGACCCGCTGAACATCAATGTGGTGGGCATCGAACCCTTGGCCAGCCAGGAACTGGAGATGCGCTTCGCGGTGAAACTGCGCTTGCAGAACCCCAACGACATCGCCATCGATTACAACGGCGTGGCCCTGGACCTGGAGGTCAATGGACGCACCCTGGCGTCGGGGGTCAGTGACCAGGCAGGCACCATCGCGAGGTTCTCCGAAACGGTGCTGAGCGTGCCGGTGAGCATCTCGGCTTTTTCGGTGCTGCGCCAGACGCTGGGCCTGAGCCAGACCCAGCGCCTGGACAACCTGCCCTACGTGCTCAAGGGCAAGCTGGCGGGTGGATTGTTCGGTACCGTGCGCTTCGTCGACCGCGGCACCCTGGACTTGCCGAGCTCCACGGCCAACTGGTGATTCATGGGATAAAACGCACGCCGGGCCTGGCCCGCTCGTCCACCACCAGCTCGAACACATCCGGACGGGCGTAATGCCCGACCACGTCATAGTCGTAGCGCGCCCCCACCAGGTCGTCGGTGTCGATTTCAGCGGTCAACAGGCCGGCCTTGTCCTTCAACGGACCGGCGAGCACGTCGCCCATGGGCCCTACAATCACGCTGCCGCCGGCGATCAGCGGCCGCTCGGCCGGCCAGTTCGCGACTTCGATCCCCAGCGCCTGGGGCGAGGCCTGGACCTGGCAGGCACTGACCACGAAGCAGCGGCCCTCGTGAGCGACGTGGCGCATGGTCACTTGCCACATGTCCCGCTCATCCACCGTCGGCGCGCACCACACCTCGACGCCCTTGGCGTACATGGCCGTACGTAACAGGGGCATCATGTTTTCCCAGCACACCGCCGCGCCCACACGCCCTACCTGGCTGTCGACCACCGGCAGTGTCGAGCCATCGCCCTTGCCCCAGATCAGCCGCTCCGTACCGGTGGGCATGAGCTTTCGATGCTTGGCCACCAGGCCTGCCTCGGGCTCGAAATACAGGGCCGTGCAGTACAAGGTGCTCCCGGCGCGCTCGATGACGCCCAGCACCAGGCTGGCGCCGGTGCGCGTCGAAAGCCCAGCCAGTGCCTCGGTCTCGGCGCCGGGCACGTCGATGGCATTGGCGAAATAGCGAGCGAAGGCTTCTCGCCCTTCCGGCAACCGATAGCCCAGCTGGGTACCGAATCCTTCGCCCTTTGGATACCCGCCCAACAGGGCCTCGGGCATTACCACCAGCCGGGCGCCGGCCTGGCGTATGGCCTCTTCATAGGAAAGGATCTGCGCCAGGGTCTCGCCCTTGCCGCCGGGCAAGGAACCGATCTGCAGGGCGGCCACGATGGATTTTGGCATGGGGTTGCAACTCCTTGGTTCATCAGGTGTTGCCGATTCTCAAGCGTCGACCGATCATGAATAAAGCCCTGATCACTGCTAAATGATATGAGCCAAATGAATATCGCCGATATCGACCTCAACCTGCTCAAGACCTTCGAAGCCCTGCACGACGAATCCAGCGCCAGCCGCGCCGCGCTGCGCCTGGGCGTGACCCAGTCGGCCATCAGCGCCGCCCTGCGCAGGCTGCGCAGCCTGTATGACGATCAGTTATTCGTGCGCACCGGTCGCGGCCTGGCACCGACACTGCGGGCCGATCAATTGAAGCCGGTGATCAGCGACGCATTGAACAAATGCCGCCAGAGCCTGGCGATGATCGATCCGGATGCCAGCCATTACCAGGGGCGCTCGGTCATCGTCGGCCTGTCCGACGACTTCGAGATCGCCTATGGACGGCGCTTGATCGAGGAAGTGGCGCAACGTGCACCAGGGTTGAGGTTGATCTTCCGCCAGACCCATAGCCAGATCGTCGGCCGTGATCTGATGGAGCGCCATTTTGACCTGGCGATCACCGCCGGAGGTTTCGCGCAGCGGCTGCTCAGTCGACGGGTCCTGGGTGAAGGGGACTACGCGTGCCTCGTCGATCAGGCCAGCCTGAAGGAAGGCCAGGCGCACCTTGCGCTGGAAAGCTTCGTGGCGCGGGAACATCTGCTGGTATCTTCCGGTGGGTTCATCGGCATCACCGACGAGGGGCTGGCCGGGCTCGGCCTGAGCCGGAGGGTCTGCGCCTCCACCACGCATTTTGCCGCCCTGCCATTCCTGCTCAGGGGCAGCCAGGCCGTGGCGACCATTCCGACACATGCGGCCCGGGCCATTGCGTCCCTCAGCGGCCTGGCGCTGTTACCCTGCCCCCTTGCCTTGCCGCGCTACCCTATCGAACTGGGCTGGCGAACCCACGCGCAGATGGATCCGGCCGTGATCAAGGTTCGCGAGGCCATCCTGGCGACCTTCAAATGAGGTTCATTTATTGGCCGCCATCAGGCGATTGACTTCACTGCGCACCATGTTGGCGTACTCAGGGGGCGACATGCCATCCAGCTCCGCCCGCACCCACTCGGCCCACTTGCCCTTGCGCTTGGAGCGCTCGCCGAACAGGCGGGCCGCTTCGCCCTTGGCCTTGCCCAGGTTGTTCTGCCACAGTTCGAACAGTCGGGATTTTTCGTCTTCCAGCGCAGCGCGCTCGGCCAGGGGCTTGTCAGCGAGATTGAAGCTCATGGAAATTACCTGTTGCGTAAATAGGCGACATCTTACACCTTGCAAGGAAACGTCTTAACACCCATTTTGGCTGTGCGGCGCTTGCAACTTTCCCCCAGGCGCGGCACTCCACTGTTCACTGCCATCATCTGCAAGGAGTCATTCAATGCCCCGTAAAAGCCCAGAGCAAGCGAACGGAGAGCAAATCAAGGACCAGGCCTTCAGCGAATTGAAGGCCTTGATTGAAGAATCGGAAAAACTGCTCAAGAGCAGCGCTTCACTGGTGGGCGAAGATGCCGAAAACCTGCGGGGGCAGATCGCCCATAAACTGCAACAGGCCCTGGACTCCCTCGCCAGCGCACGGGATCGCACCCGCCCCATGGTGGACGCCACCGAGACCTACATTGGTGGCCACCCCTGGCAAACCGTGGCGATTTCCGCCGGTTTCGGGCTGGTGGTGGGCTTGCTGCTGGGACGACGCTAAGCCTGCCCGTGGCAAGGGGCTTCCCCCTTGCCGCGCTGAGTCCGACACCCGCCCAGACGGGCCTTACACGCCGGCCAATTCCCGCAACTGCGCCAGTGTCTGTTCCTCCAGCACAATCCCTCGCTCGCTGGATTGACGGCGCTCGCGATGCCGGCGATCCCCCGGCAACCGTTGCAACCCCACCCCCTGCATTTGCCTGACCAGTTCCTGGCTGCGCTCGGCGAAATCCTGCCCGGCGGCCTTGCTCGGGTCGATCACGATCAGCAACTGGCCGGTCCATGGCGTCTTGGCACCGGGATGATTGCTCCAGTCGAACTCGAAGGAAAAATGCCCCCCCGTCAGGGCCGCCGCCAGCAACTCCACCATCATCGACAAGGCCGACCCCTTGTGCCCGCCAAACGGCAGGAGTGCCCCGCCATCCAGGATTGCCTTGGGATCGCAGGTCGGCTGACCCAGACTGTCCACCCCCATGCCCGGGGGCAACAGTTCGCCCTTGCGCGCGGCAATCTGCACATCGCCATGGGCGATGGCGCTGGTCGCCAGGTCGAAGACAATCGGCTCCCCGTCAGCCCGTGGCGCGGCAAAAGCGATGGGGTTGGTGCCGAACAGCGGGCGCTGTGCGCCATGGGGCACGACACACGTCATGCTGTTGACCACACTCAAGGCCACCAGCCCTTCATAGGCGAACGGCTCGACATCCGGCCAGAGGGCGGCGAAGTGGTGAGAGTTACGGATAGCCAGCACCGCAATGCCGGCGCTGCGGGCCTTCTGCACCAGTAGCGCACGCGCGGCAGCCAGGGCCGGCTGGGCGAATCCGTTGCCGGCGTCCACCCGCACGAACCCCGAGGCAACATCTTCGACCACCGGCACGGCCTGGCCGTCGACCCAACCGCTATCGAGGGTCGAGACGTAACCGGGGATGCGAAACACCCCATGGCTGTGAGCTCCGTCGCGCTCGGCGCCGGCGCAGTTTTCAGCCAGGATCCGGGCAACGTCGGCCGAGGTGCCGTGTCGCAGGAAAATCTTCTCCAGCAAACCCGCCAGGGCATCGAAGGACAAGGCGCCGGAACCGGCGTGTTCGGATAGCGCAGACATCTGAAGCTCCAGAATGATTGTTGGAGGTAGCAACAGCGTAAGACAAACCAGCGCGCCGATTAAACACCGCTTCATGAGCGCGCTGTCAACCTTTGCGCCGGCGCCTGAGCCTGACAGGCACCGGGGGCCTGGCGTGCGGTAACTATCTACCACCTTCGCCCTTCCATGGCGTCCTAGCCTGAGCGCTTCATCCACGGCTGCCTCGCGGCGCCTTGATCGAGAAGCGACGATGACCGAGACCACCCCACTGCTGTTTTCCCACGTGCTGGATGCCAGGCGCCTGGACGAACTGAGCGCACCCCACGGATTGACGCAAGCGGACCTCGACTGGTTGCATCACGCTGCACTGCCCAACCACTCGCTACGTGCAGCGCAGACACCGCCGATGTCTGTCGAAACCATCCTGTTCGAAGCGACCGGCCGAACCCCGATTCCCCTGGCCGGCTGCCTTAGCCTGACGGCCTCGCCAGCAACCGGCGCTTCGCAGGCTTGGCCTGCGTTTCTCTATACACCACAAGGTGGCATCAGAAAGTTCGCCAGCCGCCGAGCCCTCGAAACAAAGATCGAGCACATGCTGGCGAGCCCCGTCGAACGTGACGATCTGTTTCAACTGCTCTCGATTTCACAACGGGCCGAACTGAACGGCTCCCCCGGCATCCGACAGACCCGCTCGCTCATCGAGGGCGATGTCTTCGAAGCCCTGGTCGCAAGCATCGAGCATGCACAGAGCCTCAATGCCCGGACAATGGTGGACGAACTGATGAAACTGCCTTCGTTGCAGGCGATGCTCGACCAGGTATTGAACGAAGCGGCGTCGAACTTCGACCACAGGCAGGGACGCGTGGCGATCAGCACCTATGCCGGCGCCGGGAGCCCGACAGCCGGCCGGGTCATCAACACCATGTCCCTGGCTGACGCGGTCCTGGTCTATTTCCACCACCAGGGACGACCCAGCGGACATGACGTGGAATTCATCCATCCGGGGATCACCCCATCATCCGGGAACGCCCGGCAGTGGGAAAACCTGCTGAAGGTCGCCGCTGGACACCTGATCCCACGGCTCATCCAGTGCATCGAGGGTTACTGGGACGCCACCGGCCCCTTTCATATTTCACGCCGCAAGCTTCTCTCGCAGGTGCTCAGCGACACGTTGCGGGCGAACATCCTGATCCAGCGGGAACAGAGGCAACTGACGCATGCACAGAGCCGGGAGCTGTTCCGAGTCCTCGGGCCGTCCGGTCGGGATGAAACGCTTCTGTTCATCGAAACGGTGCGACTCTGGGAATACGAACCGCTCTACGTGGAGCTCGCCGGCTCGTTGATGATCAGCGGCAAGGGGCACTACCTCTACACGCCCAGCCACGGCCTCCAGAAAGTCGACGACTATCTGAGCTTCAAGCAGACATTGCTCGGCACTCCGACCCGGGCCACGCGAAAAGAAGCCCTCTACGGCCTTCTGAGCCTGGAAGAGCGCAACCGCTTCCTACGCCTCGACGAGCCAAAGGTGTCGGGGCACCCCGTGGCCTTGCCGGTGTTCGAGTCCCTGGCCAACACCATCATCGGCAAGCAGACCAGCAACCTTCATTACGCCTTGGAGATGTCTCGCCAGGGCAAGGTCGACCTTCACGCCCTCGTCGACAAGGCGCTGGACATACGCACCTTGATCGACAAAAGCCTGTTGAAGCAGGGGATCCAGGGCCATTGGGGTGCCCAACCGGTGTTTTACGGAGACTTGCGCCCTTCCAACTTCATGGCCGACCAACTGGAAAGGAAGATCAAGAGCTATGCCAGCGTCGAAGAGGCGTTCACCACGCTGTTCGCCCGAGTGCCGATGTCCAGTCCCCACGAGTTTTCCAAGGACCTGAGAGCGCTGCTGCCAAAGCTCACCAACGTTTTTTCCCTGGGAATACGTGCCGAAGCCGAACTCAGGGAGCTGGACGGAACCCTGCCGCCAGCCGCCCACGACCTCATCAGGACCGTGTTCGCCTACGACCCCGATTTTCCCGACCGCACCCAACGCATGGGGGTCAAGGGCTTCCGGCCGGACGTCTATTCGCTGAGGCTCACCTGTACCGACGAAACCCGAACGGTCCACCTTTGCCTCGCCAACTGTTTTTTCCTCACCGAGCGCGGCGGGCTGGATACGCCCTATTCAGGCCTGGGTATTCTGTGGACGCCTTCGGACGGCCTGCAGGTCTTTTCTTCCGTGGAGATGGCCGCCGGGCAATTGAACCGCTACCTGCTCGACCCTCGAAGACGTTTCAGCCTGCTGGAAAACCTGCCCGCTGCCCAACGCAAGCCCCACGGGCATTACCGGCTCGAGGCATTCGAGCTGATCGAAGACAACGTCCTGTCGAACCGGATGAGTTCCTTCATCGATCTTTTCGAAGCCGAACACCGGTACCTGAGCAGTCTGAAAATCGGCCCATGGAAACTGAGCGGGATGGCCTTGGCGAAAAGCCTCGAGGCGCTGCAGAACAAAGGCGCCCCGACCAATCTGCCGCGTGCGATGCGCATCGCCCAGGCGAACCGGTGGCGGCAGAAACTGCCCGCCTGGCTCGGCACGGCCGCCCTGGAAGATCAACGCTTGCATATCGATCTGCTCGACCAATACAAGAGCAGCGTGGCCGACGGCAAGGACTACCTGGACGGTATCGAGCCGCTTCGCACCTATGTCGGTAAAAAGCTCAAGGCATTACTGGATGCACGCCTTGGCGAAAAGGATCTCGACCCGGCCAGCATCCTGATCACGCCGAACCTCGCATTGGCCGGTCCTCCCGCTTCCTTGATCGATTTCGCCTTGAACCATGTCGAGTTCACCCAGAAGACCGGCTTGCATGTCTCCTCCACGTCCGGAAAAAAACTGCCGGACAGTCTGAACGAAGCCACTGTGAAGCAGATGCTGCTGTCCCTGGATATCTCCACTTCGTATAAAAAACACGTCAGGGACAAGCTCTCCGGCACGGGAGCGGACGCAGAAGCGAGAAAGCAGCGTTTTCGCCGCCAGTTGCCCTGGCAACTGTTGCAGCATGCCCACGCACGGCACCTGCAACAGTACCTGTCGGCCACGGCATTCGACTTGATTCGCCAGGTCCTGGATATGCCGGACGGCATCGCGCGCCAGGCAGTGAAAGGTGCCAGCGCCCTGATCCGTCCACTGGAACTGATAACGACCGGCGGCGCCGCGGCGGTCAAGACACTGGGACTCTACCTGATCGGATCGAGCACCGACGCGACGGCTCCTCATGTGCTGTATGCGCCCTACCGCGCGGGGCCGAACCTCATCGAATTCAAGGACGAGGCCAGCCTCATCGCTGCGCTCAACCTGCCCGGGGCGCTTCAGGATCTGCTGATCAGCCGGCTCCCCACGACCCATCAGGGGCTGTTCCGGAACCTGTTCGTGTCCACCCTTGGAAAACTGTCGGACATCACCCTGGCCTCGAACCCGATTCAGACGAACCTGCTCGACACGCTGTTCAACGATAACCTGGACCTGCTATCGGACCTGTTGAGCACCCAGACCGACCGCAAACGCCAGTTCGACTGGCAAACGGTCCTGCATCTGTTCAGCACCGGGGTCAGGTTTGCGGGACGCCAGCTACCGGGCAAATTGACGTTTTTCGAGACCCTTTGGGAAAGCTACCAGGACTTCAAGGCCTCTGCCGAAGCGCTGCGACAGCATGACTGGAAAACCGGCTTGCATGACTTCATCGCCGGCGCCGCGGAAATGGTCTCGCTGGGCATGCTCAATCGCGACGATACGTTCGGCCTGCTCGCCCCCGCCAGCCCAGCAACGCAGGTGTCCCGGACGACGACCGAAATGAGCTGGAAAGATATCGCGTCCACGGCACCGACCCGTACCAACCTGCACGCCTTCGAAGCCACGGATGCCAGCCTTTTCGACCTGCACGCAAACCTGGCCGACGGCACCTACGGCGCAGCGGGATCCGGCAAGCTCTATGCGAGCGTGGCCGGCAGGGTCTTCCAGGTCGCCAAAGCGAACCAGGTATGGCGTGTCGTCCATGCCCATGGCGAAGGACCGATACTGGCTCGATCGTCCGACGACCAGCAGTGGGCGATCGATCCGCAGCGACACACCATTCGCTACGGCAAGGTCATGTCCACGCTCGCCAATTCCTACAGTGACTACCAGGCCGGCGCCTCGTTGAACATCGAAGCCCGGGGCATGGCTGAAATACGCAGGAAATACCCCCACCATGCCAATGCCATCGTCCAGGCCCTGGAGACAGCCAGGTTCTACTCGATCAACGCCCTCCATAACCTGGAGCACGCCAGGCAGCAACGTGCGCCGGCCTCTCGACTGGAAACGTTTCTCCAGACGTTCCTGGGCGTGGAACACGTCGATGCCGGCCTGATCGAGAAGGTCCACACGGCGATTGCGCCGATCTGCCGGGCACTGGCCGATCCTTCATGGGAAGCGCAGAACGCCAAGCGCATCGTCATCGGCAATCTCAAGGATATAAACGATATCGCCACAGCATTTGTCGTGGAACCCAACGCCAAGGGACGGATTTACCTCACGCAGCTGTTCTTTGAAATAGGCCTGGACCGATACCAGGAGCTTGTGCCGCAATCATTCAATGTCGACGCCCATGCCCAGGGGGCGACACTTATCCATGAATTGACCCACCAGTTGTTCGACACGTACGACATCGTTTACCTGGATGCTTCATTGCCCTTCTTCGACCTCATTTCCCAAGACACCGAATTCGGACGACGCAAGTCGGGGGAGTTGAAAGAGCAACAACTCAAAGGGTTTTCGCTGGGTACGCCGCGATCGAAACTGTTCATGGCCTGGGACCATCGGGCCAGGATGCTCAAGAGCCTGGAACAGATACGTCAATTCAAGGACATGACCAGGGAAATACTGAAAATCACGGGGGCTACCAGCATCAGCGAAGCACGGGATATTTTCCTCGACCCCGCTTCGGCCGATAAACGCATCGACCTGATCCTTCGAAACGCCGACTCCATGACCTTGCTGATTTGCATGCTGGGACGCCAGCTCGACGCCGTGCTGCCCGCCGCTGGCTCTTGAGTGGCTATTCTTCTGCCATGCGCGACCCGTTGATCTTTTTTTCACCCGGCCCATGGGATGCTAGGGCGCAGCCATACGGGTGCAAGCACCTTTGGCGGAAAAAAACCGGCCTATTTGACATGTTATCGCCATGACGGCAGTTCTCGACAGCTCATGCCGAAGGTTAGAATGCGGCAAACCAGGAAGAGTCAATGACCGAACATACACTCTCGGAAGCCGAATACGACGCCATTACCGATGCGGCCGCGCACTGGTGCATGCGTATGCATGCTGCCGACTGTAGCGATGCCGAACGGCTGGCCTTCAAGCAGTGGCACGATGCCGATCCCCTGCATGCGTTCGAATACGCCGCCATGCTGGAGATCTGGGACGTCGCCGATCACTTGCCGCGCGTCGAACCCGCGCCGCCGGTCCCGGTGTCTCGTCCCCGGCCGCGGGCGCGCTGGCGTCCCCTGGCCGCTGCCGCCGCGGTGCTGGTGCTGGGGCTGCCACTGGCGGCCTATACGGGCTGGAACCTGGGCTGGCTGGCCAATTCCTACGAGCGCTTCGAAGCCGACGCAAGCGTACGGCGCATCATCCTGGGCGATGGCAGCCAGGTAGAACTCAACCTGGGCAGCGAGCTGGTATTCGCCAATTACAAGAATGAGCGTCGCGCGACCCTGAAAAAGGGCGAGGCGTTTTTCGAAGTCAGCCACGATACCCGGCACCCGTTCATCGTTCGGGCCGGCCAGGGCCAGGTACGGGTGACCGGGACCCGCTTCAACGTCTGGATGTATCAGGACCAGGTGCGCGTCACGCTGGTGGAAGGCTCGGTACTGGTCGCCAGCAACCATGCACTGACGCAAAACGGCTCGCGCCTGACACCCGGCATGCAGGCGAGCTACAAGGCCGGCGATTTCCAGCCGCAGGTCCGCGAAACGCCTGCCGATGACAGCTCACTGGCATGGCGCAGCGGCAAGCTGGTGCTGGATAACCTGACCCTCACCGATGCGCTGCCGCTGATCAACCGCTACCTCGACCGTCCCGTCATGCTGGCCGACAACAACACCGGCGCCCTGCGCATCGGCGGTATCTACAACGTCAGTGAAGTGAAGAACCTGGTGCCGTCGTTGCCAAAAGTACTGCCGGTCTACCTGACGCAGAACAAGGACGGCAACCCGGTGCTCAATGCCGTCGGCCAGAGGCCGACCAGCACTCAGAAAACTGCTCCCCGTCAATGACAAAGGGCCTGCGATGGCGTCGGCGTCGGCGTTGACGCTATCGCAGGCTGTCTTGCGGCTCCAGGCTTATTGCGTGGCCACCCTGCCGGCCTCATCGCGCTCACGAATGATCAGCGCCTGGTAGTGGGGATCGGCCTTGATCTGCTGTTCGGTGAATGGCAGCACGCTCCAGCGTTTCTTCGAGAACGCCTCGGTCTGGTCCGCCGAATGAGGGGATGCCGGGTCGCTGGAAATGGAGAATGCCAACAGCCCTTGTGCCTGGGGCCCCTTGCTGTCGAATGTCACCACTTGCAGGTAACTGGTGCCGCTGACCACTTCGCGCTTGCCGTTTGCCCCCGGCACACTCTGAATCGCATTGTAGATCCCCAGCTCCCCAGGCCCGCCGTGGATCGGTGTCTGCCGGCCACCGCTGCTGGCGACCTGAAGATCCTGCCAGCGGCTGGAGGATGGCAGCCCGGCGGCCTTCACCGCCTCCACCGAGGCGACCATGGCCTGGCGCACTGCCTCGCTGACTGCCGGCTTCTCGACAGCCAGGCCTCGTGGCGTATGTTGTGGGTCCTTTGGGTCGAAGGCCACGCGCCAGGCATCAGGCACGGCCTGCAGCCGCTCCATGATGCGCTGGAAATGAACGAACCCCAATCCGCTGTCCAGGCCAGCAGTACGGTCCCACGCCTTCAGGCTGGCACACGCCTGAGCCAGTACCGCTGCAGCGGCGCCCGATTCGGCCGAACAGAACGCCAGCAGGTCTGGCATCACCTGGTCGGCCAGGTAGACCTGGTCGTCCATTACCATGCGCTGCAAGTCCTCCACCTTCACCGGTCCTTGCTGGGCCAGCCTGCCGAGCCGGTCCAGGGCAAAACGCGACCGCTGGCCCAAGGGCTGGCCTTGCTGGCTGATCAAGGGCGAATAGCCGGACAATGGTTGTGACGGGTTGACCATCCAGGCCGAATCGTTGGAATTCTGCACAAAGTCGCGGCGCAACAGTTGCGGAAGTTTTTCGGCGGCGTAGATGCCTTTCTGCGCAGCTTTCGGGTCCACATCCCAGGCGCATTCGCTACGCGAGCCGTCCAGGACGATCAACTTCTGCCCGGCCCGCGGGTCGCTGCAGCGGGCCAGTTTATCGGCCCCCACGTTCGGCACCACCGACAGGTTCATGTACAGGCTCTGCCCCTGGTCATCCACCGCCAGGGTGTTGACCCACGGAATGCCCTGGATCTCATGCACGGTATTCTGGAAATCCTCGAGGGTGACAGCCCGGTTCATGGCGTACCACTGGGCCAGCACCCGATCGTTTTCCAGGTTGGCATCCCGCAGGCTGTAGGCAAACTGGCCGTCCCAGTCCAACCGTCCGGGCCACTGCACCACCGGCCCGAACCGGGAGCCGTAGACCACCCGCGAAATCGACTTCACCTGGCCGTCGGGCTGCCTGATTTCCACCGTGACCGTCTGCTGGCTCATCGGTACGGACTCACCATCGATCAGGTAACGGGTCGGGTCCTTGGGATCGAGCTGCAGGCGGTACAGGGTGAAATGCTTGGAAGTGTCGACAGTGTGGGTCCAGGCCAGATGCTGGCTGAAACCGATGTTGATCACCGGCAGCCCCGGCAACGCGGCGCCCATGACATCCAGCTTGCCCGGGATGGTCAGGTGCATCTGATAGAAGCGCATGCCCCCCAGCCAGGGAAAATGCGGATTGGCCAGCAGCATGCCGCGTCCGTTGAAGGAACGTTCACTGCCGATGGCCAGCCCGTTGCTGCCGCGCTCCAGGGCGAAGCGCTGCTGTCGGTCGGCGGCGACCACGAAATCCGCCACCGGCACGCCGGCGTCCGCCGAAGCCCTGGGCGGCTGCGCACCGGCCAGGGCTTCGGCGAACTGGCCAACGCCGCCTTCCACCAGCAGACGACGGGTCAACTTGACCAGGTCCAGCGCGGTGATCGGTCGTACCCATTCGCTCGCGCATTGCTCAGGCAGCCCTTTGGCCCGGCGCTCGGACAAGGCACGGTTGTAGCCCACCGCATACCCCTCGACCAGCTGTTTCACCTCGGGCGTCTGTGCCTGCCAGAAACCGGAGACCGCCTGGGGGGTGTTGAGCCAGCTGAAAAACAGGTCGCTGGCGGTGTTTTTCCGCTGTTCGACCGTGACCTGGTCGGGCCCGAAATACCGCGAGCGCTGGCCATTGACCGTGACGATTTCATTGGCGAGCAGGCAGAGATTGTCCTGGGCGTAGGCATAACCAATGCCATAACCCAGGCCACGCTCATTCTCGGCACGGATATGCGGCACGCCAAACTGGGTACGACGGATCTCGGCGCTGGCCTGTTGCGCATCGCCCTGGGCGCTGGCAACGGCGGCAAGCCCCAGCCCCATGCCCAGAACCGCGCCTGTGAGGCAAAACCTCGATAACTGCCCGGATATCTTCACGTTCACTCCTGATCGAAAACCTTGAAAAACCGGGACGGCTACTGAAAGGACAGCAGGAAAAACGTCATATCCGGCCTGGAAATCACATCCCTCGGGCATGAAGCCGGGAACGCGCCTTCCTTGGAAACGAACCGGATAAAAAAAAATTAATGACCAGCCAGAGGCCTGATCACGGGGCTTGCACGACATTGCCGCATTTTTTTACAACCGCGCCTTCATGATTGGCCGCTCTCGTTCGTCCTATCAGGAGAGTATTTGCAATCTTTTCTTCTGTTCAGGCTGGTAAGGAGTTTCTGCATGCATAACGCGCAACTGCCCAGGGAGGGTAAGCCGGGGTCAACCGGCATCGCGATAAAGACCCCCGACAACGTGTTCGCCAGGCCAACGGAACGCGGCAGCAATGAGCACATCAGGCGCCTGCTCAAGAGCTTCGGGCTCAGAACCAGCCTGATTCGCCTCAAGGTCATCGATGCGCTGCTGACGGCGGCAGAGGAAAACCGCAGCCTGGGTGTACGAGGGGTACACAGCCAGTTGGTGGGGCTGGACATTCCGTTGTCCTTCCTCAGCGTACGCGAGGTCTTGAAGCGCTTGTGCAGCGAGGGGGTACTGACACTCAACCCCGACAAGAGCTATAGCCTGCACCACAGGGCAATGGCTGCGCTCGAGGCTGGCGACTGACGCCAGGCGCTCCCTGCGAGGCGCTAGGGCTTGACCTTGCGTCGCATCACCCCGTTGATCACGACGACGATGACCGCCACGGCAATGGCGATGTATTGGAACAGCTGTTCGCTGATCATGCCTTTGTTCTGCATCCAGGACAGCCCGAGCATGATTGCCAGGACCGCGAGGACGATCAGGATCGAGTATTTCAAGCGTTGCGAATGAGTCATTGCCAGTTCCTGAATGTATCCGTTCTGTATCCGTCTGCTTGCCAGGTGCCTACCCGATTCCAGGGACAAGGGGCAGCACACGGGGTCCCATGGTACAGCCGAAGGCGCGTTTGCACGCAACCCGGTGCTGTTCATCATGAGGATTTATTTATGTTTCGTCGTATAACCCTGCTGCTCGCACCGTCGTCCACCCTGATGCTGGGCGGCTGCCTGTTCTTTCCTCACGACCGGGGTCATGGCGATGGGCCAGGGCGCCACGGCGGTCCAGGCTTCGACCCACACCGTTGACTGACGTGGCTGAATCGTCAGAAACCGACGGGCCGCCTGCCAGGCCAGCGGCATCAGACTGATTACCCAAAGCAGGAACAAATGCCCACACGGCAGGGCATTTGTTCGTACAACTTTAAGTCAGGTTTCCTCCGCAAACTAAGGGCAACGCTTATTTCGGCCCTGAAACCCGCCCACGTATTCTCGAATAAGAGGCACTTACCTCCTTATTGAAAATAACGTTGGAAACCATGCAAAACTTGCTGACAACTTCCTCACCCAATCGATTGACAGGTTTTTGCCTGGCTATCGCGCTTTTCGAACTCCTCACCTACATGGCCAGTGACCTGGTCATGCCCGCCATGCCTGCAGTCACCGAAGAGCTCGGTGCAACTGCGGACCAGATACCCTATGCCTTCAACCTCTACCTGCTGGGCGGCGTCATGCTGCCCTGGCTGATCGGCCCCCTGTCGGATCGCCATGGGCGGCGCCCCTTCATGCTCGCCGGCTGTGCCGGCTTCGTGCTGGCGTGCGCGGCAATTACCCAGGTCACCCACATGCCGGGGTTCAATGGCCTTCGCCTGATCCAGGGCATGGGCCTGGGCTTCGTGATTGCCGTCAGCTATCCCGCCATACAGGAAATGTTCAGCGAATCGGACGCCGTGAAGGTCATGGCGCTACTGGGCAACCTCGCCCTTCTCTCTCCCTTGCTGGGCCCTTTGCTGGGGGGGCTGATGCTGCAATGGCTGTCCTGGCGCGAGCTGTTCCTGCTGCTGGCCGGCCTGGGGGCGATGAGCTGGCTGGCCTTGTGGGGGTTCATGCCGCACAAACCCGGACCGGCTTATCGCCAGTCGGCGTCCGAGCCCTTCGAGCTACCCAGGCTGCTCAAGCGTTATGGCGCCTTGCTGGGCCATGTCGGTTTCCTCTCTGCCAGCGTGGCGCTGGGCCTGATGAGCCTGCCCCTGATTGCCTGGATAGGCCTGTCGCCGTTGCTGTTGATCGAGGGCCAGGGCCTTTCTCCGCTGCTGTACGGGCTGTGGCAGGTTCCGGTCTTCACCGCGGTGATCCTCGGCAATCTCCTGCTCAATGGCCTGGTGGAGCGGGCTGGCGTGCGCGGTGTGCTGCGCTACAGCCTCTGGCCCCTGTGTGCAGGCCTGATCGCATTGGTGCTCGCCAGCCGCTTGCCGCTTTCCCTGCCGGTTCTGGTCGGCGCCCTGTCGCTCTATGCCCTCGGGCTGGGCATGGGCAACGCAGCACTGTATCGACTGGCCCTTTACGCCAGCGACGATAGCAAAGGCCTGGTCTCGGCCATGGTCGGGATGATTTCCATCGCGGTGATGAGCTCGGCCGGTTCGCTGCTGGCACTGTTGGGCGCCGGATCAAGCCTGGAATCCTTTGCGCTGAAGACCGGCGTCGCCGGGCTCAGCTGTCTTGTGGTGTTGCGCCTGTTCATGACCCGTCCGGTCACTCAAGCCTGATTTGCCGTCCTGAGGAAATCCAATGATCCATTTCCCCCATGCCGATGCGCTATGCGCATCGCGCCATCCCTATAGCCCCGAATCGATGCCCACCGGACTGTTCGATCGTGCCATGGCAGAGATCAGCCTGTTCCATAGCCACCACACGCCGGGTTATGAAGACTGGCTCAACGCCAACGGCCTTGGCGCCGCAGACCTGGAACATTTGACCGACTGGTCGCGCCTGCCGCCCATCTACGCCAATTACTTCAAGCAGCGACTGCTGCTCAGCCCCACCGCCGGGGATGCCCTGGAACTGACCTCCTCCGGCACCAGTGGGCAGAAAAGCCGCATGCGCTACGACGAACGCAGCATGGCGGCCGCCCAGGGGATGGTGGCGCGGATCTTCGAGCACTACGGCTGGTTCACGCCGGATTCGCCTTGCAATTATCTGTTGCTCGGCCACGAACCCGAACCTGACAATCGCCTGGGCACTGCCTATACCGATCAGTTCCTGTGTCGCTTTGCCCCGGTCAATCGCGTTGCGTATGCGTTGCGGCGCACCGGAAAAGGCCATGAGTTCGATGTCTTTGGCGTCATCCGCGCATTGCAGGAATTCGCCGAGCAGGGCCTGCCGGTCAGGATATTCGGCTTCCCGGCGCTGCTTTGCCATGTACTTGAGCGCATGCGCGAAACCGCCGTCCCGGACCTGAAGCTTGCGCCCGATTCCCTGGTGTTCCTGGGAGGCGGCTGGAAAAAACAGGCCGCCCAGGAGATTCCCCGCCAGCAGGTCTATGAGCACATCCGCCGGCAGTTGGGTATCGACACCCAGCGTTGCCGGGACGGCTATGGCGCGGTCGAACATGCCGTGCCGTACATCGAATGTGCGCACCACCGCTTCCATGTACCGGTGTACTCCAGAGTCTTCGTCCGCCACCCCTCGGATTTCAGCGTCCAGCCATTCGGCGCACCGGGTCTGCTGTCTTTCGTATCGCCCTACATCTCTTCCAGCCCGGCCCATGCCGTGGTGATGAGCGACCTCGCGACCCTGCACCCCGCCGATTGCGAATGCGGCTCGGCTACCCAGTGGTTCGAGCTGCATGGCCGTGCCGGCACCAGCGCCAGCCGAAGCTGTGCCATGGCGGCCGCCGAAATGATCAAGGAGAACTGACATGTACCTCATCAACGGCCAACTGCATGGGGAGCTGCCCCTGGACGAGACGCTGCAGCGGTTGCAGGCACGGCTGCCCGACCTCCTGGCCTCGCCACCCTCGAGCGACAGCGTGCTCGAATGCGCCGAGACGTTCGTAGAAAAGCTGAGCTCTGCCGGTCGAGCCCCATTCCTGACCGAGGATCAGTGCCAGGCGCTGATCGCCTTCTGCAGTCGCGATCACCTGGGCGTGAAGCTGACGCGTGAACTGGGACCGTCCCCTCGCTCGATCAGGCGCATCGACTACAGCGATGGCCCCTTCGAAAGCTGGCAGCCCCTGGGCCTGGTGGTACACGTCACGCCGGGCAACGCACCGCTGCTGGCGTTCTGCGCCGCCCTGGAAAGCCTGCTGGCGGGCAACATCAACTGGATACGTCCAAGCACCCGTGACGAGGGCCTGACGGCGCGGGCGCTCAAGGCCTTCCTCGATTGCGATCCAAGCGGCCGCCTGCGCGAATACCTGGCGGTATTGCCGCTGCCGTACCACGAGAACAAACGTCTCTTCGCCCTGGCGCAAGGCGTCAGCGCGTGGGGTGGAGAAACGGCCCTCAGGGCCATGCGCGAGCAGATCCCCGGCGGGTGCCGCTGGATCGACTGGGGCCATCGCATCAGCTTCGCCTATGTCACGCTCCGCGCCGCCAGCCCACAGGCACTGGACTGCCTGGTGGACGAAATCTGCCGCCTGGATCAGCAAGCCTGCTCCAGCCCGCAATGGCTGCTGGTGGACAGCGATGAACCTGCTGCGTTGCAGGCATTGGGCAATGCGCTCGCCGCTGCGTTCGAACGACGGTCCGGGCGCTGGCCGGCGCTGGCGGTCAGCACCGCGGAGGCCTGCGAGATCACTACCCGGACGGCTCTTGCCCGACTGGACCAGAGCTTCGCGCAAGTCACCGGCCAGGTCTGGGACGGCAGCGGCTGGCGCATTCTGTGGGAACATCATCGCCAGTTGTCGCCATCGCCGCTGTTCCGCACGCTATTGCTGCGCCCCGTGCCTCGGGCGGCATTGATCGAAACCCTGCTGCCCTGGCGCAATGTACTGCAAAGCTGCGCGCTCATGTGTGAAGCGGACCAGGCCGCGGAACTGACCCGCGGCCTGCTAGCCGCTGGCGTAACCCGTGTTTCAGCGACCGCGGCCGTCCAGCAAGGCTATGACGGCGAGCCCCATGACGGCGTCTATGCGCTGCAACGGTTGAGCCGTCGGGTGTCGGTCAGTCTCGAGGCGGATATCGCATCTCATCGGGTCACCCTGGACCGGCCGCCCCCCGCTCTGTCGGTCGACGCCTCGACCCCCATCATGGACAAGGCGGCTTTCGCCGCATTACCCGTCAGTGCCCAGGCACAGCTGTTCTTCCGCTCCGGCGGCAGCAGCGGTGCGCCTGTGCTGGCGTCCTACAGTCATCGCGATTTCGATCGCCACATGCGCGCGGCAGCCGACGGGTTGCGCGCCGCCGGACTCGATCCCGCACGGGACCGTGTCATGAACCTGTTCTACGGGGGCGGCCTCTATGGCGGTTTTTTCAGCTTTTCGAAAATTCTTGAACAGATGAACGTCGTGCACTACCCCATGGGCGCTCCCTCGGACAACGATTTCGATGAAATCGCCCGGTTGATCGTCGCCCATGACGTCAACACCGTGGTGGGCATGCCGAGCACCCTGCACCGCTTGTTCTCCAGCCAGCGGCCCGCGCTCCAGGGTTACGGTGGCGTACGCAAGGTACTGCTCGGTGGCGAGCACCTGGGCCAAGGCAGTCGGCAACTGCTTCAGGACTGCGGCGTCACGAGCATCCGCTCAGCCATCTATGGCACCGTGGATGCCGGCCCACTGGGCCATGCCTGCCTCGCCAGCGACGAGGGTGTCTTCCATCTGATGGCCGACATCCAGCACCTGGAAATCGTCGCCCTGGACCAGGACATCCCGCTAAGGCGTGGGGACACCGGACGGCTGCTGTTCACTTCCCGCCTGCGCCAGGCACAACCCCTTCGCCGCTATGAAGTCGGCGATTGTGGACGCTGGTTGACCACCCCTTGCCCGTGTGGCCTGGAATCGCCCCGGTTCGAATTGCGCCAGCGTCACGGCCGCCTGGTTCGCATCGCCACGGAGTTCATCAATACCCAGGAACTCACCGAACGGGCGCAAGTGGCCATCCAGGTGGTTCTCGATCACGACGCAAGTGGCTGTGAACGCTTGCTGATTCGCGCCGACGGTGATGCCCGGGCGGTCCGCCACAGGGTCCTGGGCCTGCGGCCATTGTCCACCTCGGTCAATGCCGCCCTGCTGGTACTGGAAGTCCAATCCTGTCCGGTCGAGTGCTTCGAACATAACAGGCACAGCGGCAAGGTCCCGCTGGTGATCGACGTCAGAAAACACGGCTGATTGCCTTTTGCCTGTCCGTCACCCCGTGAATTTTTCCAGAGAATCCCGATGAGCATTTCCTTCACGTTTGAACCCTGGCTGGCCCATGTCCGCCAGCATTCAAGGTATTACCAGAGACACCTGGGACATCTACCGTCCCAGGGCTGCGCCTTGCAGGACATACCTGTTGCGGACGTCAACGATTACTGGTCCGACAGCCAGGACCTGGACACCTGGGAGGTACTGAC
This sequence comes from Pseudomonas sp. NFACC32-1, assembly GCF_900101215.1. NCBI lineage: Bacteria > Pseudomonadati > Pseudomonadota > Gammaproteobacteria > Pseudomonadales > Pseudomonadaceae > Pseudomonas > Pseudomonas sp. NFACC32-1. Next base: position 97,056 of record NZ_FMUL01000021.1, read on the forward strand.
CGATCGGGTACAGGACGCACTGGTCTTCAAGACCGGGGGCACCACCGGCCAGGGGAAACTGTCGGTCTATACCCATCAAGAGTGGCAATGGATGCTCGACTGTTTCGGTCGCAGCCTGTCCACGCAACTCAAGGCAGGGGATCGAGTCGCCAATCTGTTCTTTTCCGGGGACCTGTATGCCAGCTTCCTGTTCATTCACGGCGCCCTGTCTCGCGTTGAAGCAGCCATCACCGAGTTCCCCTTCACCGGCTCGGTCGAACCCGACATCCTGGCGGACGCCATTACCGCGCACCATATCAATGTGCTGGCCGGGGTTCCGGCGCACTTGCTGGCATTCGCCAGCCACCTGAATCAGCAGGGACGGACGTTGCCCCAGGTCACCACGGTGCTGTTCGGTGGAGAGCACCTGTTCGAAGGTCAGCTGCCATCGTTGAGAAGCGCCCTTCCGAAGGCACGCTTCACATCGATCGGTTATGCCAGCGTGGACGCCGGGCTGGTGGGGGCCAGTACCCCGGACTGCAATCCAGGGGAACACCGGGTCTTCGACGAACAGACTCAGGTGGAAATCATCGATGAACTGAGCGGGGATGTCATCGAGGCGTGCGACCGACCCGGTAACCTGGTGGTGACCAACTTCACCCGTACCTTGATGCCGATCCTACGCTACCCGGTAGGCGACCGTGCCTGCTGGCGTGAACCGGTCGGTACGCCGCGCCGCAAGTTCGCGCTTCAGGGACGCAGCAGCCACAGTCAACGGGTACGGGTAGGCGTGCTTTCGCTGTCTGCGCCGCAGATCAATGAAATCATCCAGGGCATGGCCGGTGACGCTCAATGGCAACTGATCATCGAGCAGGTGGCAGGCAACGATCGCGTGGTGCTCAAATGGACCCCCGGCGTTCCCCTTCAAGCATATGAATCATTGTCACTGGCGCTGGAGGCCGCTCTCACCAGGCTGTATCCGGGCATCGAGCGGGTTGGCCTGGAGGTCCGGGCCTGCCATGCACGGGACCTTGAGCGCCATCCCCGCTCCGGCAAGCACCTGCCGGTCATCGATCGGCGATCCTACGGCCCGACGGGCCGCCCCCAATGAGCGCCCTGGTCATCAGGCCGTTCAGGCCTGCGGATGCCGTCGGCACAAGCGAACTGTTCCGCCGGGTGTACGGGTACCACTACGTTTCGCCGGACGTCTACCTGCCCCACATGATCTGCCAACATAACCTGCACCAACGGTGGCATTCCATGGTGGCGGTGCTGGATGAACGTGTCGTCGGCCACGCTGCGCTGTGCCAGGCTGTCCCCCGTCATGAAGATGCGGAACTGGCGCTGATGGCGGTGGATCCCACCCTTCAAGGCAGTCAGATTGCAACCCGCCTGGGTCGGCAGTTACTGGAGCGGTGCCAGGACCTCGGACTCGCCAGGCTGTCGATCAAGCAAGTCACCAGCCATCCCTACAGCCAACGGCTGGCACAACGACTGGGTTTCCATGACACCGGGCTGATGCCCGACCATGTGCCTTCGCCGTTCGACGTTGCCCTGGCCGAAACCGTGGTGGTCGGCTGCCAGATGATCCAGGGCCATCGCCGGCCATTGCCCTCGATCCGATGGCCTGCGACATGCCAATGGTTCATGGCCCCAATGGCATCGCGGTTTGGTGTCACGCTCGATGACGCCCCGTGCTCGGTGCAACCTCTGCAACTCAGGCAGTTGCCGGGGCGGGTCGACGTCGTGGCTGGACACATCGGCCGTCACCTGGCCAGGCAACTGCAACAATTGCCTGCCCACTGGTCCATCTCGGTGAGGCTCAGCCTTCGCCGGCAGTTCAACGACGATTACCGGCGACTGATGGCGGCCGGATTCATCTTCACCGGGCTGATGCCCGGCGAGGCAGATATCAGCTGGCAGGCGCTGTTCCACCGAGGGGCGCTGGCCCGCCGGCTCGACCTGATCTCAGCACCGATGCAACGTTTGCATGAGCAACTACAGGCCCATACCGAGAACTGGAGAGGATCGATAACAAGCTCGGCGGCATGATACCAGCGACCAGCGCGCACCCGTACCAGGGGCAAGGATCGAAGAAGCCTTGATCGCCGCCGCCTCCCGGTCATGGGCCGGGAGGCGGCGGGTCCTCCAGCAAAGTGACGATGCTGGGTTCAATGGCGTTTGCATCCACCTCCAGCAAGGCCAGGGTCACCGGCAACTTGAAACGCCGACGCCCTGCACTGCCCGGATTGAGGTACAGGCGCTCGCCGCGCCAGTCGATGCCGGGCTTATGGGAATGGCCGGTGATCACCAGTTTCACGCGCGGGTCGAGTGAGGCCGGGACATCGGCGATGTCGTGCACCAACAAGACCTGCCACCCGCAGAGGTCGAACTGCAGGCGATCGGCCAGCCGGCCAGCCCAGTCGGCCCCCAGATCGTTGTTACCGCGCACTACCTGCAAAGGG
>NZ_FMUL01000020.1:0-101639 GCF_900101215.1 Pseudomonas sp. NFACC32-1
CCATTCCTTCGCCTTCGACTTCTCGGTCTGGGAAATCTGGGGCGCGCTGACCCACGGCGGCCGCCTGCTGGTGGTACCGCAACTGGTAAGCCGTTCGCCGCAGGATTGCTACACGCTGCTGTGCGAGGAGGGCGTCACGGTACTGAACCAGACGCCGAGTGCCTTCCGCCAACTGATCGCGGCCCAGGGCGAAAGCGAGCTCAGGCACAGCCTGCGCCAGGTGATCTTCGGCGGCGAAGCCTTGGAAACCGGCATCCTCAAACCGTGGTATGCCCGGGAGATCAACGCCGGCACGCAACTGGTGAACATGTACGGCATCACCGAAACCACCGTGCACGTGACTTACCGCGCGCTATGTGCGGCGGATGCCGAACTGGTGGGCGTCAGCCCGATTGGCGGACGTATCCCCGACCTGCAGTTGTATGTGCTCGACACCCAGGGCGAGCCAGTGCCGGTGGGCGTGGTGGGGGAAATGTACGTGGGCGGCGCGGGCGTCAGCCGGGGCTACCTGAACCGCGACGAACTGACCGCCGAACGTTTCCTGGACAACCCGTTCAGTGCCGAACCGAACGCGCGGATGTACCGCACCGGCGACCTGGGACGCCGGCTGGCCGACGGCAGCATCGAATACCTGGGCCGCAACGACGACCAGGTGAAGATCCGTGGCTTCCGCATCGAACTGGGGGAGATCGAGGCCAGGCTGGCCGCGTGCCAAGGCGTCCGCGAAGCGGTGGTCATCGCGCGCGAGGACGAACCGGGGGACAAGCGCCTGGTGGCCTATGTGATCGCCGAAGAAGGCGAGTCGCCCACGGCAGTCGGGTTGCGCGCCGCACTGCTGGGCTCCTTGGCGGACTACATGGTGCCAGGCGCCTTCGTGATGCTCGATGCCTTCCCGTTGACCACCAATGGCAAGCTCGACCGCAAGGCGTTGCCGGCGCCGGATCGCTCGGCCCTGATCAGTCGCGAATACGAGGCCCCGCAAGGTGAAGTGGAGATCGCCATCGCCCGGATCTGGCAGGACCTGCTCAAGGTCGAACAAGTGGGGCGTCACGACCATTTCTTCGAACTGGGGGGCCACTCCCTGCTGGCGGTGAAACTGATCGAGCGCATGCGCCAGATTGAACTGGTGGCCGATGTGCGCGTGCTGTTCGGCCAACCGACCCTGGCGGCCCTGGCTGCTGCCGTGAGCGATGCTCGGCAGATCGTGGTGCCGGCCAACCTGATTGCGCAGAATTGCACCCGCATCACCCCGGACATGCTGCCCCTGGCCGACCTGGACCAGGAGGCCATCGACCGCATCGTGGCGACGGTGCCGGGAGGCGTGGCCAACGTGCAGGACATCTACGCCCTGGCGCCGTTGCAGGAAGGCATTCTTTACCATCACCTGGCCGCGGAGCAGGGCGATCCCTACGTGTTGCAGGTGATGTTCGGCTTCGACAACCGCGAGCGCTTGCAAGCCTTTGCCCATGCCTTGCAAAGCGTGGTGTCGCGCAACGATATCCTGCGTACCAGCGTGCTCTGGCAAGGCCTGCCGGCCCCGGTGCAAGTGGTCTGGCGACACGCTACCCTGGCCCTCGAAGAGGTCGAGGTGGACCCGGCTTCGGGCGACGTCGTGCAGCAGTTGCAGGCGCGTTTCGACCCTCGGCATTACCGTCTCGACATCGCTCAGGCGCCGTTGATGCGAGTGGCCTATGCCCAGGACCTGGCGAACCAGCGCTGGGTGGGCATGCTGCTGTTCCACCACATGGCCCTGGACCACACCGCCCTTGAGGTGGTGGTGCACGAAATGCAGGCCAGCCTGCTGGGCCAGTCGGAGCAACTGGCGGCGGCCGTGCCGTATCGCAATCACGTGGCACAGGCCCGTCTGGGTGTGAGTCGCGAGCAACACGAAGCGTTCTTCCATGACATGCTGGGGGACATCGACGAGCCGACGCTGCCGTTCGGCCTGCAGGATGTGCAGGGCGATGGCAGTGGCATCGAAGAAGGGCAGCAGCACGTGGAAGCGGCGCTGGCCCGGCGCCTGCGGACCCAGGCCCGTCAGCTCGGTGTGAGCGCGGCGAGCCTGGTCCACCTGGCCTGGGCCCAGGTGGTGGGGCGTGTCTCGGGCCGCGAAGAGGTGGTGTTCGGTACCGTCCTGATGGGCCGGATGCAGGGCGGCGAAGGGGCCGACCGCGCCCTGGGCATGTTCATCAATACCTTGCCGTTGCGCATCAGCGTGGGCGCCCAGGGCGTGCGTGCCGGGGTCAAGGCGACTCACGCACGGCTATCGGCCCTGTTGGGCCATGAGCATGCGTCCTTGTCCCTGGCCCAGCGCTGCAGTGGCGTCCCGGCCTCGCTGCCGCTGTTCAGCGCCTTGCTGAACTACCGGCACAGCGCGGCTGAAACGCCGTCCGAGCCGGCCATCGCGGCCTGGCATGGCATCCAGACCCTGAGCATGGAAGAGCGGACCAATTATCCATTGATGCTGTCGGTGGATGACCTGGGCGAGGGCTTCATGCTCACGGCCCAGGCGGTGGCCCAGGTGGGCGCCCGACGTGTCTGCGACTACATGCACACCGCGCTGGAAGGACTGGTGAGCGCCCTGGAACAGGCCCCCGACTCGGCATTGCGTGACGTGCCCATCGTGCCGGTCGACGAACGCGAGCGACTGCTGGTGACCTTCAATGCCACCGCGGCTGAATATCCTGCGCAGCAGACGATCCATGGATTGTTCGAAGAGCAGGTACGGCGCACGCCGGATGCCCTGGCGGTGCGCCATGGCCAGCAGCGTCTCAACTACCGTGAGCTCAACGGGCTCGCCAATCGTCTGGCCCATCACCTGCGCAAGCAGGGGGTGCAGCCCGACTCCCGAGTCGCGATCTGCGTCGAGCGCGGCCTCGACATGGTGGTGGGCCTGTTGGCGATCCTCAAGGCAGGAGGCGGTTACGTACCGCTGGATCCGGCTTATCCGACGGAACGGATCGCCTACATGCTGGAGGACAGCACACCGGCGGCGATCCTGGTGCAAGGGGCCACGCGCCGCTTGCTGGGCGAGACGAGGGTGCCGTTGATCGACCTCGACAAGGGCACCTGGCAGGATGAGGCGGCTCCCAATCCCCAGGTTCCGGAACTGACCTCGTCGCACCTGGCCTATGTGATCTACACCTCCGGCTCCACCGGTCTGCCCAAGGGCGTGATGATCGAGCACCGCAACACGGTGAACTTCCTGACCTGGGCGCAGCGTTCCTTCGACGCGCAAACCCTGTCAAAGACGCTGTTCTCCACTTCGCTGAACTTCGACCTGGCGGTCTACGAGTGCTTCGCGCCGTTGACCTGCGGTGGCAGCATCGACGTGGTCACCAATGTGCTGGAACTGCAACAGGGCGAGCACGACATCACCTTGATCAACACCGTACCGTCGGCCCTCAAGGCACTGCTGGAATCCGGTGGCTTGGGCGAGGGGGTCGAAACCGTCAACGTGGCGGGCGAAGCCCTCAAGCGCAGCCTGGTGGAAGCGCTGTTCGAGCAGACTTCCGTCAAGCGCCTGTGCAACCTCTATGGCCCATCGGAAACCACCACTTATTCAAGCTGGGTATCGATGTCCCGCGAAGAGGGTTTCGCCGCGCATATCGGTAAACCGGTGGCCAACACCCAGTTCTATCTGCTGGATGAACACCGCCAACCGGTGCCGTTGGGCGTACCGGGAGAGATCTATATCGGCGGTGCCGGTGTGGCGCGCGGTTACCTCAATCGTGATGACCTGACTGCCGAACGCTTCCTGAAGGACCCGTTCAGCAGCGAAACCAATGCCCGGATGTACAAGACCGGCGACCTGGGTCGCTACCTGCCGGACGGCAATATCGAATACCTGGGTCGTAACGACGATCAGGTGAAGATCCGTGGTTTCCGCATCGAACTGGGCGAGATCGAAGCACGGCTCGCCGGGCACGAGGCCGTAAAAGAAGCCGTGGTACAAGCTCGCGAAGATGTCCCGGGCGACAAGCGCCTGGTGGCCTATTTCACCGAGTCCCGGACCGTGGACATCGAGGCCCTGCGCAGCCATCTGCAAGGGCAACTGCCGGACTACATGGTGCCCGTGGCCTACGTGCGCCTGGACGCCTTGCCGTTGACCCCCAATGGCAAGCTGGACCGCAAGGCCTTGCCGGCGCCAGACCTCGAATCGGTCATTACCCGTGGCTATGAAGCCCCTCAAGGCGACGTCGAAACCACCCTGGCGCAGATCTGGCAAGCGCTGCTGGGCGTGGATCAGGTCGGCCGCCACGATCATTTCTTCGACCTGGGCGGGCATTCATTGCTGGCGATGCAGTTGATTTCCCAGGTGCGCCTGCGCCTGGGCGTGGAACTGGGCCTGGCGCAACTGTTCGCTCATCCACAGCTCAAGGCGTTGGCGCAGGCAGTGGCCCAGGCCGGACGCAGCACCTTGCCGGAAATCGTCCGGGTGGCCCGCGATGAAGACCTGCCCCTATCGTTCGCCCAGCAGCGCCTGTGGTTCCTGGCGCAGATGGAAGGGGCCAGCTCGGCCTATCACATGCCCGCCGGGCTGCGCCTGCGCGGGAGCCTGGACGGTGTCGCCTTGCAGCGGGCGCTGGATCGCATCGTGGCCCGTCACGAAGCGCTGCGGACCACCTTCGTGCGTACCCGGGGGGAAGAGGCCTTGCAGTGCATCGCACCGGCCGATACAGGATTCGCCCTGTTGCGGCAGGACTTGTCCGGTCACGCCGATGTCGAAGCCGAGCTGCAAGTCCTGGCGGCGCAGGAAGCCGCCGACGCTTTCGACCTGGAGCAGGGGCCGTTGATCCGGGGGCGTTTGATCCGTCTCGGTGATGACGATCATGTGCTGTTGGTGACCATGCACCACATCGTTTCGGACGCCTGGTCCATCGGCGTGTTGATCAAGGAACTGGCGGCGCTCTACGAAGCGTTCCGCCATGGCCTGGACGATCCGCTGCCGGCGCTGACGATGCAGTACGCCGACTACGCCGTGTGGCAACGCCGCTGGTTGAGCGGCGAGGTGTTGCAGGCCCAGTGCGGCTACTGGCAGCGAACCCTGGCCGATGCACCGGCGCTGCTGATGCTGCCGACGGATCGACCACGCCCGGCCCGGCAGGATTACGCCGGGGCGGCGCTGCCGGTGGCGTTCGATGCCGGCCTGACCGCCGACCTCAAGGCACTGAGCCAGCGCCACGGTGTGACCCTGTACATGACGCTGATGGCCGCCTGGGCGGCGTTGCTGGGCCGTCTTTCGGGGCAGGACGAGGTGGTGATCGGTTCGCCGGCCGCCAACCGCACGCGCTCGGAGGTCGAAGGGCTGATCGGTTTCTTCGTCAATACACTGGCCGTGCGTGTCGATGTGTCCGGGTCGCCCACTGTCGAAACCCTGCTGGCCCGGGTCAAGGCCCAGGCCCTCGGGGCCCAGGCGCACCAGGACCTGCCATTCGAACAGGTGGTGGAACTGCTCAAGCCGGTGCGCAGCCTGGCCCATAGTCCGCTGTTCCAGGCCATGCTGTCGTGGCAGACCCTGGACAGCACCGAGCTGGTGCTCGGCGACCTGAAGCTCGAAGGGCTGGGGGTAGCGAACACGGTTGCCAAGTTCGACCTGTCCCTGGAACTGGGCGAGCTGCAGGGCCAGGTCTTCGGCACTCTCGAATACGCCACGGCCCTGTTCGATGCGCGCACGGTGCAGCGCTACATCGGGTACTTCGAGCGTGTGCTGCGAGCCATGGTGGCGAACGAGCAGACTCTGGTCGACCGGATCGCGCTGGTGGATGACGCCGAGCGCGAGCATCTGCTGGTGGGCCTCAACGCCAACCAGGCGCCGTACCCACGCACGCAGGTGATCCATCAACTGTTCGAGGCTCAGGTTGTGGCCAGGCCGGATGCCATCGCGGTGGTGTTCGAAGGGGAGCGCTTGAGCTATGCCGAACTGAACCGTCAGGCCAACCAGGTGGCCCATCACCTGATCGGGCTGGGTATCCGCCCCGACGACCGGGTGGCGATCTGTGTCGAGCGCAGCGCCGAAATGCTGGTAGGCCTGCTGGGGATTCTCAAGGCCGGTGGTGGCTACGTCCCCCTCGACCCGGCGTATCCGGCCGAGCGACTGGCCTACATGCTGGGCGACAGTGCCCCGGTGGCGCTGCTGACCCAGCGCCGACTGCAGGACCGCTTGCCGCCGCTGTCGGCGCCGGTGTTGCTGCTCGACCACGCCGAACGCACGAGCCAGGGCATCGCCGCAGGGCGTGACGACAACCCGGTGGTCGCGTCATTGGGCTCGCGTCACCTGGCCTATGTGATCTACACCTCGGGTTCGACCGGCACGCCCAAAGGGGTGATGATCGAGCATCGCGGGCTGGTCAACTATTGCGTGGACGCGGTCCGGCTGTTCGGCCTGACGCCGGCCGATACGGTATTGCAACAGAACACCTTGAACTTCGACCTGTCGGTAGAGGAAATTTTCCCGGCGCTGGTGGCCGGCGCCACCCTGGCGCCGACCCGCAAGCTGTTCGGCAGCGCCGAACTGCAGCAGGACGGCGACATCCGGCCGACCTTCCTGCACCTGACCGCGGCGCACTGGCACACCCTGGCGGCCGAATGGCACAACACGCCGGCCCAGGCCCGGGATCATCTGCGCGAGGTGCGGCTGGTCAACGTCACCGGCGACGCCCTGTCGATGCAGAAACTGCAGATGTGGGACGCGGTGCGTCCGGCCCACACGCAACTGATCAACACCTATGGCCCCACCGAAGCCACCGTGTCCTGTACCGCCGCCTACATGCGCTACGACGCCAGCGCCGTGGCCGGCAACGCCACCATCGGCACACCGATGGCCAACACCCGCATCTACCTGCTCGACGGGCACCGGCAGCCAGTGCCGTTCGGGGTCGCGGGGGAGATCTATATCGGTGGCGATGGCGTGGCGCGCGGCTATTTGAACCTTGATGCCATCAATGCCGAACGTTTCCTTGTCGATCCGTTCAGCGATCAGCCCGATGCCCGCATGTACAAGACCGGCGACCTGGCCCGTTATCGTCCTGACGGGCGTATCGAGTATCTGGGGCGCAACGATTTCCAGGTCAAGGTGCGGGGTTTCCGTATTGAACTGGGCGAGATCGAAACCCGGTTGGGCCAGTGTGCCGGGGTCAAGGAAGCCGCGGTGATCGTGCGCGAAGACCAGCCGGGGGACAAGCGCCTGGTGGCCTACGTCGTGCCCCGGGCCGGCGTGACCCTGAGCGCGGCCGCCTTGCGTGCCGAACTGTCGACGTTGCTGACCGACTACATGATGCCGGGTGCGTTTGTCAGCCTGGCCGCGCTGCCGCTCACACCGAACCGCAAGCTCGACCGCCAGGCCTTGCCGGCCCCGGATGCCGAGGCCTATGCCAGCCGTACCCATGAAGCGCCCCAAGGCGCTACGGAAGTCGCCTTGGCGCAGATCTGGCAGGACTTGCTCAACGTCGAAGCGGTGGGGCGTCACGATCATTTCTTCGAATTGGGCGGGCATTCGTTGCTGGTGATGCGCCTGATTGCCCAGGTGCGCGAACAGCTGGACGTGGAGCTGAACCTGAGCGATGTCTTTGCCCAACCGCAACTGAGCGCGCTGGCCCAGGTCCTGTCCCGGGCGACACGCAGCACGCGGCCGGACATCCTGCCGGTATCCCGCGAGCAGGCGCTGCCGTTGTCGTTCGCCCAGCAGCGCCTGTGGTTCCTGGCGCAGTTGGACGCGGGCAGCGCGGCGTATCACATCCCCACCGGCCTGCGCCTGCGGGGGACGCTGGATACCCGGGCGCTCACCCGTGCCCTGGATCGTATCGTGGCCCGGCACGAAGCCTTGCGCACCACTTTTGTCCAGATGCAGGGCGAGGACGTGGCGCAACGCATCGCCCCGGCGAATTGCGGCTTTGCCCTGGCGCTGCACGACCTGACAGATGACCCCGACGCCGAAGCGACCTTGTCGCGCCTGGCCGGGGAAGAGGCTCGCCAGGCCTTCGATCTGAGCCAAGGTCCGCTTGCCCGTGGCCGCCTGGTACGCATGGACGAGCAGGACCATGTGTTGCTGGTGACCTTGCACCATATCGTCTCGGACGGCTGGTCCGCCGATGTCCTGACCCGGGAGCTGGGCGTTTTGTACGCGGCGTTCAGCCAGGGGCAGGACGACCCGCTGCCGGCCCTGCCGGTCCAGTACGCCGATTACGCCTTCTGGCAACGGCGCTGGCTCACCGGCGAGGTCCTGGACAGGCAGGAGCACTATTGGCAGCAAGCCCTGGCCGGAGCGCCGGCATTGCTGACGCTGCCCACCGACCGGCCGCGGCCGGCGCAGCAGGACCATTGCGGCAATGCGGTGGGGCTCGTCCTGGATGAAACCCTGACCGCAGCGCTCAAGGCATTGAGCCAACGGCAGGGCACCACGCTGTTCATGACAGTGATGGCGGCCTGGGCCGCGGTGCTGGCGAGAATGTCCGGGCAGGACGATGTGGTCATCGGGACCCCGACGGCCAACCGCCTGCAGGCGCAGGTGGAAGACCTGATCGGCCTGTTCGTCAATACCCTGGCGGTGCGGGTCGATGTGTCGGCCGATCGGACGGTCCAGGCGCTGCTGCAACACGTCAAGGCCCAGACCCTGGGAGCCCAGGCCCACCAGGACTTGCCATTCGAGCAGGTGGTGGAGGTGGTGCGGCCGCTGCGCAGCCTGTCCCACAGCCCGGTGTTCCAGGCCATGCTGTCGTGGCAGAACACCGAAACCGCCGGGATGGAGCTGCCGGACATGTCGCTGCAGGCACTGGGGGTGAGCAGTCGCACCGCCAAGTTCGATGTGCTGCTGGACATGGCCTTGATCGAGGGCCGCCTGTTCGGTTCGCTGGAATACGCCACGGCGCTGTTCGACCAGGCCACGATGGAGCGCTACCTGGGTTACCTCGAATGCATGCTGCGGGCCATGGTCGCCGACGAGCAGGCTGTCGTGGCGAAAATCCCGCTGTTGGCGGAGCAGGAGCGCCGGCATGTGCTGGAAACCCTCAACGCCACGACCGTCGACTACCCACGCGACCAGACCCTCCACGGTCTGTTCGAAACCCGTGCCGAGGCCAGCCCGGACGCCATCGCCGTGGTGACTGACGACGAGCAATGGAGCTACCAGCAACTGAACCACCGCGCCAACCAGGTTGCCCATCGCCTGATCGCCCTGGGCATCCGCCCGGACGATCGGGTGGCGATCTGCGCCGAGCGCAGCCTGGAAATGGTGGCCGGCCTGCTGGGCATTCTCAAGTCCGGTGCTGCTTATGTGCCGCTCGATCCGGATTATCCGCTCGATCGCCTGGCCTACATGCTGGACAACTGCGCGCCGAGCGTGGTGCTGACCCAGGGGGCCTTGCAGGCACGCCTGCCCGCCACCGATGCCCGGACGTTGTTGCTGGACGATGCCGCGTTCTCGACCCAGTCGACGGCTAATCCAAGGGTCGAGGAGCTGCGCTGCGACCATCTGGCCTATGTCATCTACACCTCCGGTTCCACCGGCCTGCCCAAAGGCGTGATGAACGAACATGGGGCGGTGGTCAACCGCCTGCTGTGGATGCAGGACGCTTATCCGTTGACGGCTGCCGATGCGGTGCTGCAGAAGACCCCGTTCAGCTTCGACGTATCGGTGTGGGAGTTCTTCTGGCCGCTGTTCACCGGCGCCCGGCTGGTGATGGCCCGTCCTGGCGGGCATCGCGACCCAGCCTACCTGTGCGAGGTGATCCAGGCCCAGGGCATCAGCACGCTGCACTTCGTACCGTCGATGCTGGACGTGTTCCTGGCCCATGGCGCCGCCCACGGCTGCGACGGGCTGCGGCAAGTGATGTGCAGCGGCGAAGCCTTGCCGGGGCATCTGGTGCGGCGTTTCAAGGCGCAACTGCCGCAGGTGGCGTTGCACAACCTGTACGGCCCCACCGAAGCCGCCGTGGACGTCACGGCCTGGGACTGCTCGGGCGTCGATACCCCCGACAGCACCCCCATCGGCAAGCCGATCGCCAACACCCGCATCTACCTGCTGGACGCCCATCGTCAGCCGGTGCCCATGGGGGTGGCTGGGGAGATCTACATCGGCGGTGTGCAGGTGGCACGCGGTTACCTGCATCGGCCGGAACTCATCGCCGAGCGTTTCCTCGACGACCCGTTCAGCACCGTGCCGAATGCGCGGATGTACCGCACCGGCGACCTGGGCCGCTACCTGGCGGACGGCAACATCGACTACCTGGGGCGTAACGACGACCAGGTTAAGATCCGCGGCTTCCGCATCGAACTGGGCGAGATCGAAGCGCGGCTTGCGCAACATCCAGGCCTCAAGGAGGCCGTGGTACTGGCCCGGGAAGATGTGCCGGGAACCAAACGCCTGGTGGCCTATTTCACCACCCACGCCGGCGATGACACGGTGGGGATCGAAGCCTTGCGCAGCGGATTGCAGGCACAGCTGCCGGAATACATGGTCCCGGCGGCCTATGTCTGGCTCGAGGCTCTGCCGTTGACGCCCAATGGCAAGCTCGATCGCAAGGCCTTGCCGGCACCGGACCTGGCTGCGCTGATCAGCCGTGAATACGAAGCGCCCCAGGGCGCGGTGGAGACACTGCTGGCCGAGCTCTGGGCCGATCTGCTCGACGTCGAGCGGGTAGGGCGTCACGACCATTTCTTCGAGCTGGGCGGTCATTCCTTGCTGGCGGTCACGCTGGTGGAGCGCATGCGCCAGGCCGGCCTGTCGGCCGATGTCCGGGTGCTGTTCGGCCAGCCGACGCTGGCCGCGTTGGCGGCTGCCGTGGGACGAACGACGGAACGGGCGGTACCGGCCAATGGCATCGTGCCGGGCTGCACCGCGATCACGCCGGACATGCTGCCACTGGCCGACCTGAGCCAGGCGCAGATCGAGCGGATCGTCGCCGGGCTGCCGGGAGGCGTCGCAAACGTCCAGGACATCTATGCCCTGGCCCCGCTGCAGGAAGGCATCCTGTATCACCATCTGGCATCGCAACAGGGTGATCTCTACCTGCAACAGGCCCTGTTCAACCTTGCCGACCGCGGTCGCCTGGATGCCTTCGCCGGTGCCCTGCAAGGCGTGATCGATCGCCACGACATCCTGCGCACCGCCGTGCTCTGGGAGGGCTTGGGCGAGCCGGTGCAGGTGGTCCTGCGCCAGGCAGGGCTGGTGGTGGAAGAGTGCGTGGTCGAGCCCGGGCGTGACGTCGCCACGCAATTGCGCGAGCGCTTCGATCCACGGCATTACCGGCTCGACGTGCGCCAGGCTCCGCTGATGCGGCTGGCCTGTGCCTATGACGCCGGACAGGAACGCTGGGTGGCGCTGCTGCTGTTCCATCACATTGCCCTCGACCATACCGCGCTGGAGGTAATCCAGCACGACATGCAAGCCTTCCTGCTGGGGCAGCAAGCCCGACTGGGCGAGGCGGTGCCGTACCGCAACTATGTGGCGCAGGCGCGACTGGGTGTCACCCAGGCCGAGCATGAGGCGTTCTTCAGTGACATGCTCAAGGATGTCCGGGAGCCGACCCTTCCGTTCGGCCTGCAGGACGTGCGCGGCGACAACCGTGACGTCGAGCAGGCTCAGTGGCCGGTGGACGAGGACTTGAGCCGACGGCTGCGGGCCCAGGCACGCCAGCTCGGGGTGAGCGCGGCAAGCCTGCATCACCTGGCATGGGCGCGGGTGCTGGCCGGCGTCAGCGTTCGTGAGGATGTGGTATTCGGAACAGTGCTGATGGGCCGGATGCAGGGTGGCGAAGGGGCCGACCGGGCGTTGGGGCTGTTCATCAACACCTTGCCGCTACGGGTCGACGTCGGCACCCTCGGCGCACGGGCCGGGGTACAGGCCACCCATGCACGCCTGACCGCGTTGCTGGGGCATGAACATGCCTCCCTGGCCTTGGCCCAGCGTTGCAGCGGCGTCGCCACGCCTGCGCCATTGTTCAGTGCACTGTTGAACTACCGGCACAGCGCGTCCCAGGTCAGCCAGGAGACCCAGGCGGCCTGGCTCGGCATCGAAGGACTCGGTGGCGAGGAGTGGAGCAACTACCCGCTGTCGCTCAACGTCGACGACCTGGGCGAGGGCTTCGTGCTGAGCGCCACGGTGACCGCGCGGATCGGCGCGAAACGCGTGTGCGGCTACATGCATACAGCACTGGAAAGCCTGGTGGACGCCCTGGAGCATGCGCCACAGACGCCGCTGCGAGAGCTGGGGATATTGCCGCAGGCCGAGCGCCAGCAACTGCTGCTGGCATTCAACGCGACCGACACGGTCTATCCGCGCCAACAGACGGTACAAGCCTTGTTCGAAGCCCAGGCGGCTATACGGCCCGAGGCGGTTGCCCTCCAGCATGGCGACCGGCAAATGACCTATCGGGAACTGGATGCCCGCGCCAGTCGCCTGGCGCAGTACCTGCTGGCGCAAGGGGTGAAACCCCAGGCGCGAGTAGCGGTGCTGCTGGGCCGTTCCTTCGACCTGGTCATCAGCGAACTGGCCATCCTCAAGTGCGCCGCCGTCTACGTACCGCTGGACCATCACGCGCCCGAAGAGCGCCAGCGCTTCATCCTCCAGGACAGCGAGGCGGCACTGGTACTGACCACCCACGACAGGGCAGTGCCGCAAGCGCTGCGACGGGTGGACCTGGATACGTTGCACCTGGACACGTTGCACTTGGCCCAGGGCACATCCGCCTGCCCAATCCCTGCCCAGGCGAGCGATACCCCGGCCTACATCATGTACACCTCGGGCTCCACCGGCCATCCCAAGGGGGTGATCGTGCCGCACCTGGCCATCGGTCGGCTGTCGATCAACAACGGTTATGCGGATTTCGGCCCGCAGGATCGGCTGGCCTTCGTCTCGAACCCGGCGTTCGACGCCAGCACGATGGAAGTCTGGGGAGCGTTGCTCAACGGTGGCCGCGTGGTGATCATCGATCACGATACGCTGCTCGATCCACCCGGGTTTGCCCGGGCGCTGGCAGAGGCGAAGGTGTCGGTGCTGTTCCTGACCACCGCCTTGTTCAACCAGTACCTGATGCTGATCCCGGACGCACTGGCGGGCCTGCGCATCCTGATGTGCGGTGGCGAGCGCGCCGATCCGGCGTCGTTCCGGCGCCTGCTGGACCGGGCGCCGACGCTGCAGATGATGAACTGCTATGGACCCACCGAGACCACCACGTTCGCCACGGCCCACACGGTCACCCGCTTGCCTCACGGCGCGACGAGCATTCCCATCGGGCGGCCCATCGCCAACACCCGGGTCTATATCCTCGACGCGGCAGGCCAGCCGGTGCCCATCGGCGTGGCGGGAGAGATCCATATCGGCGGCGACGGGGTAGCGCTGGGCTACCTGAATCGCAAGGACCTGACCGACGAGCGCTTCATCGCCGATCCGTTCAGCGACCAGGCCGGTGCGCGCCTGTACCGCAGCGGCGACCTGGGCTGCTGGTTGCCCGACGGTACGATCGAATACCTGGGCCGCAATGACGGGCAGGTGAAGATCCGTGGGTTCCGTATCGAACTGGGTGAGATCGAGGCCCGCTTGCATGAGTATCCCGGGGTGCGCGAGGCGTTGGTGGTGGCCCGCGAGGACAACCCTGGCGACAAGCGCCTGATCGCCTACTACACCGGGCAGGCGGACAGCGACATCATCGATGCGCAAGCATTGCGCGAACACCTGCACGCCTGTCTGCCGGAGTTCATGGTTCCGGCGGCCTATGTGCGGTTGATGGCGCTGCCGCTGACACTGAACGGCAAGATCAATGTCGGTGCGTTGCCGGTACCGGAGGCCCACGCCTACGGCGAGCGCGGTTACGAGCCGCCAGAGGACGAGCTGGAAGCCACGCTGGCCGGCCTGTGGGCCGAAGTACTGGGGCTGGAGCAGGTAGGGCGGCGGGACAGTTTCTTCGAGCTGGGCGGGCATTCGTTGCTGGCGATCCGACTGGTGGGGCTGCTGGTCCAGGCCGGATTGACGGTGTCCCTGGCGGAGCTGTTCCAGCACGACAATGTGGCAGCGTTGGCGACGTTGCTCCGGTCCCACACCGCCGATGTCCAGGTGCAGGAGTCGGTCGTGCCGGTGCGCACCAGTGGCCAGCAGAATCCGTTGTTCCTGGTGCACGAGTTCAGCGGCCTGGATCTGTATTTCCCGGCACTGGGCAAGTACATCGACGAGGACATTCCGGTCTATGGTCTGCCGGCCGTAGAGTGGGGCGAGCCGCAGCTGCAGACGATGGAGTGCATGGCTTCGCGGTTGGTGGGCATCATCCGTTCGCTGCAACCCAAGGGACCTTATCGCCTGGCCGGTTGGTCGTTCGGCGGGGTCCTGGCCTACGAGACCGCCATCCAGCTCATCGGCCTGGACGAGGAGGTCGAGTTCGTCGGCCTGATCGACAGCTACCTGCCGCGCCTGGTGGACCAGGGACGCGAACGCTGGGCCCTGGACGAAGCCCACAAGCTTCACCTGCTGGACCGCTGCGACGTGTTCTGGAGAGCCTGCGAGCCCGAAGCGCAAGGGCTCGCGTCGATCCTGGACAAACTGGCCGACCTGCAAGGGTGCCTGGACCGGTTCGAGTTCGAAGCCCTGGTGCAGCATTGCCGCGAGCTGGGCGTACTGCCCCCGGAGCTGGCCGTCTATGACGCGGCCCAACTCTGGCAGTACCTCGATCGCGAGGTGGCCCACGGTCATGCGCTGGCCCATTACATGGTGTATCCGATTTCGGTACCGGTGCACCTGCTGGTGGCCGAGGAGCGCAAGGACGATGCTCCCGAGCATTCCGGCTACCTGGGTTGGGACGCGGTGCTGCCCAAGACGCAACTGCACTGCATCAGGGTTGCCGGCAATCACCAGACCATGATGCAAGCGCCACATGTGCAGGTACTGGGCCAGGCCATCAGCGATGCGCTGCAGGGTGTCGCTTCACGTCCGATGCCTTCGCCCAAGCGCACGTTCCAGCCGCTGTTGACGATCCAGGGCGGGCGCGCCGATCGGGCGCCGATCTTCTGCGTGCCTGGCGCCGGGGACAGCGTCACCGGCTTCATCGGCCTGACCGACGCCTTTGGTCCGGACTGGCCGATCCATGGCTTGCAACCTCGTGGACTGGACGGCACCACGGAGCCTTTCGGCCTGGTGGAAACCGCGGCGCGGGCCTACCTCGAAGCGATCGACAACGTGCAACCCGAAGGGCCGGTGCATCTGCTCGGGCATTCCTTCGGTGGCTGGGTCGTGTTCGAGATGGCGGCCCGCTTGCATGCCCGTGGCCGCAAGGTGGCTTCGCTGACCCTGATCGACAGCGAATCACCGGGGGGCAATGGCGTGGTGGGCCGGCCTTACACCGGGACGGGCGTGTTGAACCGACTGATCGAGGCGATGCAACTGGCCTCGGGCAAATCCCTCGGTATCGATGCCACGGTGTTCGGTGCCCAGGACGATGCGGCACAGATGCGCCTGCTGCATGCCGGCATGGTCCGCGCCGGCATGTTGCCGCAGCGCTCGGCGGTGGACGCGATGCGCGGTCCGGCGCGAGCCTTCGGGACGGCCCTGCGCACGGTCTATCAACCGCAACACCAATACACCGGCCCGGTGCGGCTGGTACTGGCGAACGATCCGACCCTGGATACAGCCGGCAACCAGCGCGAACAACAGCAGATGATCGAAGGATGGCGCAAGCATGTCCCCGACCTGAGCATCTGGTACGGGCCGGGCAACCATTTCACGATTCTCAAGGCGCCTCATGTCCACAACCTGGCTGCCTGGTGGCACGACAGCCTGCCCGAGCCCGACGAGGAGGTCACCCGTGATCTTGTCTAGCCGTGCGCCCCTGGGGCGCTTACCTCAAGCCCGGTGCCGTACTGGCCGGGCCCGAACCCAACGCACATAGAGTTATTTATGGAAAAGTCGAAGTTTCGCAAAATCGCTATCGTGCTTGTCCTGGTCGTGGTGACCGGCCTGGTTTTCTACAGCGCGCAGTCGCCGGGCAAGCCGCCGGAGTACCTGACCGCCACGGTCGAGCGCACGGACATCGAGAACGCGGTCCTGGCCACCGGAACGCTGCAGGGCGTCAAGCAGGTAGACGTCGGCGCCCAGGTGTCGGGCCAGTTGAAGTCGCTCAAGGTCAAGTTGGGCGACAAGGTCAAGAAAGGCCAGTGGCTGGCGGAAATCGACCCGTTGATCGCCCAGAACGCGCTGCGCCAGGCCCAGGTCAACGAAGAAAACCTGATGGCGCGGCGGCAGGCCACCGCGGCCCAGCTCAAGGATGCCAAGGCCACCTACGAGCGTTATAAGGTGCTGCAGCCGGACGATGCGATTTCCAAGCAGGAATACGAGACCGCCGAGTCCAACTACCGGGTGGAGGCGGCCAATCTGCTGTCCCTCGATGCCCAGATAAAAGACGCCAGGATCCAGGTGGAGACGGCGCGGGTCAACCTGGCCTACACCCACATCGTGGCCCCCATCGACGGTTACGTCGTGGGCATCGTGACCCAGGAAGGCCAGACCGTGATCGCCGAGCAACTGGCACCCGTGCTTCTCAAGCTGGCCGACCTGGACACCATGACCGTCAAGGCCCAGGTCTCCGAAGCCGACGTCATCCATATCAAGCCGGGCCAGGAGGTGTATTTCACCATCCTGGGGGAAGCGGAAAAACGTTACTACGCCACCCTGCGAGGCACCGAGCCGGCCCCGCAGAACTTCCTCGAGACCCAGACCGCCGGCACGCCCAAGCAGAACACCGCAGTGTTCTACAACAGCCTGTTCGACGTGCCGAACCCCGACCATCGCCTGCGCATCTCCATGACGGCCCAGGTCCGTATCGTGCTGGACAAGGCCAAGGCCGTGCTGACGGTACCGGTCGCCGCCCTGGGTGCGAAGAACCAGGACGGCAGCTACGTGGTCCGGGTGCTGGATGCCGAGGGCAAGGCCCAGCCGCGTAACGTCCAGACGGGCATCAACAATAACGTCCGGGCGGAAATCAAGGACGGGCTGGCCGAAGGCGACAAGGTGGTCATCGGCGAGCCTGCCCCGGCCGTGGCGGGGGCCTGACCATGACGCAACCACTGTTGGAACTCAAAGGGATCACCCGCAGCTTCCAGGCCGGGGAAAAGGCTTTCATCGCGCTCAAGGATATCAACCTGACGATCAACGCCGGGGAAATCGTGGCGATCACGGGGGCGTCCGGCTCCGGCAAGTCCACCCTGATGAATGTGCTCGGCTGCCTCGATCATCCGAGTTCCGGCAGCTACAAGGTGGATGGGCGCGAAACCGGTTCGATGAACGACCATGAACTGGCGGTGCTGCGACGCGACCACTTCGGCTTCATTTTCCAGCGCTATCACTTGCTGCCGCACCTGAGCGCGTTGCACAACGTCGAAATGCCGGCCATCTATGCCGGCGCCGCGGAGTCGCAACGGCATAGCCGGGCAGGGGAACTGCTGGGGCGCCTGGGCTTGCAAGGGCACCTGGCCAACCGGCCCAGCCAGCTATCGGGTGGTCAGCAGCAGCGGGTGAGTATCGCCCGGGCCCTGATGAATGGCGGCGAGATCATCCTGGCCGACGAGCCCACCGGGGCACTGGATACCGCCAGTGGCAAGGAGGTGATGAAGATCCTGCTGGAGCTCAACGCGGCGGGGCACACGGTCATCATCGTCACCCACGACGACAAGGTGGCCGCCCATGCCCAGCGCATCATCGAGATACGCGATGGCGAAATCGTCAGCGACCGGCCCAATCCGCAACGCACGCTGGAAGACCAGCCCCCCCAGGAAGCGCGCCCGGCCAGGGTCAAGCCGTCGAATCGCCTGCTGGCCAGCTTCGGCTTGTTCAGCGAGGCGTTCAACATGGCCTGGGTGGCGTTGATCTCCCATCGGATGCGCACGCTGTTGACCATGCTGGGGATCATCATCGGCATCACGTCGGTGGTCTCGATCGTCGCCATCGGCGAAGGGGTCAAGCAGTACGTGCTCAAGGACATCGAGGCCATTGGCAGCAATACCATCGAAATCATGCCGGGTTCGGACTGGGGAGACAGCCGCTCGACCGCCATCGAGACCCTGGTGCTGTCCGACGTCACGGCTTTGAGCGATCAGTATTACATCGACAGCGCCACCCCCAACCTGGGGCGCAACCTGTTGCTGCGATATCAGAACATCGACGTCAATGCCACCGTCAACGGCGTGAGTTCCAGTTACTTCCAGGTGCGCGGCATCAAGATCGGCTCGGGGGTGAAGTTCAGTGAAGACGATGCGCGCCGGCAGTCGCAGGTAGTGGTGATCGACCATAACACCCGCCAGAGGTTGTTCGGCCCCCACGTCGATCCCCTGGGCAAGGTGATCCTGATCGACAATCTGCCATGCACCGTCATCGGCGTGACCGAAGATCGCAAGAGCGTGTTCAACACCAACAAGAACCTGAACGTCTGGATGCCCTATGAAACGGCGGCCGGACGATTGCTGGGACAGCGTTTCCTGGACAGCATCACGGTAAGGATCAAGGACGGACAACCGAGCAAGCTGGTGGAGGACAATGTCGTCAAGCTCCTGGAACAACGCCATGGCATCAAGGACTTCTTCACCTACAACCTCGACAGTGTGCTGCAGACCGTGCAGAAGACCAGCCAGTCGCTGGCGCTGCTGCTCTCGCTGATCGCGGTCATTTCCCTGGTGGTGGGTGGTATCGGGGTGATGAACATCATGCTGGTTTCGGTGACCGAGCGTACCCGCGAGATCGGTATCCGCATGGCGGTGGGGGCACGGCAGTCCGATATCCGCCAGCAGTTCCTGGTGGAGGCGGTGATGGTGTGCCTCCTGGGAGGCACGATCGGTATCGCCCTGTCGTTCGGCATCGGCTACGTCTTCTCGATCTTCGTCAAGGAGTGGCAGATGGTGTTCTCCATGGGATCGATCATTACCGCAGTGGTGTGCTCGACCTTCATCGGCATCGTGTTCGGCTTCGTACCCGCCCGCAATGCCGCACGCCTGGATCCCATCAACGCCCTGGCGCGGGACTGAGACTCTGTGGCGCGTGCGGTGTGTGCGGTCTTGCGAGCAACGATCCTCCTGAGGACGTCAGGGGGATGACAGCCTTGGGCGTTTCCCGGGGCCACTATGCGGGCTTGTCGACGAAGGCTTCGGATCAGTCCAGGTGAAGCACCGCTGACGCCAGAGGACCTCCGGAACCGAGCCGCCAGGCCCGGTTCCGGTGGGGGTCATACCGCTTCGCGTGCCAGGTGCGGACGGGTTTCGTGGGTCTTTGCGAGGGCCTGTTCGAAGCGATCCAGCACCATGCCGACCTCGGCTTCGGTGATGGTCAGGGGGGGCAGGAACCTGAGCACCGCGCCATGGCGTCCTCCGGTTTCCATCATCAGCCCATTGTCGAAACAGTTGAGCTTGATGGCGTGGGCGAGGGCACCGTCAGCCTGTCCGGCACGCTGGTTGGCCGCTGGCCGGGTGATCTCCACGCCGATCATCAGGCCGCGACCGCGGATGTCGCCCATGCAGGCGAACCGCCGGGCGATGTCCCGCAGGCCGCTCTGCAACAACTCACCCATCCGCGCGGCATTGGCCACCAGATTGTCCCGCCGGATCTGCTGCATGGTGGCGACACCGGCGACCATGGCCACCTGATTGCCACGGAACGTACCGGCGTGCATGCCGGGGCCCCAGGTATCCAGATGCTCGGCATACACGACGACCGCCAGGGGGTAGCCCCCTCCGATGGCCTTCGACAGCACCAGGATGTCGGGCACGATGCCCGCATGCTCGATGGCGAAGGTGGTGCCGGTCCGGCCCAGGCCGGTCTGGACTTCATCGACGATCAGCAGGATGTCCTGCTCCAGGGTGATTTCCCGCAATGCCCGCAGCCATTGGGCGGAGGCGGGGATGCAGCCGCCTTCCCCCTGCACGACTTCGACGATGACCGCCGCCGGCTTGGCGACGCCGCCTTCGGGATCCGACAGGACGGTGCGGATATAGTCGATGGACAACTGATCGGTGTGCTCGCCGGCGGTGCCGAACGGGCAGCGGAACCGATAGGGGAACGGCAGGAAATGGGTGCCCTGTGCGATGAGACCGTCGCCACTCTTGGGCGACAGCTTGCCCATTGCCGATAACGCCCCGGCGGTCATCCCGTGATAGCCGCCGTGGAACGCCATCAATGGCGAGCGACGGGTGTAATGGCGGGCCAGCTTGATGGCGGCCTCGACGGCATCCGAGCCGCTGGGGCCGCAGAACAGGATCTTGCTGGCCTCGCGCATTTTTGCCGGCAGCATCGAAAACAGTTCCTGCACGAAGGCGTGCTTGGCCGGGGTCGCCAGGTCGAGGGCCTGCTGCAGATGATCGCTGCCGAGAAACGCCATCACGGCATCTCGGACTTCGGGCGGGTTATGCCCCAGGGCCAGGGTGCCGGCGTTCGACAGGCAGTCCAGGTACTCCTGGCCGCTGGCGTCCCTGATGCGCATCCCCTTGCCGCTGACAAAGAGCCGTTGGAAAGTCTGCGCATAGGTCCTTGCGTTCGACTCGACGTTTTCCAGATAACTGAGTGCTTCCATATTCGATCATCCATTGGCCATGGAACGGGAACCGGGCAGGGGGAATACGAGCCAGCCAAGGGGCCTGATCCGTGGGATCCGTGCTTGCCTGACCCACTGTCGGGCCAGCCCGATATGGCTGGCCCGACGGCAGATGCCGCCCTTGTCTGGCAGGTCCCGGGCATTTCAACAGGCCTGTGCGCTTACCGCGAATTTTCTTGCCGGCACCTGTCCCCGTTTCCCACGCCAGACACAGAATCCAGGCCGGGGTTAAATGCCTCGCACATGAATTTCAACCACCCACCCTCAACAATCTGCCGTCTCCCGAGCCGCGCCGGTGCCGGATGCCTGGCTGCTCGCTCCCATTGTCAGGTCCCGTAGAGAGCCCTATGCATGCCTTCAAGCCTCCAGGAAAAAGACTGCTGGTGACCTTGTGCGCGATGGCCCTGAACGGCTGCGTACTGGGGCCTGATTACCGAGTGCCGGACGTCCCGGTCGCCGACCGATGGCAGGCACCGCTTCCCCATGGCGCCTCCGTGGCGGCCCTGGCTGACTGGTGGCAGCAATTCGACGATCCGGCCCTGGCCGAGCTGTTGCGCCTGGCCGAAGCCGACAGTCCGTCCATGGACCAGGCGTGGGCCAACATCGCCCTGGCCCGAGCCACGGCGGACAGCGATGCGGCCGATGCCTTGCCCAGGGTCGATGGCCGTCTTTCCGGCGGTCGTGGCGCACAGCGGACCGGTCCCACACGCCTGGGCGGCTCGGGCTCCTCCGCCGAGCTGGACGCCGCCTGGGAGCTCGATCTGTTCGGCAAACTGCGGCGTAACAACGAAGCGGCGCAGTCGCGTGTCGAGGCGCGGGTGGATGACTGGCACGACGCACGGGTGTCCCTCGCGGCCCAGGTAGGCGATTACTACGTGCAGTACCGCGGCTGCCAGAAGCTGGTGCTGGCCTACCGGGACCAGGCCCAGTCGCAACAGGACACGGCGCGCATCACTCGCCAGTCGTTCGAGGCCGGCTTCACTTCCTCCGCCGACGCGGCGCTGGCCGACGCCAGCGCCGCCAGCAGCGCGGCCACTCTGGTCCGGCAGCAGAGCGAGTGCCAGGTGTTGCTCAAGAGCCTGGTGGCCTTGACCGGCGGAGATGAAGAACGGCTCGACGACGTGCTCGGCAAGACCCCGGCGCAACTGCCCCAGCCGGCCGAACTCAACGTTCGGCAGATTCCCGCCGATCTGCTGCGCCAGCGTCCGGACCTGGCTTCCAGCGAACGGGAACTGGCGGCGGCGAACGCCGAGATCGGCGTGGCCCAGGCCGACCGGCTGCCGAGCCTGAGCCTGTCCGGTACGTTTTCGGTCGGCGATACCGTGGGCCAGCACAACCGATCCTGGTCGCTGGGGCCGGTGCTGTCTGTACCCCTGTTCGACGGCGGCAAGCGCCGCGCGGCGGTGGAAGGGGCGCGGGCCTCTTATGACGCAGCCCTGGCGGTCTATCGCCAGACATTGCGCACCAGCGTCATGGAAGTCGAACAGGCCCTGGTGCGCCTGGATGCGGCGCGGCGGCGGGAGTCGGATGTCGAGCGTTCCACTGCCGGTTTCCGCGAGTCGTTCCAAGCCATCGACCGTAATTGGCAGGCAGGCAGCGTGAGCCTGCTGGACCGTGAAACCGCGCGCCGCCAGGCACTGACGGCGGAAATCGAATTGATCACCTTGCAGCAGGACCAGGTCCGCTACTGGATCGCCCTGTACAAGGCCCTGGGAGGCGGATGGCAAGTCGGTCAACCGCTTGCGCGACACCCGGCAACGAACGGAGGGGGAGCGTGAGGACGATATCGGGCAAGATTCTGCTGGCCGTTGCCGTGCTTACGGTCGTGGCGATATTCATGACCCTGCGCCGTGGTGCCGAGCCGGCCGTGGCCGCCCCCACCGTCAGCAGCCTGAGCGTGGAAGTCGTCCAGGCGCGGCGGCAAGTCTGGCCGCAGCTGCTGTTCGCCAATGGAGCCCTGGCTCCCTGGCAGGAAGCGGTCATCAATGCCGAGACCGGCAACCTGCGCATCGCCAGCCTCGAAGCCGACGTGGGCAGCCGGGTGAAGAAAGGCCAGTTGCTGGCAACGCTGGCCTGCGATGCGGTACTGGCCGAAGAGCGCAAGCAGACAGCGCTGGTCGCCCAGGCCGTGGCGAATCTGGAGCAGGCCCGGTCCAACGATCGCCGGGCCAGGGTCGTCGGCCAGGGCGGGGCCCTGTCGGAGCAGCAGCGCGAAGAGTATCGGATCAAGGTGGCCCTTGCCGAAGCCGACCTGGCCGGCGCCAGGGCTGAATTGCAAAGTACCCGGATCCGCTTGCGGCAGACGCGGATCGTGGCGGTGGACGACGGCATCGTTTCCGCCCGCACGGCATTGCTCGGCAAGGTGGTGGCGGCCGGCGACGAGCTGTTTCGCCTGGTGCGCGACGGCCGTATCGAGTGGCAGGCCGAGCTGGACGCCCGTCAGTTGGCCCAGGTACAGCCCGGGCAGGTGGCCCGCCTGACCTTGCCGGGCGGGCAGAGCCTGGAAGGACGGGTGCGGCTGGTGTCGCCCACCCTCAACACCAAGACCAGCCGGGCGCTGGTCTACGTATCCCTGCCCACCGACAGCCCCGCCCAGGCCGGCATGTACGCCAGCGGCCAGATCGAACTGGCGGCCCGCGAGGCCCTCACGGTACCGGATACCGCGGTGATCCTGCGTGACGGCCGCTCCTATGTGTTCACCCTCAACGATGACATGCGTGTCGTCCAGCGACCGGTAACGGTGGGCAGGCGCCTGCAGCAGGCCGTGGAGATCCTCGGCGGCCTGGATGAGCCGGCCCGTATCGTGCGCGCCGGCGGCGCTTTCCTCAACGATGGCGCGAGCGTGAGCCTCGTACAATCCCAGGTTGCCCAGCCATGAACGTTTCTGCCCTGTCGATCCGCTATCCGGTCCCGGCCGTCATGCTGTTCATCCTGCTGACGGTCCTGGGCCTGCTGGGGTTCGGCAAGCTCGCCATCCAGGATTTCCCCGACATGGACCTGCCGGTGGTGATGGTCAACGCATCGCTGGAGGGCGCAGCCCCCGAGCAACTGGAAACGGAGGTGGCACGCAAGATCGAGGACAAGCTCACGTCCCTGCGCCTGCTCAAGCATGTGACGACAGTGATCACCGACGGCGCGGTCAGCATCAGCATCAGTTTCGACATCGACAAGGATGGCAACGAGGCGCTCAACGAAGTGCGCAACGCGGTGGACAGCGCCATGCCGCAGTTGCCGGCCAGTCTGGATACGCCCTCGGTTTCCCGGCTGACCACCAGCGCCTCGCCGCTGCTCACCTACGTCATCGAGTCCGATGCGCTGGATGAAGAGGCGCTGTCATGGTTTGTCGATAACGAGCTGAGCAAACAGCTGTTGTCGGTACCCGGCGTCGCGCTGGTGTCTCGGATCGGCGGGGTGGACCGGGAAGTGCAGGTCAATCTCGACCCGGCGTTGATGGCAGGCCTGGGCATTCGCGTCGCGGATGTCGCTGCGCAACTGAGGGCGATGCAGAAGGACAACTCCGGTGGCCAGGGCAACCTGGGCAGTGGCCAGCAAGCCGTACGGACCCTGGGGGCCATCGACGACCCGGCCGCCCTGGGAGCCATCGATATTCCCAGCGGGGATGGCCGCCTGCTGGCGTTGAATCAGCTGGCGGATATTCGCGACACCCATGCCGAGCGCAGCAGCCGGGCCTTTCGCGACGGCAAGCCGGTCATCGGTTTCCAGGTGACCCGGTCACTGGGCTTCTCCGATGTCGGCGTGGCCAATGACGTACGCAAGTCCATGGCCGGTTTCGTGGAGAAACACACCAATGTGCGGATCGTTGAAGCCAGTGACACGGTCAAGGCGGTGCTTGCCAATTACCATGACTCGATGAACCTGCTGTACGAGGGCATGTTGCTGGCGGTGCTGGTGGTCTGGTGGTTTCTGCGGGACTGGCGCGCCACCCTGATCGTCGCTACGGCGCTGCCGTTGTCGATCATTCCTACCTTCGGCGTGATGTACCTGGCCGGGTTCACGCTCAACTCGGTCTCCTTGCTGGCGCTGGCGCTGGTCATCGGCGTGCTGGTGGACGATGCCATCGTTGAAATCGAGAACATTGCGCGACACCTGCGCATGGGCAAGACGCCGCTTCAGGCGGCCACCGAGGCGGCGGACGAAATCGGCCTGGCGGTGCTCGCCACGACGGCCACTCTGGTTGCGGTCTTCCTGCCCACGGCCTTCATGGGCGGCGTGGCAGGCAAGCTGTTCCGCCAGTTCGGGGTGACGGCTTCGGTGGCGCTGCTGTTTTCCTTGCTGGTGGCCCGGGTGCTGACACCAATGATGGCGGCGTACTTTCTCAAGGCGAAAGCCGACGCCGAGCACGATGGCCCCTTGATGACCCGCTATCTGGGCTGGATCCATGCCAGCCTGGACCGTCGCAAGACCACGATGTTGCTGGCCAGTCTTTTCTTCATCGGCGCCCTGGCCCTGGTTCCGTTGCTGCCGACCAGTTTCCTGCCGTCCCAGGACGCGGGTCGCAGCAGTATCACGTTGGAAATGCCACCGGGAACAACGCTGGAGCAGACCACCGAGATGGCTTTGCAGGCCAGCGAAAGGCTGCAGGACATGCCGGACGTCAAACATGTATTCGTCTCGGTGGGCACCGCCAGCAACTCGGGCGCCGGGCCTGCCGGCATC
Source organism: Pseudomonas sp. NFACC32-1 (assembly GCF_900101215.1). Taxonomy (NCBI): domain Bacteria; kingdom Pseudomonadati; phylum Pseudomonadota; class Gammaproteobacteria; order Pseudomonadales; family Pseudomonadaceae; genus Pseudomonas; species Pseudomonas sp. NFACC32-1. The sequence goes on from NZ_FMUL01000020.1 coordinate 25,230, forward strand.
ACTGGTGCCGGCGATGCGGTCCTGACGGTGGATCTGGTGGCACGGGACCAGCGCGAGCTCAAGCAGGTTGAAGTCGAGGCGCAGATGCGCCAGGCCCTGCGTACGCTGGCCGGCGTGCGTATCAACGTCGGCGGGGATGGCAGCGGCGAGAAACTCAACATCGTCTTGGCCAGCGACGACGGCGATCTGCTGGAACGCACTGCCAATGCCCTGGAGCCGCAGCTGCGCGGCCTGCACGGGATCGGCAACGTCACCTCCAGCAGTGCCCTGCAGCGACCGGAAATCCAGATGCGTCCCAATTTTGCCCGGGCCGCGGAGCTGGGCGTCACCAGCCAGGACATCGCCGATACCTTGCGCATGGCGACCTACGGTGAATACTCCTCGCAGTTGGGCAAGATCAACCTGTCCCAGCGTCAGGTGGACGTGCGCGTGCGCATGGATTCGCTGTTGCGCGATGACTTGCGAAGCATCGATCAGTTGCGGGTGACTGGACGGGACGGCCAGGTGGCGCTGTCCTCGCTCGGGGAACTCAGCCTGGGCAGTGGACCGGCCCAGATCACCCGGCTGGATCGGCTGCGCAACATCACCTTGTCGATCGAACTCAACGGCCGCAACCTGGGCGAGGTCATGGCCGAGGCAAGCCAGTTGCCGGCCATGCGCAATCTGCCTCCAGAGATCAAGCCGGTGGAGCAGGGTGAACTGCAACTGATGACGGAGCTATTCGCAAGCTTCAGCCTGGCCATGGCCATCGGTGTGTTCTGTATCTACGCGGTCCTGGTGCTGCTGTTCCATGATTTCCTGCAGCCGGCCACCATCCTCTCGGCTTTGCCGCTCTCCCTGGGCGGCGCGCTGCTGGCCTTGCTGATATGCAATTTCAGCTTTTCCCTGCCCTCGGTCATCGGGTTATTGATGTTGATGGGGATCGTGACCAAGAACTCCATTCTGCTGGTGGAATACGCCATCATGGCTCGGCGTGATCACGGCCTGGATCGCTATGACGCCCTGGTGGACGCCTGCCACAAGCGCGCACGGCCCATCCTGATGACCACCATTGCCATGGGCGCCGGGATGTTGCCCACCGCGATGGGCATGGGCGAAGACCCGAGTTTCAGGCAGCCGATGGCCGTGGTGGTCATGGGGGGGCTGTTGACTTCAACGTTGCTGAGTCTGCTGGTGGTGCCGGTGATCTTCACGTACGTCGACGATCTGCTGCAATGGTTCAGGCGGCATACGCCTGGACTGGCGTCGGCAGGCAGGGTCGAAGAGGAAGCGAAAAGCTGAATCATCCCCCAACGTACCCGATGATGACCGGGCAGACATTGGGGGGAGAGGTTCAGACGGCCTGGCGAATGGGCGGAGCGCCGTTCCATTCAGTGCCCGATGGCGTAGCGTCCATCGAGTGCATCCAGCGAATGAGGGAGCGACGACCACCAATGCCCATCTTGATGGCTGCACGCTTCAGATAGCTTTCGACGGTATTGACCTTGAGGTTGAGTTGCTCGGCAAGTTCGGGCGCCGTGCGTCCCGCCAGCAGACCCACGCACACTTCGGTTTCACGCGACGACAGGCTCAAGCCGGACAGTTGCAGTCGATCGGCGAATCGCTGGCGCAACGCTTCCATCCCACCGTTCTCCGGGCCGTCCAGCGACAGGTTGGTGTCCTGCCGATGAGGTTCCGATGGCACCAGGGCGGCAACATGCTCTTCTACCATGGGCATCAACAGGCAGGAAAAGTCTTTCAGAAGGGCATGTTCCTGGGCGGTAAAGCCCTTGGAAAAAGGTGACCGATACACGGACAGGACATAACGGTGGCCATTTTTCCGTGTGGTCAGATGCAGTTGGGTCGTTGTGTTGTGGCCGGGTGCCTTGCCCGAGAGTTCACGCTTGAGCAGACATCGGGAAAAATTGGGGACCTTCTGTGCGGGCGCGTCTTCGAAGAGGATATCGTCGGCGAGGAAAAAAGGCTTGCTTGTATGGGTGTCCACTACAGTGTCGACACAGGTATTGTCCATGCCGACGAAACCAATGCTTGAAGTGCTGTGTTCAGCGATATTACTTGTGCCTATCCTTTGCTCGGTAATATGTGTTGCGTCGACCGGGATTTCCGTGAGTATCAGGTCGTGCAACATGCGAGGGAAGTGGCGGCTGCCGGTACTGGCAATGACTTTGCCAACATGCGGAAATAGTCTTTGCAGGTTCATCCTTTCTCCAATTTCATACCAGAAGTTTGATTTTATAGATGCAGCTCAGTGTGCATGTGTATTTTTGCTGGAATGTTTCGGCCACGGCGCATTTGGCCGATATCAATGGATTTATGGAGTGTGTCTGACGAACGGTTCGTCATAAGGAAAGGGTCGTAAACGCTCGCTTCGGCAATGGTGTTTTTTCTGAGAACTCCCTCATAAGTTTCGATGGAACATGGCAACGTGCCGTAGATGATCGTCTCGCCCTTCGAGCCCAGTGCCGTGTTGTGTCGTTCGATATTCCATCCGGAACGCTTGAGAATTTTCGCCATCGAAGTGTCGACGACAACTTCATAGGCTTCGATATCTTGATGTTGGGCAAACTTCAGCATGGTCAGGAAGAGTGCCGCGGTGCGAATGTCCACACTGGCCTGGGTCAATTCGCAGGTAATGGATCTGTCAGCGAAAAGTGCAAAGCGGGTGGCTTCCCATAAATATGTTGAGCGACGTCCGGACTTTTGGGTTGGAAGAATGAAACTCAAGGGGCCGGTCATGAGTGTCGGTTTGCTGGAAGGGCGAAGTCGAACACAACCGGTGACCTGCTGGTGCTGGATTGAATATATGTAAACTGCATCAGCGTCATCGTATTCATCCCATTCGTAATTGCTGCCTCGATAGCTTTCTATATCCCACTTCTTTCTGTCGATAAAGGCAGACTTGCGAATGGCCAGTATTTGTCCCAGGGTTTTGCTCGGAATACTCGAGTAGCTTGCGATACGAGTAGATATACCGAAAAAACGAAAGGTGGCCGGGGCGTAGTTCATGAATGAGGTTTCGTGGTTGTGGGTGGAGCTACTGTTAACTTTGCACTAGGGCATTTCAACTGTCCTAAAGTACAGTGCGTGGATTTATAGAGTGGATAGTCTAATTAGTTGCCAGATTGGTGATGTGGCAGTATTCCGGGACAAACTGAGTCGCTGCGCGAATTAGTATCGTCGTTAGTCCAAGAAAGTACAGGGAGGGAGTAGCATGCGAAGGGTCTTGACTTTAGTCCGCCAACTCAACATGAACGGCATTGGCGAGGAGGATTTCTTGACGATTACGCGACGGATTGGCTAAGTCGCTGATAGTATGTGGGCCGGAAAATTGACGCTCCAACAGTGCCTGGGTTGGCCTGCAATAAAAAGGTAATAAGGCTATGGGAGCGTAGTTTGGGAGACAACAAATGGGTAAAAGCTCACGCTGATAAGTCATACGTTTGAAAGTTTCAGGGCGGCAGTGGGCAAATCTAGTGTAATTGCTCTATGCTGGAAAATTGGTCTGATGTCATACAACCAAAATATTGATTTGTATGATCGGGCCTGTCCGAACCCGAAGAAAATGAGCCATTCTGGCTCCCTGGCATGGATGACCTTATGTCTTATATCGCGCTTTCGTTGATGACAGTCCTGTTGGTTCCTGGACCGACGAACTCTCTGTTGTTGCAAACTGGCATCAACAGGGGCTTGAACGCCCGCTCCATGAGGTTCGTTGTAGCGGAATGGCTGGCTTATATTGTTCAGATGACGATGTGGGGAGTGTTTATCGATCTTCTGATCACGGATCATTCCTGGGTGGTCATTGCCACCAAGATCTTCGCTGTCTGTTTCCTGTTCTATATCTCCCTGAAGTTGTGGTTTTCGGTAAAGGATCATTTACCTGGTACTTCGGCGGGCATCAGTGTGCCGGATCTCTTCGTGGCAACGTTGACCAACCCCAAGGGCTTGTTCTTTGTGTCTTTCGTTGCGCCGGCGGGAACATTCCTGTCCGTGAGCCACTACTTGTCTTTCATGTCATTGTTCACGGCCATTATCTTTCCGGTCGGGCTGACCTGGATAGCCATTGGAGCGTTCTGTGGAAGGAAACTGCATGCCATCGTTTCCGGCAAGTTCTTGAGTCGGGCTATCTCATTGGTTATCGGTTTGTTCGCCTGTGGCATGCTCTTCAATATCGCATCGCAGGTGGGATTCGCCTGAATGGATTATGACCAGGCGCTGGCGTCGGACTTGGCAAAAGGCCGCCGCCAGGTTAGGGCAGGATAGGGGCGGGATTTAAACGAGGTTGAGTTGAACTGCCTTGATCATGGCTTGCTTGACGTTGACACAATCCATCTTCTCGGTCATCTGCTTGGCATGAAACTTCACCGTTCGCTCGGTGATGCTCATGATCAGACCTATTTCCTTGTAGTTCTTGCCTAATGAAAGCCAGCGCAAGAACTCGATCTCCCGAGGGGACAGCTTCAAGTTGCTTTCCATGGGGGCTTCCATGGGGCGATATTGGTTGGCGATTATACTGAGCGCCTTGATGATGAATAGATTGGATCGGACGATGATGGGGAAGTCCGGATCGTTCTCTTCGGAAGACAAGTGAAGTGAGCCGAATGCCCGTCCGGGCTCATGGATCGGTACGGTGAATCCCTGCTTGATGCCGTAGGACGCAGACTGGTCGAAGATTTCCGGGTTATCGATCTCCTCGGGAATTTCATTCCAGAAGAAGGGCGTCGCCGTGACGGCGGTATTGATCATGACCGGATCGGTCTTATAAAGGGCGTTCTTGCGATAGGTTTCAACCCATTCGGCTGGGTAGTTGCTATGGATCGAGATCTTGGAGCTGTTGAACGGTGTCGGTTCCACATGGACATAAGCGAATTTATCGATCCCCAGTTTGGAAAAAATCCAGCCCAGTACTGCGGTGTACTCTTCTTCGCTGGCGCCCGAGATGTTGTTTTCCACCTCTTGGATCAGATTGAAAAGATGGCTTGAAATAGGCTTGAGCATAATGAACGAGCTCGAAAACTGATGTAAGACTTGACGCAGCCAGGCGCTATACCTTTAGAGTCGCCAAATGGAAGTTGCAAGGATGCTGCGGGGCCGACATCAACAACAGGATCTGCCTGCTATCGGCAACGGTAATGTGGAGGGAGGTGGACTGGGCGAGGCTTCGCCGTGATTCACGGGGCGCTGCTGGGGAAGATGCTGCTGTTCTGTAACCCTATGGAATGTTTTTCTTGAACATGGGGCCGACATCATTTGCCTCCTGGCCTGTACAGCCTCACATCCATCAGCAAGTGAGGCCGTCGTTAAACTACTCGTACTGAAACGATTAACTGAAAGACAGTATAGACAGGTTTCCCGGGACGGCCAGCCAGATTAAAAAAGCTTTAATATTCAGCCGCTAACGCGCTCTTGAGGAATGGCGCCGTACGACTTTCCGGACATTGGGCCACCTCGGCCGGCGCTCCGCACACCACGACTTGCCCGCCCTGGGTTCCGGCGCCCGGACCGATGTCGATGACCCAGTCGCTCTGGGCCACGACCCGCATGTCATGTTCCACCACGACCACGCTATGGCCGTCATCCACCAGGCGATTCAACTGCACCAGCAACCTGTCCACGTCCTGTGGGTGCAGCCCGTTGGTGGGTTCATCCAGCACATACAGGGTGGCCCCTCGGGCCTTTCGCTGCAGCTCTGTCGCCAGCTTGATGCGTTGCGCCTCGCCGCCGGACAGTTCGGTGGCGGGTTGGCCCAGGCGCAGATAACCCAGTCCGATATCCTGCAGCACTTGCAGCGAGCGCCGTGCCGACGCCTGTCCGGAAAAGACTTCGAGCGCCTGATTGACGGTCAGTTGCAGGACCTGCGCGATGTCCAGGCCTTGCCAGCGTACCGCCAGCGTCTGCCGGTTGTAGCGGGCACCGTGGCAGGTCGGGCAGGGGGCGTACACGCTGGGCATGAACAGCAGTTCGACACTGACGTAGCCTTCCCCTTCGCAGGTTTCGCAGCGTCCCTTGGCCACATTGAAGGAGAACCGTCCGGCGTCGAACCCCAGTTCACGGGCCTGTTCGGTCCCGGCGAACAATTTGCGCACGTGATCGAACAGGCCGGTGTAGGTGGCGAGGTTGGAGCGCGGCGTGCGGCCGATGGGCTTCTGGTCCACCCGGACCAGGCGCTTGATCGCATCGAGGCCCGCACTGACATGCCCGCCACTGGTTTGCTCGGGTTCGTCTTCCAGGCTTCGTTCGTCGGGCTCGGCGTCCTGGCCGGGTTGGCCCAGGTGAGCGCCGACCAGGTCCAGCAACGCCTGGCTGACGAGGCTGGATTTGCCCGAACCGGAGATGCCGGTCACGGCGGTGAAACAGCCGAGGGGGAAGGCCGCGCTCAGGTTGTCGAGGTTATTGCGGGTGATGCCTTCCAGGCGCAGCCAGTCGCTGGGTGTCCGCGGGGCGTGCGCAGCCTGGGACCGCTCGGCGAAGAGGTAAGTGCGGGTGCGTGATTGCGGCACCTGGCGAAGGCCGGCGGGCGGGCCGCTGTAGAGGATCCGGCCGCCTTGTTCGCCGGCATCCGGCCCGACATCGACGAGCCAGTCGGCGCGACGCATGGTCCCCAGGTCGTGTTCGACCACGAATACCGAGTTGCCGGCGGCCTTGAGCCGCTGCAGCGCGTCGAACAGGGCTTCGCTGTCGGCCGGATGCAGGCCGGCTGACGGTTCGTCCAGCACGTAGATGACCCCGAACAGCTGAGAGTTGAGTTGGGTCGCCAGGCGCAAGCGCTGCAGCTCGCCGGAAGAGAGCGTCGGGGTGCTGCGCTCCAGGGCCAGGTAACCCAGGCCAAGGTCGATCAGGGTGCCGATGCGCTCCAGCAGTTCGGCAGCGATGCGTTGGGCGGCCAGGCGCTTTTCCAGGGACAGGTTGGGCGTGTGGCGCGCATCCGGCCCTCCTGAGTGCGGATTGTCACCTCGGGCGGCGCGTTGCTCGCGCGCCTCGCGGGTTTGCCGGTGGGTGAGGACTTCGCCCGGTTCTTCGGCCTGCTCCAGATAATCGGGTGCGGTGACGCGCCTGAACACCTCGGCCAGCTCCAGCAACGGCAGGTGCGACAGCTCGGCGATGTCCAGGCCGGCGAATGTCACGCCCAGCGCCTGGCGCTTGAGACGCTTGCCTTCGCACACGGGACAATGGCTGGCGCGCATGTATTGCGCCACGCGCTTGCGCATCTGAGCGCTCTGGGAGTGCATGAAGGTATGCAGCAGGTAACGTCGGGCGCCGCTGAACGTACCCTGGTAGCTGGGTTCGAGCTTGCGCTTGAGGGCGGCACGGGTCTGGGCAGGCGTCAATCCGGCGTACACCGGGACGGTGGGGGTTTCTTCCGTGAAGAGTATCCAGTCGCGCTGTTCCTGGGGCAGGTCACGCCAGGGAACGTCGACGTCGTAGCCCAGGGTAACCAGGATGTCCCGCAGGTTCTGGCCTTGCCAGGCCATGGGCCAGGCGGCCACGGCCCGCTCGCGGATGGTCAGCGAGGGGTCCGGCACCATGGAGTCTTCGGTCACTTCATAGACCCGCCCCAAGCCATGGCATTGCGCACAGGCACCCTGGGGCGTGTTGGGGGAAAAATCCTCGGCGTAGAGCATGGGCTGATCGGCCGGATAGCTGCCGGCCCGGGAGTAGAGCATGCGGATCAGGCTCGACAGGGTGGTGACACTGCCCACCGAAGAGCGCGCGCTGGGGCTGCCCCGTTGTTGCTGCAAGGCCACCGCCGGCGGCAGGCCGTCGATGCTGTCCACGTCGGGCACGCCCACCTGGTCGATCAGGCGCCGCGCGTAGGGCGCGACGGACTCGAAATAGCGACGCTGGGCTTCGGCGTAGAGCGTGGAAAAGGCCAACGACGACTTGCCTGACCCCGACACGCCGGTAAAGACCACCAGGGCATCGCGGGGGATATCGACGTCGACATTCTGGAGGTTGTGTTCGCGGGCGCCACGCACCCGGACGAAACCGGTGGATGGCGATGAAAAGGCGTGCGCTGGGCCGGAGCGTGGGGGCATGAGGGGTCCTTGTCGTGATGTGCGCACCTTAACGCGTCGGCGCTGCTCGACGAAACTGCTGCGCCGAATGAATGCAACCCGGCTCACAGATGAACGATGCGACCGGCTCCAGTCGTTTTAGTGCAATAAGAATTTACTCCGGATGAAAGAGATGAGAAAAGCTTCTCAGTTTCCCCATGGATATGGATCCTTCATGCCTCGATCGAAATTCTTCACTACGCTCTTTGTCGCGCTGATTGTCGGCGCTGGCCTGTGGTACATGTGGATGATCACCAGCGCCAAGCTGGAGTGGGGCGGCGCCAGCCCCGGCCAGCAACAGCTGGGCGCCGTAGCGGATACCCGGCACCGGGCCGCCTCCCAGTACTGCACAGGCGTGGTGGCGACCCCCCAGGGCACCTGGCTGGTCGCCCGTCTGAACGGGGATGCCGGGCAGGTCGAGGCCTCCGCCGATGTGGTGGACCTCGATGCGCTGGTGCGCGGCAAGTCCAATGACGAGCCTGAGCCGGTGGGCTCCGGTGCCTTCGCCTACCTGCTTTCCGGCAGGGAAAAAGAGACCTCTTTCATTTCGCGCCTGGACGCCCAGGGACAATTCCAGTTGGTCGCCCACGTAAGCGCCGCCGCCTGCCTGGTTGCCAGTCCCGATGGCGCCAGCGTCTTGCTGCTCACCGGCCTCGACCGGCCGGAGGCCGGATCCGGCGACAGCGTCGGCCAGACCGTGGTCTTTCGCAGCGACGATCAGGGCAAGCGCTGGACCTGGCTGGAGCAGGGCTGGTTTCCCAAGGCCGATCAAGTGGCCTGGAACCTGAAGCCGTACTTCCATGGCACGGATGAAGTCTGGGCCTGGGGCACCCCCAGCGGCGTCGACAACGAGAGTGGCGAAGATGCGCCAGGCGCCATTTCAACCGGTGTCTACTATTCCGCCGATCGCGGCGACCACAGTACGCCGGTCATGGCGGCCGAATCGCTGCTGGTCACCAGCGAATATGTTCGGGTCAAGCGTCCGGATGTCTTGCAGTGGCATACCGATGCCGGCACCTATGGCGACATCCGCACCCATGTGATCCAGCTGGACCCGCAACGCGCGTTCATCTGGGTTTCCCAACGCTTCTGGGGCAGCAACCCCGACGGCGAGGGCGCCCACATCGCCTTCAACGTCACGACACGGGCTCGATTGCAGCGCAGCACCGGTCAATGGCAGGTCGTGGATACCCAGCGCGACGACAAGCTGTTCATCGCGGCCTTGGCTCAGAACGCCGACGGGCGGGTGGCCGGCCTGGTGGACCAGGAGGAATCCGGACGACACGTGATCGCCGAGCTGGATACCGCGACGCTGGCCTGGCGTCCCCTGGGCGAGCTGCCCAGCGTGTTCGCCCCCCTGGCGTCGCAGAGCCGGCTGCGCGAGGGGCATTTCTATCTGGGGCAGAACAGCCTGCTGGTCAATGTCACCAGCGAGCACCGGCCACCGCGCTGGCTCTATTGGTGGTCGGATGCGAGCATTTGCGCCGATGGGGTGTTCTATTCCCGGGACTGGGGCCGTTCCTGGCAGCGTCTCGCCATCGGCGGCTACCTGGGCATCCTGGGTTTCCAACCGACGCAGGATCGTGTGATCTGGGCCAAGGGCAACTGGTACGACAATAACGATCAAGGCATCTACTCCTACAGTCTTGCGCAGGACTGAACGTCTGCGTCGGGGCGAGAGGTACCAGCCTCTCGCCCCGTGATGCCCGCCAGGCAATTTTTTTCAAGTTGATTTCAATCAAGGGCGCCGGATAGAGCGGCTCCTACCATGATCGCCACGATCCTGTCTCAAGCCCTGGCGTTCATGACCCGTTCCTTTGCGTTCTCGCACCTCATCCGCTTCTGGCTCAACGCATTCTTCATTCTGCTGGCCCTGTGCGCGGGCTTCGCCCAGGCCAGGGATTACGGCGAAATCCAGCGACAGCGTATCCACCATGTCCTGGGCCGGACCGATTCGGTGTCCGAGCCCCAGGGGCCCTTCAAGGTGCGCACGCTCTCGACGGCCGGCAAGGTATCGGGCTATGTGTTCCAGAGCCTGGATGTGGTGGACATTCCCGCCTACTCGGGCAAGCCGATCAACGTGCAGGTGATTCTCGACCCCGCCGGTGTGATCCTGGATGCCTATGTGCTGGAGCACCATGAGCCGATCCTGCTGATCGGTATCGCCGAGGAGAAACTCCACGGATTCAGTGCCCGCTACAGCGGTGTCAAGGTCAATCAGCGGGTCGTGGTAGGGCATTCCAGCGACCCGGATGCGGTGACGGTGGACGCCATTGCCGGAGCCACCGTGACGGCGATGGTGGTCAACGAAGTCATCATGCGTGCCGCCCATGACGTCGCGGTGTCCCTGGGCCTGGTCAAGGGCGATGCAGGCCTGGCCGTGGCGCCGGCGCGAGTGCGCGAGGACGTCTACGAGCCCGCCGACTGGAAGACCCTGGCCGGCAATGGAGCGGTGCGTCGGCTGCACCTGACCCGCGACCAGGTCGACGCTTCCTTCAAGGGGACCGCCGCCGAAAAGGTCGAAGCCGCCAGTGCCGAGCAGGCGGGCGACACCTTCATCGATCTGTACGTCACTCACCTGAACCCGCCCACCATCGGCCGCAACCTGCTGGGCGAGGCGCAGTACCGCGCGCTGATGAGTGAGCTCAAGCCTGGCGAGCAGGCCATTGCCGTGATGGGCAGCGGACGGTATTCCTTCAAGGGCTCGGGTTATGTGCGCGGTGGGATCTTCGATCGGGTGCTGTTGCGCCAGTTCGGCGACACCATCAGTTTTCGCGACATGGACTTCCAGCGCCTGGATGATGTGGCTGCCGAGGGCATGCCCGAGTTCGATGAAATGGCGATCTTTATCGTCCGTGCCTCCCACCGTTTCGATCCCGGTTCGCCCTGGAGCCTGGAGCTGCTGGTGCGCCGCCAGACCGGGCCGGTCAGTGGACTCTTCAGCAGTTTCGAGCTGGCCTATCGATTGCCCGAGGCGTACCTGGAAAGGCCCTTGCCCACGGCCGCGCAACTGGCAGCGGCCGAAGAAGCCAGCCGCCCCCTGTGGCTGACCCTCTGGTACCGCAAGAGCGTGGAAATCGTCGTGCTGGCGGTGGCCTTGCTGGTGCTTACGATCATCCTGTTCTTCCAGGACCCGCTGGCCCGCCGGCCCAGGCTTTTGCATTGGGTTCGTCGGGGTTACCTGGTCTTTACCGTGGTATTTCTCGGCGGCTATGCCTTGGCGCAATTGTCAGTGGTCAATGTGCTGACCTTCGTTCATGCATTGTTCGAAGGTTTCCGCTGGGAGCTGTTCCTCACCGATCCGCTGATCTTCATCCTGTGGGTGTTCACCGCGGCCAGCCTCCTGCTGTGGGGGCGCGGGGTGTTCTGTGGCTGGCTGTGTCCGTTCGGCGCGCTGCAGGAACTGATCAACGAGCTGGCGCGCCGGTTCAGGGTGCCCCAGTACGAGCTGCCTTTCGCCGTGCATGAACGGTTGTGGGCCATCAAGTACATCATCCTGCTGGTGCTGTTCGGCGTTTCGCTGGAGTCCATGGCGACCGCCGAACGCCTGGCGGAGGTCGAACCCTTCAAGACCGCCGTCACCCTCAGGTTCGACCGCCAATGGTGGTTCGTGGCCTATGCCGCAGGCTGGCTGTTGATCAACCTTTTTACCCGCAAGGTCTATTGCCGCTACATCTGTCCGCTGGGGGCCGCCCTGGCCATGCCGACCCGCCTGCGTCTGTTCGACTGGCTCAAGCGCCGCAAGGAGTGCGGCAATCCCTGCCAACTGTGCGCCAAGGAATGCGAGATCCAGGCGATTCATCCCGACGGCCGGATCAACGCCAACGAATGCCATTACTGCCTCGACTGCCAGATGACCTGGCACAACGAAAACAAATGCCCGCCGCTGATCAACAAGCGCAAGAAGCGTGGCAAGGCGAGCGCGGCCGATCCGCAGCTGATTCCCGTGGTGCAGGCGCCCTGAGGCACCCCGATGGCCTGTTCCCCTGACCATTTCATTCTTCACGGAGCACACAGCATGAGCGATAAGAAAACCGACAATCCTGACGTGGCGCAAGAGCCCCGGGGCGTCAGCCGCCGCAGTTTCCTGGGTACCGGCGCCGTCACCGGAGCGGTACTGGCCGGCGCAACGGCGCTGGGCGCGGGGACATTCACCCGTGAATCCTGGGCCGCTGCGGCCAAGGAGGCCAAGTCCAGGATCCATGTGGCCCCCGGCGAGCTGGACGAGTACTACGGGTTCTGGAGCGGCGGCCACCAGGGCGAGGTGAGGGTGCTGGGGGTGCCGTCGATGCGCGAACTGATGCGTATCCCGGTCTTCAACGTCGACTCGGCCACCGGGTGGGGGCTGACCAACGAAAGCAAGCGCGTGCTGGGGGACAGCGCCAGGTTCCAGAACGGCGATTGCCACCACCCGCACATCTCCATGACGAACGGCAAATACGACGGCAAATACCTGTTCATCAACGACAAGGCCAACTCCCGGGTGGCGCGTATCCGCCTGGACATCATGAAGTGCGACAAGATGCTTACGGTGCCCAACGTGCAAGCCATCCATGGCCTGCGCCTGCAGAAGGTGCCGTACACCAAGTACGTGTTCGCCAACGGCGAGTTCGTGATTCCGCACCCCAATGACGGCCATACCTTCGACTTGCAGGACAAGAACAGTTTCACGATGTTCAACGCCATCGACGCCGAGAAGATGGAAATGGCGTTCCAGGTGATCGTCGACGGCAACCTGGACAACACCGATGCCGACTACACCGGCAAATATGCCGCGAGCACCTGCTACAACTCCGAGAAGGCCTATGACCTGGGCGGCATGATGCGCAACGAGCGCGACTGGGTGGTGGTGTACAACATCCCGCGTATCGAGGCGGCGATCAAGGCCGGCAGGTTCATGACCCTGGACGGTTCCAAGGTGCCGGTGGTCGATGGGCGCCGGGTCAATGGCAAGGATTGCGAATTCACCCGCTACATCCCGGTGCCGAAGAATCCCCACGGCTGCAATACTTCCCCCGACGGCAAATACTTCATCGCCAACGGCAAGCTATCGCCCACGGTCTCGATGATTGCCATCGACCGCCTGGACGATCTGTTCGCCGACCGCCTCAAGGATCCTCGCGACGTGATCGTCGCCGAGCCGGAACTGGGCCTGGGGCCACTGCACACCACCTTCGACGGACGCGGCAACGCCTATACCACCTTGTTCATCGACAGCCAGGTGGTGAAATGGAACATGGATGAGGCCATCCGCGCCTACAAGGGCGAGCAGGTCAACTACATCAAGCAGAAGCTGGATGTGCAGTACCAGCCTGGCCATAACCATGCGTCCTTGACCGAATCCAGCGATGCCGACGGCAAATGGCTGGTGGTGCTGTGCAAGTTCTCCAAGGACCGTTTCCTGCCCACCGGTCCGCTGCACCCCGAGAATGACCAGTTGATCGACATTTCCGGGGAGGAAATGAAGCTGGTGCACGATGGCCCCACCTTCGCCGAGCCCCATGACTGCATCCTCGCCCGGCGCGACCAGATCAAGACCCAGAAGATCTGGAACCGCAATGACCCGTTCTTCGCCGACACCGTGGCGCTGGCCAAGAAAGACGGGATCAACCTGGAGACCGATAACAAGGTCATCCGTGACGGCAACAAGGTGCGGGTCTACATGACCTCCATGGCACCGGCCTATGGCGTGACGGAGTTCACCGTCAAGCAAGGCAACGAGGTGACCGTGACGATCACCAACATCGACCAGATCGAGGACGTCTCCCACGGCTTTGTCATGACCAACCACGGCGCGAGCATGGAGATCAGCCCGCAACAGACTTCGTCCATCACCTTCATCGCCGACAAGCCTGGCCTGCACTGGTACTACTGCAGCTGGTTCTGCCACGCCCTGCACATGGAGATGGTCGGACGCATGCTGGTGGAAAAGGCCTGAGTCGGCCCATCGAAAGGAGACAGGTGCAATGACCTGGAACACGCGGCCACCCGCGGGCCATGCTCGCCAACCGGTCATTGCGCTGGTGCTCTGCCTGCTGTCTGGCGGCGCGCTCGCCGCGCCGCAACCCATCACGAATCTGCCCTTGCAGGCCGAGGGCGAGCGCCAATGGCGCCTGCCTGCCGGGCAATACACCGGCTCGTTCAGCATTGATCAGCCGATGACCCTCACTTGTGCGCCGGGGGCGGTATTCCAGGGGCAGGGGGAGGGCAACGGGCTGATCATCCGGGCCCCGGACGTCCAGGTCCAGGGCTGTACGTTCCTGGATTGGGGCCATGACCTGACCGCCATGAACGCCGCCGTGTTCGTCCAGCCGGTCGCCAGGGGGGCCGTGGTGCGCTTGAGCCGCATGCAGGGCCAGGGTTTCGGCATCTGGGTCGATGGCGCGCGGGACGTCAGCCTGATCGACAACGTCATCCAGGGCGATCCGAGCCTGCGTTCCCAGGACCGAGGCAATGGCATCCATCTGTATGCCGTGCAGGGCGCCCGGGTCATTGGCAACCAGGTGCGGCAGGCCCGCGACGGCATCTACATCGATACCTCCAGCGACAACCTGCTCCAGGGCAATACCCTGGAGGACCTGCGCTACGGTGTGCATTACATGTTCGCCAACGATAACCGCCTGCTGGGCAATACCACCCGGCGTACCCGCACCGGGTATGCCCTGATGCAAAGTCGCAAGCTGACGGTCATCGGCAACCGTTCCGAGCAGGACCAGAACTACGGGATCCTGATGAACTACATCACCTATTCGACCCTGCGGGACAACTTCGTCACCGACGTACGCGACGGCTCCACCGGCGACACCATGATCACCGGCGCCGAGGGCAAGGGGCTGTTCATCTACAACTCATTGTTCAACCGTATCGAAGGCAATCACTTCGAGCGCAGCGCCCTGGGCATACACCTTACCGCCGGCTCGGAAGACAACCGCATCGCCGGCAATGTCTTTGCCGGCAATCGCCGTCAGGTCAAGTACGTCGCCACGCGCTTGCAGGAGTGGTCGGCGGACGGACGCGGCAATTACTGGAGCGACTACCTTGGCTGGGATCGCAATGGCGACGGCCTGGGCGACGTGGCCTATGAGCCCAACGACAACGTCGATCGCCTGTTGTGGCGCTACCCCCAGGTACGGCTGTTGATGAACAGTCCGGGCGTCGAGCTGTTGCGCTGGGTGCAGCGAGCCTTCCCGGTAATGAAATCCCCTGGGGTGACGGACAGCCATCCGTTGATGGCGGCACCGGTCTTCGCCCCGCAACGCAACACTGCTTCGGAGGACGCGCCTTGAACGTCGTCGAGATCGAGGGCGTCAGCCAGCGTTATGGCGACGCCACCGTATTGCATGGATTGGACCTGGACCTGGCCCAGGGCGAGGTGCTTGGTCTGTTCGGCCATAACGGCGCGGGCAAGACCACCACCATGAAACTGGTCCTGGGCCTGCTGCGGGCCAGTGAAGGACAGGTGCGGGTATTCGGCCGGGCACCGAGCGATCCCAGCGTGCGACAGATGCTCGGTTATCTGCCGGAGAACGTGATGTTCTACCCGCAGTTGAGCGGCCTGGAAACCTTGCGCCATTTCGCCCGGCTCAAGGGCGCCGCGCCAGGGCAGGTCGAGCGCCTGCTGGAGGAGGTGGGGCTGAGCCAGGCCTCGCGGCGCAAGGTGCGGACCTACTCCAAAGGCATGCGGCAACGCCTCGGCCTGGCCCAGGCCTTGCTCGGCCGACCGCGGCTGTTGCTGCTGGACGAGCCGACCGTGGGCCTGGACCCCATCGCGACCCAGGACCTCTACCAGTTGCTCGATCGCCTGCGCTGGCAGGGCACCAGCATCATCCTCTGTTCCCACGTCCTGCCCGGCGTCGAGACGCATATCAATCGCGCGGCGATCCTGACCCGAGGGCGCCTGCTGGCCCTGGGCAGCCTGGCGCGGCTGCGGGAGGAGGCACGGCTGCCGACCCTGATCCGGGCTTCGGGCCTGGCCCGTGCCAGCCAGTTGCAACAGCATTGGCGCAGCGAGGGGCATGTCACCCAGGGCTGGGGAGCCGAAGGCTTGCAGGTGGCCGCGCCCGACGGCAGCAAGCTGGCGTTGCTGCGTCAGTTGCTGGCGCAACACAACCCGACGGATGTCGAGATCAAGCCGCCGTCCCTCGAGGACTTGTACCGCCATTACATGAGCGGCGCGGCAGCCGGGGAGGTGCGTCCATGAACCCGATCTGGAACATGGCCCGCAAGGAGTTCAGCGATGGCCTGCGTAACCGCTGGCTGCTGGCGATCAGTCTGTTGTTCGCCGTGCTGGCGATCGGCATCGCCTGGTTGGGCGCCGCGGCGTCCGGCCAGTTGGGCTTCACCTCGGTACCGGCCACCGTGGCCAGCCTGGCCAGCCTGGCGACCTTCCTGATGCCCTTGATCGCCTTGCTGCTGGCCTATGACGCCATCGTCGGCGAGGACGAGAGCGGGACCTTGCTGCTGTTGCTGACCTACCCGCTGAGCCGTGGACAGTTGCTGCTGGGCAAGTTTGTCGGCCATGGCCTGATCCTGAGCCTGGCGACGCTGATCGGCTTCGGTTGCGCAACGCTCGCCATCGCCTTGCTGGTCGACGACGTCGAGCTGGGCCTGCTGCTCTGGGCCTTTGGCCGTTTCATGCTGTCGAGTTCGCTGCTGGGCTGGGTCTTCTTGGGATTGGCCTATGTGCTGAGCAGTCTTTCGACGCAAAAGTCCACCGCCGCCGGCCTCGCGCTGGGGGTGTGGTTTTTCTTCGTGCTGGTGTTCGACCTGGTACTGCTGGCGCTGCTGGTACTGAGTGAGGGCCGCTTCAGCCCGGACCTGCTGCCCTGGCTGTTGCTGTTCAACCCTACCGATGTGTACCGGCTGATCAACCTGTCGGGGTTCGACGGCGTCTCCAGCGGTGCGTCGGTCATGACCCTGGGCAGCGACTTGCCGGTGTCGGGGCCGGTGCTCTGGCTTTGCCTCGGGGTGTGGATGGCGGTGCCGTTAGGGTTGGCCTATCGGCTGTTCGAGCGCCGGTGCCCTTGAATTGTGATTGATGAATGGAGCATGCAACGATGAACAAGGTGTCCTACAAGGCGAGCCGCCTCCTGGCCGGGATAGTGGTGTGCCTGGCGCTGGCGGGGTGTGAAAAGGCTGCGGCGCCATCGTCCAGCGAGGCGACCCTGGCGTTTCACCCCGGTGACGAGTGCCATGTGTGCGGCATGGTCATCACTGACTTCCCCGGGCCCAAGGGGGCGGCGGTGGGGGCGGGCGGCGTGAAGAAATTCTGCTCGCCGGCGGAGATGCTCGGCTGGTGGCTGCAGCCGGAGAACCAACGGGCCGACGTCAAGCTGTACGTCCACGACATGGGCCGCGGCCATTGGGATGCCCCGGACGATGCCCACCTGATCGATGCGCGTACCGCCTGGTTCGTCGTCGGCACCGGCCTCAAGGGCGCCATGGGCGTGGTGCTGGCCTCCTTCTCAGATGCCCAGGCAGCCCGGAAACTCGCCAGTGAGACTGGCGGCCGTGTCCTGCGCCTGGAAGACATCGACCAGGAGCTGCTCGGGCAGGCCTCGGCCATGTCTTCCATGAGCCATTGACCGAGCCCTTCGTGTCGGCTGAGCTGTCGCCATCGTGGGCAGGTAAGCGCACGAGGGATCCGTATCGGCAATGATGCAAATGACCACCCCGGGGAAGGCTCGCGCTGCGGGGTGGTGTGTTTCAGTGGGACGTGCCCTCGGCGAATTCGATCTTGTTGCCGACGTTGTACTTGCCCGAAGGCTTGTTCATGGGCAGGCGCTTGATTTCCTGCAGTGTCTGGCTGTCATAGACGATCAGCGCGCCATCGGTGTCCCAGATGCTCAGCAGCAGGTAGCGGCCGTCGCGGGTGAATTCGACATGGGCGGCGGTCTTGCCGGGCATGGGGCGCAGGGTATGGGCGATTTCCAGGGTCTGCTTGTCGATCAGGTGGATGGCATCGTTGCCCGGGGCGAAGAACACGTCGGTCCAGGCGTAGCGGGAACTGGCGTGGCTGCGCAGGAAGAATCCCGGCCCCAGGGTGGGGATCTGCTTGATGACTTTCCAGGTGCTCAAATCGATGACCGAGACCAGCCCCTTGCTGATGTTGGGCGTGGCGAACACCCAGT
Source organism: Pseudomonas sp. NFACC32-1 (assembly GCF_900101215.1). NCBI lineage: Bacteria > Pseudomonadati > Pseudomonadota > Gammaproteobacteria > Pseudomonadales > Pseudomonadaceae > Pseudomonas > Pseudomonas sp. NFACC32-1. Next base: position 43,414 of record NZ_FMUL01000020.1, read on the forward strand.
GCCCATCGCGTTGCCAATAGGTTCCCGAACCCAGGTGCGGCATGCCCGGCAAGGCAATGTCGGTCACGACCCGGCCATTGTCGAGGTCGACCACCTGTCCCCCCTGGGCCTTGCGTGAAGTGGCGAGCAACTGGCGATAGTCGGGGGAGAAAGAGAAGTCGTCGAGGTGGTCCTGGACCTCGATGCGCCGCGGCACGAAGTCCGGATTCGGGCCGGTGGGCAATTCCCAGACTTCCTTCGCATCCTTCAGGGCAACGATGAAGCTGTCTCGCGGCGGAGCGGTATAGACCGCGCTGACCCGGGAAGCCTGGCCACGGCTGTCGACGGTCTCGATGGTCTTGACCAATGACAGGTCCCGGGCATCCAGCACGGCAAGGCTGCCGGGCAGGTAGTTGCCCACCAGCACCCAGCGCCCGTCCTTGCTGACCGCCAGGTTGCGGGTATTGAGACCGACCCGCACCTCGGCGATCAGCTTGAGATTGTGCAGGTCGTACAGGCTGACCCAGCCGTCCCGGGACGCCAGGTAGACGAAGCGCCCATCGGGCGAGAACTTCGGCCCGCCATGCACCGCGAAATGCGAGGCGAAGCGGGCCAGCACTTCGAAGCGGTCCCCATCGACGATATCGACATGGTGGTCACCGGCTTCCACCACCACGAACAGGTTCAGCGGGTCGGCCTGGTGCTGGGGCTTGTCGGGCAGGCTGGCGACATCCGCCAGCAGGCGGTGGCTGTGGCGGATGTCGTCCTCGCTCCAGCTTGGCTCGACGGCGGGCGGCCGCTGCAGGTAATGGGTCAGGCCATCGATCCGGGCGGCGTCCAGTACTGTACCGAACCCTGCCATCTGGCTGGCCGGCCGGCCCTTTTCGATGACCTGGCGAATCTCGGCGGGTTTGATCCGGCCCAGGCTCTGGGGTAACAGCGCAGGCCCGGCACCGCCGATGCGATTGACCCCATGGCACTGCTGGCAGTACTGCTGGTAGGTGCGCTCGGCCAGTTCCAGGTCCGGGACGTTGGCATCGCTGCCATGGGCCGTGCCCACCCACAGCAGGGGGGCCAGCCACCAGCGGATCATGGCGCCACCTTCGAGACCGGGAACAGGGATTGCACAGGATGCAGGCACGCCGGATGCTGCAGCGGCTGGTGGGCGAACAAGCCGACCACCCGACCGATCACCGTCAGGGTCGGCAGGCCCTCGCAACACTGCGCGGCCATGTCCGGCAAATGCGCGAGGGTGCCGCGATGCACTCGCTGGTCGGGGCGTGTGCCGTTGCTGATCAAGGCCGCCGGGGTGTCGGCCGCCAGGCCTGCCGCCATCAGCCGCGTGGCGATGGTGCCCAGGTTCGACAAGCCCATGTAGAACACCAGGGTCTGGCTGTCGTCCGCCAGGCTCTGCCAGGGCAGCTCAAGATCACCTTCGCGTTGCAGGTGGCCAGTGATGAAGCGGCAGGAATTCACCAGGTCGCGGTGGGTCAGGGGAATGCCGGCGTAGGCGCTGCAACCGGCAGCGGCGGTGATCCCCGGTACCACCTGGCAATCGATGCCGCGGGCCAGCAGGTATTCCAGTTCTTCGGCGCCGCGCCCGAAGATGAATGGATCGCCGCCCTTGAGCCGGACCACCCGCTGTCCCTGTCCGGCCAGGTCGGCCAGCAGCGTGTTGATCTGTGCCTGGGGCAGGCTGTGGCAACCGGCGGCTTTGCCAACGTAGTGCCGGGCGCATGTCAGCGGAACCAGGCCCAGCAGCTGCGGGCTGATCAAGCGGTCGTAGACCACTGCGTCGGCCTGCTGCAACAGGCTCCAGGCACGCAGCGTCAGCAGGCCGGGGTCACCGGGGCCGGCGCCGACCAGGGCGACTTCCCCCGGTCTGAAGGGCGATTGCAGGGCAGCGGGCAAAACGATGGGGGCAGGCATGGGATTTCCTTGGTTCGGTAGCAGATTCGCCATTGGCTCAGCGCGCGGGGGACAGGGAGACATTGGCAATCGCCTGCAGGCCGATTTCTTCGTCCAGCAGATGACACCCGGGGTCCTGGCCCCACAGGTCACCCTCGGCCCAGGCCCGGGTGCGCGTATTGCCGTTGCAGATGGCCAGCCAGCGGCAGTGGCCGCAGCGGCCGCCCACGGTCCGTGGGTGCTCGCGCAGTTTCAGCAGAAGGGGGTCGGGGCGCTCGTACCAGAGGGTGCGAAACGGCGTACGGCGCACGTTGCCCACCGAGTGCTGCCACCAGTAGGTATCGGGATGAACCTCGCCGGTATTGTCGATATTGGCGATGCCGCAGCCCGAGGCATTGCCGCCCCAGGCTCGCAGCATCTGCTCCAGTGCGTCGGCATGCCGGGGCAGGCGTCGGGCGACCCATTGCAGCAGCAGGATCGCATCGGCGTCGTTGTTGCCGCTGACGAAATCGCTGTCGCGGCCCTGTTCGATGTCGTCCCAGGCCTGTTCGAAGATCAATGCCATGGCCTCGCGGCTCATCTGTTGGTGGGCATCGAGCGTGCGGCTGCGCTTGCCCCGGCCGCTGTAGTTGAGGTGTGACAGGTAGAACTTCTGTACGTCGTATTCCCTCATCAAGCCCAGCAGTTGGGGAAGCTGTGGGTGGTTCTGCCGGGTGAGGGTGGTCCGCAGTCCCACTCGGATACCTTGCTCGCGGCAGAGCCGGATGGCCGCCATGGAGCGGGCGAAGCTGCCCTTGAGCTGGCGGAATTCATCGTGGGTCGCTTCCAGGCCATCGATGCTGATGCCGACGTAATCGAACTGCGCCGCGCCAATTCGCTCGATGTTGTCCGCAGTGATCAGGGTGCCGTTGGTGGACAGCGCGAGAAACAATCCCCGATCCCGGGCATGCCGGCTGAGCTGGAACAGGTCTTCGCGCAGCAGGGGTTCGCCACCGGAAAGAATCAGCACGCGGACCCCGGCGTCATGCAGGTCATCGATGACCTTGAGGGCCGCGGCGGTATCCAGCTCGTCGCGAAACACGCTGTCGGCGGAGGTGGCGTAGCAATGCTTGCAGGTCAGGTTGCAACGCCGCAGCAGGTTCCAGATCACCACCGGTGGCCGGACGCTGCCCGGTGGCGAGGTGCGCGGGGCAGGGCATTGCCCGGCCAGGGCCCGCAGATAATGGCTGATCCTCAACATAAAGCGCTCCTTCGTCGCGCAGGCACTCTTTCATACAACGCCTAGGGGGAAGGCAGGCGCAGGCCGGTTTTTTTCAGGATGCGGCTGCTCACCAGCATGTCGTCGGCGGCGCAGGCCTCGCCCAGCAGATACCGCAAATGTTCGCGGTAGCGGTCGATCTCTTCGCGGCTGCGGCCATGCACCATGGCGAACAGGTTGTAGCGCCAGCCGGGCTGGCGCGGACGGCGGTAGCAGTGGCTGACGAAGGGCTGCGCGCCCAACAGGGCACCGAGGCGCGGGACGTCGGCATCGGCCACGTCCCAGACCGTCATGCCGTTGTGGCGGTAGCCCAGGCGGTAGTGATTGGGAACGGCGGCGATGCGACGGATGGCGCCTTCGGCCTGCAGGCACTTGAGCAGGTCGAGGGTCGCTTCCACGCTCAGCCCCAGCTGTTCGGCCAGCCACCCCCAGGGGTCGTCCACCAGCGGCAGGCCGGCCTGGGTCAGTTCCACCAACCGCCGTACCGAAGTCGCTTGCGCCGCAGGCGGCGTGGACAGCAACGAATCACACGGGGAAATACAGGCCGACATGGTATGTCTCCTCCTTGGGCAGGTTCAGCGGTACCAGGCCTGTCAGGCGCTCGATGCGCAGCAGGGTGTCGGTGATCGCCTGTTCGCTGGAGCAGGCGAGTACGAACCACATGTTCCAGGCGTGCTCGCGACGGTAGTTGTGGGCCACCTCGGGCATGCCGTTGAGCAGCTCGGCGATGGTGTCGAAGCGCGGCTCGGGCACCGCCAGGGCGGCCAGGGTGAACGCCCCGCCCAGTCGATCGATGTCGAACATCGGGCCGAAACGGGTGAGCACGCCGTCATTGAGCAGCTCATGCAATCGGTCGAGCAGTTCGGTACTGCTGCTACCCAGTTCATGGGCCAATGCCTGCCAGGGCTGACGTACCAGCGGCAGGCCCAGTTGCAGGCGGTTGATCAGGCGTCGATCCAGGTCATCCATCGAGACGCGCTCCGGCAGGAGGGGCGTATCGCCCGCCGCACTGCTTGAACAGATGGGAGCTGAACAGCAATTCATGGGGCAGGTCGTCCAGCAGGTGCTGTTCGAGCAGGGCCTTGACCTGTGCCTGTACGCGGTCACGCTGGCGTCCATGGATCATGCAGAACAGGTTGTATTGCCACTGGGGCAGGCGTCGCGGACGCTGGTAGCAGAGGCTGATTCCCGGGGCCTGGCCAAGGCGGCGACCCACTTCGTCCACCAGGGCATCCGGTACGTCCAGTACCAGCATGGCGTTGGCGGCGAAGCCCAGGGCACGATGGTTGACCACCAGGCCGACCCGCCGGAACAACCCCTCTTGATGCCATTGCCGCATCTGTTCGAGGACCTGTTCTTCGCGGGCTTCGATCTGCCCGGCCAGCGCCTGGAAAGGGCGCGGGGTCAGGGGCAGTCCCGTTTCCAGGAGACGGCGCAGGGCCAGGGATTGTCGTTCGCTCAACGCGTTATTCATCAGCAGCCTCCAGGGCGAAGCCCAGGTCGATGCGGTAGGCGGTCAGCATGGGCAGGTCCAACGGCGTGAGGCCGGTGTCCCTTTCCAGCTCCAGGAGAATGTTGTCCAGGTGGGCGCGGTCGGGGCCGGTGAGCACGAACCACAGGTTGTAGCGGTGTTCCCGGGCGTAGTTGTGATTGACCTCCGGGTAATGGCTGACGCGGGCCGCCACCTGATGCAGGCGGTCCACGGGCACCGCCAGGGCTGCCAGGGTGCTGGCGCCGGCCCGGGTGTGCTCGAACACCGGGCCGATCCTCGACAGGGTGCCGGCCAGTTGCAGGTGTTGCAGGCAGTCGAGCACCTGGGCTTGCGTACAACCCAAGGCCTCGGCCATGGCCTGGTAAGGCTGCGGGCACAACGGCATGCCATGCTGAAAACGGTCGATCAGGCGACGGGAGAGCGAGGCGGTGTTCATGCTCAGTACCCCGGCTTGTGGGCGCGGCTGCTGAAGAAAATCCCGCTGGGGCTCTGGGCGGGCAGGGTGGCCAGTCGCTCGAGCCGGTACGGATCCCACACCTGCACCTCGCCGCCGTCCCGGACAGACAACCACATCTGGTCGCCCCTCGCGGTGAATTCCATGTGCAGCACCGCAGGTCCCGGCTTCAGGTCGGCGACGATGGCGTGGGTCTGGGTGTCGATGACCTGGACGCGGTCGTTATCCGGGTAGGCGAAGTTGACCCACAGCTGCCGGCCATCCGGGCGTGCCGTGACAAACACCGGCTGGCCGGCCACGGCGATGGCATCGACCGGCTGCCAGCGCCGAGCGTCCATCACCAGCACCTGGTGATGACCGACGGCGGGCACGAAGGCGTGTCGGTCGGCCATGGCCCAACCTTCCAGATGAGGCATCTTGTACACCGGGAGCCTGGCCTGGCCGCGCCCGTAGTGTCCGAGTACACGTTTCACGCCGCGTTCGGGGTGCCACAGGTCGAGTTGGGCCATGCCGTCCTCGCCGAACAGTCCGGCCATGTAATAGCGACCGTCCGGGGTGATCAGCGCGTCATAGGGTTGCTGGCCGATGCCTGTGAAACGTTCGATTCGTGGCGTTGGGCCCTGGCTGAAATCGGCGCTCCAGATTTCCCCGGTGTCGAACAGGCTGAAGACGAAGCGTTGCCCCGGTGCATCCACCAGGCCCACCACCCGGGAGCGCTTCTGCCTGTCAGGCAGCGGTGTGGCGGGAATGTCGGCGACCTGCTCCAGGGTCCGGGCATCGAACACCTTGACGCCCCCGGGCTCGTAGTTGGAGACGGCGATCAGCTTGCCGTCCTGGCTGATCGCCCCGCCGATGCTGTTACCGCCCTGGATGATGCGGCGATCGATACGTGCGCTGAGCAGGTCGACCTTGCTCAAGCCGCCATCGCGGCCGAACACGTAGGCATAACGCTGGTCCCGGGAAAACACCACCGAGGCATGTGACAGATCGCCCAGCCCTTCGACACGAGCGAGGGCGGTATGGGTGTCGCTCTCGATGATCTGCAGGCTGCCGGTGGCGCGCTCCACCACCACCCCCAGGTCACCTGTGCCGCGCAGCGGCGTCTGGGCGCAAGCCGACAGCAGCATGGCGATGGCCGTGAAGGACAGGAGAGAACGGATCATGAGGCGGGTTTTCCTTGAAGGAGCCGGTCCACCAGCCAGCGGATATCGTCGGGAGCGAGCAGTGCCGCCCAACCGGGCATGGCGCTGCCGGGGCGGCCGAAGGTGACGGTGGCGATGAGGCTGTCGCGGGATTTACCGGCCAGGGCTTCATGGGTCAGGGGAGGGCCGAGGCCGCCGGTCAGGTACAGGCCGTGGCAGGCGCCACAGTCCTGGTCCAGCAGGCGTTGCAATTGAGCCTGGCGCTGGTGGTCGGGAGCGGCCAGCACGCAGGAAGAGAAAGCGAAGAGGAGGGTGGTCATCGAGATTGCAGTGCTGTGTCGTTCCATGACGCCTCCTGAATTGAAATCGTGCGCGCTCCTGTGACGAGGGGATAAATCCCTCGCCACAGGGATGGACTCCTTGAGCGTTATTTAAGAGTCAAGACCCACGCCGCGAGGATCTTGGCTTCCTCTTCGGTCACGGGGTTGGCCGGCATTGGCATCGGGCCCCAGTTTCCCTGGGTCCCTTCCTTGATGTGCTTGGCCAGTACCTCCTGTGCCCCGGCGACGCCGGCATTCTTCGCCGCCACCTCCTTGAGCGCCGGGCCCACCACCTTGGTGTCGATGGAGTGGCAGGCGGCGCAGGGCTTGCTCTTGAACAGCGTCGGGCCGTCTTGCGCCGACGCCGGCAGGCTGTAGGCGGCAGTCAAGGCCAACGCAATCAGAATAGGCTTCATGGTTTTTCCTCTTATTGATGGGGCTCAATAGATGTCGTGTTGGGTGTTGTAGACGTTGAATTTTCCGGTCGGGGTGATCAGGCGCTTGTCCTTGATCACGTTCTTGACCTTGAGGGTCTTGTCGTCGATCACCACCAGCGCCGACTCGTCTTCCTGACCACTCCAGACCGAGAACCAGACCTCATCGCCGGCCTTGTTGTATTCCGGTTGCACCACTCGCAGCGCGCCTTTCCTGATTCCGGCGTATTCGGCGATCGGCAGCACCTTGTAGCCGGCGTCGAGCTTGTCGATGTCGAACACCGCCACCGACTGGCTGAGCTTGGCGTCGGGGCTCAGGGTGGTGTCGACGTACAGGTGACGGGACTGGGGATGGGTCTTGATGAACAACGAACCGCCGCCCTGGCCCTGGAGCGAGCCGACCTGCTTCCAGGCATATTGCGGATGCTTGAGCGGGTCGGTGCCGATCAGCGAGACCCCGGCGTCGCCCAGGTGGCTGGTGGCCCAGACGGGGCCGTAGAGCGGGTGGTCGAAGTTGGCGCCACGACCCGGGTGCGGGGTCTTGCCCACGTCCACCAGGGCGGTGAGCTTGCGCTCCTTGGAATCGATCACCGCGACCTTGTTGGAGTTGTTGGCGGCCGTCATGAAGTAGCGGTGGCTGCTGTCCCAACCGCCGTCATGGAGGAATGGCGCGGCGTCGATGCTGGTGATGGTGAGGTTCTTGATGTCCTGGTAGTTGACCAGCATCACCTTGCCGGTTTCCTTGACATTGACGATGAACTCCGGCCATTCGTGAGACGCGATGATGGCCGCGACCCGGGGCTCGGGATGGTATTGCTGGGTATCGACCGTCATGCCCCGGGTCGAGACGATCTGCCTGGGCTCCAGGGTCTCGCCGTCCATGATGGTGAACTGCGGCGGCCAGTACGAACCGGCTATGGCGTACTTGTCTTCATAGCCCTTGAACTTGGAGGTTTCCACCGAGCGGGCCTCGATGCCCACCTTGATTTCGGCGACCTTGGTCGGCTCCTTCGGCCACAGGTCGATCATGTCGATCTTGGCGTCCCGGCCGATCACCAGCAGGTAGCGTCCCGAAGCGGAGATGCGAGAAATGTGCACCGCATAGCCGGTGTCGATCAGCTTGACGATCTGCTTGCTGTCCCCGTCGATCAGGGCGATCTTGCCATCGTCGCGCAGGGTCACCGAGAACAGGTTCTGCAGGTTCAGGGAGTTGAGTTGCCGGGTGGGCCGATCCTCAGGCTTGACCAGCACTTTCCAGGTCTTGAGCGTCTCGGCCATGCCCCATTCAGGGGGTGTCGGCGGGGTGTGCTGGATAAACTTGGCCATGACCGTGATCTGGTCCTTGGTCAGGGCGTTGGAGGTGCCCCAGTTCGGCATGCCGGCGGCCGAGCCGTAGGTGATCAGCGCTTCCAGATAGGCCTGGCCGCGCGACTGGGTGATGTCCGGTGTCAGCGGCTTGCCGGTGGCGCCTTTGCGCAGGACACCGTGGCAGCCGGCGCAGCGCTGGAAATAGATTTCCTTGGCCGCGTCGAAGTCGGCCTGGCTCAGGTCCGGTGCGCCTTCGGTCTTGACCAGGCGAGGCTGGTCGGGGGCGGCGGATTGGTCGGCGAAGGCGTGGGACGCCACCAGCGCGGTACACAGCGCCGTGACCCTCAGGACCCACGATTTTTTGTGGCTGATCAGCATTCCATTTCTCCTCAGGCATGACCCGCGCTGCGCTGTAATGGATGTTCGGCGCGCAGGTTCCGGGTGCGATGCAAGGCTATTCCCTGGCCTGTGATTACTCGCTTGACGTCGATCAAGTTTGCCCGCCGAGCTCCTTGCCAGGTTGTCGCAGGGGCCCGTAGCGTGGCCGGTAATCGTATTGTTCCAGCAGGCCTTGCCATGAACCCGAGCCACACGCTCCACCAACCGGACGAGCCTTTCTATCAACCCCAGGACAACGAACCTGCGCTGTTCGAGCAGGCCTGGCGCCATGGCATGCCGGTGCTGATCAAGGGGCCCACGGGTTGCGGCAAGACCCGTTTTGTCCAGCACATGGCCCACCGCCTCAAACTGCCGCTGTACACGGTGGCGTGCCACGACGACCTGAGTGCCGCCGACCTGGTGGGCCGCCACCTGATCGGCGCCCAGGGCACCTGGTGGCAGGACGGACCATTGACCCGCGCGGTGCGCGAGGGCGGCATCTGCTACCTGGACGAAGTGGTGGAGGCGCGCCAGGACACGGCGGTCGTTTTGCATCCGCTGGCCGACGATCGCCGCCAGCTGTATCTGGAGCGCACCGGCGAGGTGCTCCAGGCGCCGCCGTCGTTCATGCTGGTGGTGTCTTACAACCCGGGTTACCAGAACCTGCTCAAGGGCATGAAACCCAGCACGCGCCAGCGTTTCGTGGCGATGCGCTTCGGTTATCCTGCGGTGCCGGACGAGGAGCGCATCGTGGCTCGCGAGGCCGCGGTGGACCCGGCCCTGGCGGCCCAGGTGGTGCGGTTGGGACAGGCGTTGCGCCGGCTCGACCAGCATGACCTGGAAGAAGTGGCATCGACCCGCCTGTTGATATTCGCGGCGCGGATGATCGGCGCCGGGATGGAGCCGCGCCAGGCCTGCCTGGCGTGCCTGGCCGAGCCGTTGAGCGACGATCCGCAGACCGTCGCGGCGTTGATGGAAGTGGTCGATGTCCACTTCGGTTGAGCCCGTGGCGGTGGCCCGGCGTTTGCCGGGTGACCTGGCGATGTGGTTTTTCATCCTCGCCGAATTGTCGGTGTTCGCACTGCTGATCCTGGCCTTCACCGTCGCCCAGGCGTTGCATCCGCAAATGTTCAGCGAAGGCCGGCAACTGCTGGATCGCTCCACCGGCCTGGCCATGACCCTCAGCCTGCTCACCGCCGGACTGTTCGCCGCACTGGCCCAGGAACAGGTTCGGCAGGATCGGCCACGGCGGGGCGCGGTGTCGCTGTGGCTGGCGTTGCTGTTCGCGTCGGGCTACGTGGGGATCAAACTCACCGAATATGCCCATCTTTCGGCTAGCGGCCTGGGCCTGGAGCGCAACACGTTTTTCACGTTGTACTGGATCCTCACGGCGTTCCATTTCCTGCATGTGCTGCTGGGCATGGTGATCCTCGGCTGGCTGGCCGAGCGCTGCCGGCGGCGTCGCCATGATTCGCAGCGTTGCAGCGGGTTGGAGTCCGGTGTGCTGTATTGGCACATGGTGGACCTGGTTTGGGTGGTGCTGTTTCCGGTTGTCTACGTGCTCGATTGAGCGGAGGTGCTCGTGCCGGCTTCCCGTGTCCTGATCGCCTGCTGGTCGATGCTGGTCGTGCTGAGCATCGGTACTGTCGCCCTGGGCCAGGTCGCCGCCACCGGGCTGGTGTCCATCGCCATCCTGGCGGTCGCGGTGGGCAAGGCCTGGTTGATCGCCGACGGCTTCATGGAACTGCGCCATGCGCCGCGGTTGTGGCGTTGGTTGGTGCTGAGCTGGGCGGTGCTGTTGGCGAGTGTAATAGGGATCGTCATCACACCCGCCTGAACCTGTGAACACAGAATCCCTCGCCACAAAACAACCCCTGCCATAAAAGCTCACCTGCCTTTTGGGCGGTGGCGGAACAACCCACCAAAACCATCGGAGATTCTTGATTGCCATCAAGCGGTTTCAGAGCCCTCGCTTCCTAGAATGAACACGCCAAGCAATGAGGAAGTGACCATGTCAGATACCTTCACCAAAGGCATGGCCAGGAATATTTATTTCGGGGGGAGCATCTTCTTCTTCCTGATATTCCTGGCCCTGACCTACCACACCGAACAGACCTTTCCAGACCGTAGCAACCAGGCCCAACTGAGCGAGTCGGTGATTCGCGGCAAGGGCGTCTGGGAGCGCAACAACTGCATCGGTTGCCACACGCTGCTGGGCGAGGGCGCTTATTTCGCGCCGGAGCTGGGCAATGTGATCAACCGGCGCGGTGGCGAGGAAGCCTTCAAGCCGTTCCTCCAGGCCTGGATGAAAATGCAGCCCTTGGGAGCCCCTGGGCGCCGGGCCATGCCGCAGTTCAACCTGAGCGAGCAGGAAGTCGACGACCTCGGCGAATTCCTCAAGTGGAGCTCGAAAATCAACACCAATGGCTGGCCGCCAAACAAGGAGGGCTGAGAGATGAGCATGGCTAATCCGCATCTGAAATTCGCCTCGCAAGCCGTCGCCAAACCCTACTTCGTGTTTGCCCTGATGCTGTTCCTGGGACAGGTGCTGTTCGGTTTGATCATGGGCCTGCAATACGTGGTCGGCGACTTCCTGTTCCCGCTGATCCCCTTCAACGTGGCCCGCATGGTCCACACCAACCTGCTGATCGTGTGGCTGCTGTTCGGCTTCATGGGCGCGGCTTACTACCTGGTGCCGGAGGAGGCCGATCGCGAGTTGCACAGCCCGAAACTGGCGCTGCTGTTGTTCTGGGTGTTCGCCGCCGCGGGCGTGATGACCATCCTGGGTTACCTCTCGGTACCCTACGCGACACTGGCGAAAGTCACCGGCAACGACCTGCTGCCCACCATGGGGCGGGAGTTCCTGGAGCAGCCGACCATCACCAAGATGGGTATCGTGGTGGTGTGCCTGGGCTTTCTCTACAACATCGGCATGACACTGCTCAAGGGCCGCAAGACCACGGTCAGCATGGTGATGATGACAGGCCTGATCGGCCTGGCGGTGTTCTTCCTGTTCTCCTTCTACAACCCGGAAAACCTGGCCCGCGACAAGTATTACTGGTGGTGGGTGGTGCATCTTTGGGTGGAAGGCGTGTGGGAGCTGATCATGGGCTCGATGCTGGCCTTCGTGCTGATCAAGGTCACCGGCGTGGACCGGGAGGTGGTGGAGAAATGGCTCTATGTGATCATCGCCATGGCGCTGATCACCGGGATCATCGGCACCGGCCACCACTTCTTCTGGATCGGCGCGCCCGAGGTCTGGCTGTGGGTCGGCTCGATCTTCTCGGCCATGGAGCCGCTGCCGTTCCTGGCAATGGTGGTCTTCGCCTTCAGCATGGTGAAGAACCGTCGGCGGCAACACCCGAACCGTGCGGCGACGCTGTGGGCCAAGGGCACCACGGTCACTGCCTTCTTCGGGGCGGGCGTCTGGGGTTTCCTGCACACCCTGGCACCGGTGAACTACTACACCCACGGCTCGCAACTGACCGCGGCCCATGGTCACCTGGCGTTCTACGGTGCCTACGCGATGATCGTCATGACACTGATCAGCTATGCCATGCCGCGCCTGCGCGGACTGGGCGAAGCGGCGGACGAGCGTTCCCAGCGACTGGAGGTCTGGGGCTTCTGGCTGATGACCCTGTCGATGGTAATGATCACCTTGTTCCTCACCGCTGCCGGTGTCGTCCAGGTATGGCTGCAGCGCTGGGCGGTGGATGGCAGTGCCTTGCCGTTCATGGCCACCATGGATCAGCTCAAGCCGCTGTTCTGGGCGCGCCTGGTCAGTGGGGTCGGGTTCCTGCTCGGGTTGCTCTGCTACCTGTTCAGCTTCCGTCAACGGGGGCGTGCGGCGCTGCGTGCACCGGCGGCGGTGGTGCCTTCGTGAGTCACCACAGTGGTTAGTCCGGACCCATTTGTGGCAAGGGGATTCATCCCCGCTGGGCTGCGAAGCAGCTCCAAAAGGTCTGCTACTGCGGTGTATCAGACCGTATGCAGGGGCCGATTCACGCCCCAGCGGGATGAATCCCCTCGCCACAATGGGTTCGGCTTAAGAGGAGAATAACCATGGCATTCACCCTGGAGCTGGAAGAATGGGTCGGCAGTGTCTGGCACCGTTTCATCACCCGTCGCGCCAGTGTGGATTTTCCCGAAGCACGGGTGGAATTGAATGCGCGACTACGCGCCCTTCAAGTGCTGTTTCACGCCACGGGCGGTTCTCGCCAGTTGGGTGTGGAGGCGGTCAGCGACCGTGATCTGCTGCTACGTCGCAACCTGTTGCAGCAGATCGCCGGCACCTGCAAGCGAGTACCCCTGGCTTGCTGCGACGGCAATAACCTGCGTCTGCCGGCGAGCCTGGCGGCGTTTCCCGATGTCGGCCTGAACGAAGAGCTGTATCGCTGGCTCGCGTTGCTGGCCGCGCAGTCGGGGCCGATGAGGCACTGGGGGCGGGACAACCAGCGCTGGACCCAGGCGGTATTGCAGCGCTACCCGGTGCTGCGTCCTCGCTACCGGCGGTTGGTGGAAACGCACTTGGCGCTGCGCCCCGATCCGGCCACACTCGACCCGGCTGAAGCGGCCCTGGAGCGCGCGTTGTGCCAGGCCCTGCGCGAGCCCGGCAGTGTCGAGCATTTCCCGCGCAGCGAACGGGCAGCCTGGCCGCTTCCGCTCTGGTTATATCCGCCCCGGCATCTGGCCAATCCCCAAGGCGCCGATCTCGAAGAGTCCGATCAGTACCTGGCGACACCGCCGGGTGAACAGCAGGGTGGACGCAAGCGCGCCGAACGCATCGACGAAACCAGTCGTGACGGCGGCCTGCTCATCGTGCGCCTGGAAAACCTGTTCAGTTGGACCGAGCACGTGGACCTGGATCGCTGGTCGGACGACAGCGAGGATCCGCACGCCGCCCGGGTGGCCGAAGACCTCGATCAACTGACCCTGTCGCGCACGCGGTTGCGCAAGGGCGGTGGCTTGAAACTGCATCTGGACCTGCCGCCAGCCGACGCGGATGACATGCCGCTGGGCGAAGGCATCCTGTTGCCGGAATGGGACTACCGCAAACAGCGCCTCCAGGATGATTTCGTCAGCTTGCAGACGTTTGCTCCTCGCGACTGCGAACCCCAACCGTTGCCAGCACGTCTGCGTTCCCCGGCCCAGCGGTTGCGCCGCCAGTTCGAGCATCTGCGCAACGACCGGCAGTGGTTGCGCCAGCAAACCCAGGGTTCGGAACTGGATCTGCAGGCCTGGCTGGATTTTCACGTCGAGCGCCGGCAAGGACCGTGCAGCGAGCGTGGCCTGTTCATGGAGCAACGCCAGACCCGCCGCGACCTGGCCTGCCTGCTGCTGGCCGACCTGTCGATGTCCACCGATGCCCATCTCAACGATGAGCACCGGGTGATCGATGTGATCCGCGACAGCCTGCTGCTGTTCGCCGAAACGCTGTCGGTGCTGGGGGACGACTTTGCCTTGTACGGCTTTTCATCCCTGCGTCGCCAGCAGGTGCGGATGTATGAGCTCAAGACATTCCACCAGCACTACGATGACCAGGCCCGCGGCCGTATCCAGGGCCTCAAGCCCGGTTATTACACGCGCATGGGCGCCGCTATCCGGCAGGCCACGCAACGCCTGGCAGGCTGCAAGCGGCGTCGCAGGCTGTTGCTGCTGCTCAGTGACGGCAAGCCCAATGACCTGGACCTGTATGAGGGCCGCTACGGTGTGGAGGATACTCGCCAGGCCGTGCTGGAAGCCCGCCGCCAGGGGGTGACGCCGTTCTGCATCACCATCGATCGCGAGGCGGGGGATTATCTGCCGTACATGTTCGGGGCCAACGGCTACACCTTGATTCGCCAGCCCGAGCAACTGCCGCTACGCCTTCCGCAGCTGTACCGGCAATTGACCCAGGATTGAGGTGTCAGGCGATGTCGCGAGGCAACCAGAAGAACATCGCCACGCACAATACCGCCAGCCCTACGCAGAACCAGGTGAAACGGCGCACCCGCCGTGCCCCAGCCAGTGCCGCCTCGGCCGGCAGGGGCATGCCGCACTGGCGGCATTGGGTTTCACTGGCAGGGTTGGCCTGTTGGCAATACAGGCAGATGGGGCGTGGGCTCATTCGAATTGCTCCAGGCGCAGGCGATCGAGGATTGCGATCTGGCGACCGTCCTGGGTGATGATCTTTTCATCGATCAAGCGCCGGATGATTCGCGAAAACGTTTCCGGCTGGATGGACAGGTGGCCGGCGATCAACTGCTTGGCCATCGGCAACTCGAACTGGCTGTCCACGGTTTGCAGGCGTACCAGCTGCGTCAGCAGGTAGCGAACCACGCGGTGGGTGGCGTTCTTCAGCGACAGGGTCTCGATTTCGTTGACCCGTTGATGCAGGCGCACGCACAGCTTGCCGAGCAGGGCGAAGGTCAGCCGGCTGTTGCTTTGCAGCAGGCGCATATAGGTGGCATTGGACAGGCGATACAGCTGGGTCGGGCCGACCGCATCGGCGGAGGCGACATAGTTGGGGGTGTCCATCAGCATCATGGCCTCGGCGAAGGTCTGGCGTTCGCCGATGACCTCGAAGACTTTCTCCTGGCCGTCGGGGGTGAGCCGGTAGATCTTCACCGCCCCGGCAATCACGAAGTAGAACGCCTGCGCCGGTTCGCCCTGGCGGAACAGCGGATCACCCTTGTCGATGTTCAGCAGTTGACTGGTACTCATCAATTCGTCGAGCTGTTCTTCGTTCAGGGGCTCGAACAGATGATGGCTGCGCAAGATCTGGTGATGGACACGGTGGAGCACCATGGCGTGGATCCTTGTGATGGAAAATGAAGGTTCGGGTCAGAGCAGGCTCAGGGACAGACCGCTGGCCAGGGCCACGATGCAGGACAGCACGACGAACCAGGCAAGCGGCAAAGCGACATGTTTCATGGGGCACCCCAGGGCAGAAGACTATGCCGTCCCTGAGCAAGAGGCGGGCCAGGGGGCCGAGCGTGGTTCCCTGGGGCTTTGTCGTCGATGAGGGTAAAAATTACCCTGATGCATCAGGGTAAAAACAACCCTGAACGGGTAATAAC
Source organism: Pseudomonas sp. NFACC32-1 (assembly GCF_900101215.1). Classification (NCBI taxonomy): domain Bacteria; kingdom Pseudomonadati; phylum Pseudomonadota; class Gammaproteobacteria; order Pseudomonadales; family Pseudomonadaceae; genus Pseudomonas; species Pseudomonas sp. NFACC32-1. Next base: position 59,145 of record NZ_FMUL01000020.1, read on the forward strand.
TACCTTTCCTGCTACAGTTTTTTCGGACGATGGACAGGCTTTCCATCGCCGCGTGGCTGTCGGTTCCGTGTCCGACACGCCTCGCAGCCCCGGCCAGCCCCGCTCCCGCAGGGTTGCGCCGGGTCCGCCTGGGCAGGGCCTGGGGAGCGTGGTCGTGTCCGGCAAGCCCCTTGCAAGTGAGGGTCGAAGGCGCAGCGTCGCCGACGGGCTGGCTTGATCTGAGACAAGGCCGGTCTGCGGCGATAGCCGATCATTCGAACCCTGATTTGTCGTACCTCCCTGGCGAGCCAGATGAGGCAAAGGAGTGGTGTATGCAAGTGCTCGACCGTCGCAAGGCCATGGCCATCCTGCCGTTGTGGCGCCTGGCGTTCCGGCCGTTTTTCCTGGCCGGCTGCGTGCTCGCCCTTGTGGCGATACCGTTGTGGCTGTCGGTGTTCACAGGGCACCTGTCGGCCTGGCAGCCGGCGGGCGGCTGGTTGGCCTGGCACCGTCATGAGCTGCTGTTCGGCTTCGGCCTGGCGATCATCGCCGGGTTCCTGCTGACGGCGGTACAGACCTGGACGGGGACGCCGGGGCTCAGCGGCAGGCGCCTGGCGGCCCTGGCGATGGTTTGGCTGGGGGCGCGTCTGGCCTGGCTGGGCGCGGCACCCTGGCCGTTGCTGCTGGTGTTGGAGCTGGGATTCGCCGTGGCGGTGGCGGCCTTGATGGGCATCATGCTGTGGCGCGTGCGGCAGAAGCGCAATTACCCGGTCGTGCTGGTGTTGCTGTTGCTGGCCGCGGCCGATGGGTTATCCATCTATGGCCTGGCCCGGCATGACGACGCTCTGCAGCGCCAGAGCGTGCTCACTGGCCTGTGGCTGGTGGCGGCGATGATGGGGCTGATCGGCGGGCGAGTCATTCCGTTCTTCACCCAGCGAGGCCTCGGCCGGGTAGAGGGCGTTGCCCCCTGGCCGTGGCTCGACTGGCTGCTGCTGGCGGGGTCGGCATGGGTGGCGCTGCTGTACGCGTTCGGCACGGCGCTGACCGTCAACCCCGTGTGTGGCCTGCTGTTCGCCGGGCTGGCGGTCGGGCACGGAATTCGTCTGGTGCGTTGGCATGATCGGGACCTGTGGCGGGTCCCGCTGCTGTGGTCGCTGCACCTGGCCTATGCCTGGCTGGTGCTGGCTTGCCTGGGCATGGCGCTCTGGCATTTCGGCGTGCCGCTGAATCCGAGCCTGGCGGTGCACAGCCTGAGCATCGGCGCCATGGCCGGGTTGATCCTGGCGATGATCGCACGGGTCAGCCTGGGCCATACCGGGCGACCGCTCGAGCCGCCGTCGGGCATGACCCTGGCGTTCATCCTGCTCAACCTCGCCGGCCTGAGCCGCGTGTTGCTGGTGATGGTGTTTCCGTTGGCCGCCCTTTGGCTGGCGGGACTCTGCTGGACGCTGGCGTTCGGGCTCTATGCCTGGCGCTACGGTCCGATGCTGTTGCAGGCCCGGGTGGACGGGCATCCGGGATGAGTCCTGCGGACGGAGGCGAACGATGATGTATGGGGTCTTGCTGGTCACGCATCTGTTGGCGGCCATCGCCTTCATCGGCACCTTGTTTTTCGAGGTGTGCATCTGGCACGCGGCCCGCCGGCCTCTGGCCGAAGGTGCACGGGAGGCTGCCGAGCAGGCCATCGCCCGACGCTCGCGCCATGTGCTGCATGGTGTGGTGCTGTTGCTGTATGGCGCCGGTATCGGCCTGGCCTGGCAGCATCGTGGCGCATTGAGCCAGCCCTTGAGCAACAGCTTCGGCCTGCTGCTGAGCCTGAAGATCCTGTTGGCTTCGAGCATCATCGGACACTATCTGTTGCTGGCCTACTGGTTGACCCGTGGTCGGCTGAGCCCGTCGCGAGGCTGCTGGCTGCGGCGCAGTATCCTGGCACACATGGTGTTGATCGTGGTGTTGGCCAAGGCGATGTTCTATTGGCAGTTTTGAGCAGGGAGGTGAAGGCCAACACTGGATCCAGGAGGGGCCGAACAGGTTGAACGACATCAACCCCCTGCTGGAGCTCGCTTGCACAGGGGGCAATGCGCTGTTTGAGGGTCAGCGAGTCGGCTGCATCGCATTGACGAACAGCACGTTGTTCTCCAGGTGAATGTGCTGCATCAGGTCGTCCCGCAGCTCCACGAGCCCGCGGTACAGGGCGCGCCAGGTATTGCAGGCATCGGCTGGCGGGGTGATCTGGTCGGTGAGGTCCAGCATGATTTCCAGGGCTTCGCCGTGCTGGTCGTGTTCGTAGCGCAGCACCTGGATCGGCGCCGAGGCCCGATCACCGAGTCCGCCTTGCAGCATCGGGAACAGCACCTGTTCCTCCTTGAGCATGTGGCCTTCGAGTTCCTGATACAGGTCCTGCAGGTGGTCGGCCAGGCCGTTGGGGCACGTGGCGCGGGCGCCATGCACCTGTTCCACACGGCGAGCCAGGCGGATCAGTTCCGGCAACTGTTCGCGGTGGCGGGCATGATAGCGTTCCAGGATGTGGGCGATCAGGCGCTCCTGGGGTTCGTCGCGCCAATCATGGCCCGGCTCCCCGGCGGCCTGCAGCGTGCTGAGGGCGTCGGCGATCAGGAGCGGGTTCAGGCCCTTGACCAGGGCCGCTTCGCGCAAGGTCTTCTGTCCGCCGCAGCAGAAGTCGAGGTTGTAATGGTGAAAGGTGCGGGTGGCACCGGGAATGTCACAGGCCAGTTGGCCAAGGCTTCGTTCCAGCAGGTCGAGGTTCATCATGTTTCCTTGGGTTGAATCCCGGGAGGGACAGATGACCGGACGTTGCAGTCCGTGTGCCAGATTCAAGTTACTGAAAGGCAAAGGAAAATTTTTACAGGGGGTGATTATCACCCTGTTTGCAAGGGGTCAAACGAACCCTGGAGGGTACTCATTACCATGCTGCGTGAAAGCCTGGCCGCCGACCTGATCGTCGAGCTGCCCAATGCCGTGCGGTTGCAGCGTCTGGTGCAGACCCTGCGCGAATATTTCAACAGCGGTGCCGTGGCGCTGTTGCGCCTGGACGACGACAGCCTCCGGCCCGTAGCGACCGTGGGCCTGGTCCATGAGGCGCTGGGCCGCCGATTCGTGATTGCCCAGCATCCTCGGTTGGCGGCCATCATGGCGTCGCGCGAGCCCACCTGGTTCGAACCCGACAGTCGCTTGCCGGATCCTTATGACGGCCTGCTCGATCATCATGTGGGCGAGCCGTTGCCGGTGCACGATTGCATGGGTGTGAGCCTGTACGTGGAAGGGCGCCTCTGGGGTGCGATCACCCTGGATGCACTGCACGCCGGCACCTTCGACAGCCGGGCCCGGGAGGAGCTCAAGCGGTGCACCCTGCAAATCGAAGCGGCGGTACGGGTCACCCGGCTCGAACAGGAGAACCGCAGCCTGCGGGCTTCGCGCAGCGACCCCTCGGACCTGCGCCTGCCGGCCGAAGAGGGCGAAATCATCGGCCGCAGCGAAGGGCTGCTGCAGTTGCTCAACGAGCTGGACGTGCTGGCCGATTCCGAACTGCCGGTGCTGTTGCTGGGAGAGACTGGGGTGGGCAAGGAGCTGTTCGCCCGACGTCTGCACCGACTGTCCCGGCGCGGCCGCAAGCCGCTGGTGCAGGTCAACTGCGCGGCGCTGCCGGAGTCCCTGGCGGAGAGCGAGCTGTTCGGCCACGTCAAGGGCGCGTTCTCCGGCGCCACGACCGATCGTGCCGGCCGCTTCGACGCGGCCAATGGCGGCACGCTGTTCCTCGATGAGGTGGGTGAGCTGCCGTTGAGCGTACAGGCCAAATTGCTGCGCACCTTGCAGAACGGCGAGATCCAGCGCCTGGGCGCCGACAAGCCGCTGCACGTCGATGTGCGCATCATCGCCGCCACCAACCGGCATCTGCCCGACAGCATCCGCGACGGGCTGTTTCGCGCCGATCTGTACCACCGGCTTTCGGTCTACCCGGTACCGATCCCGCCCCTGCGCGAGCGCGGCCACGACGTGTTGATGCTGGCCGGGCACTTCCTCGAACTGAACCGCACACGGCTGGGCCTGCGCGGCCTGCGCCTGTCACCGGCCGCCGAGCAGGCGCTGCTGGCGTATACCTGGCCTGGCAACGTGCGTGAGCTGGAACACGTGATCAGCCGCGCGGCATTGAAGGAACTGAGCCGGGGCGCCAACCGCAGCCTGATCATGACCCTGGAACCCCAGGTGCTGGACCTGGATGTCAGCGCCAGCGTCGGCCCCGCGCAAGCCCGGCCGGATTCGCCCGCGCAGACGGACGACGCACCGTTGCTGCCCTTGAATGAAACCGTCGACGCTTGCCAGCGGCAGGCGATTCTCAAGGCCCTGGAGCGCTGCGGGCAGAACTGGGCCGGCGCGGCGCGGTTGCTGGAGGTCGATCCCAGCAACCTGCACAAACTGGCGCGGCGGTTGGGACTCAAATAGCGTTCACCGGGATCGTTGCATTCAACGCGAGCAGGTAGACCGCGCGCCGGCATTGACAACGATCAAGGCTTCCCCAGGCCACAAAATCCACACTGGGCCAAATCCAGAGTGGAACTCATTGCCATGCCCCTATCCCTGGCCGATATGCGCCGCCAATACACCCGCGATGGCCTCGACGAAGCCCAGGCACCGGACGAGCCGCTGGCCCTGTTCGAACGCTGGATACAACAGGCCCGCGACACCGAAAGCCCGCCGGTGGAAGCCAACAGCATGATCCTGGCAACGGTCGACCCGCAGGGGCGGCCCCATGCCCGGGTGCTGTTGCTCAAGGGCTTCGACAAGGATGGCTTTGTGTTCTTCGGCAACTATGACAGCGCCAAGGGGCGGGACCTGGCGGTCAACCCCTGGGCCGCCATGACCTTCTTCTGGCCGGGCCTGGAGCGGCAGGTACGCGTCGAAGGGCAGGTCCACAGGCTCGACCCGGTGCTGTCGGACGAATATTTCCACTCCCGCCCCATGGCCAGTCGCATCGGCGCCTGGGCGTCGCCGCAAAGCGCTCCATTGGAGGGGCGCTTTGCGCTGGAGGCCTCGCTGGCACAAGTCCGAGAGCGTTTTTCGGACCAACCGGTGCCGCGTCCCGAGCACTGGGGTGGCTACTGCCTGTGCCCCGAGCGACTGGAGTTCTGGCAGGGCCGCGCAGACCGTTTGCATGATCGTCTCGATTACCGTCTGCGAGCGGGCATCTGGCAACGCAGCCGCCTCGCACCCTGAGTGCCGGGGGAGGTACCTCCAACGAGGAATAGGCCCGGCGAGGATTGCAGTTCAGGCTGGGCCATCTTTTCTCAAAGGACGGCTGATCCCAATGGCCCATCTGACGCAACGCCACTTTCAACCCTTGAACATCGCGGTGCTGACCATCAGCGATACCCGCAGCCTCGACACCGATACGTCCGGCCAGACCCTCGTCGATCTGCTGCACGCGGCAGGGCACGTGCTGGTCGACCGAGGGCTGGTGAAGGACGACATCTACCAGATCCGTGCCCGTGTCTCGCAATGGATCGCCGCGCCTGATGTGCAAGTGGTGCTGATGACAGGCGGCACCGGTTTCACGCCAAGGGACAACACGCCCCAAGCGGTACTGCCCTTGCTGGACAGGTTGGTGGACGGCTTCGGTGAGCTGTTTCGCCAGGTGTCGCTGGCGCAGATCGGCATGTCCAGCCTGCAGTCCCGGGCGTTGGCCGGCATGAGCAACGGTGTGCTGGTGTGCTGCCTGCCTGGCTCGCCGGGCGCCTGTCGGACCGGCTGGGAACAGATCCTGGTGGGGCAGTTGGACAGCCGCACCGGCCCCTGCAATTTCACGCCTCACCTCAAGCCCCAGGAAGGGAGTGCCCCGACGGCTTGCGAGACACGCTCGTGAGCGGCGGGGGATGCGCCCACGCCTGTGACAGCGGCGTGCTGGTGCCAGTGGACGAGGCGATCCGTCATCTGCTCGACCAGGCCCCGCCGCCACCGGCCATGCAACAGGTTGCCCTGGGCCAGGCGTTGGGCCGGGTGCTGGCCCGCGACGTCATCTGCCCCATGAACCTGCCGGCCTGGGACAACAGCGCCATGGACGGCTACGCCCTGAGGGCCGCTGACTTGCCCGATGGCGGTGGCTATCTGGCGCTGGCCGGGCGAATCGCCGCCGGCGATGAGCCGGGAATGCCATTGAGGGAAGGGCAGGCGGTGCGGATTTTCACCGGTGCGCCGCTGCCGCCCGGCGCTGACACGGTGGTGCCCCAGGAAAGCTGTCGGGTCGAGGAGGCGCGCGTCTGGTTGCCCTCGGTCAGGCGCGGCGATCACGTTCGCAAGGAGGGCGAAGAGCTGCGCCAGGGCGAACGCCTGTTCACCGCCGGCACGCGCCTGCGTGCCCAGGAACTGGGGCTGCTGGCCGGCGCCGGGATCGCTCATGTGCAGGCCTATCGCCCCTTGCGGGTGGGCCTGCTCAGCAGCGGCGACGAGTTGCGAGAGCCGGGGGAGGCATTGGCGCCCGGCCAGATCTACAACAGCAACCGCCACAGCCTCGCGGCGCTGCTGAGAGGCTGGGGTGTCGAGGTGCATGATTTTGGCGTGATGCCTGATCGGTTGCAGGCCAGCCGGCAGGCCCTGGGCCTGGCCGCTGGCGAATGTGACCTGCTGCTGACTTCGGGAGGGGTGTCGGTGGGCGAGGAGGACCACCTCAAGCAAGCTATCGAAGCCCTGGGCAACATCGACCTCTGGCGCCTGGCGATCCAGCCGGGCAAGCCCCTGGCGTTCGGCGACGTGATGGGCAAGCCCTGGATCGGGTTGCCGGGCAATCCGTCGGCGGCACTGGTGACGGCGTTGATCGTGGTGCGTCCATTCCTGTTCCGGGCCCAGGGCCTGGCCGAGGTGCTGCCCGTCCCGTTGCAGTTGCCAGCCGGTTTTGACTGGCAGCATCGCAACAGGCGCCGGCAATACCTGCGCGCCAGGCTGGTCCCTGACGCCAACGGCCACCTGAGCGTGGTGCTGCATCCGCAGCAGGGCTCGGCCATGCTCGCCGCCGCCTGCTGGGCCGACGGACTGGCGGTGGTGGAACGCGATGCCCTGGTGCATCAGCACGACCGGGTGATGTACCTGCCGTTCGCCGCGCTGATGCATTGACGGCAATTGATTGCCGTCAAGGTGCTCGTCCGGGGGCTGGCTAGACTGGGCGACGCTGTCAGTTCTTCCATGAGGATGCCCCATGCAACTGGTTTGCCCGGCAGGTAACCTGCCTGCCCTCAAAGCGGCGGTGCGCCAAGGCGCCGATTCCGTCTATGTCGGCTTTCGCGATGACACCAACGCCCGGCATTTCGCCGGGCTGAACATGGACGACAAGCAATTCGATGCCGCTGTCGCGCATATCCGCCAGCACCAGCGCAAGCTGTACGTGGCGGTCAATACCTACCCTCAGCCCAAGGGGTGGGAGCGCTGGCAGCGGGCGGTGGATCGGGCCGCCGATTTCGGTGTGGACGCCCTGATCGCGGCCGACCCCGGCGTGCTGGGCTACGCCAGCGCGCGCCATCCACAGTTGGCGCTGCACCTGTCCGTACAGGGTTCGGCGACTCACGCCGCGGCCCTGGCTTTCTACGCCCAGCGCTATGACATTCGCCGTGCCGTGCTGCCGCGGGTGCTGTCCCTGGCCCAGGTGCGGCAGGTGGCGGCGAGCAGCCCGGTGCCCATCGAGGTCTTCGGTTTCGGCAGCCTGTGCATCATGGCCGAGGGTCGCTGCCATCTGTCCTCCTACATCACCGGCGAATCGCCGAACCTGTGCGGCGTCTGCTCGCCCGCCAAGGCGGTGCGCTGGAGCGAAGATGCCCAAGGCTTGAGCGCTCGCCTGAGTGAAGTCCTGATCGACCGCTACACCCCTGAGGAACCGGCCGGCTATCCGACCCTGTGCAAGGGCCGTTTCCTGGTGGGGGGCAAGCGCTTCCACGCCCTGGAAGAGCCCACCAGCCTGGATACCCTGGACTTGCTGCCGGAACTGGCGGCGGTCGGCGTCGAAGCCGTGAAGATCGAAGGTCGCCAGCGCAGCCCGGCCTACGTCGAACAGGTGACTCGGGTCTGGCGCGCCGCGCTGGATGCACACCAAAGCGCGCCGCAACGGTTCAGGGTTCGTGAAGAATGGCGCCAGGTGCTGGCAGGCTTGTCGGAAGGCAGCCAGACCACCCTGGGCGCCTACCACCGATCATGGCAATGAGGGAGGCCCGATGAAACTCAGCCTGGGACCGGTCCTGTTCTACTGGGACAAAACGCAACTTGGAAACTTCTATGCCGAGATGTCGGCGTTGCCGCTGGATGTGATCTACCTGGGGGAAACCGTCTGTTCGAAACGCCGGGCCTTCTCCCTGGATCAATGGCTGGGCCTGGGCCGTGAGCTGCAGGGATGCAGCCAGGCGCAGATCGTGTTGTCGAGCCTGACACTGATCGAGGCGGCGTCGGAGCTTTCCACCTTGCGTCGGCTGTGCGACAACGGCCAACTGCTGGTGGAAGCCAACGACATGGGGGCGGTGCAGTTTCTGGCCGAGCGCAAGCTGCCGTTCGTGGGCGGCCCGGCGCTGAACCTGTACAACGGTCACGCCCTGGCGCAACTGCTCGACAGCGGCATGCTCCGTTGGGTACCCCCGGTGGAGTGCTCTGCCGCGCTGATCGCCGATGTGCTGGAGCAAGTGCGGGAACTGGACCGTGAGCTGCCTGAGGTCGAGATCTTTTCCTATGGGCATCTGCCCTTGGCCTATTCGGCCCGCTGCTTCACCGCGAGAGCGGAAAACCGGCCCAAGGACGACTGCCAGTTCTGCTGCATCAACTATCCCGACGGCCTGGCCCTGAGCAGCCAGGAGGGGCAGTCGCTGTTCACCCTCAATGGCATCCAGACGATGTCTGGGGAGCCCACCAACCTGTTGGCCGATTACAACGCACTGATGGCCTGTGGCGCGGATGTGCTGCGCCTGAGTCCACGGGCCCAGGGCATGGCCGACGTGGTCCGGGCCTTCGACAGGGTTCGCCAGGGCGAGGCGCCGCCGCTGTTCGTGGAAGGCTGCAACGGTTACTGGCACGGCCAGGCCGGCATGTTGAAAGTAGAGGAGGCGGGACTGTGCTGAATCCGAAGAAGTGGTTGCTCAAGGGTGCCGACCGACTGCTGCCGCTGATGGGCAGGGTTCCCTTCGTGGTGCAGCGCCTGGCATTGCAGCAGGCCCTCAATCGCTGCCTGGCCGAGCCGCTGCGCGACGGCGGGTTCGATGTGCTGCGGGGGCGCTGGTTGTGCCTGCGGATTCCCGACCTGAAGTTGTGCTGGTACCTGACCTTGGGTCGCGATGGGTTGTGCATCGCCGAGCGGGCGCAAGCCCAGGTCACCATCAGCGGCAACTGGCGCGAGTTCCTGTTGCTGGCCAGCCGCCAGGAAGACCCCGACACCCTGTTCTTCCGCCGGCGACTGGTGATCGAGGGTGACACCGAACTGGGGCTGGCAGTGAAGAACCTGATCGACAGCCTCGATCCGGAGGTATTGCCGCCGTGGTTGTGGCGCAATCTGGAGCGGGCGGGCAAGGGCTTGGCGACCGTTTAATGAAGCCTTCGAGCGCGTTGCCCCTGGTGTATTCCTGCTCCGGTTGCTCCAACGTTGCGCAACTGGCAAACAACGTGGCCCTGCGCCTGGACCGCGCTGGTCTGGCCGAGATGTCCTGCATCGTCGGGGTCGGCGGGCATGTGGTGCCGCTAGTCAACAAGGCTCGCTCGGGGCGGCGGATCATTGCCTTGGATGGCTGCCCGTTGCAATGCGTCCAGGCGTGCTTGCAGCAGCACGACCTGGAAGCGGATGTGCACGTGATCCTGAGTCAGTTGGGCTGGCGCAAGCGTTTCGGGGTCGAGTGCTCGCAAGAAGAGGGCGATGCGCTGTTCGAACGGTTGATACCGATGATTGGTGTTGATGATATCGATGGGCCGAGCGGCGAGTAAAAGGCCCATACACCCCCTGCGGCGAGAGGATTTATCCCCGCTGGGCTGCGAAGCAGCCCCAAAGCCTGAGCCTGCGGTGTATCAGGCGGTTGAGGGGGGCGCTGCGCCCCCAGTGGGGATAAATCCTCTCGCCACAGGGGGAGGGGATGCCTTGCGTAGAGGATTCGCAGCTATTGCTGGTAATCCGCCAGCGCTTCCTCGGCCAGGATTCGAATGTTGCGTCGCTCCATGGCGATCAGCCCGGCGTCCACCAGGCGATGAAGAATGCGCGAAAAGGTCTCCGGCTGGATCCCCAGCTTGGAGGCCACCAGACGCTTGGATACCTGGAGCACCAGACGACCATCGCGTGGGTCGCGTTCCTGCAAGAGGAAATTGATGACCCGCCGGCTGGCGCTGGCCAGGGTCAGGTTGTCGATGTCCCTGAGGCGCTGATGCAGGTGCACGCTCATGCTCGCCAGGATCGCCAGGCAGACCTTGGGCTGGTCTTCCAGGGCCTTGCGGTAATGGGTGCCCTCGATACTCACCAGCACACTGTCCTTGAGCGCCGACGCGCTCACCGGGTAGCAGCGGGCCTGGCTGAACAGCAGGGCTTCGGCGAAGGTCTGGCCTGGCTGGATGATCTCCACCAGGTTTTCCTGGCCTTCGCCGGTGACCCGGAACAGCTTGACCTGGCCGCTGACCAGCAGGAAAAACCGCTTGGCCGGGTCGCCCTGGTGCATGAGCGTGCTGTTGCAGGCCAGGCGCTTGAGCACCGCCAGGCCGCACACCTCCTCGAAGACACGCTCCGGCAGCTGGCTGAACAGGTGATGACGGCGCAACAGTAGGACGATGGAAGGGTGGGTCAACATGGCGTACCTCCGCGTACCGCCATGGTAGGGCCGGTAGCCTCTTCGGCCTATGCCTCGGCAGGCCTACCTCCGAAGAGGGAGACATCCTCCCGGTATCCATATCGGGTGTGTTGCCGTCATCGCCGACAGGCCCGCTTGCTTGCCCCGATCCGTCCCGCCCGGGATTTTCCGGGATCGAAAAAACGACATGAAGCTTTCATGACAAAAGTTCGGTAGCACATCGCCATTCCCGTCATGCCTGTGTGACGTGTTCGAGAGGGCCTTCGAGGCCTTTCGGAGCCGGGGCGCGAAGCCGGGAGCGAGGCGATGGGAACTATGGAACGTTATTCGAAAGTGGGCATGCAGGAGCTCGACCAGCGGCTGTCGAAGATCGTCGAGGCGGCGCGCAAGCAACCGGTCTCGGTGTATCGCTATGGCGCGCCGTGGGTCTGGATCGTTTCCCAGGATGACTGGCAGGGCGCACTCAAGGAAGTGTCCAGCTACATCCCGCAGGGCCATTCGCTGGTCCTGCTGCGACCACAGATCGACGATCTGCTGGACGAGCATCGTGACGTACTGCAAGGCCTCAACGCCGATGCCGGGATGCGGATCGCACCCCAGACCGCCATGCACATTCTCTTGCTGCAACTGCTCTATTCGGTGCCCAGCGAGCGGCAACTCTACGAGCAACTCAATTACAACCTGCTGTTCCGCTGGTTCGTCGGCCTGGACCTGAACCAGAAGGTCTGGAACTTCAACGTCTTGAGCAAGGACCTCGCCACGCTGCTGGACGATGCGCGAGCGGTGCGGCTCATCCAGAAAATCATCGGTGAAGTGTTCTGTGGCGCCTTGCTGCAAATGCCGGAGTTCTCCTTGAACTTCGCGTTGCTGCACACCTGGCTGGCCCGGCACGCCACGACATCGACAGCCAGCAATTGAGCGGTACTTTGAATTCAGGGGGTGGTGTGGAGCATTTCTTCAAGTCACGGCCGGCGCTGTGGGGCTGGCTGTTGCTGGCCGTCGGCGGGCCATCGGCCTTCGCCGCGCAGGAAGGATCCCAGGCTGAGGCGGCGCCGGCCCGCCTGGTGGACGTGAACGAGTATTTCGTGCGCGGCAACACGGTGCTCGATGCCCGGTCCATCGAGGAAGCGGTGTACCCGTTTCTCGGTCCGCAAAAGACCTTGAGCGATATCGAAGGCGCCCGGGAGGCCCTGCAGAAGGTGTATCAGGCCCGCGGCTATCAGTCGGTGTTCGTCGAACTGCCGGAGCAGAAAGTGGAAGACGGCATCGTCTACCTGCAAGTCAGCGAGACCAAGGTCGGCCGGGTGCGGGTGGTGGGGGCCAGGCACTACTCCCCGGTGGAAATCCGCGAAGACGTCCCGGCTCTCAAGGAAGGTGAAGTGCCGGATTTCGCCAGGGTCCAGGCACAGCTGGCGCAGTTGAACAAGACCCCGGGGCGCCAGGTGATGCCCCTGGTCCGCGAAGGCCAGCGGCCCGGCACCATGGATGTGGATCTGCAGGTGGAGGACCAGGATCCCTGGCAGGCCAGCCTTGGCCTGAACAACGACTACAGCGCCGACACCGAAAAACTGCGGACAGTCGCCAGCCTGGGCTACAACAACCTCTGGCAGCTGGGCCACAGCGTTTCGCTGACTTTCTTCACCGCGCCCCAGGACACCGACAACGCCAAGGTCTGGTCGGGGTCCTACACCGCGCCGTTGGACGAGCGCTGGAGCGTGCAGTTCTCCGGCTACCAATCCGACAGCAACGTGGCCACCGTCGGCGGCAGCAACGTGCTGGGCAAGGGGCATTCCTACGGGGTCTCGGCGATCTACAGCCTGCCGTCCAGCGCGGCCTGGGCCAATACCTTTTCCATCGCAGTGGATTTCAAGGATTTCGACGAGGAGTTGAGCCTGGGGGGCGCCAGCGACAAGGCACCGCTCAAATACGCGCCATTCACCTTCGCCTACAACGGGCTTCGCTACACCGAAAGCAGCCAGTTGGGTCTTGGCCTGAGCCTGGTGGCGGGCACACGCAGCCTGCTGGGCTACGGCAGTTCCGACGAAGACTTCGATTACAAGCGCTATCGAGCCAGTCCCAGCTTCGCGGTGCTCAAGGGCGACGGCAACTACACCTTCACCTTCGCCGGCGATTGGCAGAGCGCCTCCAAGGCCGCTTTCCAGCTGGCCTCCGGGCCGCTGGTTTCCAACGAGCAGTTCTCCGCCGGAGGCGCCACGTCGGTACGCGGTTACCTGGCCGCCGAGCGCACCGGGGATGACGGCTACCTGCTGTCCCAGGAGTTGCGTACCCCGTCCATGGCGAAGTTCCTTGGCAGCTATGTCCAGGAATGGCGCTTCTACGCCTTCGCCGAGGGGGCGCAGTTGTACCTGCGCGACGAACTGCCCGACCAGGAGGCCGACTACAGCCTGGCCAGCGTCGGCCTGGGCACCCGGGCGAGCTTGAGCAAATGGCTGTCCGGCAGCCTCGACTGGGGCTTTGCGCTGCTCGACGGACCGAACACCACGAAACAGGAATCACGCCTGCACTTCAACCTGCAAGCGACGTTTTGAACCCAGGAGTCATGTCCATGCAACGCATACTGTTATCCCTGCTGATCTGCCTGGGGCTGGTGCTTCCGGCGACGGCCAACGCCTGGTGGCAGGACGATTGGCACTACCGCAAACAGATTTCGGTGGACACCACGCCCCAGGGCGCGGCCATCGCCCAGGCCTTGGGGCGCACCGCGCTGCTGGTGCGGCTGCACACCGGCAATTTCACCTTCGACGGCGTCAAGGAAGACGGTTCGGACCTGCGCTTCGTCAGTGCCGACGACAAGACCGTGCTCAACCACCAGATCGAGAGCTTCGACCCGTTGATGGGCATGGCGCTGATCTGGGTCGATGTGCCGAGCGTGGAGGGCGGCCAGCGCCAGGACCTGTGGATGTACTACGGCAACCAGAAGGCAGCGGCCACCGGCAGCGGCCAGTTGACCTTCGACCCGGACTACACCGCGCTGTATCACTTCGACGGCGCCACCGGCGTGCCGCCCCGGGACACCACGGCCTATGGCAACAATGCCCAGGGCGCGGTGGGTACCAGCATCGATGGCGTGATCGGCCGGGCGCTGCAATTCAACGGCCAGCCGCTGCTGTTGCCGGCCAGCCCGTCACTGCAACACAACGCTGGCGCGGCGTTCACCTTCAGCACCTGGTTGCGCCAGGACCAGGCCAGCGGCGAACAGGTGGTCCTGGCCCGGCGCGAAGCGGCTGCCAACCTCCTGATCGGGGTGAACCAAGGGGTACCGTTCGTGGCGGTCGATGGCCTGCGCGCTGTCTCCACCCAGCCACTGAACCCAGGGCAGTGGCAGCACCTGGCAGTGACCGCGTCCGGGGATCGGATCGTGCTGTACGTCAACGGCCGTGAGACCGCGAGCCTGGCGGCGCCGATGCCGGTGTTCAATTCGCCCATCGCCCTGGGGGCCGATGTTGCCGCCGGTGCCCTGGCGCCTTTGAGCGGCGCCATGGATGAGGTCCGCCTGTCCAAGGTCGCCCGTGCCGCACCCTTGCTGCTGGCCGATGCCAATGCCCAGGGCGCCGAGTCTAAGCTGGTGGCCTATGGCGTGGATGAGGAGCAATCCGGCTTCGGTTTCGGCAGCCTGGGCTTTTTGCTCAACGCCGTGCCCCTGGACGCCTGGGTGATCATCGGGGTGCTGGTGCTGATGATGTTCCAGTCGTGGATCATCATGATCCGCAAGAACCGCATGGTCAGTCGCCTCAGCGCGGCCAACACGGCCTTTCGCGAGCAGTTCGCCCGGGTTGGCACGCGCCTGGAGATGTTCGCCGATGACCAGGAGCTCGCCCAGCGCCTGCAACATTCCTCCCTGTGGCGCCTGTACCTGGTGGCGGTGAAGGAAATCCGCACCCGCCGCGAACAGGGCGCCGATACCTCGTCGGTGTCGGCGGCCACCATCGAAGCGATCCGCTGTTCCATGGATGGCGTGCGTACCCGCGAGAACCAGGCGCTGGGTTCGAAACTCTCGACCCTGTCCAACGCCATCGCCGGCGGCCCCTACATCGGCCTGCTCGGCACCGTGCTGGGGATCATGGTGGTGTTCCTCGGCACGGCCATGGCCGGTGATGTGAATATCAATGCCATCGCCCCGGGCATGGCCGCGGCACTGCTTGCCACCGCCATGGGCCTGTTCGTCGCGATCCCCGCGCTGTTTGGCTACAACCGCCTGATCACCCGCAATAAAGAAGTCAGTGCCGACATGCGGGTGTTCGTCGATGAATTCATCACGCGCCTGGCGGAGATGCACGGGGAAGGGCAGTCCGGCGAAGCGGCCCATCGCCGGGATCACCACCACCCAAACCAAACGTCCGTACCGGCCTGAGGGAATCGCGATGGCTAGCGTAAATGCTTCGCACGATGACGACGATGACGCCGCGGTGGACAGCATCAACATCACGCCCCTGGTGGACGTGCTCATGGTGGTGCTGGTGATGTTCATCCTCACGGCCACGGCCCAGGTGTCGGGCATCCAGATCAACCTGCCCAAGGCCAGTGCCTCGGTGTCTCTGTCGGAAGCCAAGACCAAGGCGATCTCGGTGAACGATGGCGGCCAGGTGTTCCTCGATGCCTACCCGGTGACCCTGGCGGAACTGGAGGAACGCCTGCGCATCGAGAAGGCCCAGAGCCCCGATTTTCCGATCATCGTGCGTGGTGACGCCACAGTGCAGTACCAGAAGGTCATCGAGGTGCTGGATCTGTTGCGGCGCCTGGAACTGTCCCAGGTCGGTCTGGTGACCGGCAAACCGAGCCAGGGCTGACCATGACCGCCAGACTCCCCATCGATCCGCCCCCGGTGAAGACCTCGCCCTGGCGCCTGCTCAAGTGGGCGGCGGGCCTGGCGCTGGGCGCCCTGGCGGCCTGGCTGCTGTGGCAGTGGGCCAACGACATGAGCGGCGTGCGGCGCGAGGCGCCGAAGGTCCCGACCATCATTGCGCTGCCGCCCCCACCTCCACCCCCACCGCCGGAGAAGCCCAAGGAACCGGAGCCACAGGTGGAGGAAAAGGTGGTGGAGCCCGAGCCCACCCCGGAGCCGGAGGAGGTCAAGCCTGAAGAGCAGGCCCCGCCTTCGCCGGTGGACGACCTGGCGAACCCGATGCAGATGGACGGCGAGGCCCAGTCCGGCAACGACGCTTTCAATATCGGCGCCGGCAAGGGAGGTGGCATGGCCGGTGCTGGAGGCGGGCGCCTGGGCAACGGTACCTACAGCCAGTTCCTGGCCTTCACCTTCCAGCGCCTGCTGCGGGAGAACCCGCAGCTGCGCAGCCTGGCGTTTTCCCTACAGGCTGACGTCTGGCTGAGTGCCGTCGGCGAGATCACACGGGTCGAGCTGGTCAAGTCCAGCGGCAATCGGCAAGTGGATGAACAAGTGATTTCGGCCCTGCGCGCCTCACCTCATCTGAGCGAGCGGCCACCGGCTTCCCTGACATTGCCCGTGCGCCTGTCCTTGCAAGGGCGGCGTCCGGGTTAACCGAATGCTTGAAAGTTTGCCAACAGGAGTTGTGTGCAGATGATTTCCAATGTGAATCGATTGTCGTGGAGGGTCGGCCTGGTAGTCCTGGGTCTGGCCGGGCAGGCGGTCGCCGCTGCGGCGCCCTCGGAAAACGCCACGATCAATCTGATCCGCCTGCTGGTGCAGCAGGGGGTACTCAAGCAGGACCAGGCCGATGGGCTGATCGCCCAGGCCGAGCGCGAAGCCGTGCAGGCCCGCCAGGCCGCCACGGCGGTGGCTGCGGCACCGGTGGGGGCGCCCGGGGACGTACGGGTGCAATACGTGCCGAACATCGTTCGCGAGCAGATCCGCGATCAGGTGAAGGCTGAAGTCATGGCCACCGCCAAGCAGGAGAACTGGGCCCAGCCCAACACGTTCCCGGACTGGGTGTCACGCATCAGCTTCGATGGCGACATTCGCCTGCGTGACGAGTCGCGCTACTACTCGGGCAACAACAGCAACGAGATCGTCGACTTCGCCCGGCTCAATGACAAGGGACCGTACGACGTCAACCCCAACAGCAGCTCCAGCCTGCCGCCCTTGCTCAACACCCGCGAGGATCGGGAAAACCTGTTCCGCCTGCGGGCGCGCCTGGGGATGAAGGCGGTGATTGCGCCGCAATGGACCGCCGGCATCCGCATCGGTACCGGTTCGGACAATAACCCGGTGTCCACCACCCAGACCCTGGGTGGTGGCTTCGGCAAGAAAGACATCTGGCTCGACCAGGGCTACCTGACCTGGAAGGCATCGGATGAACTGACCCTGACCGGGGGGCGGATTGCGAATCCGTTCTTCTCCACCGACATGCTGTATTCCGGCGATCTGAATTTCGATGGGGTGGCGGCGATCTTCAATCGCAAGCTCAATCGGGACTGGGGCCTGTTCGGCACCGTCGGCGCGTTCCCGGTGGAATACACCAATGACACCAGCACCAGCAATGGCACGGACAAGGAGGAGAGCGACAACAAGTGGCTCTACGGTGCGCAACTGGGGGCGAACTGGGCGATCAACGACAGCAACCGGGTCAAGGGTGCGCTGGCCTATTACCGCTTCGACGACATCGAGGGCAAGCGCTCCTCGCCGTGCCAGCCGTGGGCCGGTGACCCCGGGTGCGACAGCGACGGTTCTCGCGTGGCTTTCATGCAGAAGGGCAACACGGTGTTCCTGCTGCGCGACATCACGCCCAACCCGCTCAACCCGTCCACCACGCCCCAGCCGCAATACGTCGGCCTGGCGTCGGAGTTCAACCTGCTGGACCTGAACCTGGTCTGGGATGCCGACCTGCCCGAGGACTTGAAACTGCGCAGCCAGGCCAACTACGTGCACAACCTGGGCTACGACGAAGGCGAGATGCGCAAGCGTTCCGAAGGCCAGTTCGCCAACAACCTGGACGAGAGTGGCGAACTGGAAAGCGGCGCCAACGCCTGGATGCTCCAGTTCACCCTGGGCAGCGCCCTGGAGCTCAAGCGCGAGGGCGACTGGAACCTGTTCGCCGGTTACAAGTACATCCAGCCGGATGCCTTGCCGGACGGTTTCAACGACTCGTCGTTCCATTTGGGCGGCACCAACGCCAAAGGCTACTTCCTCGGTGGCAACTACGGCCTGGCCAGCAACGTCTTCGCCACCGGCCGTTGGTTGAGTGCCGAGGCGGTGTATGGCGCGCCCTACGATATCGACGTTCTGCAGCTTGAAATCAACACGCGCTTCTAAGCGCAGGGAGGCTTCATGAAAAGGCGAGCCATGGGTTCATGCCCAGCCGCGTTGCTGGTGCTGGGCCTGCTATTGAACAGCGGTGCCCACGGCGAGGGCCTGGAGGAACGCCTGCGGGCGCAATTGCGCAGCACCACGGCCCAGTTGCAAGCCCTGCAAAGCGAGCAGGCCCAGGCCAGTGCGGCCCGACAGGCGGCCGAAGGCCAGGCCAGGGAGGCCCAGGCGCAGGTCAAGCAATTGACCGCGCAACTGAACAAGGCCCAGGCCTTGAACGAACAACTGGCCGGGCGCCAGGAAAGCCTGCAGAGCCAGGCCCAGGCCCAGGTGGCCGCCAGCAATGAGCAGATCGGCAAATTCAAGAAAGCCTACGACGAGCTGCTGACCCTGGCCCGTGGCAAGGAGGCCGAGCGCGCCCGCCTGGAGGCCCGTCTGGCCGAACGTGACACACAAGTGCAGCAATGTTCGGTCAAGAATCAGCAGATGTACGAAGTCGCCCAGTCGTTGCTGCACGCCTATGAAACCATCGACGTCACCGATGTCATGAAGATTCGCCAGCCGTTCGCGGCCAAGGCCCGGGTACGCTTCGAAGAGCTGGCCCAAGGGTTTGGCGACGATCTCTACAAGAACCGTTTCGACGCCCCCCAGGCCTCGATTACTCATTGAAAGCAAGGATGGACCGAGCATGACTTCATTGATTGAACACGTTTCCCCGACATCGCTGACCGAGCTGTTGCAAAGCGCCGGTTACCGGGTCAACGAAACGGAGCAGAACGGCATCGTGCAGCTGCTCAGCGCCAGCCAGGGTATCGGCTTCGCGGTACGCTTCGGCAATCCGACGCCCACTGCGGGGCAGTACCTGGACTTCACGTTCAGCTGCGCCTTGCGGGTCCAGGGCGAGCTGCCGGCCGGGCTGGCCGAGCTGTGGAATGCCTCGCGGCGCTTTGCCCGGCTGTCGGTGCAGGGCGAGTTCCTGGTGATGGAGATGGACGTGGTGGTCGCCGCCGGCGTCAGCGGCGATCACCTGCGCAGCCACCTGGAACTGTGGGACCGTCTGTTGCAGGAGTTCATCGTCTACCTGCGCGAGTACAGCCAGAACGCGGCGCGCCTGCAGGCTTCGGCCGAGGCATCGGTGGAGGAGGCCAGCGCATCGTGAGAAAAACGATCTTCGCGGTTCTTTTTGCAGCGGTGGCCCTGGTTGCGGTGGCCGTGGTGCAAGGCCTTCGACCGGGCAACGATCCGGTGGCGGCGGTGCAGGACGCCAGCGTCATGCCCGCCGACGGGCCGAGCCTGGCGCGCTTGGGCAATCAGCAGGTCAGCCCCGACGAGCTCAAGGCGCTGCTGGCCGCCCTGACACCGCAGGTCCGCGAGCAGATGCGCGGTAACCGGGCCGCGCTGGAGAGTTGGATTCGGGCGCGGCTGGCGGAAAAGGCCGTGCTGGAGCAGGCCGATGCCCAGGGTTGGCGACATCGTCCGGACGTGGAGCGCCAGACCCGGGCGGCCACCGAGCAGATCGTGTTTCGCGATTACCTGCAATCGGTCAGCCAGGTGCCGGCCGGCTATCCCAGTGAAGAAGAGTTGAAACAGGCCTACGATGCGGGCAAAGCCAACTGGACGATGCCGGCGCTGTATCGGGTGAGCCAGATCTTCCTGGCGGCGACCGAGCCGCAGACCTTCGAAGCGGTGCGTCGGCAAGCCATCGAACTGAGCAGAAAGGCCCAGGCGTCGCCGGCGGAGTTTGCCGCGCTGGCGAACCGCTTTTCCCAGGATCGTGCCACTGCCGAGCGAGGCGGGGACAGCGGTATGCAGCCCTTGCAGCAACTGCTGCCGCAAGTGCGCGAGGCGGTGGCGCGGTTGAAGGTGGGGGCGGTTTCGGATCCGGTGCAGAGCGCGGCGGGGTATCACGTCATCAAACTGACCGAACAGCAGCCGGCCAGGGAAGCCACCCTGGACGAAGTTCGCGGGCAACTGACCCAGGCGCTGCGCGCGCAACGCCAGGAACAGATCGCCAAGGCCTACCTGGATGGCATGCTCGATACCGCGACCCTGAGCATCGACGGCGCGCAATTGAGCAAGGTGCTGGAGGAGGTGCGTTAACCTCGGCCCACCATGGGTCTGAGCATCTTTGTGATGTGAACACTTTTGTGGCGAGGGATCGATCCGCTCGCCACAGGGCGCTGCGCTGTATCGGGAACGCCAGCGCAGTTCAACGTATTCGTAGACCGACAGGGAGTCACCCATGACCTTCATCGAGCCCGCAGGACCGCAGGCCATCACCGCTTATCGCGCACCGCTGCGCGCGCCCGAACCCTGGCTGGCCCTGGCCGGCGACATCGACCCCCAGGTGGCCCAGTGCTTCCTGGTGAGCGCCCGTTGTGGCTGTTTCATGCAGGCGGCTCGCAGCCTCAATGTCAAGGCGACCTGGCTGCGCAAGCAACTGATGCAGCTCGAGGCACGCCTGCAGCGCTCCCTGTTCAACTTCCAGGGCAGCGCCCTGACCCTCAGCCGGGAGGGGCGCCAGTTGCAGTCCCGGCTGAAGGCCCTGGCCGATGAAAGCTCGCCACCCTTGCTGGACCAGCCATTGGTGCGCCTGGCGGTGGCCGAGTCGATCCTGCATGACATCCTGGGGCGTGACCTGATTGCGTTGTTGCGCCGCAATGCCAGTGCGCGGTTGCAAATCATCACCCTGGACAGTGAACTGGCGCTGCAAGCCGTCAGTGCCGACCTGGTGTTGTGGCTGAGCGACCCACTCGGTTCAGTGTCCGGGCCGAGCTTTCCCACGCTGCCGCCCGAGCATCTGGCGCGGCTGGACTACCTGCCTCACATCGCCAAGCGATATTCGCGGCCGGCAACCCGGCCGGGCTGCCTGGGCGACCTGAACGACTACATGCTGGTGCAGTGGCAGGCGGACCGGCAGCCGGACAGCTTCGCCCCGTGGAACACTCTCCTGGAACAGCGTCGGGCCGGCGTGGTGCAGGTGCAGTCCTATGAGCTGATGCTGGAAATGATTCGCTGCAGTGCCTGCATCGGCCTGTTGCCGCAGTATATGAGCCACTTCGACCGTGGCCTGGTGGCCTTGCCGGGGTTGTTCGACGTGCCGATGCAGCGCCACCTGTGGATGGCCGTCGGCACCCAGGCCCGGCAGACCCCGGAAGTGCGCATGCTGGTGGAGATGATTCAACACGCGCTGTACGAGCGCAGGGATTGGTTCCAGGCGTGATCGCCACTCCTGGCGGTGATGGTGTTGCTGACGATGCCAGCGGTGCCGCCTCTTCGCGGGCCCGCCCGCGCCCAGGAGATGATGGGCAATCCGCTGGCGATCAGTCCTCCAATGCGAACGCCACCGCCGCACGGGCGTGCAGGTGGGTGGTGTCGAGCAGCGGCAGGGGGCTGTGTTCGGGTTTGATCAGCAGGCCGATTTCCGTGCAGCCCAGGATGATCGCCTGGGCGCCGCACTCGGCCAGGGACTCGATGACCCGCTGGTAGACCTGGCGCGATGCCGGATCGATCACGCCGACGCACAGTTCGTCATAGATGATGCGATGCACTGCCTGGCGTTCCTCGGGGGCGGGTATCACTACGTTCAAGCCTTGGGCGCTCAGGCGCTCCTTGAGGAACTCCTGTTCCATGGTGAATGCCGTGCCCAGCAGGCCGACCGTGACGGCCCCCGCTTCGAGGGCGGCCTGGCCGGTGGGGTCGGCAATGTGCAGGAACGGAATCGAAACCGCCGACTGGATCTGCGCCGCCACCTTGTGCATGGTGTTGGTACACAGCACCACGCATTCGGCGCCCCCGGCCTCGAGGCGTCGCGCCGCATCCACGAGAATCGCGGCGGCATCCTCCCAGCGCCCCGCATGCTGGGCCTGTTCCACCGGGCCGAAGTCGACGCTGTGCATCAACAGTTGGGCCGAGCGCAGCGGCCCGAGCCGGTCTCGTACCTGCTGGTTGATGAGGCGATAGTATTCGGCGCTGGACTCCCAGCTCATGCCGCCAATCAGGCCGATGGTGCGCATTCGTCAATCCTCAGGCTGTGGCCTGTACCGACAGGGCAGGCCTGCCTGGAGTCTCTATTCGTTGATGGACGGATGCCAGCGCAACATCAACTGTTGCGCTCATCTTTGTGCCAGGTGTCATGGTTCCGGGATCGGCCGTGGGCCCGGCGCCGTGCCTCGGGCCATTTCCAGCAGGCGAGACGTAGCTCTCCTGCCATGCCGGTGGGTTTTGCATACGCCAGCCTCCCGAACCTGTCATCATCCCGGTTCGCAGCAAGCCCTTGATCGAGGAACAGCGCATGGACGGTGTACAGCAACTGGGCGAGACGCTTCGTCGCTACGCAGACAGTGAGGCGCACAAGAAACAGCAGCACCAGGCTCAGGCGGCGGTGTGGGCCGAGCAGATCGAAGCGTTGTATGGGCAAATCGAGCAATGGCTGGCACCGGTGATGGCGCCCGGTCTCCTGGCGCTGAGCCGGGAAGCCCACGTGGCCCACGGGCCGGGCGTCCCGGTGGAAACATCCACCTTCAGGACCGAAAAGCTCACGGTGTCCATCACGGGCAAGGCGGTGGAGTTCGTCCCGGATGCAATGGGTAGCGGTGGACAAATCTCGCTGGCGGTCATGGGACTGACGGCGGCGCGGTACGGAAGCATTTCGCTGGTGCATTCGCTGGCCTCCGGGGAATGGCAGTGGCGCAAGACCAATGGGTTGAAAGACCCGGATACCTTCGTGTTCGAAGCTGATTTTCTTGCGCAGCAATTACAGAGCCTGATTCCTCGAGATCGCGCCTGACTTGCCACAGGGCTTCTGGATATTTGCGGCAAAAATGTGCCCATTGGCTATACCTGTAGTTCCCGGCCCCGTCTCGTGTGGCTGACAGGAGTGACAGCATGAAGCTCGCATCAGTGATTGGCACCATCTGCATCGCCTCGCTCGCCCTGGCTGGGTGTTCGAGCAAGATCACTCAGCCGGACGAGTATTCCGGGTTCCTGGGCGACTACAGCCGGCTCAAGGAAGACAAGTCACCGTCCGGTGCCGAGGTGATGCGCTGGGTCGATCCGAAGGTCGACCTGGACAAGTACACCAGCATCTACATCGAGCCGACCCAGCTGTACCCCAAGCCGCAACCGACGGTGAAGATTCCCCAGGCCACCTTGTCCGGCATCACCGGTTATTACGATCAGGCCCTCCAGCGTGAAGCGGGAAAAACGTTGCCGCTGGCCAAGGCGCCGGGGCCGGGTGTGCTGGTGATGCGCGCGGCGATCACCGCCGTCAGCAGCAAGACCGAAGGGCTGAAACCGTATGAGGTGGTGCCGATTGCGCTGGTGGCGGCGGCTGTCAGCACCGCCAGTGGCATCCGCGACCAGGAAACCACCCTGGGCACCGAAGCGGTCTTCCTCGATGGCGCCAGCAATGCCGTGGTGGCCCAGGTGGTGCGCAAGGGGACAGGCAAGCCGTTGTCCAACGAGTCCCAGGTGATGAAACCCGATGATGTCAAAGGTGTCATGGATGGCTGGGCTTCGGACCTGCATCAGTCGTTCCTCAAGCTCAAGGCCCGGTAGCGTCCTTTCGTGGGGGCGGGCAGGCTCGCCCCCACAGGATTGCGCGGTCATGAACACCATGACTTTTCATGTCCAGCCATAGGTCGGGCGAGCATTTCGTGGTTAACTCCTGCCTCACCATTTTTCAAACCTGTCAGAAGGAATTCGCCCATGGCTCAAGTCACCCTCAAAGGCAACCCGGTCCAGGTCAACGGCCAATTGCCACAAGCCGGTAGCAAGGCGCCAGCCTTTTCCCTGGTGGCCGGCAATCTGTCCGACGTGTCCCTGAAGGACTTCGCGGGCAAGCGCAAAGTACTGAACATTTTCCCAAGCGTCGACACCCCGACCTGCGCCACCTCCGTGCGCAAGTTCAATGCCCAGGCCAACGCACTGGATAACACCGTCGTGCTTTGTATTTCCGCCGACCTGCCGTTCGCACAGGCGCGCTTCTGCGGTGCCGAAGGCCTGGAGAATGTGCAGAACCTGTCCACCCTGCGCGGCGCCGAGTTCATCCAGAACTACGGCGTGGCCATTGCCGATGGTCCGCTGAAAGGCCTGACCGCTCGCGCCGTGGTGGTGCTGGACGAAGAGGACAACGTGCTGCACAGCGAACTGGTCAAGGAAATCGCTGAAGAGCCAAACTACGACGCTGCGCTGGCTGTCCTGAAATAAGGGATTTATTACATTTGTTGACGGCCTGGCCAAGTCCAGGCCGTTTTCATTTGTACTTCAAGCGCTTAGCCTGTCATCACGCTACGTAAGCCCAAGGTAAATTGCCGGTAAAGGCGCTTTGCTAAATTCCCGCCAGTGCTTATCGTTCAGCCTCTCGTAAAAGATGCCCACGCGCCCAATGGTTGATCACTCCATGCAATCCTCCGTTTCTCGTAACTCCCGCCGCTGGCTGTTGAGCCTGTTCATCGTCTTGGTCGTCGCGGTGGTGGCCTGGAAATTCTGGCCCGCCGGCACGGATCCCAAGCAAGGGGCAGGGCAGAAAGCCGCACAGGGGCACACAGGGCGTTCGGGCAGCATGCGACCTGGCTTCGGTGGGGCCACGGGGCCGGTGCCGGTCCGGGTGGCGCCGGCAGTCACCGGGGACTTTGCGCTGTACTACAAGGCGCTGGGCACTGTCACGGCCCTCAATACCATCAACGTGCGCAGCCGGGTGAGCGGTGAGCTGGTCAAGATCGCCTTCGAAGAAGGGCAGATGGTCAAGGCCGGGGACCTGCTGGCCGAAATCGATCCGCGTCCCTACCAGAACGCCTTGCTCCAGGCTGAAGGCACGCTGTTGCAGAACCAGGCACAACTGAAGAACGCCCAGGTCGATCTTGAGCGCTATCGCGGGCTGTATGCCGAGGACAGCATCGCCAAGCAGACCCTGGATACCGCCGCCGCGCTGGTGGGCCAGTACCAGGGCACCGTCAAGACCAACCAGGCGGCGGTCAATGATGCCAAGCTCAACCTCGAATTCACCAGGATCCGTGCACCGATTTCCGGACGGGTCGGCCTGCGGCAGCTGGATATCGGCAACCTGGTGGCGGCCAACGACACCACGGCCCTGGCGGTCATTACCCAGACCCAACCCATCAGCGTTGTCTTCACCCTGCCGGAAAGCAATCTGGACACCGTGCTCGCCCGTTACCGCAGCGGCGCGAAACTGCCTGTCGAGGCCTGGGACCGCGGCGATGTGAAACTCCAGGCCAGCGGTGTGCTGCAAAGCCTGGACAACCAGATCGACACCACCACCGGAACCCTGAAATTCAAGGCCCGCTACGATAACCGCGACCAGTCGCTGTTCCCCAACCAGTTCGTCAACGTCCGCCTGCTGGCCGACACCCTCAAGGGCGTCGTCCTGGCACCCACCGCCGCGATCCAGTTCGGCACCAATGGCACCTTCGTCTATGCCCTGGATGGCGACAGGAAGGTCACCATCAAAACGTTGAAGATCGGCCCCAGCGACGGCAGCAACACCGTGGTCACCGAAGGCCTGGCGGCCGGCGAGCGTGTCGTGCTCGAAGGCACCGACCGCTTGAAGGAGGGCAGCGAAGTGGAGGTGGTCAATGACAGCCAGGACGTGCCCACCACGCCGACCGAGCACCTGCAGGGCAAGACCGCGGCGGGTCCGAGTGAACCGGCCGTGGTCGACAAGGCGAAAAAGGGCGGCGCATGAATCTCTCGCGGCTGTTCATCCTTCGCCCGGTGGCGACCACCCTGAGCATGCTGGCCATTGTCCTGGCCGGCCTGATCGCCTATCGGCTGCTGCCGGTGTCGGCATTGCCCCAGGTCGACTATCCCACCATCCGGGTGATGACCTTGTACCCGGGCGCGAGCCCCGATGTGATGACCAGTGCGGTGACCGCTCCCCTGGAGCGGCAGTTCGGCCAGATGCCGGGCCTGACCCAGATGGCCTCCACCAGCTCCGGTGGGGCTTCGGTGATTACCCTGCGGTTCAATCTCGAGACCAACATGGATGTCGCCGAACAGCAGGTGCAGGCGGCGATCAACGCGGCGACCAACCTGCTGCCCGACGATCTGCCGGCGCCCCCGGTGTACAACAAGGTCAACCCCGCCGATACCCCGGTGCTGACCCTGGCGATCACCTCCAGGACCATGCTGCTGCCCAAGCTCAATGACCTGGTGGATACGCGCATGGCGCAGAAGATCGCCCAGATCAGCGGGGTCGGTATGGTGACCATCGCCGGCGGCCAGCGCCAGGCCGTGCGGATCAAGGTCAACCCCCAGGCCCTGGCGGCCAACGGCCTGAACCTGGCGGATGTGCGCACACTGATCGGGGCCTCCAACGTCAACCAGCCCAAGGGCAACTTCGACGGCCCGACCCGGGTCTCGATGCTTGACGCCAACGACCAGCTGACCTCGCCCAAGGACTATGCCGAACTGATCCTGGCCTATGCCAATGGTGCGCCATTGCGGCTCAAGGACGTGGCACAGATCGTCGACGGCGCCGAGAACGAACGCCTTGCCGCCTGGGCCAACGAGAACCAGGCCGTGCTGCTGAACATCCAGCGCCAGCCGGGGGCCAACGTGATCGAGGTGGTGGACCGGATCAAGGCCCTGTTGCCAAGTATCACCGACAACCTGCCGGCCGGCCTGGACGTCACGGTGCTGACCGATCGTACCCAGACCATCCGTGCCTCGGTCAAGGATGTGCAACATGAACTGCTGATCGCCATCGCCCTGGTGGTCATGGTGACGTTCCTGTTCCTGCGTCGTTTCAGCGCCACTATCATTCCCTCGGTGGCCGTGCCGCTGTCGCTGATCGGGACCTTCGGGGTGATGTACCTGGCCGGCTTTTCCATCAACAACCTGACCCTGATGGCCCTGACCATCGCCACCGGTTTCGTGGTGGACGACGCCATCGTCATGCTGGAGAACGTCGCCCGTTACATCGAGGAGGGCGACAGCCCATTGCAGGCGGCGCTCAAGGGGGCGAGGCAGATTGGCTTCACCCTGGTGTCCCTGACGCTGTCGCTGATCGCCGTGCTGATCCCCCTGCTGTTCATGGCGGACGTGGTCGGACGGTTGTTTCGCGAATTCGCCATCACCCTGGCGGTGGCGATCCTGATTTCCCTGGTGGTGTCCCTGACGCTGACGCCGATGATGTGCGCGCGCTTGCTCAAGCGTGAGCCGAAGGAAGAGGAACAGGGCCGGTTCTACCGCGCCAGTGGCGCCTGGATCGACTGGCTGATCGCCGCCTATGGCCGCAAGCTGCAATGGGTGCTCAAGCACCAGCCGCTGACCCTGCTGGTGGCGGTGGGCAGCCTCGTGCTCACGGTGGTGTTGTACCTGGCGGTGCCCAAGGGCTTTTTCCCGGTGCAGGACACGGGTGTGATCCAGGGCATTTCCGAAGCGCCCCAGTCGATTTCCTTCGCCGCCATGAGCGAGCGCCAGCAGCAACTGGCCAAGGTGATCCTGGCCGACCCGGCGGTGCAGAGCCTGTCTTCCTATATCGGCGTGGACGGTGACAACGCCACGCTCAACAGCGGGCGTCTGCTGATCAACCTCAAGCCCCACAAGGAGCGTGATGACAGCGCTACGCAGGTCATTGCCCGCTTGCAGCCGCAACTGGACCGCCTGGTGGGGATCCGCCTGTTCATGCAGCCGGTACAGGACCTGACCATCGAGGACCGGGTCAGTCGGACCCAGTACCAGTTCAGCCTGTCGTCGCCGGATGCCGAGTTGCTCACCCTCTGGAGCGCCCGCCTCACCGAGGCGCTGGCCCGCCAGCCGGAACTGACCGACGTCGCCAGCGACCTGCAGGACAAGGGCCTGCAGGTCTATCTGGTGATCGACCGTGACGCCGCCTCGCGCCTGGGCGTGTCGGTGGCGAACATCACCGATGCGCTGTACGACGCTTTCGGCCAGCGGCAGATTTCCACCATCTACACCCAGGCCAGCCAGTATCGCGTGGTGCTGCAGGCCCAGGCCGGGGAGCGGATCGGGCCCAAGGCCCTGGACCAGATCTACGTCAAGACCACCGAAGGCGGGCAGGTGCGGTTGTCGAGCCTGGCCCGGGTCGAAGAGCGTCAGGCGCAGCTGGCGATTGCCCATATCGGCCAGTTCCCGGCGGTGATGATGTCGTTCAACCTGGCTCCGGACGTGGCCCTGGGCCATGCGGTGGAGGTGATCGAAAAGGTCCAGCGGGAGATCGGCATGCCGGTGGGCGTGCAGACCCAGTTCCAGGGTGCCGCCCAGGCATTCCAGGCATCGCTGTCGAGCACCTTGCTGCTGATCCTGGCGGCGGTGGTGACCATGTACATCGTGCTGGGCGTGCTGTACGAGAGCTACATCCACCCGATCACGATCCTCTCCACCTTGCCCTCGGCGGCCATTGGCGCCTTGCTGGCGTTGATCCTAAGCGGCAACGACCTGGGCATGATCGCGATCATCGGCATCATCCTGCTGATCGGTATCGTCAAGAAGAACGCGATCATGATGATCGACTTCGCCCTCGACGCGGAGCGCAACCAGGGCATGGACCCGCAGACGGCCATCTACCAGGCCGCGTTGCTGCGCTTCCGGCCGATCCTGATGACCACCCTGGCGGCCCTGTTCGGCGCAGTGCCGCTGATGCTCGCCACCGGCTCCGGCGCGGAATTGCGCCAGCCCCTGGGCCTGGTGATGGTCGGTGGGCTGCTGGTGAGCCAGGTCTTGACGTTGTTCACCACGCCAGTGATCTACCTGTATTTCGATCGCCTGGGCCGCCGGTTTGCCAGGCCGGAAGGGAAAGAGGTGCGGGTATGACGCTCGGGAGCTTGCGGTTGGAGCCTGCGCCGGAGAACCTGGGGCAAGCGCGTTTTCTGCGGCAAGGCGATTCATCCCCGCTGGACTGCGTAGCGGCCCCTTTTGTGAGCGCTTGGCACTCAAGCGGGGATGAGTCCCCTCGCCATGAAAGCCCGGTCATTTCCTGCATTCCTTCATCTGCAGCCCGGAGCGGCGGTCGATGAACCTCTCCGGCCCCTTCATCCGCCGCCCCGTCGCGACCATGCTCCTGAGCCTGGCGATCACCCTGCTCGGTGGCGTGTGCTTTGGCCTGTTGCCGGTTTCGCCCTTGCCGCAGATGGACTTTCCGGTGATCGTGGTCCAGGCCAACTTGCCGGGGGCCAGCCCGGAGGTCATGGCGTCGACGGTGGCAACGCCTCTCGAACGGTCCTTCGGCGCCATCGCCGGGGTCAATACCATGAGCAGCCGCTCGAGCCAGGGCTCCACCCGCGTGATCCTGCAGTTCGACCTGGACCGCGATATCAACGGCGCGGCCCGGGAGGTGCAAGCGGCGATCAATGCTTCGCGCAACCTGTTGCCCAGCGGCATGCGCAGCATGCCCACCTACAAGAAGGTCAACCCGTCCCAGGCGCCGATCATGGTGCTGTCGCTGACCTCCGATGTCCTGGAGAAAGGCCAGCTCTACGACCTGGCTTCCACCATCCTGTCCCAGAGCCTGTCCCAGGTGTCGGGGGTCGGCGAGGTGCAGATCGGCGGCAGTTCCCTGCCGGCGGTGCGGATCGAACTGGAGCCGCAGTTGCTCAACCAGTACGGCGTTGCGTTGGACGACGTGCGCAGCGCCATCGCCGACAGCAACGTGCGCCGGCCCAAGGGTTCGGTTGAGGATGACCAGCGCATGTGGCAGGTCCAGGCCAATGACCAGCTGGAAAAGGCCAAGGACTACGAAACCCTGATCATCCGCTACCAGGACGGCTCGGTGCTTCGGCTCAAGGATGTGGCGAAAGTCACCGACGGTGTCGAGGACCGCTACAACAGCGGTTTCTTCAATGACGATGCCGCCGTGCTGCTGGTGATCAATCGCCAGGCGGGGGCCAACATCATCGAGACGGTCAACGAGATCAAGGCGCAGCTGCCGGCCTTGCAGGCCGTGCTGCCGGCCAGCGTCAAGCTGGACCTGGCCATGGATCGCTCGCCGGTGATCAAGGCTACCCTGCATGAAGCGGAAATGACCCTGCTGATCGCCGTGGCCCTGGTGGTGCTGGTGGTGTTCCTGTTCCTCGGCAACCTGCGCGCTTCGCTGATCCCGACCCTGGCGGTGCCGGTGTCACTGGTGGGGACGTTCGCGGTGATGTACCTCTACGGCTTTTCGCTGAACAACCTGTCGCTGATGGCGCTGATCCTCGCCACCGGACTGGTGGTGGACGACGCCATCGTCGTGCTGGA
Source organism: Pseudomonas sp. NFACC32-1 (assembly GCF_900101215.1). Lineage (NCBI taxonomy): Bacteria > Pseudomonadati > Pseudomonadota > Gammaproteobacteria > Pseudomonadales > Pseudomonadaceae > Pseudomonas > Pseudomonas sp. NFACC32-1. Next base: position 89,388 of record NZ_FMUL01000020.1, read on the forward strand.
GAACATTTCCCGGCACATCGACGAAGGCGTGCCGCCGATGAAGGCGGCCTACCTGGGCGCCCGGGAAGTGGGCTTCACCCTGTTGTCGATGAACGCCTCCCTGGTGGCGGTGTTCCTGTCGATCCTGTTCATGGGCGGCATCGTCGAGAGCCTGTTCCGGGAGTTTTCCATCACTCTGGCGGCGTCCATCCTGGTCTCGTTGCTGGTGTCCCTGACCCTCACGCCGATGCTCTGTTCCCGTTGGCTCAAGCCCCACGTACCAGGGCAGGAAAATCGCCTGCAACGCGCGAGCCGGCGTCTCAACGAGCGGATGGTTCGCGGCTACGCCTCCAGCCTCGACTGGGTGCTGCGCCACCGCCGCCTGACGCTGCTGAGCCTGTTGGTGACCATTGGTGTGAACATCGCCCTGTACGTGGTGGTGCCCAAGACCTTCATGCCGCAGCAGGACACCGGCCAGTTGATCGGTTTCGTGCGCGGCGACGACGGGCTGTCGTTCAGCGTGATGCAGCCGAAGATGGAAATCTTCCGCCGCGCCGTGCTCAAGGACGACGCGGTGCAGAGCGTGGCCGGTTTCATCGGTGGCAACAACGGCACCAATAACGCCTTCATGCTGGTGCGCCTCAAGCCGATCAAGGAGCGCGAGATCTCCGCGCAGAAAGTCATCGAGCGCCTGCGCAAGGAAATGCCCAAGGTCCCCGGTGCCCAGCTGATGCTGATGGCCGACCAGGACCTGCAGTTCGGAGGCGGCCGCGAGCAGACCACGTCGCAATACTCCTATATCCTGCAAAGCGCCGACCTGGCCTCCCTGCGGGAGTGGTATCCCAAGGTCGTGGCGGCATTCCGGGCCTTGCCCGAGCTGACCGCCATCGACGCCCGGGACGGCGGCGGTGCCCAGCAGGTGACGCTGGTGGTGGACCGTGACCAGGCCAAGCGCCTGGGTATCGACATGGCCATGGTCACCACGGTGTTGAACAATGCCTACAGCCAGCGGCAGATTTCCACCATCTACGACAGCCTGAACCAGTACCAGGTGGTGATGGAGGTCAATCCCAAGTACGCCCAGGATCCGAACACCCTCGAACAGGTCCAGGTGATCACCGCCGACGGCGCGCGGGTCCCCCTGTCGACCATTGCCCATTATGAAAACAGCCTGGAGGACGACCGGGTCAGCCACGAAGGCCAGTTCGCGTCCGAGGGCATTTCCTTCGACATGGCCGAAGGCGTGACGGTGGAGCAGGGCACGGCGGCCATCGAACGGGCCATCGCCAGGCTCGGCATGCCGGAGGATGTGATCGCCAAGATGGCCGGTACCGCCGATGCCTTCGCGGCCACCCAGAAGGGCCAGCCTCTCATGATCCTCGGGGCGCTGCTGGCGGTGTACCTGGTGCTGGGAGTGTTGTACGAAAGCTATATCCATCCGTTGACGATCCTGTCCACCCTGCCTTCGGCCGGGGTCGGCGCATTGCTGTCGATCTACGTGCTGGGCCAGGAATTCAGCCTGATATCGCTGCTGGGGCTGTTCCTGCTGATCGGCGTGGTGAAGAAGAACGCGATCCTGATGATCGACCTGGCGTTGCAGCTCGAACGGGGCGGTCAGACACCCGAGGAGTCGATCCGCAGTGCCTGCCTGCTGCGTTTGCGGCCGATCCTGATGACCACGCTTGCGGCGATCCTAGGCGCCTTGCCGTTGCTGCTGGGCGGCGCGGAAGGCTCGGAAATGCGCCAGCCCCTGGGCCTGACGATCATCGGCGGGCTGGTCTTCAGCCAGGTCCTGACCCTCTACACCACACCGGTGGTTTACCTTTATCTCGACAAGTTGCGCCATCGTTTCAATCGCTGGCGCGGCGTGCGTACCGATGCTGCTCTGGAAACTGCGCTATGACCGATCGCTCGTTTTTCAATCTTGTCGCGCCCTTGGCGACCGCCCGGGGTTCGCGGGTCCTGAGCCTGGCGCTGTGCGTGGCGATGCTCAGCGCCTGCGCCATCGGCCCGGACTACCAGCGCCCATCGACGGCGCAGCCGGCGCAGTACAAGCAAGCCCAGGGCTGGCGCCAGGCCAACCCCAGCGATGCGTTGGCCCGTGGCGCCTGGTGGCAGCTGTACGGTGACACGCAACTCAATGGCCTGGTGGAAAAGCTCAACACCTCCAACCAGACCGTCGCCCAGGCCGAAGCCCAGTACCGCCAGGCCCAGGCCCTGGCGCGCAGTGCCCGTGGCGCCTTCTTCCCGACAGTGGACCTGACCGTTGGCAAGAACCGCTCCAGCCAGGGGACCGGCAGCAGCAATTCGAGCCTGAGCAGTTCGGCCAGCGGTATCCGCGATACCTACAGCGCCCAGGCCGGCGTCAGCTGGGAGGCAGATGTCTGGGGCAAGCTGCGACGCACCCTGGAGGCCAACGAAGCCAGTGCCCAGGCCAGTTATGCCGACCTGGCCGCCATGCGCCTGAGCCAGCAGTCGGAGCTGGTGCAGAACTACCTGCAACTGCGGGTGATCGATGAGCAGAAACGCCTGTTGCAGGCCACGCTGGAAAACTACCAGCGTTCGCTGAAAATGACCGAGAACCAGTACCGTGCCGGCGTGTCAGGCAGGGACGCGGTGGCCCAGGCCCAGAACCAGCTCAAGACCACCCAGGCAGACCTGATCGACCTGATCTGGCAGCGCGCCCAGTTCGAAAATGCCATTGCCGTGCTGATCGGCCTGCCGCCCGCCGAGTTCAACCTGGCCGAAACCCGGGACATCCCCACATTGCCGCAGATCCCCGTGGCGCTGCCGTCGCAACTGCTCGAGCGACGGCCGGACATCGCTTCGGCGGAGCGCTCGGTGATGGCCGCCAACGCCGACATCGGCGTAGCCAAGGCGGCCTACTACCCGGACCTGACCCTGAGCCTGAGCGGCGGCTATAGCAGCAGTACCTACGACAACTGGATCAGCGTACCGAATCGCTTCTGGTCGGTGGGGCCGCAACTGGCGATGACGCTGTTCGATGGCGGCCAGCGCTCGGCGGAAGTCGACCGCACCGTCGCCGCCTATGACCAGACCGTCGCCACCTACCGCCAGACCGTGCTGGACGGGTTTCGTGAGGTGGAAAACTACATGATCCAGCTCAAGGTGCTTGAAGACGAGGCCCGTGTGCGCCAGGAAGCCCTGGACGCCGCGCGCGAATCCTTGCGCCTGACCCAGAACCAGTACAAGGCCGGGTTGATCGCCTATCTCGACGTGGTCACGGTCCAGGCCACCGCCCTGAGCAATGAACGCAGCGTGTTGAGCCTGCAACAGAGCCGGCTGATCGCCAGCGTGCAACTGATCGCGGCGCTGGGCGGTGGCTGGGACGGGCAGCCAGGGCCGGATGAATAAGCCAGAACGAAGCCGGTCCCTGTGACGAGGGGATCTATCCCCGTTGGGCTGCGTAGCAGCCCTGACTATCGACACTGCGGTACGCCAGGCAGGATGCAAAAGGGAGGCTTCGCGCCCCAGCGGGGATCAATCCCCTCGCCACAGGGGGTGTTTCGACTGGGGACAGGGTAGCGCCTGTCCCGGGTGCCAGCCAGGTCCGGCTTTTGGCCGATGCACTGTCTACGACCTGTCGTGAGGGCTTGTTATAGTTCAGGCCTCTTCCCAGCCGGTAAAGGATCACTGCCATGTCGCAATACCAAGCGTTCAACGTCGAACTTGCAGACAACATCGCCCATGTGCAGATCAATCGCCCGGACAAGATCAATGCGATGAACGCGGCGTTCTGGAGCGAGATTATCGAGATCTTCCAGTGGATCGACGACACCGACGAGGTGCGAGTGGTGGTATTGAGCGGGGCCGGCAAGCATTTTTCCTCGGGCATCGACCTGATGATGCTGGCCGGCGTGGCCAATGAACTGGGCAAGGACGTGGGCCGCAACGCGCGCCTGCTGCGGCGCAAGATCCTGCAACTGCAAGCCTCGTTCAATGCGGTGGACAACTGCCGCAAGCCGGTGCTCGCCGCTGTCCAGGGTTACTGCCTGGGTGGGGCCATCGACCTGATCTCCGCCTGCGACATGCGCTATGCCGCCGAGGATGCCCAGTTCTCCATCAAGGAGATCGATATCGGCATGGCAGCCGATGTTGGCACATTGCAACGCTTGCCCCGGATCATCGGGGACGGCATGCTGCGTGAACTCGCTTATACGGGGCGTACGTTCGGTGCCGATGAAGCGCGCAGTATCGGCCTGGTCAATCGTGTCTATACCGATACCGCCAGCCTGCTCGACGGGGTCATGGGCATTGCCCGGGACATCGCCGCCAAGTCGCCGATTGCCGTGACCGGCACCAAGGAAATGATTGGCTACATGCGCGACCACCGCATCGACGACGGGTTGGAGTACGTCGCCACCTGGAACGCCGCCATGTTGCAATCGACCGACCTGCGCGTGGCCATGGCCGCCCATATGAGCAAACAGAAACCCGAATTTCTGGATTGATCATCATGATTCCACGCTGGACCACCGCAGTACTCGATACCGATCTGGCGGGCGGCTGGGCCGTGGCCCGCAGCCCGGAAGGCTTCCTGTTCGACGATAACGGCCCGCTGTTTCCCCGCCAGTGGCTCAAGCGCCAGGACCTGTCGATCCTTGCCGAGCACGGCATCGGCCACCTGGACGGCGAGCCGGTCTATCTGCTGGAGCTCCACAGTTCCCTGGACGTCCCTGGCTGCAACTGGAAAGGCCTGCGGGCCTTCATGCTCGAGGACGATCACACGCTGTACAAGGTGCTCGGGTATGCGGCGCAGATCGGCACCTGGGCCAGGGAGCATCGTTTCTGTGGCAGTTGCGGCAAGCGCATGGGGCAGATTGCGCTGGAGCGGGCGATGTATTGCGATGTATGCGACCTGCGCCACTATCCGCGGCTTTCACCCAGCATGATCGTGCTGATTACCCGTGGCGACGAGGTCTTGCTGGCCCGTTCGCCACGTTTCGTCACCGGTATCTACAGCACCCTGGCGGGGTTTGCCGAGCCGGGCGAATCGGCCGAGGATTGCCTGGTCCGCGAAGTGCGCGAGGAAGTCGGCATCGAAGTGAAGAACATCCAGTATGTGGGCAGCCAGTGCTGGCCGTTCCCTCATTCGATGATGCTGGGTTTCCATGCCGAATATGCCAGCGGCGACATCGTGCGCCAGGAAGAAGAAATCGAGGACGCCCAGTGGTTCAGCGTCCACGACCTGCCGCCGTTGCCGGCTTCGCGTTCGATCGCCCGCTACCTGATCGACCTCTATGTGGCGCGCCGTCTAGGCCACGCTGAACCAGTGCTGCCAGGCTAGGCGCACGGTAAGGCCCAGGACCACGGTGATGAACACCGGCCGGATGAACTTCGCGCCGCCGCTGATGGCGGTGCGGGCACCGAAGAATGCGCCGATCATCACCGACAGGCCCATGCTCAGGCCGATGACCCAGTCCACTTGCCCGGAGAAGATGAACACCGCCAGCGCCGCGATGTTGCTGACGAAGTTCATGCTGCGTGCCACGCCGCTGGCCTTGACCAGGTCGATGGGGTAGAGCAGCAGGCTGCTGACGGTCCAGAACGCCCCCGTGCCAGGGCCCGCCACGCCGTCGTAGAAGCCCAGGGTGAAACCCTGGGGCGATTGCCAGGTCTTCCTGATCGGCGCGTCGCTGTCCAGCGGCGCCTTGGGCGTGCCCCCGAACAACAGATACAGGCCACAGGCGAACACGATCACCGGCAGCATCTTGTTCAGCCACTCGGCGGGCAGGTAGTGGGCGACGATGGCGCCGGTCAGGGCGCCGACCAACGTACCGACCAGGGCATGGGTCCATTGCCTGGGGTGGAACAGCTTGCGCTTGTAGAAGGTGAAGCTGGCCGTGGCGGAGCCGAACGTCGAACTGAGTTTGTTGGTCCCCAGCACCAGGTGAGGGGGCAGGCCGGCGGTCAGCAGGGCGGGGGTGGTCAACAGGCCACCGCCACCGGCGATGGCATCAATGAAGCCTGCGATGAACGCGACAAGGGCAAGGATAGCGAGGGTGGTGAGGTCAACGCTGAGTTCAAAAGGCATGGAGTGGGCTTATTCGGCAGGTCGCAGAGGCGGCGGGAAAGGCCGGTATGTTACCTGCAATGGCCTTGGGCCGCGACTGCCTGAGCGCCCAGGCCTGGCGGTTCAGGCCACGCTGTCGACAATCACGTGCCGCTCCCCCCTGGAACACTGTTCGATCCTTGCCTCGACCCGGTAGACGCTGCGCAGCATCTGCTCGGTAATCACCTCTGAGGAGGCTTCGATACTGACCCCGCAGGCCTGGGCCGGGGCGATGTAGCCGGCGAATGCGCCCTGCAGGAAGCGCAGCACCAGGATGACCCAGATATCGCTGCTCAGTGCCAGCCCCAGCTGCGTCAGGGACAAACCGGCCAAGGCGCGGATCATCATAAGCTTGTGCCCATGGCGATCACCGATCCGCCCCCAAAAGGCGCTGGTCAGGATGATGCCCAGCATCGGGCCGACGTACACCGCGGTACTGGCGAAGCTGAAGAGCGCGTCGTTGTCGGTCAACTGGCGCAGATGAACCGGCCAGAAGGGGCCACTCATCTCTATGGCACCCATGGACACCAACTGGATGGCGAACAGCAGGTAAACCAGCAGGCGGATGTTCGAACCCTGGAGGACACCGACGCGGGGCATGGACGGACTCTGAGACGGCTGAGGCTGTGTCTTATCCGACAGTGCGTCGATCCTGGCAAGAAAAAAATACGACGGACTCACGCAGACGGGCGTCGGGAGCCTGGCAGGCAGGCCCCCTTGACCGCGCTGGTTATTCCGGTCGGAATACCGCCCGCAGGCACTGCTCGCGCTTGTCCTTGAACATCTCATAACCCTGCACCGACTGCTCCAGCCCCATGGGGTGGGTCAGCAGATAGGAAGGGTCCAGTTCGCCTTTCTGAATATATTCGAACAGCCTCGGCACATAACGTTGCCCCGGTTGCTGGCCCGAGCGCAGGGTCAGGGACTTGTTGACGATCGCTCCCATGGGGAACTTGTCCAGGAGACCGCCATACACCCCGACCACCGAGACGGTGCCCCCTTTGCGACAAGCGCGGATGGACTGGCGCAACACCGTTCCGCGCTCGGTGTGCAGGCGCATCATCTGTTTGGTCTTGTCGTAGTAGTAATCGACCTCGGTGCCGTGGGCCTCCATGCCCACGCAGTCGATGCAGCGATCCGGGCCGCGGCCCCCGGTCAGCTCCAGCAGGGCGGCATGCACGTCGGTGGTTTCGTAATTGAGCGCGATGGCACCGGCCTTTTCCTCGGCCAGACGCAAGCGGTCGGTAAAGCGGTCGATGGCGATCACCCGTTCGGCGCCCAACAGGTACGCGCTGGCAATCGCCATCAACCCGACCCCACCACAACCCCAGACCGCAACCGTGTCGCCGCGCTGGATGTTGGCGTTATCAGCGGCGAAGAAACCGGTGGGCACTGCATCGGAGACAAAAACCGCTTGTTCGTCTGTCACGCCTTCGGGAATGGTGAACAGGTTCACGTCGGCGAATGGCACGCGGATATAAGTGGCGTGACTGCCCGCGAAGCCGCCGAAGGCGTGGCTGTAGCCGATGATGCCGCAGGCCGGTTGGCCGTAGGCAATGTCCGTCGCGGTGGGGTTGGGATTGGAGTTGTCGCAGCAGGAAAAGTCCGCGCGCTGGCAATGCTCGCACTGGCCGCAGCCGAGGATCGACACGGTGACAACACGGTCACCTTTCTTGAACTGCGTGACGGCCGAACCGGTTTCCACCACCTCGCCCATGAATTCGTGACCGATGATGTCGCCAGCTTGCATGGTGGGTACGTAGCCGCCCAATAGGTGCAGGTCCGAACCGCAGACTGAGGACAGCTTCACCCGCACGATAGCATCGCGAGGGTTGAGGATGGACGGATCATCGACGGTGTCGACTTGTAGCTTGTTGGGTCCTTGCCAGGTGAGTGCGCGCATCAGACTGTTCCTCCGTTGGACGGGGCATGGCCCGGTGTTGAAGTCGCGGTCGTGGCCGGGTGAATGAACAGGAAGTCCTTCGTGCCCTCGGCCCGCATCCGGTTGGTGGTCACTTCGCCCGTTTCCAGTTGCTGCTTGATGCTGCGAAGCAGATGGAGCAGGGCCTTGTCGGAGAATTTCGAAATGGCACTGGCCAATGCATAACCCGCACTGCCGAGGGAAGTCTTGCAGGCGACGATCACCTTGATCTGCGTGCCCCGGCCCGTCGGCGCATCGCTGAAGTGCATCTGGATGTCGTGCTTGAAGCGCGTGTCCGGCCCGGCGATCCAGTGCAGCTTGCGGCCTTCCTTGGGTTCGTGCTGCTCGAGGTCGCAGTGCAGGGTCTTGTCCATCGGCCCGCGCGCCACCCAGCGGTAGGTGTGTTCGCCGGTCTGTTCGATCTCATCGATCCAGGGCACCAAGGCGCCCAGGTTGGCGGGGTTGCGACAGAACTCAAAGACCTCTTCCCGCGGCTTGCCGACCGTGATGCTGCGGGAGATCACTTTGCTCCCGTCCCAGCCCCGATCCTGCTCGAAGGCCTGTTCGAACGGGGTATGGGTAAGCGCCTGCTTGACCCGGCAGGTACCCGAATAGGCACGCCAGGTCGCGCAGGCCCCCAGCAGTACCTGTGGCCAACCTTTGAGCCCGCCTTCACGCAGCCCGTTGGCAATCAGCAGCGTGCCGGCCAGGAGTGATAATGCACGCTCCGGTGTTCCGAGATTGGGGTGCGACGGACTCGGCACCGCAGCCCGGCTCGCAACCAGTGGTGGACGTTCAGTCATGATGGTTTTCCTTACAAAGTCCGAGGGCAACATAAGGAATGAACCGGCGGGGCGGTCGGTCGTTCCATCGACGTCAGGGGTTTCCGATGAGGCGGCGGGACAGGCGGCCCGAGTAAGATTGTCGAACCGATGAAACGGAGCAGGGACCCGCGTGCCGGCTGATTTTTTTTTGAAATCAAGGGGTTGTCAGCTTCGGCAAATGAGTACATAATTGCGCCCATCGAACGCATTGAGGGCTAAAAAAACTCAATGTTTTCAAGGAGATAGCGCTCAATTAGATTGATCCGCTCCTCATCAGGTTTAAAAGCGGTTGATGGTTTCACTGGCATCAAGCGTCCTGAGGCCGAATAGCAAAATGGTTATGCAGTGGATTGCAAATCCACCTACGCCGGTTCGATTCCGACTTCGGCCTCCACTATTAAAAAGCTCTGTAGATCTATGATTTACAGAGCTTTTTTCTTTATGTGGCAATGCAGTTTTTTGTTTCGAAAGAACATGGGCTACCTTGCTTCATAGGGGAGGGATGTATATATTTCGTCCCCTCTGCTGTACCGGCTTCGACCTGTCAGATCCATGATCTTGACCGCTTCAGGAAGCTTGACCGCGCTACCGCCCGAATGGCGAAACTGGTAGACGCATGGGACTTAAAATCCCCCGCTCGTAAGGGCGTGCCGGTTCGATTCCGGCTTCGGGCACCATCTAAAATCAAGGGTTTGCGAGCGAAAGCTGATGCAAACCCTTGTTTGTTTCCTCCCTCGCAATTTTTATCCGCAATCATGTAGACGGCACCCTATGCTGATCGGGCTGTTCTGTGTGCCATGATCCGCTTTATCAACAGATCCGGTCCCCCTTTTGTAATCTGCTCGCAGTTGGCTGAGTAATGGAAAACGATGCGGCATAAAGAAGCCTTCAGAAGGGCTTGAATATCATTTCGTCATGTCCCAGTATTCGCCGCCCTGTCACTCCTGCGTGTGTGGGCGTGCACAGAAAACCGATCATAGTGTCGGTTTTTTTTTGAGCTATCGAGTACATAAGGACATGGTCATGCGGGTTATCACTTTCGTAACTATTTTTTCTGCAGCGCTTGCCGGTTGCTCTGGGATACCTTCGGTTCCGTACGAAGAGCCTGTCCAATCAGAGGGGGTGGCGCATGTTCGCGTCATCACGAACTCCAGTGTGTATGGCGATAGCATCATGGGCAGTTGTGCGCCTGCCACCCGGCATAAGATGGCTGAAGCCGGACGTTTCGGGGAGGACGGTACGGCGAGCATCAACTATCCGCAGTACCCCCTGAAGTCGGTGAGCATTGGCATGCCGAAAAGGGTGATGCCCCCTCTTGTCCAATACATCCCCTCGATCCGCAGAGCCCAAGGCGCATACAAGGAGGTTGTCACCGAATATCGCGTCAGGACAGACTTGCCATTTCAGATTGCAACCCAGGGCGCGACCGTTGCTGGTTCTGGCAGCACTTATTGGGCCTGCGCTGACCAGGCACTCGTGTACAAACTGGAACCCGGGAAAGACTACGAAGTTTTTGCAGGAGTGGACATGAGGCCAGACAAGGATGGTCGGCAAGCACTTATTTGCCTGCTGGGAGTTTTCGAGCTCACCCCTGTGCCTGGCACGTCAATTGTAATCCCCTCCAAGTTGACGTCTGCCGCGCCTGCCCAGGTGGCCTGCAAAAGCTGACAGGCACTCATCGCCATCCACATCTCTGATGCCTGAATCTCGCGAGCATTGCGATGGTGTCTGTTGGTCTGTTGGTCTGTTGGTCTGTTGGCCGGCTTGCAAGCGCGACGCCATGTCCGCCCAGGCCAGCCAGTGGTTAAGTCGGGGGTTCCCTAGGCTCTGTACGAAAAGACTTGATACTCGTTCATGCCGCGTTGAAAACTGCCTCGCAATGCTCATGTACTCCGGTACACCGCGCTTGCTCGGCTGTTTTCGCCTTGCCTGATCTTCATCTCGAGACTTTTCGTACAGAGCCTAGCGTGAGGTTTTGACTTTCAATACCTCGGTATAAATGGCATCGATCGTCTGACCCTCCTGCAGTTTCTTCATCCGTTCCTGAAGCTTTGGATCCTCCACTTTCAATACGATGACTTGTCCCTCCGGAGGTAGCAAAGTCACTTCATGTTCTTTCAAATCAATGCGAGTGATCTTGGACGTGACTCTGACTTGACGGAAAGCTTCACCGCCGGGATTGGGATTGTCCTTGGTGGTGCGGATGGCCATGGCTTCATTGGATACTCCTGGCTCCCCGCCAACGTTCGTATCCAATACATAAGCGACTGAGCGAATCACGTGAATCTCGACGTTGTCACCGACTCTCAGATTGTGCAGGTTCTTGGCTTGGTCGGAGAGCTGGATGGGCACCGGTTCTTTGTTGCGGCCTTCGATGGTGACTTGATAGAGCGCCGGATCAACGGCGAGTACGCGCGAAACGATATGGCCTTCCATGGCATTGCTGCCCAGCGGTATATCAGCGGCACGGACCGCCAGACTGGTCGTTGACAGCAGTGCAGCAATTAAAGCCAGGGTGCGAATCGGTGTCATGGCTGCTTTCCTTGAGTACCTGGGATGTGAATCAAGGTCACGTAACAACAGCGCTCCTGCCAACCGGCACAATCGTGTGAGCGTGCAGGTGCGTGCCATTTACGCTCGGTGAGTCATTCAAAATGTTCAGGGTTGACGGGGTCTCCGGACTTCATGTTCAACTGCACCCGCACATCCTCGAACATCAGATCGTAATGTTTGTGTTGCGAACCGATGCTGCTGTAAGCCTTGGGAATTCCATGTTTCTCCGCAATCTTGGTCACGTTGCTGGCGAAGTTGTATGCCTGCTCCTTGCTCAGGAAAAACGTTTCCTTCATATCCTTGCCCTGAATGCTGCCGTGCATCGTGAATTGCATCCCTTTGCCTTCCTTGGGATCGGTGGTGACCTCATAATCCAGGCACAGGTCGTAGCTGACATCGTCCTTGTTCAGTGCGTGTCGTTCGATATGCAGACGACCGGGTTCAAAGTGGGCCATGGTGCTCTCCTTTCAGGGTTCGGGAGGAGGGGCAGGCCTGACCCTGCCCCTGCAGTTCTGATTATCGATAGGTAATGCCGGGAGTGGCCGTGCTGATACGCGTGCCCGCAGTGCCCTGGACGATGGCATCGATGTCCGCCAGTGCGCCGATCACCGCGACCTTGCCGGTGTTGCGGGCAAATTCGCAGGCTGCCTGGACCTTGGGTCCCATGGAGCCGGCGGCGAAGCCGAGCCTGTCCATTTCGTCCGGGTGGGCCTGGGCGATGGCTTTCTGGGTTGGCTTGCCGTAGTCGATGAACGCGGCGTTGACGTCGGTGGCGATCACCAGCAGGTCGCTCTCCAGCTGTTCGGCCAGCAGCGCCGAACACAGGTCCTTGTCGATCACCGCTTCGACGCCCTGCAGCTTGCCGTGGGCGTCGTACATCGTCGGGATGCCGCCGCCACCGG
>NZ_FMUL01000018.1:0-109702 GCF_900101215.1 Pseudomonas sp. NFACC32-1
GACGAACGGCTTAACGTATTGCGGGGCAATCAGTTTTACCTCGTGGCCCAATGCCTCAACCTGTCGAGCCAGCCAGTGGGCACCGCCACACGACTCCATCACCACCGTGCAGGCCGGCAGTTGGGCCAATGTGCCGAGCAATTGGCTGCGGCTGGTTTTCTTGCGCAAAACCTGATGACCTTTGGCGTCCTGGCCGTGCAGATGGAAACTGTGTTTACCAATGTCGATGCCGAGAAGCGTCATCGTGTTCATGAGAGATCCTCCGCCGAAAACGAGAAAAGCCCTGCAAGCGTAAACCTGCAGGGCTTCTCGGTCAGGCTGACCATCTCATTAAACCCGACGCTTGGTCGGGCTTCTCTTGAAATCTGGATATTAGGTTCGTTTCGCCTCGGCTTGCATCATCAACTGATTCTGCTGCTTGGTAGCTTCAATCAAAACCTCGCTGTAAACACGCTTCTTTTGGTCCGATTTTGCATTGCGAATAAAATCGGCAAAGGTGCTTTTGGCCCCTTTAGTCAAACCTAGCTTGATCGAGATCATAGGTGCGCTCCGGATGGTGGCCCGAGCGTGGCCTCTAGGTCGGCAGGGATAGGGTAGTCAATTTTATCGCCACCAGCTTTATAAAGTCGTCCCGAGTTGTCGATATGCTTGAGCAATGGATCCACATGGAAATGTGCAGATATATGCAGTTCAGCATTTGTATTCCGCAAAAAGAACAAGCATCATGCGCGTTATGCAAAAACGCAACGTTTCTACCGTATTAAGAGCATTGCTCGATCAGCACGGGATCTCCCCCACGGAGCTTCACCGGCGTACCGGCGTGCCTCAGTCCACCCTCTCGCGGATCCTCAGCGGCAAGATCGTCGATCCTTCGGATAAGCATATCTCGAAGATCGCCGAGTATTTTGCCGTGAGCACCGACCAGTTGCGCGGGCGCGCCGATCTTTCGCCCGTTGGCAGCGGGCGCCGCGACGAGCCGCATTCCGAACTCAAGGACATAAGCCTGTGGGACGACGATACCCCTGTCGAAGAAGACGAGGTCTCGGTTCCCTTTCTGCGTGAGGTTGAATTGGCTGCTGGATCAGGAAGATTCGTCATCGAGGAGAGCGAGCGCTCCAGCCTGCGCTTTGGCAAGCGCAGCCTGCGCCATAACGGCGTGCAGTTCGACCAGGCCAAATGCGTGACGGTGCGCGGCAACAGCATGCTGCCAGTACTGCGCGATGGGGCCACGGTCGGGGTGAACGCAGGCAAATGCGGGATCGGCGACATTGTCGACGGCGACCTCTACGCCATCAATCACAACGGCCAGCTGCGGGTGAAACAGCTCTACCGCTTGCCTACCGGTATCCGCCTGCGCAGTTTCAATCGCGAAGAACACCCAGACGAGGACTACACCTTCCAGGAAATGCAGGATGAGCAAATCGTCATCCTCGGTCACGTCTTCTGGTGGGGCATGTACGCCCGCTAACCTCTTCGCTGTCAGATAAAACCCGCCGTCGTGCGGGTTTTTTTTCGCCTCTCGAAAGCCCGCAACCCCGTATCTGCAAGGGGTCCATGCATTTACGCATTCTTCGTGCATAAATAAATGCATTTTCGCATTGACTGGATATGCATACATGCATATTCTGTGTCCAAGCCGCTCGACAAAGTGGCTGGCAACAACCGCTCTTTAGTTTCACCCACAGGCAGCGATGAACCGGCCTCAACGGTTCAGAGGGTTGGCAACTGGCCCAGGTGTGCAGCGTAAAGCACCAGAAGCAGTTATCCGGCGGGCAGGGACCGCGGCCGGAGGAACAATTTGAATGGATCCGTACCGCGCCAGTCGCGCCGAAAGATCAAGCGCATTACTGAAAAGCCTGGGGCAACCGGGCTTTTTGGAATGCCTGCACCGTAAGGTGCGTTCAAACACATCACCACCGCCAATGGAGGGCTTCCGATGCTGAAGGATTTCAGATGTGGTCACTGCAAAAGGCTTCTGGCCCGCGTGGGCGAGAACACCGAACTCCAGATCAAATGTACCCGGTGTGGGACGTTGAATCATGTGAAGGCCCTGAGCCTCGAGTTATCGCCGTCGAGCGACATGAATGCGGATTGCCCCGCGCAAAACATCGACTCTTGAGGTGAAAGCATGAAAAAAATCAAACGTCTTATCGGCTCGTTGGTTCTGTCCATGGCGCTGTTGGCGGCTAGCGGTGCTGCCTTCGCAGCCAATATGGTTGTGAACGGCAGCTTTGAATCCCCCGGTTGTGGCAATGACTGCGTACTGAATACCCCGTCCCAAGCCGACTTCGTGACCGGATGGACTACGTTTCTGTCAGGCGTTGAGTACATCAATGTCAGAGCTGCCATTGGCAGTTCGGTCGCCGCCGAAGGTGTAATGAGCGTCGACCTCGCCAACTACACCTATCAAAACGGTGGGGGCATCCAGCAGAACATCAACACGGTTGTAGGCGCACATTATCGCCTGACGTTCAGTGCCGGCAATTCCAAGTACGTGAACCGTACGGGAATCGGCATCATCAATGTCAAGGTGGCAGGCCAGACCACCCGTTTCGACACCCCTGTCGCCACCAGTAATGCGACCGTATGGGAAACCAGAACCTACGATTTTACCGCCGTGAGCGATCAAACCACGTTGAGCTTCTGGAATGAGCAGGATCCGAATGCTCACTTCGCCTTTATCGATAACGTCATTGTCGAGCGACTGTAACGTCGTCGGCCTTACGCACGATCCCGTCAAGCTTGATCTATCCAAAGGAAATCAATAATGAACAAACTGCTCAGCGTATTGCTCGCAGCCGTTCTGGCTACCCAGGCCATCCAAGCCATGGCCGACACCTCGCCTGTCGGTTCCTGGCAATTCGCTTCCTACCATGTTCCGGGCGGTGGTTTTTATGCCAACCAGACGATCTGTTTCAAAACAGACAATACCTGGTACTCGAGTTCCCAGGCCGGCTGGAAGGGCGCATGGTTCCAGAACGGGGACGATCTCCAATGGAACGGGAGTGTGCCAATGCCGGGTGCAGGGAGCGCTAACAATCTCGCGACCATTGCCATGGGTAAGTTAGCTGTCGCTGGTTCGATGTCGGGTAACTACGCGGAATGGGCCGCACCCAGTGCGCTGCCACTGCCCTGGGACAGGCACTACACCTACACCATGACTTACAAAGGCGCGACCTGCGCTGCGCCAAAGTGATTTCAATCTTCAGTGACCTGGCCAACGTTTGAACGCTGCTTCCAGTGACTCAATGGGTTGCAACGACCCAATCTCTTTCAACTTCAAACAACTTACCCGCCCAATCTTAATCACCCCAGGAAACGAGACATGACAAACGAGCAACAAGCGTTGCTGGACATGCCGATCTGGCTGGTCATCGTGCTCGCCCTGGTGGGCGGGGTGTCCGGCGAGATGTGGCGTGCCGACAAGGAAGGGGCGCGCGGTTGGTCCCTGTTACGGCGCCTGGCCTTGCGCTCCGGTGCCTGCGTGATCTGCGGTGTCTCGGCAATCATGCTGCTGTATGCCCTCGGCATGTCGATCTGGAGTGCTTGCGCCCTGGGTTGCCTGACCGCCATGGCTGGCGCCGACGTGGCCATCGGGCTGTACGAGCGCTGGGTCGCCAAGCGGATTGGTATCTGCGAAATGCCACCGCCGGATTCCCGTTCCGACCAACAGTGAGCCCGGTGCCCCAGCCCACAGCAAAGAGGCCATCCAATGCCCGTTCTCATTGAAAAACCATCGCAGTTGTTTTCCGCCATTGCCGAGACGCTGCGTACCACGTTTCCCGGCCTGAAGGTCGGGAGCCTCCAGGACTTCGACGACACCGGCGATCAGCCTTGGGTCTTGATCGCCATCGAGCGCGATGCGTCAGGCAACCGTGCCAACGACGCACGCATTGCCCATGTCCTGACGCTGTCCATGCAAGTCGTGTCGCCGGGCGCGGGGTTGGCGGCCTGCGATCTGGCCAGTGAGTTGAAACGCCTGATCGTCGACAACCGCTGGGGTCTGTCGGCCGAGCAATGCAGTCGGCCAGCGGATGTCGAGGGTATCGCGTCCGTCTTTAGCGGCGGGACCCGGTCCTATACCGCCTGGACCCTTTCATTCACTCAAACCCTGTACCTGGGTCCGACGCTGCTGGACGACCCCTCGGGTATCCCGAAATTTGCCCGTACCTGGGAAGTGTCGAACATCGACGACCCGGATCAATACACCTCACTTGAGGCCTGAACCATGTTCGATGGACTTGTACGCCTGCACCTGGGGCCGATCATCGAGCGCCTGGCCGAGGTGGAAGCCGAGCTGGAAGACCTGCATCGACGCGCCGACAGCTTCTGCCGCATCGGTGTCTGTCAGGAAGTGGATGCGGCCAGCAACACGTGTCGGGTCAGCCATGGGGATCTGTTGACCCCGGCGATCCGGTTCTTCAACCCGAGTGCCGGTGCCCAGAGCGAATCGCGGATCCCCTCGATTGGCGAGCAGTGCCTGCTATTGAACCACGGTGGTGGCGATGGCGGCGGTCAGTCGGTGGCGTTGTTCGGTCTCAATGGCGGTCAGTTTCCGCCCGTCTCGACACAGGCCTCGCTGACGCGTCGGCTCTATCAGGACGGCACGGAGAGCGGCTACGACCATACCAGCCATGTCCTGCACTGGAACAACGGCCCCACCGCATTCGCCGGTTCCCGTGAATCCCTGGAACTGAGCATCGGTCCGGCGCGGCTGGCGATGAGCCCAGAGACGATAGAACTGCAACTGGGCGCCGTCGGCATTCGGCTCGACGCCTCCGGTGTGCACCTGAGCGGCCCGTTGGTGGATCACCAGGGACGCGTCATCAGTACCGCATAAAGAGCTTCCCATGATCGGAATCGATAGAAACACCGGCGTGACGGTGGACGACTGGCTGCAGTTCGTGCAGCGCGCCACCCGGGCGTTGACCACGCCTCTGGGCACGCGTCAGAAACGCCCCTTGTACGGCTGCGCACTGACGCAACTGCTGGGACAGAACCTCGGCGACGATCTGCTGATCCTGGCCCAGAGCCACGCGGCCCAGGCGTTCTACAACCCGCACAACGGCATCGGTGACTTCGAACCGCAAGTCATCGTGGCCAGCCGGCATGGTGCCGGGCTGCTGCTGCGCTTCGCCGGCATCTGGAAAAACCGCAAACAGACTTTCGAGGTGGTGACATGAGCATGTTGATCCCCGGCCAGAATCAGTTGGCCGAACCTGCCATCGTGACCGTCGAAGCGTTCGAGGATCTGCTAGCAGAATTCAAGACCTTCGTGGTGGAGTACGTTGCCGCACGCTCTCCCACCAGCGCGGCGAAGCTGGTGGACAGTCTTGAAAACGAAAGCGAACTGCTGACCCTGGCGCTTGAGGCGTTCTGCGTACGGCTGCAAACCCACGAACGCAAGTACAACGCCCGCATCAAGCAGATGTTGGCGTGGTGGGCCACGGGCACCAACCTCGACGCTCGTCTCGCGGACATGGGCCTTGAGCGTCAGTTGCTTGACCCAGGCGACCCGGCAGCGTTCCCGCCCATCCCCCCGGTCTACGAGAGCGATGACGATGCGCGGTTGCGCTACTACCTGGCGCCCCATGCGCCAGCGGCCGGCTCGCGCATGCAGTATCGGCGGGAGATTTTTACCTTGGGTGAACGGCCAGTGGTGAAGGTGGACAGTGCGGCTGGCGGTGTCGTGAACGTGACCTACACATTCGATCCGGACGGTCTCGCCGCGCAGGTCAAGGACGGCAACGGACGCCGGACAGCCCCGGGTGAAGTCACCGTGACGGTGTTGTCCCGGGAGGGTGATGGCACGCCGTCCGAAGCGCTGCTGGACGGTGTTCGCCGGCACTTCGCCCGGCCTGACGTACGACCGGAAACCGATCTGGTCATCGTGCAGGCCGCGCAGATCAAGCCTTACAAGATCCGCGTCGTGGCGAAGATCAATGCCGGCCCGGATTCAGGCTTGACCCAGGTTGCCGCAGAACGGCAATTGCGGGACTACGCCGAGGCGTGTCATCGACTGGAAGGTCGGGTGGACCCGAGCTGGATCGACTACACGCTGCACAGCGCCGGCGCGGTCCAGCTCGAGATTCTCGAACCGCTGGAGCCGATCGTGACCACGGCTTTCCAGGCACCGTATTGCACGGGCGTCGAGGTCGAGGTGCAAACACTATGAGTGACGACACTCCAACCGCAAGCCTGCTGCCAGTCAACAGCTCGGCGCTGGAAAGGGCGCTGGATATCGGTTTTTCCCGGTTGCTTGAACGCATCGCTCCGCCGTTTCCCGAGTTGATGAACCCGGAGGCCACGCCTTCGGCTTTCTTGCCCTACCTTGCGGCGGATCGTGGGGTCGGCGAGTGGGAGGCGCAAGCAGCGGACCCGGAGAAGCGCCTGACGGTTTCATTGTCCTGGCAGATCCAGCGTCAGGCCGGCACTCGCCTGGCGTTGAGTCATGCCGTCGAATCGCTGGGGTTCACGCCTCATGTCACCGCCTGGTACGAACAGCGTCCCCGTGCCCGTCCCTATACCTTCGATGTGCAGGCGATCATCGGCAAGGACTGGTCCAGCGGCGACCATAGCCGCCTGATTCGGCGGATCAATACGGCCAGGAGCGAGCGCGACCAGGCCACCATCACCGTCGTGCATCAAACCAATGGCGGCCTGGCAACTGCCTTGATCGTGCATGAGCCGATGAGTGATGGCGAGCTGTTTCTATGCGGCGCGCTGCCGTCACTCGGTCTCGGCGCGAGGCTTACCAGCATCGGGGTTTCCCAACCCTACACCATTAACGATTACGACCTCAGGGCGCAGTCATGACAGAAGATATTACGCGCTTGGTTCGCTTCACTTCCGCCGGTCTGGAAGAAGTGTTGCAGGCAAAGAAGCAAGGCTTGAAAGGTGAGATCACCCACATCGGTGCCGGTACCGCTCGCTACGATCCCACAGGGACGGAGACCGCGCTTCGCGATGAGCGACAGCGTGTCGCAATCGTGGATTACGAAGATCTCGACCCAGGGCAACTGAGGATGGCCGCGTTGTTCGATGGCCCGGACGAGTACGAAATCGGCGAGTTCGGGTTTTACCTCTCCACCGGCACGCTGCTGGCCGTGTATTCGGTGGCTGGAAAGTTGCTGACTTACAAAGCCGCAGCGGCTCGTGTGCTGCAAAAATTCACGCTGGATATTTCTCCATTGCCGGCGCAAAGCGTCACGGTGGTAGTCGGAGCCGAAAACCTGAACATCCTGATCAGCGAGGAAATCGCCGCGCTGGCCACGGCCAATATCGACAACATGGCGCGGCATGTCGGCTTGATGTTCAGGGTGATGTCGCTTGAAGCCCAATAATCAATAGCACAAGGAATTTGAAACGTGAGTCTGGAAACCACTATCGCGTCGCTGGTGACAGCGGCTAATAACTTGACCACCGTGGTCAACGGGAAGATCGGCAGCATCAACACGACCATGGCTACGGCTGTAGCCCAGTTCAATGAATGGCGTAGCCTGAAGGATGTCGAAGGGGATCCGACGGCGCTGGGCACGATTCGTCGCAATCTGCTGCAAGGGCATGTCTATGGGACTGGTGGCGTCTACGGTGCAACGGCACAAGGTGATTTCGTATCGACAAACCTGGGGGCCAGCGCGAATGTTTACATGCACTTCAGAGTGCCGCTGAACATCAACGTCAACTCGGAAATGTTCTGGTTCAACATCAAGGGCTACAGCTATGGCACGGCCAAGATAATCGACGAAACCTTGGTGGGATATTGCTATCAACCCACACGAGTCCTGCAGAACGTCTCCACTTTCGGGAATATGACGCCTGCTGTCTATGTCGATACCAACGGCAATATTGTCATGCGGATTCTGATTCCCAACATTTACTACACCACTGTGCGTATCGACACCATGCGCGTGGGTAATGGCCGATTGTTCAACCAGGGCGACTTGAGCACCAAATTGTCCTTGGCCGATACCGTCGTCTTCAGTTAAGGAGCAAACATGTCTGAAATATCCAACGCCGGTCCTCTTGAAATCCCACTGGCAGTACCGACGCTTGAAATTGAGTTGGCAGCCATTCGCTCCCGTCGCAATCAACTTTTGCGAGATACGGACTTTACTCAACTGCCGGATTTTCCCGCGACAGATACCCAAAGGGCGGAGGTCAAGGCTTACCGCCAGGCCTTGCGGGATATTCCCGAAGAGGTCGACGACCCGTCCAGGTTGGTCTGGCCCGTAATGCCAGCTTTCATTAAGTAAACCCGACCGCGACAGCGGTTTTTTTTCGCCCGCAGAAAGCCCCGTGATCGGGGCTTTTGTGTTTTTGCGTCTGAAGGAACCCATAAATGCCCATTCGTAAGCAATACACCGTGCTGGTGCCATTCCCCACCGGAGGGGGGCACTGGTCGAGTATCGGTCAGCAACTGGAGCTGCTGGATGTCGAGGCCAATGCCTTGCGCAGCGCCGGTCGTCTTGAGCTGACCAGAGTCCTGGAGACGCGTAACCAGGCTGCTGACAAGCAAGCCATCACAACCAACCCGGCCAAAAAGGCCGCCACCAAGAAGGCTGAATAACCATGGCTGAGGTTTTGAACTTCGAGCACAACGGCATTACCGTCAATGCCACCGAATCTCCCGAGGCCATGGGTGGCCTGGGTGACAACGTCATCGGGCTGGTCGGCACCGCGCCGAACGCCAACCCGCTGATTCCGAAAAACACCCCGTTCCGTATCAACAGCTTCACCACCCAAGCTCAGTTGGACCCGACCGGTGCGGAGGCGGGCACGCTGTTCCAAGCGGTCTACCAGATCCTCAAAGTGGTCAAGGTGCCGGTGTATGTGGTCATCGTCGAAGAGGGCGCCACGCTGGCCGACACGCAGAACAACGTGATCGGCGGTATCGAGGCGCAGACCGGGCGCAAGTTGGGCCTGGCGGCGTTGAGCGGGGTGGCCGAGGACCTGACCATCATCGGCGCGCCAGGCTTTACCGGCACCAAGGCCGTGGCCAGCGAGTTCGCTTCGTTCGGCAAGCGCATCAAGGCGCGTGTGGTGCTCGACGGCAAGGACGCCTCGGTCGCCGATCAAGTGACCTACAGCCAGGAACTGGGCGGCGCGGACCTGGGTTTCGACCGTTGCCTGGTGGTGCACAACATGCCGGCGGTGTACTCCAAGGCTGCGAAGAAAAACGTTTTCCTGGCCCCGTCGAGCCTGGCCATCGCCGCCCTCGCCAAGGTCAAGCAATGGGAGAGCCCGGGTAACCAGGTGACCTATGCCGAAGACGTTTCGCGCACCGTCGAATACAACATCCTCGACACCTCCACCGAGGGCGATCTGCTCAACCGCTACGGCGTCAGCTACTACGCCCGGACCATCCTCGGCGGCTTCTCGCTGCTGGGCAACCGTTCCATCACCGGCAAGTTCATCAGCTACGTCGGCCTGGAAGATGCCATCAGCCGCAAGCTGGTCAAGGCCGGCCAGAAGGCCATGGCCAAGAACCTGACCAAGTCCTTCATGGACCAGGAAGTCAAGCGCATCAACGACTGGCTGCAAACCCTGGTGGCCGATGAAACCATTCCGGGCGGCAGCGTGTACCTGCATCCGGAACTGAACAGCGTCGAGAAGTACAAGAACGGCACCTGGTACGTGGTCATCGACTACGGCCGCTACGCGCCGAACGAACACATGATTTATCAACTCAACGCCCGCGATGAAATCATCGAGCAGTTCCTGGAGGACGTTCTCTAATGTTTACCAACCGCGTAAGACAGGCCATCGCGGCCACCCTGCAAGGCCTGCCGTTGTCGGCGACCGTCGAGGAATTCACCCCGCCGAAGATCGAATTCGAAATGGAGTCGATGACTGGCGGTCGCTTCATCGCCGAGGAAATGGCCAAGAGCGGCAAGGCGCTGACGGCCAAGTTGTCGCTGCAAGGCGTCGGCCCGCAAATCATGCTGGCATTGGGTGTGAGCGTAGGGGACGACATTCTGCTGAACGTGCGCGAGGCCGGTCAGGACCAGGACGGCAACACCTGGTCCACCTATCACACCGTGGGCGGCAAGTTGAAATCCCTCGAGGAAACCGCCCTGAAGATGAACGAGAAGCCCAGGACCAATCTGGAGCTGTCCTGCCGCACGTACAACCGCCTGGAAAACGGCGTTCCGGTGATCGACATCGACGTGCGCACCCAGAAGTTCGTGCTCAACGGCGTCGACATCCTCGGCGATGCTCGCCGTGCGGTGTTGCTGCCTTAAACGGATGCCCGTCAGTTGCACCCAATCCCTGTGGCAGCGAGCCTGCTCGCGATAGCGGTGTGTCAGCCAACATCGATGCTGACTAGCCCGACGTCATCGCGAGCAAGCTCGCTCCCACAGGGTGTCCTCTGATTCACCAAGGAACTGATTCCATGTCCTGGACGCCTCCCGTTCATGTCTTGCTGTCGCCGATCACCGGTGACGACGGTTCGCAGATCGAGCAGCTTCAACTCAAACCCTTGTTCTATGCCGCGCAAAAAGAGGCCCTGGCCCGTGCCGGCGATGACGAGGACGATCAATTCTTCGAACTGGCCAAACTGGCCACCGGCCTTTCGGTCAAGGAGCTGGACCAGCTCAAACGCCCGGACTACGTGAGCATTGCGCAGTACGTGCACGAGATGTCGACCCGCCCGGCGTCGTACTTCTTGGGGCAAGTCGCTGACGCTCAAACAGCGCCCGCCGACCCCGACCAAGTGCAACTGCTGCAACCGCTCAACGTCGCTGGCCGCAGCCTGATCTCGCTGACCCTGGAAATGCCCGTGCTGCGAGCGACCAAGGTGATGAAAAAACTGAAGACGGCCAAGGAGCGCGCCGAGTTCATCACCGCCCATTGCACCGGGCTGATGATTCCCGACCTGGACCTGTTGACCGTGCCTGACTGGACTCAGCTTCAGGTGCGCATCGACGATTTTTTAAACAAACCGGCGGACTTCTTTCGGAGCGCGACATCGAAGTGATCCTCGATGTGGTGCCGCTCATTTACTCGGTAAGTGAGGCGGAAATCCTGGAGTGGGACGCCGGCAAGGCCTTGCGCCGCTACGACATCGCGATCGCTCGCCTTGGCGTGAAACAGGAGTAAAGCGCGATGGCAGACAGTAAATATTCGCTCTCCTTTGCGGCGAGCGTCGATATGCCGACACTCGGCAGTGTGGCTGATGCGTCGGGGCTGAATCTGGCGTTGAGCACCGCCAGCCTCGACATCCGGCTGCTGGTATCGGAGCAAGTGAAGCTGCGCGAGACCCTGGCAACGCTGAACACCACGCTCTTGGGGCAACAGTTGCTCAAGGTGAATGCAGCAGCGCCAGCGGCGAATGCGGAGCCGAAGTCGAAACTCAGGGCCGAGGTCGATCAGCTGGCGCCCCCCGACGTCCTCAAGCCTGCCATGGCGATGCAAACGGCCATGGTCGACCTGAACCAGAAGTTGCGGCTGTCGCCGGAACAACTGCAGGTGATGGCCAACGAAAACCAGAAGATCGCCGGCGAAAAGCAAACCGCATCCAGCGGGGCGACCGCTGTGCAGCTGGCACAGATCCAGCTGGCGGCGGTCAATGCGGGGCTGGTCAAGAACGTCAAGCCCGAAGACCGCCAGCAAGTGCTGACGGATTTCGCCCGCGACAGTGCGGTGATGGCGTCGGCCTACAAAATCGAGCTGAAGGACGCCGGCGCGCTTATGGCTGGCTTGCGCACTTCATTAAACCTGGATCGAGGGAAGAGTCTCGAATTGGGCAACGCGGCCAACCGTCTTGGCGCCAGTGCCAGTTTGCAGACCTCGGCGGCGGACATCGGTTCGGTTGCCCAGCGCGGTGGCAAGGCCGGCATCGAAGCGGGCATGACACCCGAGCAGATCGCCGCCATCGCGGCCGCGCTGTTGAACGCCTCTGTCGGCAAGGACGAAGCGAGCGCCTCGCTGAAAATCCTGGGAACCGCGTTGGGCAAGGGCGACAAGGTCACGCCGGAACAGCGAACGGCCTGGGCTCGATTGGACATCGAACCGGGGGCACTGGCCAGCAGGCTGCGCACGGATGCATCGGGTGCGATCAAGGATGTTCTGGCGACGCTGCAAAGCAAGCCTGCCGAGCAGCAGGCCTCATTGCTCAAGACGCTGTTCGATGGCGACGAGGGCATCGGCAAGTTGCTGAAGTCGCCCGAGGACTTGAAAACCGCGCTCACCGTGGCATCCGATAAGGGCGATGGTGACAAGGGGGCGATGGCCCAGACCGCCGATACCCGGGGAAACACCTCGCAAGCACGCTGGAATGCACTGGATGCCAGCGTGACCCGTCTCGATACGGCGATCGGCAGCGCTGTCACGCCCATCACCGATCTGGCGATGCTTGGCGTGGACGCGCTGGCGACGGGATTGAGTGTCGCGGCCGAGTCGCTGCCGAAAATCACTGCGGCGTTGGCCTTGTTCGGCGCGGCGCTCGCATCACCGTTTCGCGGCGCCATTGTGGACAAAGTGACGTCGGGTGTCGCCTCTACCCGCGAGGCATTGCTGAAGCCCGATGCGGCGATCCAGCCAGCGGCAAGCGATGCGTCCGGAACTCAAGCCAAGGACGGCGGGCAGAAGCAACCGGGCGCAGGAACAGCCGAGACTTCCCGTCCTGATATGCGCAGCCGGCTGGGGATCTCCGCCGCTCGAGCGAGAACTTTCACCGGCAGGCTGGGCGCCCCTCTGGTGCTGGCCAGCGCTGGCTATGACGGCGTCAAGGCCCTGCAAGCCGGTGATTACAAGGCGGCTTCGGGGGCGGCCGGAGCCGGTCTTGGCGGGCTAGCGGGCGGATATGCCGGTGCCGCCACCGGCGCGATGCTCGGCAGTTTCGTTCCGGTGATCGGCACCGCGATCGGTGCGTTGGTCGGCGGTGCGCTGGGTTCCTATTTGGGCAGCAAGGGCGGCGAATCCCTGGGGGAGGCTATCTACACCGGGGCTGATCGCCTCAAGTCGCCGGACCAAGTCAACAAAGACCTGGTCAGCACCATGATTAGCCCCCAACAAAACACCATGACCGCGAACATCTACATCAACGGCCAGGACCAGGCCAGTGCCAGCCAGTTGGCGAACCTGGTCGTGCAGCAGCTTGCCGGCCAGTTCGCCCTGACAACCGTGCCCAACTCACTGGCCATGCGCAGTGACGCGGCCCTGACCGACGGAGGTCGCTGATGCGTCAACAAATGGCATTGGGCAGTTTCATCTTCGGCCTGTCCCGCAACTTTGCCTACCACAGCCTGCTGCGCACCTCGGACGGTGGCTGGAAAAGCATCGACATTCTTACCAGCAAACCCAAGTCCAGCCAGACCGGCCAAGGCCCGCAAGGGCTGACGATCACGGGCAAGTCGATGTACGCCACCGCCATGGATCGCCTCGATGAGTTGCGAGCGTTGCAGGCGCAGCGTGTGCCATTGCCGCTGGTGGACGGCATCGGCCGCAACTGGGGCCTCTGGCAAATCAACAAGGTGACGGAAACCCAGACCGAGATCATCGATGACGGCACCGCGATGGTGGTGGGGTGGGTGATCGAATTGACGGAGTTCGCCAATGCGTAGGGTTCGAAGCATCGCCGGTGATTCGGTGAATCTGTTGCTGTATCGAGAGCTGGAGCGTTGTGACGATCTGGTCGAAGCGGCGTTCTGGCTGCTCAATCCGGAACTGGCGGAATGGGGCCCGGTATTACCGGCGGGCGTAGGGGTGGTCTTGCCGGAAGTGGACCTCAAGCCCGTGGCAACCCCACCGGTTTCGGCCTGGGATTAAGGAGGCGGCATGTCATTGGGTTTCACGCCTGCGGTGGAAATTTATGGTGCGAACGCCGCGCTGCTCAACGATCGATTGCTCAATTGGACCCACGTCGACGCGGCGGGATTCGAATCCGATCAACTGACGCTCACCATCAGTCTGGATGGGCTTGAAGGGTTGCCCAGCCTGGGCGGGAAAATCGGCCTGCGGGTCGGCTACCTGGAGTCGGGGCTGGTGGACAAGGGCGAGTTCGTCATTACCCGGCGCACGCCGACGCTGTTCCCGTTGCGCCTGACATTGGTGGCCATGGCCGCGCCGTTCAGTGCGGCGGACCAGACCGGATTCAAACAGCGCCGCTCCGTCAGCCATGGCCCGACGACCTTGGGCGCGCTGTTTCGTCAACTGACCTCCAGGCACGGCTTTTCTGCGCGCGTGGCGCCGGACTTGTCGCTGATCAAGATCGAACACATCGACCAGTCCAACGAAACCGACATGGGTTTCCTGACGCGCCTGGCCCACCGTTACGACGCGGTCGCCAAGCCGGTCAACGAGTTGTATGTACTGGCGCGGCGCGGTCAGGCGAAGTCGTTGTCGGGCAAGGTCCTGCCCGAGATACAACTGTCGGTGACGACGAACAATCGACCCGGCGACCATGCCTTCATTTCGGCCAGACTGGATGAAACCGCCCGAGCGAAGTACCAGGGCTGCAAGACCAGTTGGTGGGATGCGGCAGCTGGCAAGCTGCGGGTCGAGGAGAGTGGCATCGCCCCGTTCAAGACCCTGCGCCAGCGCTTCCAGAGCGCAGACGATGCCCGCGCCGCCGGTGAAGGAGAGGTGCGTCGGATGCTGCGCGAAGCCCTCAAGGTGGCGATCGAATGCCCGGGCAATCCGGCCTTGTCCGCCGAAGGCATCGTGCTGCTGGATCCTTCCTGGCCGGATTTCATGCGTGGTCGCTGGTCGATCGACAAGGTCACCGCCAGCGGCGACCGGGAAAAAAGCTATCGCTGCTTGATTAACGCGACCTGCCTGGATGCCAAGGCCTGACCCCCGTTCTGCAAACACAGCAGAACCCACCAGTAGGAGCGAGCTTGCTCGCGATATCACGCAGCACTTTCCAACACCTGGAGTTCCTCCATGAAGATCACTCCGATCCTCACGCAACTGCGTGAGCAATGCCCAACCGTGGCCAATCGAGTGGCCGCCGGTATCGACCTTGGCACATTGCAGCCTCCCTGCGCCTACGTAGCGCCGATCAACGATCTGGCCAGCGCAAACACGGCGCAGAACGCCACCCGGCAAGCGATCCGCGACCGCTTCGAAGTGACCTTGGCTCTCGATTCCACCGACGTGACAACAGCACTGGATCAATTGCACGACCTGCGTGCCGAACTGTGGCGCGCGCTGGTGGGGTTCAAACCCGCTGGCGACTACACCGGCATCGAGTACGACGGCGGTGAGCTGGTTTCCCTCAACAGCAGCCGTGTGGTGTACCGGCTGCGCTTTTTCAGCGAGTTCCAGCTGGGTCGCAACTTGATGAGCCAGCCTGCCGAAAGCTGGCACGAGCGTGAACTGGACGGCTTGTCGTCCTACACCGGGGCCACCGTACGGGTCGATGCCATCGATCCGGCAGACCCCAACCTGAAACGTCCCGGCCCCGACGGGCGCGTGGAACTGACTTTTTCTGGAGACGTAACCCCATGAGCAAACGCATCACCGTGCTGCCGGCCCCGGGCCGTGCCGTACCGGACCCGGAAGCGGGCGATCTGTTGCCCCTCGAGGGCCGTGAAGTGCCGGACAACGCCTGGTGGCGTCGACGTCTGGCCGATGGCGATATCACTACCAAAGCCGTGAAAGCGGCCAAACCACAGGGAGCCAAATGATGGCGATCGGATTCAGCAATATTCCCGCGGACATTCGTGTGCCGCTGTTCTACGCCGAAATGGACAACTCGGCCGCCAATAGCGCGTCATCGGCCATGCGCCGGTTGATCGTCGCCCAGGTCAACGACAGTGTCGCCCCGGCCGATGTCGGCAAACTGGTACTGGTGTCCAGCGTCGCGCTGGCCAAGAACATCGGCGGGCAAGGCTCGATGCTTGCCTCGATGTACGAAACCTGGCGCAAGACCGACCCGCTCGGTGAGATCTGGTGCCTGCCGCTGCACAACGTCGAAGGCGCCGTCGCCAAAGGCGTGCTGACTTTCACCGGCACCGCGACTGAAAGCGGTGTGCTCAACCTGTACGTTGGCGGTGTGCGCGTGCAGGCCGCCATCGTCAACGGCGCCACTGCCACCCAGGCCGCCACGGCGTTGGCCTTGAAAATCAACGCCGCCGCCGACCTGCCGGTGAGCGCTGCGGCCGCCGAAGGCGTCGTGACCCTCAGCGCCAAATGGACCGGCGACAGCGGCAATGACATCAGCCTGCAATTCAATCGCCTGGGCAAGAGCAACGGCGAAGACACCCCGGCGGGGCTGACCACCGCCGTCACCGCCATGACCGGCGGCGCCGGTATGCCGGACCAGACCGCGGCCGTTGCAGCCTTGGGCGACGAGCCATTCGAATTCATCGCCATGCCCTGGTCGGACGTGGCCAGCCTCGACACCTGGCAAGCGGTGATGGACGACAGCACCGGCCGCTGGTCCTGGGCCAAGCAATTGTTCGGTCATGTCTACAGTGCCAAGCGCGGCACCCTGGGTGCCCTGGTGGCGGCCGGTCAGGCGCGCAACGACCAGCACATGACGATCCAGGCCCTGGAGCCGGGCGTACCACAACCGTTCTGGGTCCAGGCCGCCGCATTGGCCGCCCGCACCGCGGTGTTCATCTCGGCGGATGCCAGCCGCCCGACCCAGAGCGGCAGCCTGCCGGGCCTGGATCCGGCACCGGCCAGCGAACGCTTCACCCTGACCGAACGCCAGTCGCTGCTCAACTACGGCATCGCCACGGCGTACTACGAAGGTGGCTACGTGCGCATCCAGCGTTCCATCACCACGTATCAGAAGAATGCCTTCGGCCAGGCCGACAACTCCTACCTGGACAGCGAAACCATGCACCAGTCGGCGTTCATCGTGCGCCGCCTGCAAAGCGTGATCACCAGCAAGTACGGTCGCCACAAACTGGCCTCCGACGGCACCCGTTTCGGCGCCGGCCAGCCCATCGTGACCCCGAGCACCATCCGCGGCGAACTGATCGCGCAATACGCCAAGCTCGAACTGGAAGGCCACGTGGAAAATGCCGAGCTGTTCGCCGAGCACCTGATCGTCGAGCGCGACACCCAGGACCCGAGCCGGGTCAACGTGCTGTTCCCGCCGGATTACATCAACGGCCTGCGGGTGTTCGCGTTGCTCAACCAGTTCCGCCTGCAGTACGACGACGCGGCCTGACCGTTCCGTTCGAACATCTGAATCCAGCCCACCGCGCGTGGGCTTTTTATTGCAAGGAGAAACACCATGGGTCAACTGATTGCGGGCACCTGCTACGTCAAAGTGGACGGCGCTCAACTGACCATCAATGGCGGCTGCGAAGCGCCCCTGATGTTCACAAAACGCGAAACCGTCGTACCGGGTTTCTACAAGGAAACCGACATCGCCCCGTCCTTCAAGGTGACGGCCCTGCACACCGCGGACTTCCCGCTCAAGCAACTGGTGGCCGGCACCGACATGACCGTTACCTGTGAATTCAACAACGGCAAGGTCTACGTGCTGGCCGGCGCCTACCTGGTGGAGGAGCCGGTGTCCAAGGGCGACGACGCCACCATCGAACTGAAATTCGAAGGCATCAAGGGGACCTGGCAATGACCGATGTCGTGACGTTGCGCGTGGCCATCGAGGCCCACGGCGAGTCGCTGAACGAACTGACCTTGCGCCGTCCGACGGTGCAGGAGGTCCGGGCGATCAAGGCGCTGCCGTACAAGATCGACAAGAGCGAGGAGGTGAGCCTGGACATGGACGTCGCGGCCAAATACATCGCGGTGTGCGCCGGCATCCCGCCGTCGTCGGTCAACCAGTTGGACCTGGCTGACCTCAATGCCCTGAGCTGGGCCGTCGCGAGTTTTTTCATGAGTGCGGCGTCGCAGCCATCGGCGACCTGATCGCCGCCGCCTATGACCTGGCCTGGTTCTGGAAGGTTGACCCCGAACAGATGATGGCCAGGCCACTGGATGTGCTCCGCGAATCACTGGAGCACGCGCAACGGATCAATGCGATGCAGCAGGTGCAGTGATGGCAGACACACAAAACGTAGAGAAAAGAGCGGTGCTGCTGACCGGCATCGACGAGCTGTCACCCAAGCTCGCCGGCCTTCGTGCGAAGGTTGCGAGTTTCAAGCAGAACCTCGACGCCACGGGCCTGGGCAGCCTGGATATTTCCGGCCTGCTGCCCAGCGGCGGCCTGGCCCAGCCCTTTATGGACGGGCTCAAGTCGGCCCTGGCCTTCAAGGACGAAGCGGGTGCAGCGAGCGCGGCGGCCAGCGCCGTCCAGGCCCCTGAAGCGCCCCGCATGGCGGCACAGAGCCTGGATGGATTGAAGACTTCCATCAGCAATGTGTCGGTGCAGTTCGGCTCGGCCCTGGGGCCTGCGGTCAACGCGGTGGCGCTCAGTTTGCAGCCTATGGTCAGCGGCGTGGCCCAAGTACTGCAGGACAACCCGCAACTGGTACAGGGCCTGGCGAATGGCGTCGTGGCGTTCAACGCGATCCAGATGGCGGTCAGCGGTGCGAGCCAGGCGTTCGAAGTGGTGAACCTGGCCTTGAAGATGAACCCCATCGGCTTGATTGCCATGGGCATCGCCTTGGCGGCAGGGATGATCATCGCCCACTGGACGCCGATTTCAGCGTTCTTCGCCGGGCTCTGGCAGAGGCTCGCGCCGATCGTCCTGCCGATGGTCGAGTTCTTCAAGACGATGTTCGCCTTTACCCCGATGGGGCAGGTGATCAGCAACTGGGGGCCGATCAGCAGCTTTTTTGGTGCCCTCTGGAATTTGATCGTGGCGGCGGCAACGCCGGTCATCGGTTTCATGCAGACGCTGTTCGCCTGGTCACCCTTGGGCTTGATCGTTGCCAATTGGACGCCCCTGACCGGGTTGTTCGCGGCGATCTGGGACCTGCTCAAGGCCTTGACCGTGCCGGTGATGGACGCCTTGAAAGGGCTGTTCGACTGGACGCCGTTGGGGCTGATCATGGCCAACTGGGGCACGATCGGTGAAGTCTTCGCCGGGATCTGGGAAGGCGTGCGCAACCAGGTGTCGATCATGCTGGCGGTTTTCAGCGGTCTGTTCGACTGGTCACCCATCCAGGGCCTCGTCAAGCAGTGGGGGCCGGTGGGCGAGTGGTTCAGCCAGTGGTGGAACGAGTTGCAGGCGGTGATTGCGCCGATCAAGGCGTTTTTCAACGGCGGCTTCGGCGAGATGATCACTTCGTTCACCGCTAAGGTCGAGGGATTGACCGAAGCGCAGCGCGCCACCAACGCCGAAGGCAAAGGTGAGCTGGCGCCGGCGTTTTTTGGCGGGGCCAGCGAGCAGTCTCCGGGCCTGTCGTCCAGCCTGGCGCCAGCGTCCACCAACATTCCAGCGAAAATCCCGCTGGCGCCGGGTACGTTGCCACACACCTCCAGCGCCCTGGTGCAACAAAGCGCCGCCAATAACCGCACGCAACTCGAAGGCGGCCTGACCGTGCGCTTCGAAAACGCACCGGCCGGGCTGCGCGCCGATCCGCCCCGGACCAATCAACCGGCCCTGGCGGTGAGTTCGCGCATCGGCTATCGCTCACTTTCCACAGGAGGCTCCAATGAGCTGGCGTGATCGTTTGTTGCCGGCGTCGTTTCGTGGCGTCGGGTTCTGGGTCGACCAGGCGAAAAACCCGGTCGGCCACAAGGGCCAACTGCATGAGTATCCCCAGCGGGACCAGCCGTTTTTCGAAGGGCTGGGTCAGCAGGCAAGAATTCATGAGCTGACGGCGTTCATCGTCGGTCCCGATTGCCTGGAGCAGCGCGACA
Source organism: Pseudomonas sp. NFACC32-1 (assembly GCF_900101215.1). Lineage (NCBI taxonomy): Bacteria > Pseudomonadati > Pseudomonadota > Gammaproteobacteria > Pseudomonadales > Pseudomonadaceae > Pseudomonas > Pseudomonas sp. NFACC32-1. The sequence continues at coordinate 19,738 of NZ_FMUL01000018.1, forward strand.
GGCTGCTCAAGGCGCTGGAGCAGGGCAGCGGCGAACTGGTGCATCCGTGGCTGGGGCGCCTGCAGGTCAAGGTCGGTGAATGTGACATGACCCAGACCCGCCAGGACGGCGGGCTGGTGACCTTCGCCCTGAAGTTCTACCCCGACCAGCCGCTGCAGTTCCCCTCGGCCGCGATCAACAGCCAGAAACTGCTGCTGGTGTCGGCCGACAGCCTGCTGGGCTCGGCGGTGCGGCGCTTCGAGCAAGCCATGACGTTGATCAAGGCGGCCCGGATCGGCATCGCGGACCTGCGCAACAGCCTCAAGGAGGTGTACGGCGTCATCGAGCAGGAACTCAAGCCGTTGATCGAGACCTATCGGCAACTCAGCGATCTGGTCAAGGCGGTCAAGGAGTTGCCCAGGGAAGTGGCGGCCGAGTTCGAGGGACTGCTGGGAGATATTCGCGAGTTGAAGGACTTTGCCCGGGACGGCTATCGCGGCGTGATCGCCAGCGTGTCGCAACAGGTACAAGCCATTCGCCAGGCGGATGCGCCCAAGCTCACCACCGGCAAGGACACCATGGCGGCGGCCCAGGCCGTGGCCGATCTGGTGCAGGACACGCTCCTGGTACAGGCGGCGCAATGGATTGCGGCGATGCCTGTGGCGGCGCCCGCGGTGAAACTGGGCGCCACCCCATCGGTGGCGCAGCAGGCCGTGCAGCCGGTCCAGCGCCGGGACGTGCCGGTGGCCGACGATGTGCTGGCCCTGCGCGATGCCCTCAACGACGCCATCTGGCAGGCGTCCCTCAAGGCCGATCCGGATCACTACCAGGCGTTGAACCATCTGCGCCAGCAAATGGCGGCACACCTGACGGCGGTGGCCTCGTCGGGCGTCAGGCTGATCAGCCTGTCGTTCAAGCAGAGCCTGCCGGCGCTGGTGGTGGCCTACCAGCAGTTCGCCGATGCCACCCGGGTGACCGAAGTGACCCAGCGCAACGGCGTGGCCCATCCGGGTTTCCTGCCGCCCAATGACCTGAAAGTCGCGGGGGATTGAGCCATGAACGAGCTCGACAATGCGGTCACGCTCACCGTCGGCGGGCTGGATTACGGCGGCTGGAAAAGCGTGGAAATCAGTGCGGACCTGGAGCGGCAGTTTCGCACGTTCAAACTCGACATCACCTGGCAATGGCCGGGACAGACCCAAGCGGTACCCATTCGCCCCGGTGATGAATGCCAGGTGCGCATCGGCTCCGACCTGGTGCTCAGCGGTCATGTGTTCAAGGCGCCAGTGAGCTACGACGGGCGCCAGATCAGCCTGAGCATCGAGGGCGGTTCCAAGACCCAGGACCTGGTGGACTGCGCGGCGATCAACCGCCCCAGCCAATGGCGCGGGCAAACGGTGCTGAGCATCGTCCAGGCCCTGGCGTCGCAGTATGGGGTGGGGGTAGTCAGCGAAATCCCCGAGACCGCTCGGTTGAGCACCCACAGCATCGTGCCCGGGGAAACCGTTTTCCAGTCCATCGACCGCTTGCTGACGTTGTTCCGGGTGTTCTCCACCGATGACGCCCAAGGGCGCGTGCTGCTGGCCAGACCCGGCAGCGGCGGACGGGCCAGTGATGTGCTGGAGCTGGGCAAGAACATTCTTTCTGGCAATGCACCGATGGACTACAGCCAAGTGTTTTCCGAATACCGGGTCATAGGCCAGCACAAGGGAAACGACCAGCAGAGTGGAACGGCGGTCAGCGAAGTGGTCGGCACCGCCACCGACCTGACTTTCAAGCGAAAGCGGGTGACGGTGATCAGCGAGAGCGCCCAATTGACCTTCGAGCTGGCCCAGCAAAGGGCCGACTGGGAAAGCGCCATCCGCACCGGTCGCGCCCTGACCACCACCTACCGCGTGCAGGGCTGGCGCCAGGCCAATGGCGACTTGTGGCGGCACAACACCTTGGTACGGGTGATCGACCCGGTGCTGGGGTTCGATGGCGACATGCTGGTTTCCAAGGTGACGTATTCGTTGTCGAACCAGGGCTCCGTCACCACACTGCAAGTCGCGCCGCCTCATACCTTCGACGCCAACCCGGTGCCGCCAAAACCCTGAGCCCCACGCCGATGCCTGCGTCCCATACATCCCCTGTGGGAGCGAGCCTGCTCGCGATGGCGGCAGTGCAGCCTACAGAGATGTTGATCCGAACACCGCGTTCAAGTCCCCGATTCTCAAGGAAATCTCAATGAGCCTACTGACCCGTCTCCTGGCGCGCGGCACTGTCGTGCTCGCCAATTCGGCCACCAAGCTGCAGTCGCTGCAAATGCGCCTTACCGCCGGCGAAGTGAACGATGACATGGAACACTTCGAGCCCTATGGCTTCACCAGCAACCCGCTGGCCGGTGCCGAGGGCATTGCCACGTTCCTGGGGGGCGACCGTTCCCATGCCGTGGTCCTGGTGGTCGCCGATCGCCGCTTCCGTCTCCAGGCTCTGGCCCCCGGCGAAGTGGCGCTCTACACCGACGAAGGCGACAAGCTGCACTTCAAGCGCGGTCGTGTCATCGACATCGAGACGGCAACCCTGAACATCCGCGCCAGCAGCGCGGTGAACATCGACAGCCCGGTCATCAACCACACCGGCAGGATCGTTTCCCAAGGCGACCAGATCGCCGGCGGCATCAGCCAGATCAAACATGTGCATGTCGGCGTACAGGCCGGCAACGGCCAGACCGGCGCGCCGGCGGGAGGCCAATGATGTTCATCAGCCAGAACCTGCACGCCGCGCTGACCCGCTCGGTGTTGATCAGCCTGTTCACCTGGCGTCGTGCCGCTGACGACGATGCCGTCGATGATGACGAACGTTTCGGCTGGTGGGGCGACACTTTTCCCACCGTTGCAGACGACCGCATCGGCTCGCGGCTGTGGCTGTTGCGCCGGGTCAAGCTGACCCGCCAGACCCAGCTCGATGCCGAGTTCTATGCCCGTGAAGCCTTGCAATGGCTGATCGATGACGGCCACTGCCGCGCCATCGACATCATCAGCGAACGCCTCGACGCCCAGCGCCTGAACCTGCGCACGGTCCTGACCCTGGCCGACGGCGAGCGACTGGACATCAACCCCGATAACAGTTGGCAGGTGACCTATGCCGTTTGAAACCCCTTCGCTGCCGGTGCTGATCAAGCGCGCCCAAAGCGACCTGGCCAGCGATTCGCTGCGCCAGTCCGATGCCCAGGTTCTGGCCCGCACCCTCGGCGGCGCGGCCTACGGCCTGTACGGCTACCTGGACTGGATCGCCGAGCAGATCCTGCCGGATAAAGCCGACGAATCCACCCTGGAGCGCATCGCCGCCCTGCGCCTGAACCAGGCGCGCAAAGCGGCCCAGGCGGCCAGCGGCAGTGTCAGTTTCACGGCCACCGCGGGAGCGGTGCTGGATGTCGACACGCTGCTGCAATCCACCGATGGCCGCACCTACAAGGTGACGGCCGCCCGTACCGCCAGCAATGGCATGAACACCACCACCGTCGCCGCACTGGAGGCCGGCAGCCTGGGCAATGCCGATGCCGGCCTGGTCCTTGCGCCGGTCCAGCCGATCCTCGGTATTGGCAGCGATTTCACCGTCCTGTCACCGGGGCTGAGCGGTGGTGTCGCCCGGGAAAGCCTCGAGTCCCTGCGGGCACGGGTGATCCGTTCCTACCGCATCATTCCCCATGGCGGTTCGGCGCAGGATTATGAAACCTGGGCCCTGGAATGCCCCGGCATTACCCGCGCCTGGTGCCGGGGCAGTTACCTGGGGCCTGGTACCGTCGGCCTGTTCGTGATGCGCGACGACGATCTGCAGCCGATCCCCAATGCCGAGCAACTGGAGGAAGTCCGGGCCTACATCGAACCGCTGCGCCCGGTGACTGCCGAAGTGCACGTGCTGGCCCCGACGCAGGTACCGGTGACCTACCGGCTGCGCATCACCCCGGACACCAGCGCGGTTCGCGCGGCGATCGAAGCTCAACTGCGCGACCTGCATAACCGCGAAGCCGGTCTCGGCGAGACGCTGTTACTCACCCATATCGCCGAAGCCATCAGCAGCGCCAACGGCGAAACCGACCACAAGCTGACCGCGCCCAGCGCCGACGTGACCGCTGCCAGCAATCAACTGCTGACCTTCGGGGGGTGCGTATGGCTGCAATAAGAACCGCCGAGCAGTACCAGACCCAATTGCGCAGCCTGCTCCCCAGCGGCCCCGCATGGGACCCGGAGCGGGTACCGGAGCTGGAGCAGGTGTTGGAAGGCATCGCCCAGGAACTGGCGCGCCTCGACGCCCGCGCCGCTGACCTGCTGCATGAAATGGACCCGGCGGGTGTGAGCGAACTGGTGCCGGATTGGGAGAGGGTGATGAACCTGCCCGACCCCTGCCTGGGTGCCACGCCTCTGTATGACGATCGTCGCCTGGCGGTACGCCGACGCTTGTTGGCGGTGGGCAGCCAGGCCATTGCGTACTACGTGGAAATCGCCAGGAGCCAGGGTTACCCCAACGCCACCATCACCGAGCACAAGGCGCCCCGCATGGGCCGCGCCCGGTTCGGCGAAGACCACTTCGGCACTTGGCAGGCCCAATTCATGTGGACCCTCAACACCGGCGGCCGCCTGCTGCTGGGGCGGCGTTTTGGTGCGAGCTATTGGGGGGAGCGGTTTGGGGTCAATCCGGGGTCGGCCCTGGAGTGCCTGATTCATCGCAGCGCTCCGGCGCATGCGAAGGTTCACATCAATTATGACTAGGAAATAGAGCGATGGATTACCCAAAAAGTGTGCCCAGCGCCGGGTTGGTGAATGGCAAGTTCGTGGATGAAAATCCCCTGACGGGGACGCCAGGCTCCCTGATTCCGGCAGCTTGGGGAAATGGCGTGACCCAGGAAATCTTGAATGTCATCAACGCGGGTGAATTGACGCCGGATGAGACCCGAAACGATCAGTTGCTCCAGGCGATCCAGTCCGTGGCGGCCAAGGGCTGGAATCAGGATCTGGCGCTGCCGCTTGCCGCCTTGCCTTTGCCAACGATTGCCACCGCCGATGCTCGTTTGACGATCACTCCAATTGCGGTGTCGACCGGCGGCGGGCGTGTTTCGATTCCTGCGGGGGTGTACCTCAGCATTGGGCAGGATGTGGGGAATGGGCGATTGGGACGAACACGTACTTACGTCACGCAAGCGTGGAGCAGCAATGAGTTGCTGCCCAGCGCCAGTTATTTCCTGAGAGCGCAGGTTGTTGGTGACACGCTGACTTTTTATGTGCAGCGCGGAACGCTCTATGACCTGGCGCCGGAATCCTTGAAGGGCATGGCCAACGGAGCGTCCGGTGGTGGCTTCCCATCCACGGCCTTGGACATCTGCCTGGCTTGGATAATGACCGGGGCGCCGGGCTCGTTGCCTACGGTACGCACGATCTATAACCGTGCCCAGTTGACCTGGACTCAAACGGTAAACGGTACCGGCGTGGTTTATCTGCCGCTGGATCCGCATGCGCGTGCGGCGCGGCTCGTTACAGGTAATCCCACGCCGCCGGCAAACGCCTTGACTACGCTGGTTTTTGCCCCGGCCGGTTGGCATGGGGGTAACTACAGCTTTCTGTCGCCAGCCCTGACCACCATCGGTAACAACCCGGGGGGGTGGGTTCCGGCAAACCCTTATCCGTGCGTACTTTTTTCCAGCAACGCGCTGAATGACGTCACCGTTACCACGGTCACAGCCAGTTTTGACCATTCTCAACTGCGTTCGCTGTGGCAGTCCTATCAGGCCGAGCACACGCTGGGCGCGAACAATGCCGACAGCGACGAACTGCTCCTGAGCATGGGTATCAAGGGGCACCAGGCGCTGACCGATTACAGCGTGGGCATCGCCGTCAATTTTACCAACGCCGTCAACGTCCATTTGTCCTGGGAGCTGATCCGATGAAGATCATTCAGGAACTGCATCAATACGAAGAGGGACTCCGTCCGCCTTCACCCTCCCCAGCCCATACCTGGGAGGAGGGTGAATGGGTGATTGCCGACGAGCATGCTGCCCAGCTGCTGCATCTGGACGGCGAACGCCTGTGCGACAGGCTGGACGGTGCTGCGGACCGTGCACGTCGGGCCTTGGCAGGCGATCCATTACGTGCCCTGGAATACCAGCAGGCGGCCCTTGAAGCTCAGGCATTCAAGGATCAGGGCTACCCGAAAAAAGCCGTGCCGTCGTCCGTTTCCGCGTGGGTCATCAAGGGGCGCACAGCCAGGCAGGCGGCAGACCAGATCCTCGCCAAGGCCGCCGAGTTCGATTCGAACCTGTTGGTGCTTCGCCAGATACGACTCAAGGCCAAGGCGCACATCCGCGCGCACATGGCGAAGGGAAAATCGGACCTGGCGAAAGCGGCTTTCGATGAGGCATTCGCCAACATCGAGGCATTGCGCTCCGGCGCCTGATCCTTTTATTTATCTGTAGAGAAATAACATATGGATTATCCAAAAAGCGTTCCCAGCGTCGGGCTGGTGAACGGTCGGTTCGTGGACGAAGATCCGCTGGCGGGTAAACCCGGTTCATTGATTCCGGCGGTCTGGGGCAATGGGGTTACCCAAGAAATCCTCAATGTGATCTCGGCCGCCGGCATGACGCCGTCAGAAGCGGACACCGGGCAATTGATCAAGGCGTTGCAAGCCATTCTTGGACGCAGCAGTCCGATGCGCTCGGTGGTGACGCGGTTGACGGCATCAAAGACGCTTGTTGCCGAAGAGTTGGGGTTGGTGTTGATCGATGCCGGTGCCGGTGCGGCAACCCTCAATTTGCCATCGGCAAATGCAGGGTTGGGGGTTCAGGATCTCATCGTTCGGCGTGTCGATAACAGCGGCAACCGCCTTATGGTTCAGGCCGCAGGTACCGACAGAATCAAATTTCATACTCATCTTTCTGCCAATGGTTATCCATTTCTGGTGCTGATGGGAGCAGGGGATTGGTGGCATCTACGCAGTGATGGTGCTGGTAGTTGGTGGCCGGTGGGTCGATTCGACAATACCGCGTTGGGCCGCCCATTCTTTGAAACGACTATCGTATTGAGTCCGGGAGGCTATGGTGCGTTGAACGGCGCTGTCATGAAGCGTTCCGAATGGCCATGGCTTTGGGATCATGCCCAGCAGTCCGGCATGCTTGGTACCGAAGCCAACCGGGAGGGTAATGAAGGTAAGTGGAGCTCCGGCGATGGTGCGCAGACGTTCCGTGGACCTGAGGGGCGCGGGGAGTTCTTGAGGGTGTTGGACGAAGGGAGGTCGGTGGATGTAAGTCGGGTGATGGGAAGCGCTCAATCGGCAACTGTCCACTCTCATGCATTGGGCGCGCAAGGAGCTGGGGCCATCGGTTCAAGGTGGTCCGACAGTTTAACCAGCTACGGCTCCATTACCCAAGAGGAAATCAAGATTGTTGGAGATTTGGTTAATGGTGGTCCTACTTTTCCCGTCGGAACTACTTACCAAATGGATACGGCCAATACGCTGCTTTATACCTATAAGTCGCGTCCGCGCAATATAGCCTTCCCCGCTCGCATGAAACTAATTTGAGGTTGTTTATGTTTTATTACCTTTTTGATAAGGCTGGGGAATTGAAAGGCCCCGTTGCTTTTCCCGTAACTCCAGGTGTCGGCGTTCAACTTCCAAGTAACGCCGTCGAGCTTTCTTTTAAACTTCCCCTGCCAGAGAAAGATCGAACATGGGCACTGGTGGATAATGTTCCGCGGGAGGTTGTGGATCGTCGCGGGGTGGTTTATCACAAGGCGAGCGGTAGGCAGCAAGTCTGGAGTGAACTGGGGGAGTTGCCGGAGGCTTTCACGACTGACCCATGTCCCGGAGAGCACTATGTCTGGGCTGATGATAAATGGCAGATCGACAGGGAATCTCAATTGAGCTGCATTAAGGCTGAAGCTCTGAGTAAACGCGATGTGCTTCTTCGAGATGCAATGTTGCGAATTGCACCTCTGCAATATGCAGAGGACATTGGAGATGCTTCCGATGAGGAGCAACTCGCCTTGATGGAGTGGAGACTCTACAGTGTTGAGCTGAACCGCATCCATAAGCAAGCTGCTTTTCCGGATGAAATAAACTGGCCTGTAGTGCCAGCATCTACTGTTTAGATGCATTCCTGATGATTTACTATTATTTGATGTTTCCAATGACTGTTTAAAGTTCAGTGTTGAAGATTTCGGTTGTCTGTTTCTGGTCGTTTAAATACCAAGGGAGTAAAAGGTGGATTATCCAAAAAGTGTTCCCAGTGCGGGTTTGGTGAATGGCAGATTTGTAGACGAGAACGCCTTGGCTGGGACGCCAGGATCATTGATCCCCGCCAGTTGGGGGAATGGCGTCACACAGGAAATAATCAACGTCATTCAGGCCGCCGGTATTACCCCCTCGGAAGAAACCTACAATCAGTTACTGGCGGCATTGCGCGGCACTGGATTGTTTCTTACCGCTCCTCAGTTCGATAACGATAAGACCGTTGCTACGACAGAGTTCGTAGCCCGCAGCGGATTGCAGTACGCCGGCTTTGACGTGTATTCCACACATGCGGCTTTGACATCCAAGGATATTGGTGGAGTCGCCAGCTTTGCCAGTGAAACCCCGGTTACCGCCAAACTGCCCGCCACGACAGGCGTCCTGCATGGCGCCACTGTCAGGATTATCAACGCAGGCAATGGCGTAGTGACTATATCGACGACCTTGGCGACCGATAAGTTGTCGGGATCGAACGGAGCAGAGGGTACCGTTAGTATCGGGTTAGGGGAGACCGCGGAGTTTATCAAGCTCAATGCCCAATGGCGTCTGATTGGTGGAACGGCCACCTCGAAGTATTCGGCCATGTTCTCTTCGTCGTTACAGCCCAATGGATGGAAACGTATTCCCGATACCACCAGTCCGACGGGCTATGTCATCGAACAGTGGGGAGTTTCATCGAGCGGCACGGATGCCAATGGCGTGCTGGTGACGTTTCCCATGTCGTTTCCGAATGCGGTCAGGAATATCAACGTGACCGATGGTGGACCGACCTGTGCGTCGTTCGGCGTCTCATTTGGTTCCCTGAGTCAGTTCAGGCTTTATGGTCGGGATCACAATGGTGTCTACGCGAACTGGACTGGGCTCTGGCGTGCAATTGGTTATTGAAAGGATGCCGTTATGCTGATTTTTTATGCTCCAACCACGGGTGGGTTCTACAACTCCATCGATCATGCAAATGAAATTCCCAAAGATGCTGTTGAGATTTCGGAGCACGCATACAGTGCATTGTTCGCAGCCCCTTTTTTAAATAGGTGTATCACGTCGGACGCCATGGGGTATCCGGTGCTTTCGGAGCTTGAGGTCGACAGGATCGAGACGCAGATACTCAACGAAACACATTGGCGTGACGCTCAGCTCACCGCCACCGATCGCCTCGTAGCCCGGGATCGCGACGAGATGGACGACGGCGGCGGTACGACGCTGGATCAGGCGCAGTACACGCAACTCCAGGCCTATCGGCGAGCCCTTAGAGATTGGCCCCAGGACGAGCTGTTTCCCGCGGCTGAGCACCGCCCCGTCGCGCCGCCCTGGTTGAAAGCGCAACTTCAGTGATGTTTTTTTCGATGGTCGGATTATGGACGTTACCCAGCAGCAACTCATCAAGATCATGCCCGACGCCCGCTCTCAAGCGGGCGTTTTCGTTCCTGCGCTCAACCATGCGATGAGCCGTCACCGGATCGATACGCCCAAACGCGTTGCTGCGTTTCTGGCGCAGATCGGCCACGAGTCGGGGCAGTTGCGATATGTGCGGGAGCTTGGCAGTGAAATGTATCTAAGCAAGTACGACACCGGCGCGTTGGCCGTTCGCCTGGGAAATACTCCCCAGGCCGACGGCGACGGCCAGAAATATCGGGGGCGTGGGCTGATCCAGATTACGGGCCGCGACAATTATCTGCGGTGCAGTCTCGGTTTGTTTGGCGATGAACGTCTGCTGGCCTTGCCGGAACTGCTGGAACAACCACAGTGGGCATCCGAATCGGCTGCCTGGTTCTGGGAGCAGAACGGCTTGAACGAACTGGCCGACCGTGACCAGTTCAACAGTATCACTCGGCGTATCAACGGCGGCTTGAACGGCCTGGAAGATCGTCTGCAACTTTGGGCGCGGGCGAGGGCGGTGTTATGCCAGTCTTCGACCTGATGCCTTTTTCCTTCCGTACTCTCGGGATTGTTCTCTTGCTGGCGCTGCTGGCCGCTGGTCCAGCTACGCTGGCGTGGCGACTCCAGGATTGGCGCTATGGTCGTCAACTGGCGCAAATGGCCCAGTCCCAAGCCGAGACCCTGAGTCAGTTGAGCCAGGCGGCGACAGCGCAACAAAAGGCCGAGCAAGAGAAGCGACTGGCCCTGGAACAGCAACTTTCTGCCAGCGAACACACCCACTACCGAGCCTTGAGCGATGCCCAACGTGACCAGGATCGCCTGCGCGATCGCCTTGCTACTGCCGATGTCCGGCTGTCAGTCCTCCTCGATGCCCACGATGCCTCCCCCGGTTGTGCGGTGCCTGCCGCCACCGGCTCCGGCGGCATGGATCATGGCCCCCTACGCGCCCGACTTGACCCGACGCATGCTCAACGAATTATCGCCATCACCGATGAAGGCGACCGTGGATTGATCGCCTTGCGGGCTTGCCAGGCGTATGTCAGGGCGTTGGGTCAGTAATTCGTCGAGTCGTTGTCGACCGGAAAGAATCTTGCTTGGTTTACCGGTTCACGCCCAGAACTGTCATGTAGAAGTTCTTTACTGCCGACCAGACGTGCCTATACCAATTGTTTCTCCAGAACGAATCATCGTTAGGAGCAATGTCTTCTATGTCGCTTGAAACGAGATGAGCGGGTTGCTGGCCGAACATCATGGGGAAAACGCAATGTTGTTTGATCTGGGCCCTTACGACTCTGTCGATGGGCTCTGAACGGTATTCAAGCTTTACAAACTCCGAGCAGCCTCGTTTGCTGAGTATATAAGCGTGCAGTGCGGTTACCCGGCCGCGAGCGATGGAAAAATTCCAGGTGAGCCATATTTTCCCCATCGTGTAACCGAGATGGAGAATGGAAAAATTTTCCGTCGAAATAAAGCGATTGATGTTGCGGACTGTCTGTTTTGAGAAGAAATACTGCAGTGCATCGTCTTCCAGGATCAGGACGTTTGAATAGTTGCGCTGCAATGCAATCTCTGCGCACTTCAAATGCGAATTGAAGCAGCCTCTTGCCGGATTCTCTCTATCAGGATCGACCAGTACGAACTCTATGTCCAAACCTGAGCGTTTCATGGTTTCAAGCAGTAGCAGCCTGCGATCCTTCCGATCCTTGAGGCTGATGCAGAGTACGCCATCAACCGAAAGGCGGCTGAGATCCTTGGTTTTCATTCCATCGTTCCGACTGTCATGGGCAACTGAATATAGCGAGGTTTTTTCGATGTCCATAGCGTGGTCTGGATGTGTCCTGAAAAACAGAGCGCTCTCCCGGGCCCGAGCCTTGCAAGCTTCCAACGCTCGTGTACGGTAGGCGTCATTGCGTCGAATCAGGAGAGCGTCATGGAGGAGATTACCGAGCTGGCCGCCGAACTGGGCCGGCGCCTGCAGTTGCTCAATGTTCATGTGACCACCGCCGAGTCCTGTACCGGTGGCGGGATTGCCGAGGCGATCACGCGAATTCCAGGCAGTTCGGCTTGGTTCGAAGCCGGTTTCGTCACTTATTCCAATCGCCAGAAGACCCGGCAACTGAATGTGCCGGACGAACTGTTCGGCACGGTGGGAGCGGTCAGTCGCGAGGTGGTCGAGGCCATGGTCCGGGGCGCCCAGCGACAGGGCCAGGCGCGGTTCGCCGTGGCGGTCAGCGGTATCGCCGGGCCGGACGGCGGTTCCCCGGGCAAGCCGGTGGGCACCGTGTGGCTGGCCTGGGGCGTTGGCGAAACGGTCTTCAGCGAGCAGCGGTTCTTTGCGGGCAACCGCGACGAGGTCCGCCGACAAACGGTGAAGGCCGCGCTAGAGGGGCTGCTGCAACATGCCGCCGCAGAAATCTCAAATCGGGGGTAGGCGATCCTCGATCCCTGTGGAATAATACTGGCTACTTATACAGGTGTTGGCCGTCAGGCCTTATTGATTACGTGAGGACTTTAATGGACGACAACAAGAAGAAAGCCTTGGCTGCGGCCTTGGGTCAGATCGAACGTCAATTCGGCAAGGGTGCCGTAATGCGTATGGGCGATCAGGACCGTCAGGCTATTCCTTCCATCTCCACCGGCTCCCTGGGCCTGGACATCGCGCTTGGCATCGGCGGCTTGCCAAAAGGTCGTATCGTTGAAATCTACGGTCCTGAGTCCTCCGGTAAAACCACGCTGACCCTGTCCGTGATTGCCCAGGCCCAGAAGGCCGGCGCGACCTGCGCCTTCGTCGATGCCGAGCACGCCCTGGACCCGGAATATGCCGGCAAATTGGGCGTCAATGTCGACGACCTGCTGGTCTCCCAACCTGACACTGGTGAGCAGGCACTGGAAATCACCGACATGCTGGTGCGTTCCAACGCGGTTGACGTGATCATCGTCGACTCCGTGGCGGCACTGGTACCTAAAGCCGAAATCGAAGGTGAAATGGGCGACATGCACGTGGGCCTCCAGGCTCGCCTGATGTCCCAGGCCCTTCGCAAGATCACCGGTAACATCAAGAATGCCAACTGCCTGGTGATCTTCATCAACCAGATCCGCATGAAGATCGGCGTGATGTTCGGCAGCCCGGAAACCACCACTGGTGGTAACGCCCTGAAGTTCTACGCCTCGGTCCGCCTGGACATCCGTCGTACCGGCGCAGTGAAGGAAGGCGACGAGGTTGTCGGCAGCGAAACCCGCGTCAAGGTTGTGAAGAACAAGGTGGCTTCGCCATTCCGTCAGGCCGAGTTCCAGATTCTTTACGGCAAGGGCATCTACCTCAATGGCGAGATGATCGACCTGGGCGTGTTGCACGGCTTCGTTGAAAAGTCCGGTGCCTGGTACGCCTACAACGGCACCAAGATCGGTCAGGGCAAGGCCAACTCGGCCAAGTTCCTGGCGGACAACCCGGAAGTGGCTGCGGCCCTCGAGAAGCAATTGCGCGACAAGCTGTTGAGCCCGGTTGCGGACGTCAAGGCGTTGGCTAACCGTGAGACCGCTGACGATCTGGTTGACGCTGATATCTGATCAAATCGATGACCGCCGTACTCGATACCCTCGTCGCGGTGCGGCGAACTGCGATGGACCTGCTCGCCAGACGCGAGCACGGTCGAGTCGAACTGACGCGAAAACTGCGTCAGCGTGGTGCCTGCGATGAGTTGATCGAAACGACCTTGGATCGCTTGACGCAAGAGGGCCTGTTGTCAGAGGCCCGTTATCTGGAAAGCTTCGTTTCCTATCGGGCCCGCTCCGGTTATGGACCGTTGAGGATTCGGGAGGAACTGGGTCAACGCGGCCTGCAGCGTTCGGATATCGAACAAGCCCTACGTGAAAGCGGTATCGATTGGCAGGATCAGTTGATGGAAACCTGGCGTCGCAAGTTCTCTGGGCATCTACCCGTCGATGCACGGGAACGGGCCAAACAAGGTCGGTTCCTGGCGTACAGAGGCTACTCCATGGAAATGATCAACCGCTTGTTCAGCGGTCGAGGATTGGATGATTGAAAAACGGCCCGCTATTTCGATAGCGGGCCGTTTTTTTATGGGTTCAGGTGACCTTGATCGTCTCCCAGGCAAGCGGATGGGCCTTGGGGTAGGGTTGGGCCCAGTTTTCCGGCAAGTTGATGAAGTCCACCAGCGCCCTCAACCGACCATGGTCGCGAGCGTTGAAGTTGAATGCCAATCGCGTCAGGTGGCTGAACCGTGCTTCATCAGGCTCGTCGCCGTTGTAGGCCAGCTGATGAAAGCGATCGTTCAGGCACAGGTCGGCAAACTCCACTTGCATCTGTTCCAGGGCCTGCTCGTTGAGCTTGTGGTTCATGCGGATCACGAACTGATGCTTGAGCCAGCGGCTGGAATGGAAGTTACGATAGAACTGGTTGATTTCCTCCACGGCATCTTCGGCGGTGTATACCAGGCGCATCAGCTTCAGGTCGGTGGGCAGGATGTAGCGGTTTTCCTCCAATTGTTCGCGGATGAAATCCAGGGCGCTTTGCCAGAACTTTCCTCCGGGAACGTCCAGTAATACTACCGGTACCAGTGGGCTTTTACCGGTCTGCACCAGCGTCAGCACTTCCAGTGCTTCATCAAGGGTGCCGAAACCACCCGGGCAGAGCACCAGCGCGTCGGCCTCCTTGACGAAGAACAGTTTGCGAGTGAAGAAGAAGTGGAAGGGCAACAGGTTCGGCGTGCCTTCGACGGTCGGGTTTGCATGTTGTTCGAAAGGCAGGGTGATATTGAACCCGAGGCTGTGCTCGCGGCCGGCGCCTTCATGAGCGGCGGCCATGATGCCTCCGCCTGCGCCAGTGATGACCATCATGTCCGAGCGGGCCAGCGCCGCTCCCAGCTCCCTCGCCAGGCCATACAGGGGATGTTCGATAGGCGTTCGTGCGGAGCCGAAGACAGTGACCTTGCGGCGCCCCTTGAACTGTTCCAGCGTGCGGAATGCCTGTTCCAGTTCCCGCAGGGCCTGCAACGTGATCTTGGCGTTCCAGCGGTTGTGGTCTTCCTGGGCCATGCGCAGCACGGTCAGGATCATGTCTCGGTAGATGGGGAGGTTGGGGCTGTTGGGTGACACCAGGTTGAGTTGCTCTTCGACCTTGCGGATAAGGTCGTGGCCATGGTTCTCAAAATGACGATTGAGCAGGTCATTTGGTTTGTAAGGCATCAAGCTTCTCCTTCTTGACGGAACCCCGACCCGGGCGAAAGGTTCGCCGGGGCCGCGACACTCCGTGTGTCGCCGTCAATCCAGGCGCTCGCCTGGGCGTTCGATTTGGCCTGAACCTGTTTACATATCATCGATCAGGCCATCCACCGGGTTCCGTATGTCCCTTGGATTTAAGAACAATCACACGGCAAGGTAGGGTGGCAGCCTCGTTCTGCCCAAAACATATTCATGAAGTGAGTCGATCTTGCGTTGCCATGATCATGGCGCTCAAAAGTGACCGTTGGCAACCGCTGGATGAAAGCTTTGGAGTAGCGCACCGCTCGTCCGATTGCCAGTTGCACGCATGCCGCTCTGATTTACTGATAACAGGCGTGTCAATGCAGTTCGATGCCCATGGCTGGGCACGCGATGGATTGAAGCGAATCGGGCAAGGAGGCGGGAGAAATGAGCAGGGTAACCCTGGAACTCGACAGGCAGTTGTATCTGACGCTGTTGGAAGCGGCCCAGGCCAATCGAATCAGCCTCGAGGAAGAGTGTTGTCGTCGCTTGGAGGGCAGGACCTGGCGCTCGCGATACCTGCAGGCGCTGGTGGCGGAACTGCGCGCCGACGATGAACAGCGACGCGCACGCTCGGGCTGATTACTTCTTGGTCTTGGCCGGTTTTGGGCAATCCGACTCCTGGAAGCGTTCGGTCGCGACCGGGCGGTTGGTTTTGACCTCGGTAAACTCGTAGCGCATGGTGGCGCCCTTGGCCATCAGCTTGCGAAAGCCCGGATTGGTGCATACCTTGGAGCCCAGCTGGAAATACACGGCCTTGGGGTCGGCGCGCATCTTTTCGGCATGGCTGCTCTGCACGCTGAGGTGGTTGATCAACTCGGTGCCTTCCACCGTGTAGCCCTGATCGAGAATGTCTTCATTGATCGCCCGGGGGGTGCCAACGCTGCTCTCCCTGGCCACGTTCTGCAACATCTTGTTCAGTTCGAGTTCTTTCAGCGAGGCAGCCTGGGCGCTGAAGGACGTCGCCAACAGAACGGCAACGGTAGGGACGGTAAGGCGCAGCATGAAACTCTCCTGGTTCAGTGACTGGTGGTTCGACCGGTCACGTGACTGTGCGTTCATTGGCGGCGAATTATAGGGGAGGCGAGGTGGACGGTACAGGCTCGTGCGCTCTGGTAGACTGCCGGCCTTCATTGCGCTGTCGAGTGTCGTTCGTGTCGAGTTCTCCCGCCTGTCGGCTTCATGCCCCTAACGCCGTAGCCCGCCTGCGCGATCAGCGCATCGATGAGGGGATCAAGCCGCTTCAGGCCCGTGGCTGGCGCGCACCCCGTTGCAGTGCCTGCCGGGTGATCCAGAGCCATTGCCTGTGTGCCTGGCGACCGAAGGTCGAAGCCCGTTCCGGGGTTTGCCTGATCATGACCAACAAGGAAGTGTTCAAGCCCAGCAACACCGGGTGGCTGATTGCCGACGTGGTACGCGACAATCATGCCTTCATCTGGTCGCGCACCGAGGTCGACGGACAATTGCTGGCGTTGCTGAATGACCCTCAATGGCAACCCTACCTGGTGTTTCCGGGTGAATACGTCGAGCCGTTGCGGGTCACCCACACCGTAGACCTGGATCGTTCCAGGCGACCGTTGTTCATTCTGTTGGACGCGACCTGGACGGAGGCGCGCAAGATTTTCCGCAAGAGTCCCTATTTCGACCAGTTGCCGATCCTGAGCCTGCTGCCTGACAAACTGTCGCGCTACCGCTTGCGCCGTTCCACCCGCAGCGAGCACCTGTGCACCGCCGAAGTGGCGGCGCTGTGCCTGGAGCTGGCCGGGGATCATGATGCGGCCTCTGCCCTGGACGCTTATTTCGATGTGTTCAGCCAGCATTACCTGGGCGCCAAGGGGCAACGGGAAGTGGATGTATCGACCCCGGCTCACGCTGAGCTGTTGCCCTTTATTGATACGGCTCAAGGGGCAGTGGCCGGATAGTGGCCCATACTGGAGACAGTGGTGGCCGTGCTGCTTGACCACCCCGGCTTCGCTGGGCATGCTTGGCGCCGACCGGGGCATGGCCAAGGTTTGAAACGCCATACCGTGCTGGCGTGAACAGTTCCCTCTGGATGCCGCCGCCATGGTGGGTGTCCCGAGTGGCTCTGGCGAGGTGCGATCATATCGGCCTGCCATAAGAACAGGATCATTTGAACAATGGCCACATACGAAATCCTGATTGCCGATGACCATCCGCTCTTTCGTAGCGCGTTGCATCAGGCAGTGACCCTGGGCCTGGGCCCGGATGTCCGGCTGACGGAGGTGGCCAGTATTGCGGAACTGGAGAGCCGGTTGACCGAAAAGGCTGACTGGGACCTGGTGCTGCTGGACCTGAACATGCCGGGAGCGTATGGATTTTCCGGATTGGTACTGTTGCGCGGTCAGTATCCGCAGATTCCCGTGGTGATGGTTTCGGCCCAGGAGGAAGCGTCGGTGATGGTCAAGGCCCGGGAGTTCGGTGCCAGCGGGTTCATCCCCAAGTCCAGTTCGCTTGAAATGATCCAGAAGGCGGTGAAGGCGGTCCTGGATGGTGATGCTGCCTGGCCGCCCCAGGCATTCGAGGCAGTGAGCGTGTCGCAAGAGGCCAAGGCCGCCAGCGAAGGCCTGGCCAGTCTCACGCCGCAACAGTTCCGGGTACTGACCATGGTCTGCGAAGGTTTGCTGAACAAGCAGATCGCTTATGAATTGAACGTCTCGGAGGCCACCATCAAGGCCCATGTGACGGCGATCTTCCGAAAGCTGAACGTGCGCACCCGGACCCAGGCGGCCTTGTTGTTGCAACAGCTTGAGTCAATTTCACCGCAGCCCTAGTGTGTCTGTTCACGCTTTTTTGACCGGGTTTGAATTAGCTTCTCCACTCCTTTCGATCAGTTGCCCATCCTATGTCACCTTTTAAAGGCCAAACCGGCCTGAAACGCATCCTCAACGCCTCCGGCTATTCCCTGGATGGCCTGCGCGCGGCCTTTGTCGGCGAAGCGGCGTTCCGTCAACTGGTCCTGCTCAACGTCATCCTGATCCCGCTGTCGTTCTTCCTGAACGTCAGCCGTGTCGAGCAGGCGCTGTTGATTGCGGTCTGCCTGCTGGCGCTGATCGTCGAACTGCTCAATTCGGCGGTGGAGGCGGCCATCGACCGCATTTCCCTGGAACTGCACCCGCTGTCGAAGAATGCCAAGGACATGGGCAGTGCCGCCCAGCTCGTCGCCCTGACGATGATTACGCTGGTATGGGGCGTGATCCTGCTGCAGTAGCGCTTCAGGCAATGGCCGGCAGGACGATTTCGTCGCTGCGTTGCGCGCCGGCGGTGAACGCCCGGCACAGCTCGAGAAACTCGCGCATCGCCGATGTCTGGTATTTCTGTTTGTGCCAGATGAAGTAGAACTGCCGCGCCAGGTCCATGTCCGGGGTTTCCACGGGGACCAGGCTGCCCCGACGGAACGCATCGCGCAGGGCCAGGCGTGAAATGCAGCCGATCCCCAGGCCGGACTCCACGGCGCGCTTGATGGCTTCGGTGTGTTCCAGTTCCAGGCGGATGTTCAGCGCGCTGCGATGATGGCGCATGGCTTGGTCGAAGGTCAGGCGAGTGCCGGAGCCCTGTTCCCGCAGAATCCACGCTTCATGGGTCAGTTCCTCCATGGTCGCCTGGCCGCGCCTGGCCAGTGGATGCTGGGGCGCGCAAAACACCACCAGCTCGTCCTCGACCCAACTCTGCACTTCGATATCCGGATGGCTGCAATCGCCTTCGATTAGACCCAGATCAATTTCATAGTGGGCGACCTGATGCACGATATTGGCAGTGTTCTGTACATGCAGCTTCACCTGGCTTTCCGGATGGCGCTGCATGAAACCGCCGATCAGCAGGGTGGCCAGGTAATTGCCGATGGTCAGGGTGGCGCCAACCGCCAGTGAGCCGAAGCCGGACTTGCCGTTGAGCAGGTCTTCGATCTCCTTGGCCTGGTCCAGCAACGCCACCGCCTGGGGTAGCAACTGTTTGCCCAGGGCGTTGAGGCTCAGGCGCTTACCGGCGCGGTCGAACAACTGGCAGCTGGACTGGCGCTCCAATTCGGTGATGGAGGTGCTGGCAGCCGATTGCGACAGATTGAGCTGGCCCGCAGCACGGGACACGCTCTCCTGCTGGGCGACGGCGACGAAGACCTGAAGTTGACGTAGAGTAAATCGCATATCGATATAACCGATAACCCTTATCTTAATAATCCATTTAACAGATATTGTCGCCGCTATTAGAATGCGATGCAATTGCGCTCCTTCCCGGCGCAGGCATCATTTCCAGGAGTCCCCCGTACATGAGCAACATGAACCACGAGCGTGTCCTCAGTGTTCATCACTGGAACGACACTCTGTTCAGCTTCAAGTGCACCCGCGATCCGGGCCTGCGCTTCGAGAACGGTCAGTTCGTGATGATCGGCCTGCAGCAGCCCAACGGCCGCCCGCTTATGCGCGCTTACTCGATTGCCAGCCCGAACTGGGAAGAGCATCTCGAGTTCTTCAGCATCAAGGTGCCTGATGGTCCGCTGACTTCCCAATTGCAGCACCTGAAGGAAGGCGACGAGATCATCATCAGCAAGAAACCCACCGGCACCCTGGTGCTGGACGACCTCAAGCCGGGCAAGCACCTGTACCTGCTCAGCACCGGCACCGGCCTGGCGCCGTTCATGAGCGTCATCCAGGATCCGGAAACCTATGAGCGTTTCGAAAAAGTGATCCTGTGCCACGGCGTACGTTACGTCAACGAAGTCGCCTATCGCGAGTTCATCACCGAGCACTTGCCGCAGAACGAGTTTTTCGGCGAAGCGCTGCGTGAAAAACTGATCTACTACCCGACCGTGACCCGCGAGCCGTTCGAGAACGAAGGCCGCCTGACCGACCTGATGCGCAGCGGCAAGCTGTTCCGCGACATCGGCCTGCCACCGATCAACCCCCAGGACGACCGCGCCATGCTGTGCGGTAGCCCGAGCATGCTGGAAGAAACCAGCGAAGTGCTCAACAGCTTCGGCCTGACCGTTTCGCCGCGTATGCGCGAGCCGGGGGATTACCTGATCGAACGGGCCTTCGTAGAGAAGTAAGCCCGCGAAGAAGACGACTCGGTCCAACCGATCGCCATTGAAATAGCCCGCGTCGCCTGGATAAGGCGGCGCGGGCTTTTTCGTTCCAGGATCATTGTTTCGCCGGAATCACTTCCAGCACGCGGATCAACCCCAGCCGCGGATAATGCCAGCGAACGTCCACATCCCAGAATTGCGCGCCATATTCCCGTTCCGCTGTCGGCACCTGGTACGCCGGGCGGGGGTCCTGGGCCAGGCACTGTTCGATCAGTTCCACCAGCGGCTCCTGCAGGCGCATGGCGTGGTCGCGTGCTTGGTGCAGGGCAGGGGGCGCCCATTGCACGGGGACCGGCTCGGGCGCTGCGCTGGCGATGCTGTTCGAAGCCGTGCCAATGATGTCGGCGTAGGGCACGTAGGGCTTGATGTCCAGTACCGGTGTACCGTCCAGCAAGTCGATGCCCGAGATCCACAGACGAGCGGTTTCGACCCGTTCCAGCTTGACCACGGATTGGCCGATGCCGTTGGGGCGATGGGTTGCCCGGGTGGCGAATACCCCCATGGATTTGTTGCCGCCCAGGCGTGGCGGACGCACTTTCAGCCGAGGCTTGTTTTCCAGAGCCTGGTGGAACAGGAACAGCAGCCAGACATGGCTGACCTGCTCCAGGCCCTGCACGGCGTCGCCCTGGTCGAACGGCGCCACCAGCTCCAGCACGCCGCGAGCGGCAGGCGCCAGGTGAGGTTGCCGTGGGATGGCGAACTTTTCCTTGAAACAGGAGTGGACGAAGCCGACGGGGGAGACGTTGTAAGTCATGGGATGAAATCGACGCCAGATGGAGAGGGCATGATAACGCGGGAGCTGCAATCGGCACTGTCCTCTGTGGTGAGGGGATTTATCCCCACTGGACGTGCAGCGTCCCCTCGCCACCGCGGCCCTGGGAAGTCAGCCGCGAACGCGCAGCGTCAGCCCCTTGAGGAAGTTGCGCAGCAACTGGTCGCCGCACGGGCGGTAGTTGGTGTGGCCGAACTTGCGGAACAGCGCGCTCAGTTCCGGTTTGGACACCGGGAAGTCCGCAGACTTGAGGATGGCGTGCATGTCGTCTTCCTTCAGTTCGAAGGCCACTCGCAGCTTCTTGAGGATGATGTTGTTGGTCACCGGCACTTCGATGGGCAGCGGTGGGCGGCTCTCGTCCTTGCCCCGTTTGAAGATCACCAGGCCGTCGAGGAAATGCGCCATGACTTCGTCGGGGCAGAACACGAAGCCTTCTTCTTCATCCTTCTTGAGATAGCCCGCCAGGTCCGCCAGGGACACGTCCAGGCCGCCCAGCTTGATGATCTCGATGACTTTCTTGTCGCTGATATCGAGCATGTAGCGCACGCTGCGCAGTACGTCGTTGTGAATCATGTGTGCAATCCTGATCAATCGGCGGTGGGTGCCCAGCGAGGTGCGGCACCGGAAGAAGTGACTTTAGAATTTCTCTTTGGCGGACAGGTAGCGCCACTGGCCCAGCGGCACCTTGCCGATGGACACGCCGCCGATGCGGATCCGGCGGATGGCGACGGCCTTTAGGCCGACCGCCTGGCAGAGCAACGCGATGATGCCCGGCTGCGGGTTCTTCAGCGCGAAGCGCAGGCGGTTCTCGTTCTGCCAGCTGGCCTTGACCGCGGGTAACTCCTTGCCCTTGTAGGTCAGGCCATGGTTCAGGCGGTTGAGGCCGTGGGCAAGCATCTCTCCCTCGACGTCCACGACGTATTCCTGCTCGATCTTCGCGGCGTCGGCGGTGAGCTTGCGCAGGATCTTCCAGTCCTGGGTGAACACCAGGAGGCCGCTGGCGTTGGCCTGCAGGTCGGCGCTGGCGGTCAGTCTCAGGAAATGGCCCTTGAGCGGACGTTTGCCGAAGCGGTGCTCTTCGCTCAGGGTCTGCGGGGCCAGGCTCGCCATGGCGGTGTCCACGTCCATGCCCGCCGGAACGTTCAGCAGCAGGGTCACCGGCTCCGGCGCGGTGGCCTTGGCTTGTGGGTCGAGTTCGACCTTCTGGGTGGTGACCTTGAACTGCGGTTCGTCGACGACCTCGCCATCCACGGTGACCCAGCCGCCCTCGATGAACAGCTCAGCCTCCCGGCGGGAGCAGCCGACAAGTTCGATGAGGCGTTTGGAGAGGCGTATCGGGTCAGTCATGACAAGGCCGTAGCAAAAAGAGGGTGGGCATTGTACCTGCGTGGCGCCGGTTAATCGCGGTTCCATTTGCCTCGTGTGGCTTTTAGCCGCGCACGGCCTTCAGGCCGGGCTGCCTGTAGCGCATATGCAGCAACGGGTATGGCTGGCCCATGCCGTCCCGCGCCGAGCGGCCGACCACTTCGAATCCCTGCTTGAGATAAAAGCCCAGGGCCTGCGGGTTCTGTTCGTTGACATCCAGCTGATCGGCGTTCATGTGTTCCATGGCGTAGTGCAAGAGTTGCTTGCCCAGGCCCTGGCCCCGGTGCTGTGGGTCGATGAACAGCATTTCGATCTTGCCCGCCGCGACGCCGGCGAAACCGGTAATGCGCTGGTGCGCGTCCCGGGTGCAGATGAGCATTACCGCATCCAGGTAGCGGGTGAGCACCAGGTTCTTCAGCAGCTCGATGTAGCTGTCCGGAAGAAAATCATGGGTTGCCCGCACCGAAGCTTCCCAGACCTGGGTCAGTTCCTGGTAATCGCTGGATTTCGGGGTATGGATGACCGAGTGCTGGCGCATGCCCGCCTGTTCCTTGTGCTGAATGTCCCGGGTTTCTCCATACGATAGTCGTAAAAAAGCCCCGCATCTTGTCGCAAGGCAGGGCTTTTTGGTTTTTTCGAGGCTGACGAATCAATGGCAGCAGGCACGGACCTGTGACCCTGGCCACAAAAGTCACCTGGGCCTGGGTCCACGCCAGGATCAGGCGATCTGCTCAGCCCACAGATCGTACTCATCGGCATCGGTCACCTTGCACCAGACCTTGTCGCCCGGCTTGAGATGGCTGCCGTTGTCGATGAAGACGTTGCCATCGATTTCCGGGGCATCGAAGAAGCAGCGGCCCACGGCGCCTTGCTCGTCCACTTCATCCACCAGGACCTCGATTTCACGGCCGATGCGCATTTGCAGGCGCGCCGAGCTGATTGCCTGCTGATGCGCCATGAAGCGCTCCCAGCGGTCCTGCTTGACGTCGTCCGGCACGACGTCCAGGGCCAGGTCGTTGGCCGGAGCACCTTCCACCGGGGAATACTGGAAGCAGCCGACGCGATCGAGCTGGGCTTCGGTCAGCCAGTCCAGCAGGTACTGGAAGTCTTCTTCGGTTTCGCCGGGGAAGCCGACGATGAAGGTGGAGCGGATGATCAGGTCCGGGCAGATTTCGCGCCAGTTCTTGATGCGAGCCAGGGTCTTGTCTTCGAACGCCGGGCGTTTCATGGCCTTGAGGACCTTCGGGCTGGCGTGTTGGAACGGGATGTCCAGGTACGGCAGGATCTTGCCGGCGGCCATCAGTGGGATCAGTTCGTCCACGTGCGGGTAAGGGTAGACGTAGTGCAGGCGGACCCAGACGCCGAGGGTGCCGAGGGCTTCGCACAGTTCGGTCATGCGGGTCTTCACTGGCGCGCCGTTCCAGAAGCCGGTGCGGTATTTCACGTCGACGCCGTAGGCACTGGTGTCCTGGGAGATCACCAGCAGTTCCTTGACGCCGGCCTTGACCAGGCGCTGGGCCTCATCGAGCACATCGCCCACCGGGCGACTCACCAGCTTGCCGCGCATCGACGGGATGATGCAGAAGCTGCAGCTGTGGTTGCAGCCTTCGGAAATCTTCAGGTAGGCATAGTGGCGTGGGGTCAACTTGATGCCTTGTGGCGGCACCAGGTCGATGAGCGGGTTGTGGTCCTGCTTGGGGGGCACCACCTCATGCACCGCGTTGACCACCTGCTCGTACTGCTGCGGGCCGGTCACCGCCAGTACGCTGGGGTGCACGTCGCGGATGTTGCCTTCTTCGACGCCCATGCAGCCGGTGACGATGACCTTGCCGTTTTCCTTGATGGCTTCGCCGATCACTTCCAGGGACTCGGCCTTGGCCGAATCGATGAAACCGCAGGTGTTGACCACTACCACGTCCGCGTCCTGATACGTGGAAACGACGTCATAGCCTTCCATGCGCAGCTGGGTCAGGATGCGCTCGGAGTCGACCAGAGCCTTCGGGCAACCCAGGGAAACGAAGCCGACCTTGGGATTGGCTGGCGTGGTAGTGGTGGACATGTCTAACCTCGGTGTAGGGGGATCGTCTCTTGGGAGACAGGGCGCCTGGCGCGCCTCTGATCAAAAAGTGCGCAATTCTAGCGATGGACGCGTCACTTGACCAGCTTTATGCGGGGAAAAACGACGAGTGCTGCGCTATGCTTCGCGCCTTTGCGCTTTGCTGCTTTTTACAGTCAACTGAATACCTGTAACTAGATGTTGAGCGACGCATGGGCGTGACAAAACATGTTGCGTATAAGAAGGCAGTCTTGGGAATCAGGAGTATTGGATGGGGCAGGCAAGTAGTCAGGCGGTGGAGGCCGGGCATTCGGCCGCAAACCCGCTTAGCATGCTGGTCGCGGCGGTCGGAGTGGTTTATGGCGACATCGGCACGAGCCCGTTGTACACCCTCAAGGAAGTGTTTTCCGGTGCCTATGGCGTACCCGTCAACCATGACGGGGTGCTGGGGATCCTGTCGCTGATCTTCTGGTCGCTGATCTGGGTCGTGTCGATCAAGTACATGATGTTCGTCCTGCGTGCCGACAACCAGGGCGAGGGCGGCATCATGGCGCTCACCGCCCTGGCACGGCGGGCGGCGGGAAGCCGGGCCCGGCTGCGCACGTTGCTGGTGGTTTGCGGTCTGATCGGCGCCGCGCTGTTCTACGGCGACAGCATGATCACCCCGGCGATTTCCGTGCTCTCGGCCATCGAAGGCCTCGGGCTGGCGTTCGAGGGCATCGACCATTGGGTCGTGCCGCTGTCGCTGGTGGTGTTGGTCGCGCTGTTTCTGATCCAGCGCCATGGCACCGCGCGGATCGGCATCCTGTTCGGCCCGATCATGGTCATCTGGTTCGTGGTGCTCGGTGCGCTGGGCGTCTACGGCATCAGCCAGCAACCGGAAGTGCTGCTGGCGGTGAACCCGGCCTGGGCAGTGCGTTTCTTCGTGGTCCATCCAGGCATGGGCGTGGCGATCCTCGGTGCCGTGGTACTGGCGTTGACCGGTGCCGAAGCGCTTTACGCCGATATGGGCCATTTCGGCCGCAAGCCGATTGCCCGCGCCTGGTTTCTCCTGGTGTTGCCGGGCTTGATGCTCAACTATTTCGGCCAGGGCGCGTTGTTGCTGGGTGATCCCGAGGCGGCGCGCAACCCGTTCTATCTGCTGGCGCCGAGCTGGGCGTTGCTGCCGCTGGTGGGCCTGGCCACCCTGGCCACGGTGATCGCTTCGCAAGCGGTGATTTCCGGCGCGTTCTCCCTGACCCGTCAGGCCATCCAGCTGGGCTATATCCCGCGCATGTATATCCAGCACACTTCCAGCGCCGAACAGGGCCAGATCTACATCGGCGCGGTGAACTGGTCGTTGATGGTGGGTGTGGTGCTGCTGGTGCTGGGATTCGAATCGTCCGGCGCGCTGGCCTCGGCCTACGGCGTGGCGGTGACCGGCACCATGCTGATGACCACCATCCTGGTCTCGGCCGTGATCCTGTTGCTATGGAAATGGCCGCCTGTGCTGGCGATACCGGTACTGCTCGGTTTCCTGCTGGTGGATGGCCTGTATTTCGCGGCCAACGTGCCGAAGATCATCCAGGGCGGGGCTTTCCCCGTCATCGCCGGCATCGCCTTGTTCGTGCTGATGACCACCTGGAAGCGCGGCAAGCAGTTGCTGGTGGAGCGCCTGGACGAAGGTGCGCTGCCGTTGCCGATCTTCATCAGCAGCATCCGTGTGCAGCCACCGCATCGCGTGCAGGGTACCGCCGTGTTCCTGACGGCGCGCTCCGACGCCGTGCCCCATGCGCTGTTGCACAATCTGCTGCACAACCAGGTGCTGCACGAGCAAGTGGTATTGCTGACGGTGGTCTACGAAGACATCCCGCGAGTACCGCCGCAGCGGCGCTTCGAGGTCGATTCCTACGGCGAGGGTTTCTTCCGGGTGATCCTGCATTTCGGTTTCACCGATGAGCCGGACGTGCCGCAGGCGCTCAAGCTCTGCCACCTCGACGAGCTGGATTTCAGTCCGATGCGTACGACGTATTTCCTCAGCCGGGAAACGGTCATCGCTTCCAAGCTCGAAGGCATGGCTCGCTGGCGCGAGTTGCTGTTCGCCTTCATGCTGAAGAACGCCAACGGCAACCTGCGGTTCTTCAACCTGCCGTTGAACCGGGTGATCGAGTTGGGAACGCAGGTGGAGATGTAGGCGCGTATTCCAGTCGCCTGTCTGGACAAAGGCCCCTGTCGCGTGTAGCGGCAGGGGCCTTTTTTGTGGGCAAGGAAGTGAATTCCCGCCGCAGTGTCAGATCATTGCGCAGCGGCCTGCTGGCGCTTGTTGATCTCGTCCACCAGGCGCTTGGCCAGGGCCGGGTAGT
Organism: Pseudomonas sp. NFACC32-1; assembly: GCF_900101215.1. Lineage (NCBI taxonomy): Bacteria > Pseudomonadati > Pseudomonadota > Gammaproteobacteria > Pseudomonadales > Pseudomonadaceae > Pseudomonas > Pseudomonas sp. NFACC32-1. The sequence goes on from NZ_FMUL01000018.1 coordinate 46,251, forward strand.
TTTCGTCGAAGTGATGCCCGCCCGGCAGCTGGATGGCTTCACCTACCGCTGTCTTGTCGGTGCAGCCACTTTCGCCGGCTTCTTCGGCGCCATAGATGCACACCACTTTGCCGGCAGGCAACTTGGCCATTTCCGGGCCGGTGGCGGCTTCGGTGCCGGCGTTGCCCAGCCAGCCCTCGACTTCGATCTCGAAGCTGCCGGTGCGGGCGAAGGCCAGCAGGATGATCGCGTCGACCCGTTGCTGTTCGGTGGCCGGCAAGCGGTTGTAGATCGCCGGCAGCACGTCGGCTCCGAAGGAGTAGCCAGTCAGGATGAAGCGCTTGGTGCCCCAGATCTGGCGGTAGTGCTGCATCAGTTCGGTCAGGTCCAGTGCGCTCTGTTCCGGGCTCTTGCGCTGCCAGTAGTAGCGCAGGGTGTCGATACCGACCACCGGATAGCCGATCCTGGCCATTTCATCGGCCACGTCACGATCCAGGTCACGCCAGCCGCCATCCCCGGAGAGGAACAGGGTCACGGTGTCCCGGGCCTGGCTGGCGGGCACTTCCACCACCGGAATGGCCAGGCCCCCCTTGCCCTTCTCGGCGCCCACCAGGATCTTGCGCAGCTCGTTGTTCAGCACTTGTGGCAAGGCGATGTCATAGTCGCTGATGCTGGTTTCGGCATTCGGTTGGTCCCGCACGAACCCGGCGCTGGTGTCATCGGGGTTATCGTTCCAGGCCACCAGCCAGTGGCCGTGGGCCGCGCTCTTGGGCAGCAGGTGGGTGCAGCCGGGTTTTTCCAGGGCCAGGTCCACCGAGACGGCCTTGGCCTTGTCATCCTTCTGCTCGGCCAGCCAGCGCCAGGCCAGCACGGCGCCAGGGCCGATGCCGCTGACCAGCGTCGCCGGTCCCTGGAGCTGCCTCAGGCCGGCTTGCAGGGCGCGTCCCTGCAACATGCAGTCCTTGGGCAGGATCACCTGGACGATCAGTGCCGAGCCGCTGCGGCTGAGTGTGCTCAGCTGAGTATCACTCAGCTTCTGCTCTTCATTGACCGCCACCAGGACCTGGGCACGCGGCTTGGTGCCGGGAACGACCCGGGTCATGGGCACGCCGTCGGCAGGCGTCAGTTGTTCAAGGGTAGGTTGCGGGGCGGGGCGGTTCCAGTACCAGTAACCACCCCCCAGGATCACCGCCAGCACCAGCAGGGCGGCCACTACATATCGCCAGGAGCGTTGCATCATCAGCGTTTCACCAGTCCAGTCAGGCCGCCCGCGATCAGGGCGGCGGTATCGGCCAGCGCCACCAGCGGATCGAGTCCGGCGGGCATGGCCATGTAACGAGGTTCCCAGTCAGGCTGGAACTTGTCTTTGAATCGGCGCAGCCCCTGGAAATTGTAGAGCTGCTCGCCACGGCGGAACACCATCGAGCCCAGGCGCTGGGTCAGCGGCGCGCCGCGACGTGGCTGCAGGCCCGACAGCGGGACCATGCCGAGGCTGAAGCGGGCGTAGCCATGGTTTTTGTAATGCTGGATCAGACCGACCATCATGAACTCCATGGTCAGCTTCGGCGCGTCGGGATGGGCACGCATCAGGTCGAGGCTGGCCAGCTCGTGACTGTGGGTTTCCAGCAGGTTGGCGAACGCCACCGGACGGCCCTCGAAGCGAATCACAGCGATGCGGAAGTGCTTGAGGTACTCGTCGCTGAAGCGGCCCAGGGAGAACCCTTTCTCGCGCACGTTCTTGCCGGTCAGCCAGGCATCGGAAATGACCTTGAGTTCATCCATCGGCGCCTGGCCCGGTTCGTGGATTTCCAGGGACAGGCCGTCCCGGGTGCCACGGTTCCAGGTGTAGCGCAGGTCCTTCATTTCCTTGCCCTTGGCCTCGAGGTCGAAACGCTTGAGGTCGATCCGGGCTTCTTCACCCAGCTTGATCGCCGTCAGGCCGATATCCATGTAGTACGGCAGGTTCTCGACCCGTACCTGGTAGAACACCGGGCGGGCGTGGTGGACATCGCACAGGTCACGGAACTGCCAGATCATTTCGGCCCGCTGCTGGGGCGGCCCGATCGGGTCATACAGCGCCACCAGGCTGCGGCCACGACGGGCATACATCAGGAAGGCTTCGTCGTTGGGATGGAACAGCAGCGCCTTGTCGCCGGTCAGGGCCAGGCCGCCGTCGGGTTGTGAAGAGGCCATCAGGATGGTCTTGGCGCGCTCCAGTTCTTGCGCCGTCGGCAAGTGGATCACTGGCCGCGCGGTGCGCAGCAGCCAGGTCAGCGAGACCACCACCAACAGCACCGCTGCCCCCAACAGCGAGCGCAGGCCGCGAGGCGCGTCGGCATCCAGGGTGAACTGCCACCACAGCTGATGACTGTAGGGAACGTCCTGGTAGGCGAACAGCAGCAGCCAGATCGACGCGCCGAGCACGCAGAGACTGGCGATCAGGAACAACGGCGAAAAGGGCAGCTCGGTGAGCCGGCTCGGACGGTAGAAGGAGCGCCGGAACACCGCCAGCAAGGCGGCCGTCAAGGTCAACAGCGTCGCTTCTTCCCAGTCGAACCCCTTGAGCAGCGAGAGCAGGGCACCCACCAGCAGCAAGACGGTGGTCAGCATCCAGGCGGCCGACAGGCGACGACGCAAGCCTTGGGCGAGCAACAGGCACAACACGCCCACCAGGCTGGCGCCGAAGTGGGACGCGTCCACCAGTCGGTGCGGGATCAGGAACCCGATATGCTCCAGGCGCGTATCGATCTCCGGCGTCACGCCGGAAAACAGCAGCACCACGCCAGACAGGAACACCAGCACCGCCAGGACCGGCGCCGCCAGGCCCGAGGCCGCCCGCAGGGTCTGGCGGGTCTGGAACAGTCGTTGTGCTTCGTTGATCAGCAACAATACGCAGGCCACCAGCATGGGCAGTAGCACGTAGATCAGGCGATACAGCAGCAGGGCGGCGGCCAGCGGTGCGGCTCCCAGCTTGTCGGCAAACGCGGCCAGCAGGATCGCTTCGAACACCCCGACGCCGCCCGGCACATGGCTCAGCACCCCGGCCGCCAATGCCAGCAGGTACACCAGCAGGAACGCGCCGAAGGGTGGCGCTTCGGGAAGCAACAGGTACAGCACCGTGGCCGCGGCCGCGACGTCCAGTGCCGTGATCACCAATTGCAGGAATGTCAGGCGTCGGCCCGGCAAGCGCAAGGTGCGGCGTCCGGCCCTGACCAGCAGGCTGTCCCGATGAGGTTGCTCCGGCAGGCGCCGGCGATAGATACCCACCGCCAGGATGCCCATGAGCAACAGTACCGCCACGGAGATCGCCGCCAACAGGGGAGCCGGAAGATGCAGCGCAGCGGAGGCGGCGGGCAGGTTGCTGAGGGTGGCCAGTGCCGCCAGTGGCGGTAGTGCACAACCCAGGGACAGGCTGGCGAACAACGTCATATGGGCGACATCCGCCGCTCCGAGGCCATGGCGGGCGTAAAGTCGGTAGCGCACCGAGCCCCCCGACAGCAGCGACAGGCCGATGGCATTGCCAATGGCGAATGCGGTGAAGCCGCCCAGGATCAATGTCTGCGGCGGCAGCGTCACGCCGGCATAACGGCTGGCGGACCATTCGTAGCCCAAGAGGATGATGAAGCCTGCGACCGTTGCTGCCACGGCGCCAAGCAGGGCGGGGCGAGGCACGTCGAGAATCGAATCGTGCAGTGCGTAAAGGTCGAGTTCGCTCAGGAGATGACGACAGGCGATCAGGGCGATCGCAAACAGCAGCAGCGTGACGGCGAGGCCGATAGGCTGTCGGTACTGACTGATCCGATCCAGCCAGCGCAATCGTTCGGCCTTGATCGGTTGTGTCGCGGAAACTGTATCTTGTGGGTCAGAGTGGGCGCGCATCAATCACCTCTTGAGCTATGCGCGACAGGATGGGGGTATCCAGCCAGGTTACCAATCCCTGCGGCAGAAAATAATTACAAAACTTTTGTAATGAAGCCGATTTTTACCAGACCTAAAAACAGCAGGCACAAAAAAGGCCACTCTTTCGAATGGCCTTTTTCAGACGTTTGGTTGCGGGAGCCGGATTTGAACCGACGACCTTCGGGTTATGAGCCCGACGAGCTACCAGGCTGCTCCATCCCGCGTCTGTGAGGCGGCATTCTACAGGCGAAAGCTTAGGTGTCAACCGTTAAAAGGTCGCGAGGTCAAATTAACGGCCAATCCGCCGTCGACGCGACTAAATGCGCGAAATCAAAAAGAATTGTCCTACAAGCCTGAAGGTCCGGGTCAGCCCATTCCCGACGGGGCGGGCTTGGCCACAGGGCAATGTCACGGCCTGCTGCCGTCTAAAGGTGAAGGGCTTATAGCAGGCGAGCCCGCTGCCAGGGGAAGACGAAACGATCGGGCACAAAAAAGGCCATTCTTTCGAATGGCCTTTTTCAGACGTTTGGTTGCGGGAGCCGGATTTGAACCGACGACCTTCGGGTTATGAGCCCGACGAGCTACCAGGCTGCTCCATCCCGCGTCTGTGAGGCGGCATTCTACAGAGGAACGATGGTCTGTCAACCCCTTGCCCTGAAAAAACTGTTCAGCTTCAAGCGCTTAGCCCTGTAGGAAAGCCATGTGACCGAGCTGTGACGCAGGCGTGGCAAGGGCTTGCGCTCTATCGCGCGCTTCGCCACGATTGAAGAAATGAATTTCTGCGACGTTCTTTTCGCTTATGAAAGATCTTGCAAACTACTGGTGCTATATACAGGTTCCGATGCGATACTGGCGGTCCGATCTATTCCACATCTCGTTTCGCTATGACGCAACGCAAAATCATCCACGTCGACTGTGACTGCTTCTATGCCGCCATCGAGATGCGCGATGACCCGCGACTGGCCGGCAAGCCCATGGCAGTCGGCGGCTCGGCGGATCGACGCGGCGTGATTGCGACCTGCAACTATGAAGCACGGGCCTATGGTGTGCGTTCGGCCATGTCGTCCGGCCATGCCTTGAAACTCTGTCCCGACCTGACCATCGTCAAGCCTCGGATGGACGCCTATCGGGAGGCGTCGAAGGAAATCCACACGATCTTCAGCGATTACACGGACCTGATCGAGCCCCTGTCCCTGGATGAGGCCTACCTGGACGTTTCCGCCAGTGCCCATTTCGGCGGCAGTGCCACCCGTATCGCTCAGGACATTCGTCGCAGGGTCTCCAATCAATTGCACATCACGGTGTCGGCCGGTGTTGCGCCAAACAAATTCCTCGCCAAGATCGCCAGCGACTGGAAGAAACCCAATGGCCTGTTCGTCATCACGCCGGATCAGGTGGAGGACTTCGTCTCGGCCCTGCCGGTCAGCAAGCTTCACGGCGTTGGCAAGGTCACCGCCGACAAACTGAACCGTCTCGGGATCGTCGATTGCCTGCAGTTGCGTCAGTGGGACAAGTTGGCGTTGGTGCGTGAGTTCGGCAGTTTCGGAGAGCGGCTCTGGAACCTGGCCCGTGGAATCGATGAGCGCCTGGTGCACAACGACAGTCGGCGACAGTCCATCAGCGTGGAGAACACCTACGATGTGGACCTGCCCGATCTGGCCAGCTGCCTCGACAAGCTGCCGGAGCTGATGCAGACCCTGAGTGGGCGCATGGCTCGCATCGACAGCAGCTATCGTCCCGGCAAGCCGTTCGTCAAAGTGAAATTCCATGACTTCACCCAGACCACCCTCGAACAGGCGGGGGCAGGGCGGGACCTGGGCAGTTATCAATCGCTCATGACCCAGGCATTCAATCGCGGTGGCAAGCCGGTACGGCTGTTGGGGATCGGGGTGCGGCTGGAGGACTTGCGGGGCGGGTACGAACAGTTGGAGTTGTTCGAGCGGTGAGGGCTCGCCAGGCGTTCCCTGTGGTAAGGGGATTCATCCCCGTTGGGCTGCGAAGCAGCCCCCAAGTAATGCATGCAATCCGTCTGATATACAGGGCTGTCAGGTTTTAGGGCTGCTTCGCAGCCCAGCGGGGCGTTGCGACGGTTTGCTTAATCCCCTCGCCACAGGGACTGCTTCGGATTCTTGGTGCTTTGGCTTCAATTGGCGCCCGGATCCGCCACCAGCCGCCCGCCGTCCTTGGTCAGGGCTTTGAGGAATTCAGTCTGCAATTCCGGATCATTGCGGGTCAGCTCGATCAGGCTCTGCTCCAGCTCGCTGGCTTCTTCTTCCAGGCCCAGCTCCGACAGGCGCTTGACCCGGTGGACCCACTGGCTCACTTCGTCGTCTTCCAGGTCGTCATAGATCAAGGCATGGGCTTCCACCAGCTTGCTGCGCAGGTTGCTGCTGATGCTCAGGGACGAATCGGTATGCACTTCGTCCAGGGTGTCCGTCACGCTGATCTGCAACTTGCCCAGATGGCTCGGGTCATGCTCGGCGAACGGGCTTTCCAGCAGGTTCAAGCGCAGCACACCGTTGCGGTCGGTGCTCAGCTCGAAGGTCTGCCGCGCAGCCTTGACCTGCACGGGGCGTTCGCTCCAGGGCAGGCTCGAATATTCGGTACGCTTGTCGCGCTGGACTTCGTCGATGCCGGCAAGGTTCTGTTGGGCGCGGCCATGGGATGGCGCGTTCATGAACGGATTGAGCCCGGCGACACCGTAGCTGATCCAGTCGTGGGTCGCGCTGTCAGGCACGTTGCCCAGGGTGAGCACATTGGCCACGTTCGCGCCGATGCCGGCCACTACCGCCACGGCGCCGAGGGGGATCTCGTAGATCTCCCGCCAGGGCTGGTAGGGCGTGTAGCGGTCGTAATGGCGCGTGACCTCGAACTCGGTGACCTCGAAGGTCTTCTGCTCGTTGATGCGTACCCGGCGCTGCGGCAGGTCGAGCACCTTGGGTTCGCCCACGTCGATCTGCAGGCTGTGATCGAGCAGTTTGCGCTCGACCCGCTCTTCGTGCTCGCTGCGTTGCGACATCTGGTTGGCGCAGCCGCTGACCAACAGGGCGCCGCACAATGCGGCGCCACCGAGGCCTAAGGTGTTTCGCTTGAACATGACGTCTCTATCTGGTGTCAGCGGCGGATACGAGCCTGGAGGAAAGAGAGCACGTCGGCGACCGGCAGCGCTTGCGGCTCGGCCTCGGTACGGCTCTTGTATTCCAGGTTGCCTTCGGCCAGGCCGCGATCACTGACGACGATCCGGTGCGGGATGCCGATCAGTTCCATGTCCGCGAACTTGATGCCGGGGCTGGTTTTCTTGTCGCGATCGTCCAGCAGCACTTCGAAGCCGGCGGCCGTCAGTTCGGCGTAGAGCTTGTCGGTGGCTTCGCGTACCAGGTCGGTCTCGTAGCGCAACGGCACCAGGGCGATCTGGAACGGCGCCAGGGCGTCGCTCCAGATGATGCCTTTCTCGTCGTTGTTCTGCTCGATGGCCGCCGCCACGACACGGGAGACGCCGATACCGTAGCAACCCATTTCCAGGGTGACCGGCTTGCCATTCTCGCCCAGCACTTCGCACTTCATCGCCTTGCTGTACTTGTTGCCCAGCTGGAAGATGTGCCCGACTTCGATGCCGCGCTTGATTTCCAGCACGCCCTTGCCGTCCGGGCTCGGGTCGCCCGCCACGACGTTGCGCAGGTCGGCGACGGTAGGAACGGGCAGGTCACGTTCCCAGTTCACGCCGAAATAGTGCTTGTCGTCGATGTTGGCGCCGATGGCGAAGTCGCTCATCAATGCCACCGAGCGGTCGATGATGATCGGCAGCGGCAGGTTCAGCGGGCCAAGGGAGCCGGCACCGGCGCCGATGGCATCGCGCAGCTCGGCGTCGGTGGCCATGACCAGCGGGCTGGCGACGCCTGGCTGGTTGGCGGCCTTGATTTCGTTCAGCTCATGGTCGCCACGGATGATCAGGGCGATCAGCTTGCCCTCTTCTTCGGCGCGGACGATCAGGGTCTTGATGGTGCGCTCGATGGGCAGGTTGTAGCCTTCCACCAGTTGGGCGATGGTCTTGGTGTTCGGGGTGTCCACCAGGCGCAGCTCTTCGCTCGGCGCGGGACGGAAGGTTTCCCGTGGCACGGCTTCGGCTTTCTCGATGTTGGCGGCGTAGTCCGAGCCGTTGCTGAAGACGATGTCGTCTTCGCCGGATTCGGCCAGTACGTGGAACTCGTGGGAGCCCGCGCCGCCGATGGAGCCGTTGTCGGCCTCGACCGGCCGGAACTTCAGGCCCAGGCGGGTGAATACGTTGCAGTACGCCTGGTGCATGCGGTCGTAGGTGACCTGCAGCGATGCCAGGTCGGTATGGAACGAGTAGGCGTCCTTCATGATGAATTCGCGCCCGCGCATCAGGCCGAAACGTGGACGGATCTCGTCACGGAACTTGGTCTGGATCTGATACAGGTTGATGGGCAGCTGCTTATAGCTGCTCAACTCGTTGCGCATCAGGTCGGTGATCACTTCCTCGTGAGTCGGGCCGGCGCAAAAGTCGCGACCGTGGCGGTCCTTGATGCGCAGCAACTCGGGGCCGTACTCTTCCCAGCGCCCGGACTCCTGCCACAACTCGGCCGGTTGGGTGCCCGGCATCAACACTTCCAGAGAGCCGGCGGCGTTCATTTCTTCACGCACGATGGCTTCCACCTTGCGCATGACTCGCAGGCCCATCGGCAGCCAGGTGTACAGGCCCGAAGCGAGTTTGCGGATCATGCCGGCACGCAGCATCAGTTGATGGCTGATCACGACGGCGTCGGAAGGCGTTTCTTTCTGTGTGGCGAGCAAAAATTGACTGGTGCGCATGGTTGGCCGTTGTCGGTTGCTGATGACTGGAAGTGACGGAGCATTGTACGGGCGAGATGCCCTGGCGTACAGGCGCGTGGCTGCTCCCCGGGTGCGAACGCCGGTTTCCCCGGCGGTTACTGAAGTTTCCTACGAATCTTCCGCGGGTCGGGTGGGTGCCGGCTCCACAGGCGTGGTTTCGCCCTGGCGACGGTTCTCCTGGAACCAGTGCAGGCCGATCAGCAGCAGGGTCGGCACACCCAGCAGGGCGGTGATCAGGAAGAAGTTATGGTAGCCGAACTTTTCCACCATCACCCCGGAATAGCCGCCGATCAAGCGTGGCAGCAACAGCATGATCGAGCTGAGCAAGGCGTACTGGGTGGCAGAGAATTTCAGGTTGGTCAGGCTCGACAGGTACGCCACGAATGCCGAGGTGGCGAGGCCCGAGCTGAAGTTGTCCAGCGAGATGGTCACCACCAGCATGTTCAGGTTGGGGCCCATGTCGGTGAGGATCAGGAACAGGATATTGGTGGCGGCCGAGGCGATGCCACCGATGAGCAGGATCGGCAGGATGCCGAAGCGCACGATCAGCAGGCCGCCCATGCCGGCGCCGACGAGGGTCATGATCAACCCGAAGATCTTGCTGACGCTGGCGATCTGGTCCTTGGTGAAGCCCTGGTCGATGTAGAACACGTTGGCCATGACGCCCATCACGGTGTCGGACATCCGGTACGTGGCGATCAGTCCGAGCAGCAGCAGCGCCTGCCAGCGATAGCGCAGGATGAAATCGTTGATGGGCGTCAGCACCGGCGCCAACCCGCGGCGCCCCATGGCCGACAGGCACATGGCGGTCAGGATGATGTAGAGGATGGCCCGCAGGAAGGCGCGATCTTCGAGCAGCAGGTCCAGCAGGCTCACCCCTTCGAACAGCACGCTGGCGAAATCGGTGTTGTAGAGCTGGGTGAACATGGCCGGGACCGATACCAGCAGCACGATGAGCACGAACACCGACGCCAGCTGGTGGACGAAGGTGTAGCGTCCGGCCTGCAGTTGCGTGCGCAACGGCACAGGCGGTTCGCGCATGAACAGCGAGGTGAGCAGGGCCGGCACCATCAGCACGCCGAACAACAGGTAGGTGCCGGCCCAGGCCGAGTGCTTGTAGCTGAAGCCGGTGGAGCCAAATCCTTCGGCGAAGAACAGGGCGCCCGCAGTGGCCAGCAACGCGGCGACCCGATAGCCGGACATGTAGCTGGCGGCCAGGGCAGCCTGGCGGGTGTCGTCGACGATCTCCAGGCGATAGGCGTCGACGGCGATGTCCTGGGTGGCCGAGGCGAAGGCCACGATCACCGCGATGGCGATCAACCAGGAGAGGTGTTTTTGCGGGTCGCAGAAACCCATGCCGATCAGGCCCAGGATCACCAGGCCCTGGGAGAGCACCAGCCAGGAACGGCGTCGCCCCAGTTTGCCCAGCAGTGGCAGGCGCCACTGGTCGAGCAGCGGCGACCAGACCCACTTGAAGGCGTATGCCAGGCCGATCAGGCTCGCGTAGCCGATGGTCTCGCGGGCCACGCCAGCCTCGCGCAACCAGACCGAAAGCGTGGAAAACACCAGCATGTAGGGCAAGCCGGCGGCGAAGCCAAGCAGCAACAGCACGAGCGTCGAGGGACTGGCATAGGCGGCGAGGGCGGCGCGCCAGGTTTTACGGGGCATGGGCTGAAGTCTGCCTCAAAAATTGCGAAAACAAAGCGCGCACTCTAACCGCTGTGCTCTACCGGGCGCCAGCCATGACGCCGAATATCAACACGATTGTTCAGGACACTGATGCCCTCCAGGCGCAGGCGTGCCCGCTGTTCGTCCCCTGAAGCGCTGCCCGCCGGCAGGCTGATCCGACCGCCGGCACCCAGCACCCGGTGCCAGGGCAGTCGGGTGTCCTCGGGCAACTGGCTGAGGGTTCGGCCGACCCAGCGGGCCGCACGGCCCAGGCCGGCCATTTCGGCGAGCTGACCATAGGTGACCACCTTGCCGGCCGGCACCTGCGCCAGGGTCAGGTAAAGAGTGGTGCGGCGGATTTGCGCGGCGTCTTCGGTGGCCGCTGGAAGATCAGTCACATTGGGTTTTCCTGAAAGAAGTGTCCGTCCGTAGATTAATTCCTACAGGACCGGTTGAGAAATGAACTCATTCCCCATACGCGGGTCAGTCGTTGCTGAGGTGTCATCCCGGGGGATAATGCCGCCTTTTCACCGAAAACTTGAGCCCATTATCGCTTATGTTGTCCAGAACCCTGTTATGCCTAGCTGTCACCAGCGCCTCCATGCCCTTGCTTGCCGATACCGTCTGGCTGAAGAACGGCGACAAGCTTAGCGGAAAGATCACCGTTTTCGATGGCGGCAAATTGCTGATCCAGACCGAGTATGCGGGTGCGGTCCCCATCGACTGGAACCAGGTCAAGACCCTTGAGAGCGACCAGCAGCTACTGGTCAAGCAGGACGCCTACTCCGGTGAAAAAGCCAAGGCCCTGCAAGCGGCCGACGACGGCAAGGTCACCCTGGCCAACGGTGACGAACCCAAGACGGTGGAATTGGCGAGTATCCAGCAGATTCTCAAGCCCAAGCCGGTGGTCGAAGACCTGGTGTGGAAGGGCAACATCGATGCCGCGCTGGATTATCAACGCGCGGAAAACGATACCGACGATTACGACATCGATTTCAAGACTTCGGCGCGCCATGGCCGATGGCGGCATACCGCCGAGGGCGAATACAACCGTGAATTCCAGGATGACGTGGTTTCGGCCGATAACTGGAGGCTGGAATATTCCCTGGACCGGTTCCTGACGGACAAGTGGTTCTGGCAGGGTCGCCTCAATTACAAGCGCGACAAGGTCGAAGACCTGGCCCGCCAGCGCGTGGTGGGTACCGGTCCGGGCTATCAGTTCTGGGATGACGAACTCGGGGCGTTCTCGCTGGGCTCGCTGTTGAACCGCACGGACTACGAGTACCGGGACGGCGGCAAGGACAATTTCTATTCCGTTGCCATGAAGTGGGACTACAACCGCTATCTCATAGGCAAGCGCGTCGAGTTCTTTACCAACGGCGAAGTGGGCAAGCCGCTGTCCGGGGTCGCGGAGTATGCCTATGACGCCGAGGTGGGGCTGCGCTACAAGGTCACCGACTGGGCATCGCTCAACCTCAAGGCCGAGAAGGATGTCATCGAGGGCACCGAGGACAGCGACCTGAGCAAGACCCGCTACACGGCCGGGTTTGGCGTGACCTGGTAATCCCGGGCCAGGGATAAACCCTGTGGGAGCGAGCCTGCTCGCGATAGCGGCAGATCAGCCATACCCAGGCTGACTGACAAATGGCTATCGCGAGCAGGCTCGCTCCCACAGTTTTTTTGTGCCTGGTTAAAGCAAACAGGCATAAAAAAGCCCCGCTTTTGAGGGCGGGGCTTTTGCTGGATCAGGAACAGTTAGATAACTGTTACTTCTTCAGCTTGCATGCCTTTCTGGCCGCGGGTAGCGACGAAAGAAACCTGCTGGCCTTCTTTCAGGCTTTTGAAGCCGTCAGATTGGATGGCTTTGAAGTGTACGAACAGATCGTCACCGGATTGTGGGGTGATGAAGCCGAAGCCTTTTTCATCGTTGAACCACTTGACGGTACCGGTTTGGCGATTAGACATGGTGTAACTCCTTGGACAAAGATAACTGCGACTCAGGAAGAACCCTGGCCGAGACTGAGTGCAAAGAGCAGGAAAAATTCTTGTAGATGGTTGGATCGAAATTCAACATATCGTGTAGAGATTCTCAGTGACACAAGCAGCACAGTGACGCCACCTTAACCCTTTTTCCGTAACGTGCCAATGGTCTTTGCGAAGGTTTCTCGGTTTTAGTGACTGACGGCGCGCGCGATTGCCGGCAGGCCCCGTAAATCAAGGCGGATCGGCGAGATTTGCTCGCTGCACTTTGAACCCGTCCCGCGCCCCGGTAAGATGCCGGACAGTTTTTCTCCACCTCGCTATCAGGACACCCGCCATGAGCATCAAATCGGACAAGTGGATTCGCCGCATGGCGCAAGAGCACGGCATGATCGAGCCTTTCGTGGAGCGCCAGATGCGTGGCGAAGGCGCCGACCGGCTGATTTCCTTCGGTGTCTCCAGCTACGGCTACGACGTACGCTGCGCCGATGAGTTCAAGGTGTTCACCAACATCAATTCGGCCACTGTCGACCCGAAGAACTTCGACGAGAAGAGTTTCGTCGACATCAAGAGCGACGTCTGCATCATCCCACCGAACTCCTTCGCCCTGGCACGCACGGTCGAGTACTTCCGCATCCCGCGCAACGTGTTGACCATCTGCCTGGGCAAGAGCACCTATGCCCGTTGCGGCATCATCGTCAACGTCACGCCGCTGGAACCGGAGTGGGAAGGGCACGTGACCCTGGAGTTTTCCAACACCACCACCCTGCCGGCGAAAATCTACGCCAACGAAGGCGTGGCGCAGATGCTGTTCCTCGAGTCCGATGAAGAGTGCGAAGTGTCCTACAAGGACCGTGGCGGCAAATACCAGGGTCAACGCGGTGTGACATTGCCGCGTACCTGATTCTGACGAGTTGTTGGAATTCCTGAGCGGGCAGACACTCTATCCAGATGTACTGCCCGTTTTTGCCTCAGCGCGACGGGCCTTCGCTCAGGAGTAGCTCTATGAAGATCGATCCGCGCATCAGTGCCGAACTGGCAAGGCTTGAGCCCAACCAGATCGGCGTCCTGGCTTGGTCCTTGCTGGCCCACCCTGTCGAAGCAGCGGGAGGCATACCCGGCCAACCCGATCCCGACACCCCCAACGAGCAACCCACCGAACCCGGCGAGCCGACCTTGCCGGACGAGCCGCCTCCCGCCCCTGTAGCCTGACGAAAGGCTGGCCCATCGATCGGACACCGGCAGTGTTTCAGTCGATGGGCCAGATTTCGTTGTCGCCGATCACGAATATCCGGCAGTCGTTGTCCTGCTCGATCCGATAACCCCCTGTGAACGCGCCAAAGGCGGGCAGCAGGCTGATCTCGCTGCCCAGGCGAAAACAGGCCAGGCGAAGGCGCTGGCGCCCCTTTCCACTGAGGTGGTAGACCGGGTGCACGTGCCCGGCCAGGACATGACGGCTCGGGTGTGGCTCGGGCTCGTGCTGCACAGCGAAAGGGCCCAGCAGCAAAGGCTCCGGTACGACGCGAATGTTCAGCGCGGGCGGTGGGTCGCCGGCGCGCTTGTCGTGGTTGCCGCGAATCAGCGTGATCGCCAGGTGCGGATGTCGTTCACGCCATTGGGAAAGCGCCTTCAGGGTGCCCGGCGCATGGGATCCCGGGCCGTGGAGAAAATCCCCAAGGAAGATCAGTTGCCGGCACGGCAGGCTTGCCAGCAGCGAGTCCAGGGCCTCGATGTTGCTGGCGGTGGTGCCGTGTGGCACTGGCTGGCCGAGGCTGCGGTAGGCGGCGGCCTTGCCGAAATGGGCATCCGCCACCATCAGGGTTTCCTGGGCGGGCCAGTACAGGGCTTTCTGGGGCAACAGCCAGAGTTCTTCGCCGGCCAGATGGACAGGATACGGGGCGGGCATCAGCGATCACCCCGATCGGCGGTTTCTTCCAGCTCGCTGACCATCCGGCGGATCCGATCGGCCAGTTTTTCCGAACTCATGCTCTCCCTGAACCGCTCCACCAGCAACGGGAACCCCAGGGGAGTGGGGCGCTGGATGGGATGCAGGTCCAGTGTCAGGGTATCGAGGCGTTCCAAGGTCTGCTCCAGTCGACGTATATCCAGTTCTTCACGCAGGACCTCTTCCCCGGCCTGGGCCAGCAAGAGGTTATCGGCGTCGTATTGCTTGAACACCTGAAAGAACAACCCGCTGGACGCCTGGACCTGCCGGGTACTTTTGGGCGCGCCGGGGTAACCGGCGAATACCAGTCCGGCGATCCGGGCGATTTCACGAAAGCGCCGCAGGGCCAGTTCCCCGGCATTGAGACTGGCAAGCACGTCGGCCAGCAGGTTGTCCGTGCTCAGGAGCGCGCCATCGAGCTGTCGCGACCAATCCACCGCCGTGGCGCTGAGCAGTTCCAGGCCGTAATCGTTGACCGCGATGGAAAACGTCAGGGGCTGCCGCTGGCTGATGCGCCACGCCAGCAGGCTGGCAAGCCCCAGGTGCACCTGGCGTCCGGCGAACGGATACAGGAACAGATGCCAGCCTTCACGGGATTTCAGGGTCTCGGCCAGCAGCGTCTGCTGCGTGGGCAAGCCGGACCAGCGCTGCTGGGTCGACAGCAGCGGTTGCACTGCCTGCATTTCCGGCCCCTGGAAACGCCCCGCGGCGGCTTCGCTCAGGCGTGCCACCACGGCGGCGGCCAGTTCGCTGGAAAGTGGCATCCGCCCGCCGTTCCAGCGTGGCACGGCGGCCTTTTTCGCCTGGCTGCGACGTACATAGGCGGTCATGTCTTCGACTCGCACCAACTCCAGCAAGCGCCCGGCGAAGAGGAAACCGTCACCGGGACGCAGGCGGGCGATGAAGCCTTCCTCCACGCTGCCCAGGGTCTTGCCGCCTCCACCCTTGCTCCAGAATTTCAGCTGCAGGCTGGCGTCGCTGACGATGGTGCCGATGCTCATGCGATGGCGCCGGGCCAGGCGTGCGTCGGGTACCCGCCAGACGCCCTGTTCGTCGGGCTCTACCCTTCGGTAGTCGGGGTAGGCTGTCAACGACAGGCCGCCATGGCGCACGAACGCCAGGGCCCAGGCCCATTCGGCTGCGTTCAGGTCGCGATAGGCCCAGGCACCCCGTACTTCCTCGAACAACGCCTCGGGAATGAAGCCGCCGCCCAGGGCCATGCTGACCAGATGTTGCACTAGGACGTCCAGAGGCTTGTGGGGCGATTCCCGAGGTTCGATGCGCCGTTGCGCCACGGCATCCTGGGCGGCGGCCGCCTCGATCAGTTCCAGGCTGTGGGTCGGCACCAGGGTGACCCGCGAGGTCCGGCCCGGCGCGTGGCCGGAGCGTCCGGCTCGCTGCATCAGCCGCGCCACGCCCTTGGCCGAGCCGATCTGCAGCACCCGCTCCACCGGCAGGAAATCCACCCCCAGATCCAGGCTCGAGGTGCATACCACGGCCCTGAGCTGGCCGTCCTTCAGGGCCCGTTCGACCCAATCCCGGGTCTCACGGGACAGCGAGCTGTGATGCAGTGCGATCAGGCCGGCCCAGTCGGGCCTGGCTTCCAGCAAGGCCTGGTACCAGATCTCCGATTGGGCCCGGGTGTTGGCGAAGACCAGGCAACTGCTGCTGGCCTCGATTTCGGCGACGACCTGGGGCAGCATCTTCAGGCCGATGTGTCCGGCCCAGGGGAACCGTTCGAGGGCGGGAGGGATCAGCGTGTCGACTTGCAATGCCTTGGCGTTGGCTCCTTGCACGCTGACCCCGTTGCCTTGGGGAATCAATACCTGCTCGGCGTGGGCCTGGTTGCCGAGGGTGGCGGACACCCCCCAGACGATGAGTCCGGGGTGCCAGTGCCGCAAGCGCGCCAAAGCCAGCTGCAGCTGCACGCCGCGCTTGTTGCCGAGCAGCTCGTGCCATTCGTCCACTACGACCATGCGCAAGGTCGAGACGGCGGCTTGCGCATCGGCCCGGGCAAGCAGCAGGGTCAGGCTTTCAGGCGTGGTGATCAGCGCGGTAGGCAGGCGCCTGCCCTGGCGGGCCCGTTCGCTGGCGCTGGTGTCCCCGGTGCGCAGTCCGACGCTCCAGTTGATCTGCAGCGGCGCCAGCGGTGCTTCGAGTGCCTTGCCGGTGTCGGCGGCCAGCGCCCGCATGGGCGTGATCCACAGGACGGTCAGCGGTTCGGCCGGTGGCTTGCGTTTGCGAGGTTTATCCGGCGGCGGTGCCGGATGGGCAAAACGATCGAGGGCGGCAAACCATACCGCGTAGGTCTTGCCCGCGCCGGTGCTGGCGTGCAGCAGCCCGCAGTCGCCTCGTTTTACTGCGGCCCATACCTGTTTCTGAAAGGCGAACGGCTTCCAGCCGCGGGCGCCGAACCACTGGTTTGCGAAATTGTTGGATGTCGCCATGCCTGCCGCGCGCGTCCTGAAAGTCCTTCTTCAGAGACCACGGCGGGCTATGAAAGGTTTTAAAGAACCCTGTGGCGAGGGATTCATCCCCGCTGGACTGCGAAGCAGCCCGAAAGCTCAGGAATGATTTGCCAGACGCACCGAGGCGATCGACTGAGGAGCAGCTGCGCAGCCCAACGGGGATGAATCCCCTCGCCACAAGAGCGGTAGCTGGCCCCTCGATTCAGCTACGCCGAGGGTTATTTCAGGTTGCCACTGAGGAACTGCTTGAGTCGTTCGCTCCTGGGATTGCCCAGCACGTCTTCCGGCGCGCCTTCTTCTTCCACCAGCCCCTGATGCAGGAACAGCACCTGGTTCGAGACCTTGCGGGCGAAGCTCATTTCATGGGTCACCATGATCATGGTCCGACCTTCTTCGGCCAGGCCCTGGATGACCTTCAGCACTTCACCCACCAACTCGGGGTCCAGGGCGGAAGTGGGTTCGTCGAACAGCATCACCTCCGGCTCCATCGCCAGGGCCCGGGCGATGGCCACCCGCTGTTGCTGGCCGCCGGAAAGAAACGCCGGGTATTGCTCGGCGACCCGCGCCGGCAGGCCAACCTTGTCGAGGTAGCGACGGGCACGGGCCTCGGCCTCCTGCTTGTCGACCCCCAGCACCCGGCGTGGCGCCATGGTGATGTTTTCCAGTACGGTCATGTGGCTCCACAGGTTGAAGTGCTGGAACACCATGGCCAGGCGCGTGCGGATGCGTTGCAGTTCGTTCGGGTCGGCCACGTGCATGCCGTGGTGATCCTTGACCATGCGGATCGATTGGCCGTCCAGGCTCATGGCGCCGTCGTTGGGTTGTTCCAGGAAGTTGATGCAGCGCAGGAAGGTGCTTTTCCCCGAACCGCTGGCGCCGATCAGGCTGATGACGTCGCCGGTCCTGGCCTTGAGGGAAACGCCTTTGAGCACCTGATGTTGGCCATAGCTTTTGTGCAGGCCTTCGATGGTCAGTTTGTACATGGAGCATGCATCCTCAAGGCGAAAGTAGGTAACCGCTGCGGTAGGCCTCGGTGCCGGCGACATGGGCGATCACCATGCCGGCGGTGGCCATGCGACGCAGGGAGCGGGCATACATCAGCCCGGCATTGCGGCAGTGGACGGGGGTGACGGTGTCGTTGACCGGGTCGATGATTTGCGCCACCAGTTGCCCGGCCTCCAGGTATTCGCCGGGCAGCGCGCTGTACACCAGCAGCCCGCCGACAGGCGTCGCCACCGGCTCGACGCCGGCCAGGGGCGTGGCCGGGTAAGGCAGGTCGGGCAAAGGCATCGGCTCGCCCTCGATGGCGCCGTAGCGGATCAGGTATTCGATCAGGGCCTGGCAGTCCAGGCTCGCGAGGCCGTGGTTGACGTCGCCCTGGCCGCGCAATTCGACGGTGACCGAAAAACTGCCCAGGGGAATCTCGAACCGGTCGCCGAAGCGCTCCTTGAGCTGCCACCAGAGCAGGGTGAAGCACTCGTCGAACGATTGGCCCCCCGAGTCGGTAGCCAGCAGGCAGGCCTCGGCGCCGATGTAGCGGGCCAGCGGCTCGACCTGGGGCCAGGCCTCGGGCGTGGTGTAGAGGTGGGCCACGGCTTCGAAGTCGCAATGCAGGTCCAGCACCATATCGGCGTCGCAGGCCAGCCGTTGCAGCACCAGGCGCAGGGATTGCAGTTGCGTACTGGCGGTCTGTCGGGCCAGGGCGTCGCGCAGGCTGGTGCGGATCAGCATCAGGTTGTGTTGTGGATCCTGGGTCAGCAGCTCTTCGATCTCGTTGCCGATTTCTTCGCTCAGGTCGACGAACCGGCGATTGAAGTTCTGCCCGCTCTCGAGCTCGTAGCGGCCCAGGGGTACGTCCATCAGCACTTGTTCCAGGCCGATGGGATTGGCCACCGGTACCAGGACGATTTCGTGGCGCAGGTGGCCGGAGGCTTCTAGTTCCGCCAGGCGTTGCTTGAGGTGCCAGGCCACCAGCATGCCGGGCAACTCGTCGGCGTGCAGGGATGACTGGATGTAGATTTTACCGGCGGCGTTTTCCGGGCCGAAGTGAAAGCTGTGGATCTTGCGTGCGGTCCCCGGCAGCGGGGCCAGCAGGTCATGAATCTGGTGGCGCATTTACGTGAACCTTAGTGAGTCGGGCCGAGGAAGGCCAGCCAACGACGTTCGGCGAGGCGGAAGAGCCCCACCAGTGCAAAGGTGACGCTCAGGTAGATCAACGCGGCGATCCCGAACGACTGGAAAGTCAGGAAGGTGGCCGAGTTGGCGTCCCGGGCGACTTTCAGTACGTCTGGAACGGTAGCGGTGAATGCCACCGTCGTCGAGTGCAGCATCAGGATCACTTCGTTGCTGTAGTAGGGCAGCGAGCGCCGCAGCGCCGACGGCATGATCACGTAGGCGTACAGTTTCCAGCCGGTCAGGCCATAGGCCTTGGCCGCTTCCACCTCGCCATGGTTCATGCTGCGAATCGCCCCGGCGAAGATTTCCGTGGTGTAGGCGCAGGTGTTCAGGGCGAAAGCCAGGATGGTGCAGTTCATCGCGTCCCGGAAGAAGCTGTCGAGCAACGGCTGGGCGCGCACCGCCGCGATGCTGTAGATGCCGGTGTAGCAGATCAGCAACTGGATATAGAGTGGTGTACCGCGGAACAGGTAGGTGTAGAACTGCACCGGCCAGCGCACGTAGAACCTGGGCGAGACCCGGGCGATGGACAGCGGGATGGACATCACGAAGCCGATCAGCAGCGAAGCGCTGAGCAACCACAAGGTCATCGCCAGGCCCGTGACGTTGACGCCGTCGCTGTAAAGGAACGGTCGCCAGTATTCCTGCAGGAGTTCGATCATCGCACGGCCTCCCGGGCTCCGGCGGCATAGCGACGTTCCAGCCAGCGCAGGATGACATTGGAGGCACTGGTGATTAGCAGATAGATCAGTGCCGCCAGTACCAGGAAGTAGAACAGCTGATAGGTGCTCTTGCCCGCGTCCTGGGCCGCCTTGACCAGATCGGCCAGGCCGATGATCGACACCAGCGCGGTGGCCTTGAGCATCACCATCCAGTTATTGCCGATGCCCGGCAGGGCGAAGCGCATCATTTGCGGGAACACGACGAAACGGAAACGCTGGCCACGCTTGAGGCCATAGGCCGTGGCCGCTTCGACCTGGCCCCGGGGAACCGCGAGGATCGCGCCGCGAAAGGTTTCGGTGAAGTACGCGCCATAGATGAAGCCCAGGGTGATGACCCCGGCGCCGAACGGGTTGATCTCGATGTATTCCCATTCCATGAAATCGGTGAAAGAGGTCAGCCAGGTTTGCAGGCTGTAGAAGATCAGCAGCATCAGCACCAGGTCCGGTACGCCGCGAATCAGCGTGGTGTAGAGCTGGGCTGGAATTCGCAGCAGTTTTAGGCGCGACAGCTTGGCGCTGGCGCCCAGCAGGCCGAGCAGGACACTCAGCAACAGGGACAAGGCCGCTAACTTGATGGTCATCCAGGTGCCTTGCATCAGCAGCGGGCCGAAACCCTGCAGGCTGAAGGCCGAGAGCCCCAGATTTTGTAGGAGTTGTTCGAACATGGAGAATGCCTTTGGCAGAAAAAAAGCGCCCGTCCGAGGCCGGACGGGCGCCGCGCATTATTTGCCGCTGTACAGATTCAGATCGCCAAAGTGTTTTTTCTGGATTTCGGCGTACTTGCCGTCATCGTGTAACGCTTTGATACCTTTGTCCAAAAGCGCCTTCAGCTCTTTGTTACCTTTCTTGATACCGATGGCGGTCTTGGACGGCAGCAGTTCGCTGTCCACCGGCTTGCTGACTTCATAGTCGACGCCCTTGGGCGATTTCAGGAAGCCCAGCTCGGCCTGGAGCATGTCCTGGATCGCGCCGTCGAGGCGGCCGGAGGTCAGGTCGGCGTAGACCTGGTCCTGGTTCTGGTAGGCCTGGGTCTTGACGCCGGCCTTGTCCAGCACGGCCTTGGCGTAGGCTTCCTGGATGGTGCCTTGCTCGTAGCCGATGGTCTTGCCCTTGAGCGAAGCGACGTCTTCACTCAGGCCCGAGCCTTTCTTGAACACGTAGGCCGTCGGGCCGGAGAACAGTTCGCTGGAGAAATCGATGACTTTTTCCCGGGCCGGGGTAACGGTCATGGAAGAAATCACGCCGTCGAACTTATTGGCCTTCAGGCCCGGGATCATGCCGTCGAAATCGCTTTCGACCCATTTGCATTTGACTTTCAGTTCCTCGCAGATCGCGTTGCCCAGGTCGATGTCGAAACCGACCAGGCTGCCATCGGCGGCCTTGGATTCAAACGGGGCGTAGGACGGGTCGACACCAAAACGCAGTTCCTTGTATTCCTTGGCCGTGGCGACGCCAGCAGCCATGCACAATGCCAGTGCAGAAAGGGTCAGCAGTGCTTTTTTCATTATCGAGTCCCTAGAACCAAAGGTGAGCGCTTGTGGCGCGTTAAGTGTTGTTACCGGCAATGGTGAGAACGGTAGACGGCAAAAAGATAGCAATTTCCGAACCAGAGTGGCGAACAGGCGTTTAAAAGCTTCGACGCGCCAGCATGCAAGGTGATGGTGCGCGAGGTGGCAGCGTACCGCAAAAAATGCACCAGGATGGATCGGACGTTGCCGGGGAATGCGCGGCAGGGGAGGAAAGTTATCCATGGTGATCCTGTCTCTGTGGCGGCGGGATAAATCCACTCGCCACACAGACGGGGCGGTCTTTCGTTTACTGACTGAGTTCGGACCTGAAGGCGGATTTCATTTCAGCAGATCCTGCAGCGTTGCCAACGTGTCGGCGTCCTCGACGGTCTTGTCCTGGCGCCAGCGCAACATTCGCGGAAACCGTACTGCGATGCCGCTCTTGTGTCGCTTGGACAGGGCAATCCCCTCGAAGCCCAGTTCGAACACCAGGGTGGGCTTCACGCTGCTCACCGGGCCGAACTTCTCCACGGTGGTCTTGCGCACGATACTGTCGACCTGGCGCATTTCTTCATCGGTCAGCCCCGAATAGGCCTTGGCAAACGGCACCAGGCTGCGTTCGCGGCTGCCCGGCGGGTTGTCCCACACGGCGAAGGTGTAGTCGCTGTACAAGCTGGCGCGCCGGCCGTGGCCACGCTGGGCATAGATCAATACGGCATCGACGCTGAACGGGTCGATTTTCCACTTCCACCACACGCCCATGTCCTTGGTCCGACCGACGCCGTACAGCGCATCGCGTGCCTTGAGCATCATGCCTTCGACTCCCAGGCTGCGGGACGCTTCGCGCTGGCGGGCCAGGTCGGGCCAGTCCCGCCCGGTGACGATCGGCGACGGCAGCAGGACCGGGCTGTGGCAGCGGGTGACAAGCGCCTCCAGGCACTCGCGACGCTCGGCCTGGGGGCGGCTGCGCCAGTCTTCGCCCTGCCATTCCAGCAGGTCGTAGGCCATGACCACCACGGGGGCATCTTCAAGGACTTTCTTGCTCAGGGTCTTGCGGCCGATGCGCTGTTGCAGCAAGGCGAAGGGCTGCACGGCCGGTTGCAGCGGCGCATCGGCATCGAAGGCCTCGTCGGTGAGGGGAAGTGGGGTTTTCCAGACCACGATCTCACCGTCGATCACCGTGCCATCCGGTAACGCCCCGGCCAGGGCGTGCAGTTCGGGGAAGCGCTCGGTGACCAGCTCTTCGCCCCGGGACCACACCCATAGCTGGCCGTCGCGCTTGACCAGCTGGGCGCGGATACCGTCCCATTTCCATTCCACTTGCCAATCGCTGGCCGGCCCCAGGAGTGTGCCGAACTGCTCCACCGACGCGCTAAGGGCGTGAGCCAGGAAGAACGGATAGGGTTGGCCGCCGCGTTGGGCATGCTCATCGTCGGATTCGGCGGCGATCAGCTTGAGAAAGCTGTCGGCCGTGGGGCGATGGGACAGGTCGGTGTAGCCCACCAGCCGCTGGGCCACTCGTTTGCTGTCCAGCCCTGCCAGGCCGGCCAGGGCCCGGGTCACCAGCAACTTGGACACGCCGACCCGGAAGCTGCCGGTGATGAGCTTGATGCACAGCATCAGGCTCGGCCGGTCGAGCTGCGCCCACAGGGCTGGCAGCCGTGCCGCCAGTACTTCAGGCGGCTCGCCCCGCAGAGGCAGCAGCTTCTCTTCGATCCATGCCGCCAGGCCTTCGTCGGAGCGGTGGGGCGACTCCGGCAGCACCAGCGAGATGGTCTCCGCCAGGTCGCCCACGGCCTGGTAGCTTTCCTCGAACAGCCAGGACGACAGGCCGGACACTTGCACCGCCAGTTCCCGCAGGATTTTCACCGGTACCAGTTGCCGTGGCCGGCCCCCGGAGAGGAAGTACACGGCCCACGCGGCATCCTGTGGCGAGGCCTGGGTAAAGTAGCCCCGCATGGCGGCCAGCTTGGCATTGCTGGAGGTGGTGGCGTCCAGGTCGGCATACAGCTCGGCGAAGGCCTTCATGATGCCTCCTCGTCGGAGGGGGGCGTCACGCTGGCGGGCTCTTCCTCGTCGTCGCCGTATTCGGTGGAGAACCCCTGGGCGTCGAGGCCCTGTTCGCAAAGGTGACGCACCAGCACGCCCACCGAGCCGTGGGTGACCATGACCCGCTCCGCGCCGGTCTGTTCGATGGCCCACAGCAGGCCGGGCCAGTCTGCATGGTCGGAGAGCACGAAGCCTCGGTCCACGCCGCGCCTGCGCCGGGTGCCTCGCAAGCGCATCCAGCCGCTGGCGAAGGCGTCGCTGTAGTCGCCGAATCGGCGCATCCAGGTGCTGCCGCCGGCGGAGGGCGGGGCGATGACCAGGGCCTGGCTCATGAGCGGATCGTTCTTCTGGACGTCTGCGGCATAGATCGTCGGCGGCAGATACACCCCGGCCTCACGGTAGACACGATTCAATGGTTCCACCGCGCCATGGGCCAGGATCGGTCCGAGGCCGGAGTCGATACCATGGAGGATCCGCTGGGCCTTGCCGAAGGAGTAGCAGAGCAACACGCTGGTGCGGCCGGCGGCAATGTTCCCGCGCCACCACTGGTTGATCTCGTCGAATATCCGCGCCTGGGGCTGCCAGCGATAGATCGGCAGGCCGAAGGTGGATTCGGTGATGAACGTATGGCATCTCACCGGCTCGAACGCGGCACAGGTGCCGTCGGGTTCGACTTTGTAGTCCCCGGATGCCACCCAGACTTCGCCTTCGTACTCCAGCCGTACCTGGGCCGAGCCCAGGACGTGGCCGGCGGGGTGCAAGCTCAGGGTCACGCCGTGATGGCGCAAGCGTTCGCCGTAGGGCAGGGTCTGCAGATTGATGTCCTGGCCCAGTCGCGAACGCAGGATGCCTTCGCCGGGGGCCGCCGCCAGGTAGTGCTGGTTGCCGCTGCGGGCATGGTCGCCGTGGGCGTGGGTGATGACCGAGCGTTCCACGGGACGCCAGGGGTCGATGTAGAAATCTCCGGGCGGGCAATACAGGCCTTCGGGGCGGGCAATGACAAGATCCATGCAGTCACCGATGCGATGGGCTTGTCAGGTAGAGGTGGCGGGAGACGCAGAAGTTCTATCGGGTTTGACGGCAGTCGGCGACCCGATGCGCAGGTGTGGCGAAGGGAGGGATCCCTTCGCCACAGGGCAGGCTATCTGCCGGGCGCCAGGGTCAGGCGCGTCTTGCCGTAGGCGCGGTCGAAGTTCTGCGGCTGCAAGGGCACGTTCTGGTACTGCGCCTTGATCCACGGGTCGATGCCGCTGAGGTAGCTCGGGCTGGCCGGGTTGCCCGACTGGCCGACGCCGCCCTGGACCAGCAATGGTTCGGGCTGGCTGAAGTCGACGATAAGGCGCAGCGTGGGTGCCAGGACGGTGTTGAAATCCTGGCCCCAGGCGAACGCGGAGGTGTTCAGCGTGGTGGCATCGCCACCCGCCGACAACGGGCCGCGCACGGTCTGGCCACTGCCGTTCTTCCACTCGTAGCGGTGCAGCTTGCCCCACTGCCAGGCCTTGTGATCGGTGCCCAACTGGCTGTCGCCGACGCTGATGGCCGCGGCCAGTGCGCGGGCCAGGATGACCGCCTTGTCTTCCTTTTGCGGGGTGCGGACATCGTCCCAGAAGGGGCTGTCTTCGCGGCCGAGCAGATGATCGGCCTGGGCCGAATAGGAGAGCTGGCCGTTGGCAACCAGGGCTTTCCACGCCTGGCTGTTCTCCGGGCCCAGTTCATCGAGGAAAATCTGCTTCATGCTTTCCTGCAGGAACAGCTCGTAGATCGCCGCGTCGGCGGAAACCGGGCTTAGCCGGCCGTCGAATGCCATCAGGCGGGTGTAGGCCTCGCGGGCCTTGGCCCGGTCGGCCGGCGGCAGCGCTTCGATTGCCTGCTTGAGCGGCTGGGCCAGGCCCGGGGCTTCGAAGACCTTCTTGAGCTTGGCCGCGAACGGGGTGGTCTGGTCGTATTGCATTGCGGTCAGGCTGCGGACGTCGTGCTTGCCTGCACCGGCCAGTTCGGCCAGGCGCTCGCCACGCTCCGGCGCGGCCCAGGAATTGGACAACTGCATGCCGTAGCCGTGGGGAATGACCCGCTGGTTGGCATTGCCGAGCCAGCCCTGGGCTGGATCCTGGTCGTAGGGGTGTGCCATGGGGTCGGCGTAACCTTCCCAGTCATAGCGACCATCCCAGCCCGGGGACGGCAGCAGGCCTTCGCCTTCGCGACGGTTCGGATAGCGACCTGTGACCTGCCAGCCAATGTTACTGGCGTCAGCGAAGATCACGTTCATGGCCATGGCTCGGATTTCGCGGGTGGCGTCGGAAGCCTTCTCGGCGTTCTGTGCACGGGACAAGTCGAAGAATGCGTCCAGTGTCCTGTCGTCGGTAAAAGCCGGTGTCTGCAAGGCCAGGCCAAGGCCGTTGGCCATGGCCAGTCCTTGGGCGCTGTTGAGCAGTGGCCCGTGACGAGTTTCGAACACGGCTTCACGGATCGGTCGTTGACCTTTGACGAAGTAGGTTTCGTTGCGCACCGTCACCGGCTGCCATTTGCCATTGACCTCGTAGGACAGGGAGTTGCCCTGGCGTCGGATCTTTTCCAGGAACAGGTCCTGGTTGTCGCCCTGGACGCTGGTCATGCTCCAGGCCACCTTGCCGTTGAAGCCCGCCAGGATCATCGGGATGCCCGGTACGGAAACGCCTGCCGCCTGGTACTTGGGCGCCCGGATCTGCACCGGACTCCATGAGGAAGGCGCGCTCAACGGCCCTTGGCTGGCGCTGGCCAGCAGGCTCTTGCCGCCACGGCTGCGTTGCGGGGCGATCACCCAGTCATTCGAAGAGCCTGCACCCGGCAGGTTCAGCCCGGCCAACTGATTGCTGGCCTTGTCGAGTTCGGCCAGGCCAGGGATCTGACCATTGAGCCGGATGCCCTGGAGCTTGTCGGCTTCGCTCAGGGGCAATGGTTCGTCCGGATAGGAGGGACTCAGCCAGGCCAGTTTGTCGTTGTTGACCGTCTGGGCCAGCACCAGGCTGGCGATCTCCTCCGGCAGGTTGGCCGACTGGCTGAAATTCAACAGGCAGAACATCAGCGCCGAATCTTCTGGCTTCCAGTATTCGGGTTTGTAGCCAGTGGCGGCCAGGTCCGCTGGCAGCTTGTCGCGATAGCGGAACAGGTAGGCGTTGACGCCGCGGGCGTAGACCTCGAAGAAGCGCTTGAGCCGTGGCGAAGAGGCCTTGTACAACTCGTCGGCGCTTTTTTTCAGGTTGACGGCGCGCATGTAGCGGTCGACGTCCAGGCGCTCGGCCCCGGACATTTCCGCCAGCCGACCCTGGGCCAGCAGGCGCAGGGTCACCATTTGCGTGATGCGGTCGCCGGCATGGACGTAGCCGAGGGCGAACAACGCATCATGGAAACTGCTGCTCTCGATCAAGGGCATGCCCATGGCGTTGCGTCGAACCGTGACGTTCTGCGCCAACCCCTTGAGCGGTTGTACGCCGGAAGTGGGCGGGACGGTGTCCTGGGTATTCCAGGCCTGGCAACCGCTCAAGCCGAGCACACCAGCGACCGTGGCGGCAACGCCGAGTCGGGGAAAGAAAGAAGTAGAGGCTGGCGAGGCCATGGCAAAGCTCCTGCGGGAGGGGGCACCCAATGAAAGGCGCTACGTTAGTGAGCAGGAGAAGGCCGCGCAAGCGGCGACGAGGGATATTTGTGGAGCTGGCGACGAAAACCCGGTTGCCGGACGAGTGCCAGGGCTTGCCTGTAGGACGAGGTGATGCTCAAGTGTCGGGAATCTCAATGGCCTGACGAGAAAACCGGCATGCAGCTACGCCAAGACGCAGCGCTGATCCTGATCGATCAACAGAAAGGCATTCTTCATCCCAGGCTCGGCCCTCGCAACAATCCCGAGGCGGAGCTGCGCATGCTCGAGTTGCTGCGGTTCTGGCGACAGTCGGCGCGGCCGGTGATCCATGTCCATCACCTGTCCCGTTCGCCGGACTCGGTGTTCTGGCCGGGGCAGTCGGGGGTGGAGGTCCAGCCGCGATTCGAGCGGCTGGCGGGGGAATGGTTGGTTCAAAAACAGGTGCCGGATGCGTTCAGTGGCACGCGCCTGGAAGAAGACCTGCGTCGGGCAGGCATCGGGCAACTGGTGATCGTGGGGGTGGCGACGCACAACTCGGTGGAGTCCACGGCGCGTACGGCCGGTAACCTGGGATTCGACACGTGGGTGGTCGAGGATGCCTGCTTTACTTTCGACAAGGCCGACTACTTCGGCAAGGTCCGTTCGGCTGCCGAGGTGCATGCCATGTCCCTGGGCAACTTGCAGGGCGAGTATGCGACGGTGGTCGATGTGAAGCGGATTCTGGAGGCGGGCTGACAAGTGGTTGTGCCGGTCTCATCGTGGGCAGACCCGCTCCCGCACTGGATCACGCGGCAATAGGCAAACGTACCTTGTACCCTGGATCCCCTGTGGGAGCGAGCTTGCTCGCGATGATGCTTCAACAGGCGAAGATGGCCTTCGCCCGGCCCCTCAAGCCCCGTGGCACTTCTTGAATTTCTTGCCGTTGCCGCATGGGCAAGGGTCGTTGCGGCCGACATCCTTCAGGGCATTGCGCACCGGTTCCTGGTGAGCGTGGCCGCAGTTCGGACCATGGACATGGCCGTGGTCATGATCGTGGTGATGGTCATGGTCGTGGTTGCAATCAGGGCCATGGACGTGGGGTTGTTGGGTCATGGGGTCACTCCGCAATTAAATCGGCGGCGATTATCACGCCATTGCGCTCCAGGTGCACGTAGTGAGCGATGAATAATCCGGTTTCCAGCTCACCTTCCAGACGATAGGGAATCTGTTCCCGGGGTTTCTCGAGCAATTTCACCACTTCGCGCACCTGCGGCCACAGGTTGGTACGGATCGGCACCTTGAAGTAGGCGCTGTTGTTCGGGCCCACCGTGAACCAGTGTTCGTGCTCGCCTTCGGTGAGCAGCAGGGTGCCCAAATGAACCCGGTAGGTCAGGCCGCGCACGGTCAGGTCGCTGTCCCCTGGGTTGTCGACCCGAAAATGCAGCACGAACCGTTGCTCCACCAGGCGCGCCCGTACGACTTCGACCTTGACCAGGTGCACTTGCGGTTCCGGCGCCTGTTCACCACGCCAGGACGCACAACCGCCAAGCCCGATGAACAGCAGCAGGCTGGCGGTGCGTAGCAGGAGTGATGGACGTGTCATGTCTGCGCCTCTGTCACCAGGTCTTGAAGCCTGCGCGACGATCATGCTTCGTTGAAAGCGGGTCCGGCTTCTCTTGCAAAGCCTAGGCTCTGTACGAAAAGCCTAGGGCAGAAGCGGACGAGTGCTCGACGATTTCAACGATTGAAATAACCCGCGCAGCACTTCTTGAACTTATGCCCGCTGCCGCACGGGCAGCTGTCGTTGCGGCCCGTCTTGACCGGCACGGTCGGGTCGATGAAATACCAGCGGCCACCGTTCTGCACGAAGGAAGACTGCTCGCGGTGGCTGTGCTCGCCATGGCCGTCATGCCAGCGTGCGGTAAAGGTCACGAAGGCATGTTCCGGTTGGCCACCGAAGACTTCACTGCTCTGCACTTCCAGTCCCAGCCAGGTGCTGTTGGCGCTCCACTCGCTGATGGCCTGGCGGTCGAGCCCGTCCTGTTGAGCGGGCAGGGTGGTCGCCACCAGGTAATCCACCAGCCCGAGCACATAGGCACTGTAGCGCGAACGCATCAAGGCTTCGGCGCAGGGCGCCGGGTGGCCGTCGTGGTAATGGCCGCAGCATGCGTCCAGTGGGTTGCCGCTGCCACAGGGGCAGATGGGGGCGTGCAGGCTCATGTTCACAGCTTCTACCACCAGTATTTTCCGAAGTTTTCCGGGTTGGCCCAAAAGCGTGAGTTGAGCCAGTCGGGGACTTGCTTGTATTCAAGCAGATCATAGGTGAACAGGGTCAGCACCTGCTCCTCGCGCTGGAACCGCTCGCTGGCCTGCAGCGCCAGCGAGAAGAAGTCGGTTTCCTGCCAGCCGCAGGCGTTGAGGTCCGCCAGCACGGCAATACGGCTGGCATTGAGGTTGCGGATGCCACCCAACAGGTTCAGACCGTCGCGCTTGGGCAAATGCTCCAGGCAATCGAGCGCCAGCGCCAGGTCGAAGCGTTGCGTGGCGATATCCGGCGGCAACGGGCCCGGGCTGGCCTGGACCACTTCGGTGTCGGGATGGGCCTGCCGGAATGCTTCCAGCGCGGGAAAGCCGCTGGCACCGACCAACAGCAGTTTTCGCGGCGCATAACGGTCAAGCACGGCGGCCAGGGCTTGCTGGGGGGTACGCGAAGAAATGGCAACGGTCATCGAAGTTCCTCAGTCAGAGCCACCACGATAGCCTGCGCAAGGGTCCTGGCCTAGAGCGGTTTGCGCGCAAAACAGGCAAACGGCTGTAAACACGGGGCGAAACCCGCGATGGCCCCGGGCTGGCGCGGATCCGGACTCGGGTCTTTACTCCCCTGAATCGGTGCAAAGCCGATTCCTCAAGGAGAAAAAACCAATGAGCATAGTTCGGACAGCGTTACCCCTGGTTCTGCTTACCAGTGTGTTGACTGGTTGCGCAGGTTTGCAAAAAACCGACTGGCCGATCTGTGCGGCCACGGGCGGTGTCGTCGGCGCCGGGTTGGGCGCCATCGAAAGCAGTTCCTGGATCGGTCCTGGTGCGCTGGTGGCCGGTACGGTGGCTGGGGCCTGGTGCTGGGCCCATGGCGACGGCGACGAGGACGGCGATGGTGTGCCGGATAGTCGCGACAAGTGCCCTGGCACCCCCAAGGGCGTGCAGGTCGATGCCGACGGTTGCCCGCCGCCAGCGCCAGCGCCGATGGCGCAAGAGCCCGTGGTGGTCAAGGAAGAAACCATCGTGATCCGCGATGTGCACTTCGAATTCGACAAGGCCACGCTCACCGCCACCGACAAGCAAGTGCTGAGCGATGTGGCGAGCCGTCTGAAGCAGGAATCATCCACTGCGCAACTGCGGGTGACCGGTCATACCGACAGTGTCGGCAACACGGCCTATAACCAGAGGTTGTCGGAAAAACGGGCCAATTCGGTGGTGCAATACCTGGTGGAAAGCGGCGTACCTCGTGCCAGCTTCGTCTCGGTGTCCGGTGCCGGCGAGAGCCAGCCGGTGGCCGACAACCAGACGGCCGAAGGACGGGCCATGAACCGTCGCACGGAAATCAAGATAAACCGTTGAAAGCCTGAGGCGAGGGGGCCCGCTCCCTCGCCACGGCTACTTCCTGTGTCACGACGATTAAATTTTCCCCGGCCTCTGGCTTAACCTGCGCGCAAGCCGTTACTGTGGCTGCAAAGAACAATGCTCACCGGGGGGTATATGAAGGTGTTTTGGGGACTGGGGCGCTTGCTGACCCTGCTGTTCTGGCTGGTGGTGCTGACCAACCTGGTCCTGCCGTTCGTCTATCCGCTGCATCTGCTGGTCAACCTTGCCGGGGCGCTGCTGCTGGCGCTGCATCTGCTGGAGTTGCTGCTGTTCAGGGCCTGTTTCCGTGGCCTGCCCGCTCCTGGCCGTGAACGGCTCAGGGTGCTGCTGTTCGGCATCTTCCATCTGCAAACCCTTCCGACCGCCGCAGAGGCTTCCCATGCGTAAATTGTGTCTGCTCGCCGCACTCGTCTGCCCGTGGGCTTCTGCCCAGGATCTCCAGGTAGAAAGCCATTCGTTGATGCGCCTGCCCAACACGACCAGTGTCCTGAGCCTGGAACGCTTGGACGTGGCTGATTACGGCACTTTGCTGGTGCCCTCGAACGTGACTCAACTGACCATCGGCCAATTGCACCTGGGCCGCGAGGCACGGATCGCCATCGTGCCGGCGCAGCAGCCCCTGGAAATGAAGGTGAGCCAGGCTGAACTGGCCGATGGCAGCCAGATCACCTCCCGTGGTGCACCGGGAACGTACACCAAGGCAGCACGGCCGGGACGCAACCTCAACCTGCGTTTCAACGCCCTGCAGGCGCCGCTGCTCTCGGTGGATGCGCGCGGTGGCACCGGTGCGCCGGGTTATGTGGGCCTCGATGGCGCCAACGGGCAGGCGCCGGGATGCACGTGGGGTTCGGCCGGACGCGGTGCCGATGGCAGCAACGGCGGCGACGGCCAGCCAGGCGCGGCCGGAGCCCAGGTGCGTCTAGAATTGCCCCGCGAGTACCCCGACGGGCAGATCAAGGTAATGGTGGACGGCGGAGCGGGTGGTGCGCCAGGGCCTGGCGGCAAGCCCGGTGCCGGTGGCAAGGCCAAGGGATGCCTGGTCTATACCGCCGATGGCGGCAAGAGTGGCCGCCCTGGCCTCGACGGCCAGCCGGGGCCTGCCGGCGCGGCTGGAACGCTGACCGTGCAGCGGTTCTGAACATAAGATCGCCAGTGGGCCCGCCCCCTCGCAGGGCTGGCCCTACATCCTCAGAACATTGGCCGCGCCGCGCCGATCGCCACCACCAACAGCCCGGTCAGCAGGTTGATGCCGACCAATCGTCGGATCTTGCCCAACGCTGCGGCGCCCGCCGGCCAGTCCTGGGCGGCCACGGCCTTGCGCAACGGGGGCAACTGCAAGGCCTGGATACGAATGAACAGTGCCGTCATCACCACGTACAGGCCCATCATGACCTGCACATAGCGCGGCGCGGTTTCGAACCCGGCGAAGCGCATATGGATCAGGCCCGTACCGCTGATCGGCAAAAGCACCACCGCGATCCAGACCCAGACAAAAAAACGTTGAAACACTTCGACCCACAACCCGAGCCTGGCGGGACCTTCCAGGGCCGTCATCGCGGCGGGGCGCAGGATCATCCAGGCAAAGAACATCCCGCCGACCCAGACCAGGGCCGCCAGTAGATGCAGGGTGTAGATGAAGGCAAAGGGTGTCATTGAGTTACTCCGTTCTGCGCGGGATTCATTAGCGGGGTATGATAGCCGCCGATCCGAACCACTGAAAATTTATCCAGCATTTTTTAGCGCCCGACCATCCATGATCAGCAACGAACTCAAAACCACGATCCAGGGCGCCTATTCGCGTTTTCTCGAAGCCAAGAGCCTAAAGCCGCGTTATGGCCAGCGCCTGATGATCGCCGAAGTGGCGAAAGTCCTGGGTGACATCGACACCGACGATGAAGGCCGGCGCAGTGGCGAGCCCGCCGTCGTGGCGGTGGAGGCCGGTACCGGTACCGGCAAGACCGTCGCCTACAGCCTGGCTGCGATCCCCACGGCCAAGGCCGCCGGCAAGCGCCTGGTGATCGCCACGGCCACGGTGGCCCTGCAGGAGCAGATCGTCTACAAGGACCTGCCCGACCTGATGCGCAACAGCGGCCTGAACTTCAGTTTCGCGCTGGCCAAGGGGCGTGGGCGCTACATGTGCCTGTCCAAGCTGGACATGCTGCTGCAGGAAGGCCAGGCGCAGACCGCCACGGCCCAGTTGTTCGAGGAGGAAGGCTTCAAGATCGAGGTCGATGAAGCCAGCCAGAAGCTGTTCACCAGCATGATCGAGAAACTGGCCGGCAATAAGTGGGACGGTGACCGCGACAGCTGGCCCACGACCCTGGAAGATGCCGACTGGGCCCGGCTGACCACCGACCACAGCCAATGCACCAATCGCCACTGCCCGAACTTCGGCCAGTGCGCCTTCTACAAGGCCCGTGAAGGCATGGGCAAGGTCGATGTGATCGTCACCAACCACGACATGGTCCTGGCCGACCTGGCCCTGGGGGGCGGCGCCGTGTTGCCGGATCCGCGCGACACCGTTTACGTGTTCGACGAAGGGCATCACCTGCCGGACAAGGCCATCGGCCACTTCGCCCATTACACCCGGCTGCGTTCCACCGCCGACTGGCTGGAAAGCACCGCCAAGAACCTCACCAAGCTGCTGGCCCAGCACCCCTTGCCGGGGGACCTGGGCAAGTTCATCGAGCAGGTGCCGGAACTGGCGCGGGAGATCAAGACGAACCAGCAGTTCATGTTCACCGCCTGCGAGCAGGTGGCCGACTTCAAGCCCGGCGAGGATGTCGAGGGCCGGGAGCGGCCTCGGCATCGTTTCGTCGGTGGGGTCATTCCCGAGCACATGCGTGAAATGGGCATCGAGCTCAAGAAAGGCTTCGCCCGCCTGACCGACCTGTTCACGCGCCTGACCGACCTGCTCAAGGAAGGCATGGATGGCGAGGTGAACATCGGTATCGCCAGCAATCAGGCCGAGGAGTGGTACCCACTGTTCGGCAGCCTGTTGTCCCGGTCCCAGGGCAACTGGGAACTGTGGACCGCGTTCACCACCGAGGACCCGGAGGACAATCCGCCCATGGCGCGCTGGCTGACCCTGGCCGAAAGCGGTTCGCTGTTCGATATCGAAGTCAACGCCAGCCCGATCCTGGCGGCGGACATGCTGCGTCGCAACCTGTGGAATGTGGCCTATGGCGCGCTGGTGACCTCCGCCACGCTGACCGCCCTGGGCACCTTCGACCGCTTCCGCATGCGTGCCGGCTTGCCCAGGACCGCCGTCACCGCCGTGGTCCCGAGCCCGTTCCATCACGCCGATGCCGGGGTATTGCGGGTGCCGGACCTGCGCGCCGACCCCCGGGACGCCGCAGCCCATACCGCAGCGATCATCCGTGACCTGCCGGAGCTGGTGGAGGGCTCCCGGGGCACGCTGGTGCTGTTTTCCTCACGCAAGCAGATGCAGGACGTATTCGATGGCCTGGATCGCGACTGGCGCAAGCAGGTGTTCATCCAGGGCAACCTGTCGAAGCAGGAGACCCTGAACAAGCACAAGGCGCGGGTCGATGGCGGGGACTCCAGCGTACTGTTCGGCCTGGCCAGCTTCGCCGAAGGCGTCGACCTGCCCGGTGCCTACTGCGAACACGTGGTGATCGCCAAGATCCCGTTCTCGGTCCCGGACGATCCGGTGGAGGCGGCCCTGGCCGAATGGATCGAAGCCCGCGGCGGCAACCCGTTCATGGAAATCTCCGTGCCCGACGCCTCGCTGAAGCTGGTCCAGGCCTGCGGCCGGTTGCTGCGCACCGAAGAGGACCGCGGCACCATCACGTTGCTCGACCGGCGGCTGGTGACCCAGCGCTATGGCAAGGCGATCCTCAACGCGCTGCCGCCGTTCCGGCGGGAGATTTCCTGACGCCCCTCATTGTGTGGCTGGGAAGCTTGTCTGTGGCGAGGGGATAAGTCCCCTCGCCACAAGGAGAGTGTCCAGCCGTCCTGTGGCGGTTCCCAAAAACCTCAATGGCTGAAACAATGCCCGCCACTCTAAAAGTGTTTGTTTCAAAGGAGTTGCGCGTGCAGATTCAAGGCCATTATGAGCTTCAGTTCGAGGCTGTACGTGAAGCGTTCGCGGCACTGTTCGACGATCCCCAGGAGCGCGGCGCGGCCTTGTGCATCCAGGTCGGTGGCCGGACGGTGATCGATCTCTGGGCTGGCACCGCCGACAAGGACGGCGACGAAGCCTGGCACAGCGATACCATCGCCAATCTGTTCTCCTGCACCAAGACCTTTACCGCCGTCGCCGCCTTGCAACTGGTGGCCGAGGGCAAGCTGCAACTGGATGCGCCGGTTGCCCGGTACTGGCCCGAATTCGCTGCCGCCGGCAAGCAGTCCATCACCCTGCGTCAATTGCTCTGTCACCAGGCCGGGCTGCCAGCGTTGCGTGAATTGCTGGCGCCCGAGGCACTGTACGACTGGCAGACGATGGTCGATGCCCTGGCGGCCGAAACGCCCTGGTGGACCCCGGGCGACGGTCACGGTTACGCGGCGATCACCTATGGCTGGCTGGTGGGCGAACTGCTGCGCCGGGCGGACGGCCGCGGACCCGGCGAGTCCATCGTGGCGCGGGTGGCAAGGCCCTTGGGCCTGGATTTCCATGTGGGCCTGGCCGATACGGAGTTCCACCGCGTGGCCCATATTGCCCGTGGCAAGGGCAACGTCGGCGATGCGGCGGCACAGCGCCTGTTGCAGGTCACGATGCGTGAACCTGCAGCCATGACCACACGTGCCTTCACCAATCCACCATCGATCATGACCAGCACCAACAAGCCGCAGTGGCGACGCATGCAGCAGCCGGCCGCCAACGGCCATGGCAATGCCCGCAGCCTCGCCGGGTTCTATGCCGGTTTGCTGGATGGCAGTCTGCTGGAAGGCGAAATGCTCGATGAGCTGACCCGCCAGCACAGCCTTGGCGACGACAGGACATTGCTGACCCGGACCCGTTTCGGCCTGGGGTGCATGCTCGACCAGCCTGATGTGCCGAATGCGACCTATGGCCTGGGGCCGCGGGCATTCGGTCATCCGGGTGCCGGAGGCTCCATCGGCTTTGCCGATCCGGAACATGACGTGGCATTCGGCTTCGTGACGAACACCCTCGGGCCCTACGTGTTGATGGACCCGCGCGCGCAGAATCTTGCGAGGGTACTTGCCACTTGTCTATAAAGCGTCACTGGACGGGGGGGACCTGGAACCCAGGGTCTCTTTCGGTTTCAAAGCGACTGTTTATGTGCCCCGGCCTGGGGTCTGTATTTTTCATTTACATCATTTTGTGGATATCCAATGTCATCGAATAAAACCCTCGCTCTGGCGCTGTGCTTCGCTATCACCGGTTGCGCGCAAAACCCACAAAATGATGCCGAGGGCGGTGGTGGCTGGTGGCCGTTTGGCTCTACCGACAAGGTAGCGAGCAAAGACCCGGCGCCAGCTCCAGCTCCGGCGGCTGCGCTGAAGCCGGCAGCCGTGGCGCCCCAGGCCAAGGCCGAGAGTGCCACGCATTGGTGGTGGCCGTTCTCCTCTGACGAGGCAGGTGACGAGCCTGCCAGCAAAGACGCGGTCAAGCCTGAAGCCAAGCCTGAGGCCAAGGCCCCGGCCAGTATTGCCAAGACCGAATCCGAAAGCGCTGGCAAATGGTGGTGGCCGTTCGGCGGCAAGGAACCGCAAGCCCCCAAGGCGGCGCCAATGCCTGACCCGAAAATCACCCAGGCCTGGCTCGACGACTATGAGCCCAAGCTGCGCACCGCGATCAAGGACAGCAAGCTGGAACTTGAACGCCGTGACAACGTGCTGGTGGTCACCGCGCCTGTGGACAGTTCGTTCAACCCGGATCGTCCGGCCATGCTGCTGCCGGTGACTCTCGGCCCGTTCACCCGTGTGGCGAAGATCCTGGAAGCCGATCCGAAATCCGCCGTGCTGGTCCTGGGCCATGCCGACACGTCGGGCGCGGCGCCCGCCAACCTCAAGCTCAGCCAGGAGCGGGCCCAGTCCGTGGCGGCGATCTTCCGTCTCAGCGGGTTGCAGCGCGATCGCCTGCTGTTGCGTGGCATGGGCTCAGAGGCCCCTCGTGCGGCCAACGACAGCGTCGAAGGGCGCGCCTTGAACCGTCGCGTAGAGCTGCTGATCACGCCACAGAACACGCTGGTGGCGCTGCTGGGCAAATACAACATGCCGGCTCCCGCACCGGTCACCCTGGTGGCCGCCCAGGACGTCAAGCCTGCGGCCCCGGCGCCAGCACCGAAGAAGGCTGCGGTGCCGGCCGCCAAGAAGGCCCCGGCCAAGAAAGCCGCGGCCAAGGCTCCAGCGAAAAAAGCCCCGGCGAAGAAGGCCACCCCGGCGAAGAAACCCGAACCGGCCAAAGCCGCCACCGACAGCAAGAAAGTCGCGGCCGCCGATACTTCCAAGCAGTGACGGGCCAACCACAAGGAGTGCGCCATGACCCAAACGCTGGCTGATATGCGCCGTGACTACACCCGCGATGGCCTGACCGAGGCGCAAGCCCCGGCCGAGCCGTTTGCGCTGTTCCACCAATGGTTCGCCGAGGCGGTGAAAACCGAGCAGCCCCCGGTGGAAGCCAATGCCATGACCCTGGCGACGGTGGACACGGATGGACGCCCCCATTGCCGGATCCTGCTGCTCAAGGGACTGGATGCCCAGGGCTTCACCTTCTTTACCAACTACGACAGCGCCAAGGGCCAGCAACTGGCCGCCAATCCGTTCGCGGCCATGACATTCTTCTGGCCGACCCTCGAGCGCCAGGTGCGCATCGAGGGCAGGGTGGTGAAAGTCACGGCCCAGGAGTCGGATGCCTATTACCAGGTGCGGCCGCTGGGCAGTCGTCTCGGCGCCTGGGCCTCACCTCAGAGCCGGGTGATCGCCGGCCGCGGCGAACTCGAGGACTTGCTCAAGGCCACTGAGCAACGCTTCAGCGACAGCCAGCCACACTGCCCCGAGCATTGGGGCGGTTATCGCCTGCTGCCGGAGCGCATCGAGTTCTGGCAAGGTCGCCCGAGTCGCCTGCACGATCGACTCAATTACCGCCTGGAAGGGACGCAGTGGACTCGCGAGCGTCTGGCCCCGTAGGGGCCGGATAATCTGCCGCAGCGGCCTGGAGCCATTGCGGCAGGTCCCGGCGCTTGATCCGTAGCGCCCGGGCGCGATCCAATTGTTGCAGCATGTAATCCTTCTTCCCCTCGTCCCGCCCTGCCAATGACAGCGCCAGGTCGCGATCTACCCAGCGTTTGATCCGTACGTACAGCCACCAGTGGAAGTACAGACCGGCGAGCGTGGTGACCGCGATGATGAAATAGTCCATGGAAATCCTTGGGCCAACGACGCAGGTTTCGTAAATTGGCGCTACTGTTTTGTGGAATTTCTCGGGTATGCCTGTATCCCACCTGAATGAAAACAATTTTATCCCGGCGAAGCCGTGACAGGCGTCAAGCTGCGGAGTTTAATGATTACCTGTCTTTTGGAGTCTGATGCTATGCGTAAGTCTGTTTTGCTGGTTGCTTCCTTTTCCACGATGGCGATGTTGCTCACTGGTTGTCAGTCGAGCCTGACCGGTGACTCCTATTCCCGTGACGAAGCGCGTCGCGTGCAGACGATTCGCATGGGGACCATCGAAGCCTTGCGTCCGGTCAAGATCGAAGGCACCAAGACCCCGATCGGCGGTGCCGCCGGTGCGGTGGTCGGTGGTGTGGGCGGCAGCGCCATCGGTGGCGGCCGCGGCAGTATCGTCGCCGCCGTGATTGGCGCCGTGGCCGGTGGCCTGATCGGCTCCGCCACTGAAGAAGGCCTGACCCGCACCCAGGGTGTGGAAATCACTGTTCGCGAAGACGACGGTAGCATGCGCGCCTACGTGCAAGAGGTTCAGGAAAACGAAGTATTCCGTGTGGGCGAGCGGGTTCGTATCGCCACCGTGAACGGTGTGAGCCGCGTTACGCACTAAGCGCAACGGGAAGGAAAAAACCCCGATCAGGTGACTGATCGGGGTTTTTTTATGCCCTTCGTTGAATTGGCCGAAGGTCACGGTCTTTCCGTGCGGGACGGACGCTGACCCGGTGGCCAGGGGCGTTCGGTGGTCGCTTGCCGAGTATTGTCGGACTGCTTTGCTTGAACGTCTGATCTTGAGGGGGCGAATCGACCGGGTGACGGATCGCTACGCCGCGAAAAGGCGTAGCGATCGGTCTTCAAGGATGCGTCAGGACAGGGTTGTGTGCTTGCGGCTGGCCGCTGCGGTCACCCCATAACCCAGTACTGCCGCGAGGATCGAGCCGGTGAGGATGCCCATTCGATCCATGCCGGCGTACTGGCTGGCGCCGGGCTCGAAGGCCAGGGAGCCAACGAACAGGCTCATGGTGAATCCGATGCCGCACAGGATCGCCACTCCCAGGACCTGGCCCCAGTTGGCGCCGGCGGGCAGGCCGGCGATACCGGCTTTCACCGCCAGCCAGGTGAGGCCGAACACACCGACGGTCTTGCCCAGCAACAGGCCGATGGCGATGCCCATCGGCACGGGATGGGTGAAACTCTCGACGGTGACACCGCTCAGGGACAGGCCGGCATTGGCAAAGGCGAACAGCGGCAGGATGCCGTACGCGACCCAGGGATGCAGGGCATGCTCCAGGGACAACAGCGGCGAGGTTTCGGCGTTTTTCGTGCGCAGCGGGATACAGAAGGCCAGGGTGACGCCAGCCAGGGTGGCGTGCACCCCGCTCTTGAGCACGCAGACCCAAAGCACCAGGCCCACGACCATGTAGGGCGCGAGCTTGATCACGCCCATGCGGTTCATGGCCACCAGCACCGCGATGCAAACCGCCGCCAGCACCAGCGACAAGGTCGACAGGGCGCCCGAGTAGAAGATCGCGATGATGATAATGGCGCCGAGGTCGTCGATGATTGCCAGGGTCATCAGGAACAGTTTGAGCGACACCGGTACGCGTTTGCCCAGAAGGGCCAGGACCCCCAGGGCGAAGGCGATGTCGGTGGCCGTTGGAATCGCCCAGCCGGAAAGGGCCGCCGGGTTGTCGCGGTTGAGGAACCAGTAGATCAGTGCCGGCACCACCATGCCACCAATCGCCGCTGCGCCTGGCAGGACGATCTGCGAGGGTTTCGACAGTTGCCCGTCGAGGACCTCGCGCTTGACCTCCAGGCCGATGAGCAGGAAGAACAATGCCATCAGCCCGTCGTTGATCCACAGCAGCAGCGGCTTGGCGATCTTCAATGCACCGACCTGAGCCACCACCGGCGTGTCCAGCAAGCCGCCATACAGCCAGGACAGGGGTGAGTTATTGATGACCAGGGCCAGTACGGCGGCCGCGATCAACAGCA
Source organism: Pseudomonas sp. NFACC32-1 (assembly GCF_900101215.1). Taxonomy (NCBI): domain Bacteria; kingdom Pseudomonadati; phylum Pseudomonadota; class Gammaproteobacteria; order Pseudomonadales; family Pseudomonadaceae; genus Pseudomonas; species Pseudomonas sp. NFACC32-1. Next base: position 86,096 of record NZ_FMUL01000018.1, read on the forward strand.
GGCCGCTGGCGGCTTCCAGCTGGAAAAAGCGCATCAGGGAGTTACGTAGAGGCAAGATCGCTCTCCATTCATCGAATCAAAGTGGCCACACCCTAACCCGTAGTGTTAGTTGTTAAAACAAAAGTTATATTCTTTTTTGTTATATGGCGTTACAACGCCTGGTTGCGCTCGGGCAGTGACAAGGCATATTGGACCTTAGCTGTACCTGTGCGCGATGTAGCTTTTTTCCTAAGCTTGCGACTGGTTTTTCCGATACCCGCCGTGCCTGCATGAGCGTCAGGCTTCCTCCGCGTCGAACCGATCCAGTGAGAACACACATGAACGACCACCGTCAGTGGGCACGCGAAGCGATTCGCATCATCGAGGCCGACTTCCAGCGCAGCGCCGACACTCATCTGATCCCGTTGCCGCTGCCGGGCCTTCCGGGTATCGAGTTGTATTTCAAGGACGAGTCCAGCCATCCCACCGGCAGCCTCAAGCATCGGCTGGCCCGGTCGCTGTTCCTCTATGCGTTGTGTAACGGCTGGCTGAAACCCGACGCGCCGGTGATCGAGGCGTCCAGTGGGTCGACGGCCATTTCCGAAGCCTATTTCGCTCGATTGCTGGGTCTGCCCTTCATCGCGGTGATGCCGGCGACCACCTCACGGGAAAAAATCGCGCAGATTGCCTTCTACGGGGGCCAAAGCCACCTGGTGGAGGATCCTACGCAGATCTATGCCGAGTCCGAGCGCCTGGCTCGTGAGCATGACGGGCACTTCATCGACCAGTTCACCTACGCCGAACGGGCCACGGACTGGCGGGCCAATAACAACATTGCCGAGTCGATCTTCCAGCAGATGCGCTTCGAGCGGCATCCGGAGCCGAGCTGGCTGATTTCCAGCCCCGGCACTGGCGGCACCACCGCGACATTGGGGCGCTACGTACGTTATCGCCAGCATCGCACCCGGGTGCTGTGTGCCGATGCCGAGCGTTCGGTGTTCTTCGATTTCTACCGCAACGGCGACGCCAGCCTGCGCCTGGACTGCGGCTCGCGGATCGAAGGCATCGGCCGGCCACGGGTGGAGGCCTCGTTCCTGCCCAAGGTCATCGACGCGATGGTCAAGGTGCCGGATGCCTTGTCCCTGGCTGCCATGCATTACCTGGCGCAACGCCTGGGCCGGCGGGTAGGTGGCTCCAGCGGCACCAACCTGATCGGCGCTCTGATTGCTGCGAAACAGATGGTGGACGCGGGTGAATCGGGGTCGATCGTGGCGATTTTGTGTGACGCAGGGGAGCGCTACGCCACCACTTATTACGATCCGGCATGGCTCGAGGCACAGGGGTATGAGTTGAGTGGGCTGATGGACGCCGTGGCAGCGAGTGTGGAGCGGGGCGCGGCACTGCCGGAGAGTGTGTTGCGGGCCAATATCTGAATCTTGAAACCCTCAGGCCCCTTGTGGGAGCGAGCTTGCCCGCGACCGCGGTGGATCAGTCAACATCTGTGTTGAATGCCAGGCCGTCATCGCGAGCTCGCTTCTACAGGGTAATGCTGTTTACCGGGGCCTGTGGCTGCCTCGAGTGAACAGCAGTGTCCCCTCAGGCTTCGAGGCCGAGGATATCCCGTGCCACCGCCTCGGCAATCCTGATCCCGTCGACGCCTGCCGACAGGATCCCGCCTGCATAACCGGCACCTTCGCCGGCCGGGAACAGACCCTTCACGTTCAGGCTCTGCAACGATTCGTTGCGGGTGATGCGCAGCGGTGACGACGTACGGGTTTCGATGCCGGTCAGTACGGCGTCATGCAGCGAATAACCGCGGATCTGTTTTTCGAAGGCCGGCAGCGCTTCGCGAATGGCTTCGATGGCGAAGTCCGGCAACGCCAGGGCCAGGTCACCCAGGGCGACCCCTGGTTTGTAGGAAGGCTCGACGCTGCCCAACGCCGTGGACGGCTTGCCGGCAATGAAGTCGCCCACCAGCTGCGCCGGGGCCTCGTAGTTGCTGCCGCCGAGCACAAAGGCATGGGACTCCAGGCGCTCCTGCAATTCGATCCCGGCCAGGGGGCCGCCGGGGTAGTCCACCTCCGGCGTGATGCCCACCACGATGCCGGAGTTGGCATTGCGTTCATTGCGCGAGTACTGGCTCATGCCGTTGGTCACGACCCGATTCGGCTCGGAAGTGGCGGCCACCACGGTACCGCCAGGGCACATGCAGAAGCTGTATACCGAACGACCGTTCCTGGCGTGGTGCACCAGCTTGTAGTCGGCGGCGCCCAGTTTCGGGTGGCCGGCATACTTGCCCAGGCGTGCGCTGTCGATCAGCGATTGCGGGTGTTCGATACGGAAACCCACCGAGAACGGCTTGGCTTCCATGTATACGCCACGGCTGTGGAGCATGCGGAAGGTGTCCCGGGCGCTATGTCCCAGGGCCAGGATCACGTGGCGGGAGTGAATACGTTCTCCGCTGGCCAGCTCGACGCCGACCAGTTGACCATCCTCGATCAGCACGTCCGTCACCCTTTGCTGGAATCGCACTTCACCGCCCAGGGCACGGATCTGCTCGCGCATGTTTTCCACGACGCCTGTCAGGCGGAAGGTGCCGATGTGGGGCTTGCTGACATAAAGGATTTCCTCCGGCGCACCGGCCTTGACGAACTCGTGCAGCACCTTGCGGCCCAGGAATTTCGGGTCCTTGATCTGGCTGTAGAGCTTGCCGTCTGAAAACGTCCCGGCGCCGCCTTCGCCGAACTGCACGTTGGATTCGGGATTGAGTACGCTTTTGCGCCACAGGCCCCAGGTGTCCTTGGTGCGCTGGCGAACTTCCGGACCGCGCTCGAGAATGATCGGCTTGAAGCCCATCTGCGCCAGTAACAGGGCGGCGAAGATCCCGCACGGACCGAAGCCCACCACGATCGGCCGTTCACCCACGTCCGCCGGGGCCTGGCCGACCATCTTGTAGCTGACATCCGGTGCTTCGTTGACGTTACGATCATCGGCGAACTTGCGCAGCAGGCCGGCTTCATCGCGCACCGTCAGGTCGAGGGTGTAGATGAAGCACAGTTCGGAGGATTTCTTGCGTGCGTCGTAGCTGCGCTTGAACAGGGTGAAGTCGAGCAGGTCATCGCTGGCGATGCCCAGGCGCTGCAGGATGGCGGCGCGCAAGTCTTCTTCGCAATGGTCGAGCGGCAGTTTCAGTTCGGTGATTCGTAACATGGTGGGGTCCGGTTCGCGGGGCGCACAACTGCGCCAGGGCGTTCTTCAAACCGGCGATTATAAGCCGCAAAGCCGATTCCGGTGAGCTTAAAACAAGCTGCCCGTCCATTCAGTCGTCGCGTGCCCCACCGAAATAGGCACAGCCGCGCTGGACCTGGCCGTTGACCCGCAATTCGGCGCTCATGTGCTGCACGCTGCCGGTGCTGCTGTCGACACAGCGGGAGGGGGTGACCCAGAGTTCGACTTTCTGGCCATTAGCCTCGGTGCCAAGGTTGAAGCGGCCGTCGCCCACTTGTTCTTCGACGTAAGGCACTGCCAGTGTCGGCTGGCCTTCGCGCTCCAGCACCAGGCCCTTGCCTCCGGCCTGGAGCGACCATTCAGGGCCGTGTCCTGTGGCGCGCAGGGTCATTCGCTTGAAGTCGGCGTCGTCGCAGGATGTGCCCGAGCGTTCCAGGCGATACAGCTGCTGGAGGTCCAGCTGGCTGTCGGTGCCGGCCGCGGCACTGGAGACGATACGCCCACGCACATCGGCGAACAGCTTGCCCTGGTCTCCGGCCAGGACGGCGGCCTGCTGCAGCACACTGGTGCTGCCGCTGTCGTTGACGATGAAGCGGCGCTGGTCCTGGCAGGGCTGGAACAGCAGCTTGCCATCGGCCGCCGTGAGCTCGCCCTGCATGCGAGTCTGGCCCGCATGGGACGCGCTCTGGCGTGGCGCTTCGAGCAATTGACAGGCGGCGAAGAGGGGGAGGAGGGCGACAAGCAACAGGGAACGGGCGGCACGCATCATTGGGTCTCCAGACAAGTGTCGCCACGTTACTCAGACTGGTCCTTCACCACAACCCGTAGGTGCTTTCCCTGGCTCAACCTACGTGAAAGGTCTGGCCGGTCTGCAGGCCTTCGACGCTCTTGGCGTAGGCCAGGGCGACGTCGGCGGCCGGCACCGGCTTGTAGCCCCGGAAGTAGGGTGCGTACTTGTCCATGGCTTCCACCAGCACGTTCGGGCTGACCGAGTTGACCCGCAGCCCCCGAGGCAACTCGATCGCCGCGGCACGCACGAAGCTGTCCAGGGCGCCGTTGACCAGGGCCGCCGATGCGCCGCTCTTGATCGGGTCATGGCTGAGCACGCCGGTGGTGAAGGTGAACGAGGCTCCGTCGTTGGCATATTCACGGCCGATCAGCAGCAGGTTGACCTGGCCCATCAGCTTGTCTTTCAGGCCGAGGGCAAAGCTTTCCTCCGTCATGTCGCCCAAGGGGGCGAAGGTGACATTGCCCGCCGCGCAGACCAGTGCATCGAAGCGTCCGGTCTTTTCGAACAGGGCACGGATGGAGGCGCTGTCGCTGATGTCCACTTGCAGGTCACCGCTGTGGCGGCCGATGCGGACGATTTCGTGGCGCGGCGACAGTTCGTTATCGATGGCCGAGCCAATGGTGCCGTTGGCGCCGATCAACAGGATTTTCATGGAGATTCCTCATTGGATTGAACGAGTTTTGAGTCTAGAGGGGTTCTTTACGCTGATAATCATGCTAATAGGCAACCTTTGGTTTTCATTTGGAAACAATCCAATGAGCGAAATGGATGACCTGGCGGCGTTCGCCGTGTTGATCGAGGCGGGCAGCTTTACCCTGGCCGCCCAGCAGTTGGGGTGCAGCAAGGGCCAGTTGTCCAAGCGCATCAGTCTGTTGGAAAGCCGTTTTTCAGTGGTGCTGTTGCAGCGCACCACGCGACGCCTGAGCCTTACGGCGGCGGGGACGGCGTTGCTGCCCCAGGCCCAGGCATTGCTGGTGCAAGTGGAGCGTGCGCGTCAGGCATTGGCCCGGTTGAAGGATGACATTTGCGGTCCGGTGCGCATGACGGTTCCGGTTTCCCTGGGTGAAACCTTCTTTGATGGGCTGTTGACGGAATTTGCCCGCACCTATCCGGACGTGCAGATCGAACTGGAGCTCAACAACGGCTACCGCGACCTGTCCCGGGATGGTTTCGACCTGGCGATCCGTTCCGATGCCGCCATCGATGAGCGCCTGGTGGCGCGGCCGCTGTTGGCCTGGCACGAAATGACCTGTGCCAGCCCGGCCTACCTGGAGCGTCATGGGGAGCCCGACACGCCTCAGGCCCTGGCCGAACACCGTTGCCTGCTCAACAGCCATTACAGCGGCCGCGAGGAATGGCTGTACCACCAACGGCATGAGCTGCTGCGGGTGCGAGTCTCCGGGCCGTTCGCCAGCAATCACTACAGCCTGTTGAAAAAAGCGGCCTTGGCCGGTGCCGGAATTGCCCGGCTGCCGTCCTACCTGCTGCATGAAGAATTGGCCGACGGACGCCTGCGCAATTTGCTGCACGATTACCAGACCCGGCGCATGCCGATGTACCTGGTCCATCCGTACCAGGGCGGCCTGCCCAGGCGCACCCAGGTGCTGGCCGACTATCTGATCGATTGGTTCAAGCGCAGTGGCGAGGCGTTGGATCGGCTCCAACGATAGTCCATCCACTGGACAATCCCTGGGGTGGCTTGGATGTTTCGACTGTCCAGATCCCTGTGAGGGAATCTGTGTTCAGCCGTGGGCGTAGCGCTTGGCGATCAGGTGATCGATCGACAACATTCCCGGTCCACGGGCCATCAGGTACAGCAACACCGCTGCCCAGGTGCCATGGGTCGGGTAGGCGTCCGGGTAGACGAACACCTGGATGGTCACGGTCATGCCGAGCAGGGCCAGTGCCGAGAAGCGCGTCGCCAGGCCAAGCAGGATCAGCACTGGAAATACATGCTCGGCAAAGGCCGCCAGGTGCGCGGCCAGTTCCGGCGACAGCAGCGGCAGGGCGTATTCACTTTTGAACAGGGGGATGGTCGAGTCCGCCAGGCGCGGCAGGCCGATCTGGAAGGTGCCGTCGACCAGGTCGATGGCCAGTCCTTCGATTTTGGTCTGGCCGGACTTCCAGAACACTGCGGCAATGCAAAAGCGCCCGATGAAGGCGATCAGGCTGTGGGGAATTTTCTCCAGCCATTGAATGAAACCGCAAATCAGGGTGTTCATGGGAGTACCTGTTCGGCTAGGAGATGGGTGATGGCCTGGTGGCGGATGAGCCCCGCCAGGGTGTGTTCCAGGTCAAGGTCGATCGAGGCCTCAATGGCCGCAGTCAGGGAGAACCTTTGTTGCAGGGCTGCGATGAACCCATGGGCCGCGCGACTGATCGCAAACACCTCCACGTCCAGGCCATTGCGCAGCACCAAGGCGTTTTGCGCGGGAAGCGTTTCGAACGGTACGGGCGCCTGGTGTTGGTGGGCGGCCCAGATCGTCACCACGGCATAGGGGGATTGCAATAGCCGAAGTGACGGGTGAAGCCCGATCTTCAAATCCCCTGCCAGCATGGGGGACGACAGCGCCGCCACGATTCGTTCTTGCGCCATGGGCTCGGCGTCGGCGGCATGCCAGGCTTGCACATGCAGTCGCTCCAGCCGAGCGACGTCCGCCAGGTAAGGCACGCTGGCGGCGGGTTCGAAGTGTTCGATGAACTCGGCAAAGTCGCCGCCGTAGTCGTTCATCACCGGGCTGCGCGGCGGCGTGGATTGGACATAGACCCCGGCCATGGCTCGGAAGAATTCCTCGCCCACCAGTTGCACCACCACCGGGTAGTTGTCGGCCAGGGCATTGATCAATGAGCTGAGCACGTTGTTGCGGTACACCGCGAAACGGCTTTCCGGGGCTGCCCCATTGGCGCTGATCAGGCCGGGCGGACATGCCTTGCGCGGGTCGAGCAGGGCGGCGGCAAATGCGTGCTGATTGCTCATGGCCGGGCTCTAGCGGCGCTCAACAGATGATCGGCCTGGCGTGCTTCGGCCAGCAGCACCTCCCATGCCGGGACGTGGTTGTCGCGCTCGATCAAGGTGGCGACCGGCCCGGTCCGCTCCAGCGCCTTGAGGTACAGCTGCCAGACTGCATGATCGATCGGCGCGCCGTGATCATCTATCAGCAGGCGCTCGCCGAGGCTGTCGGTATCCTCGGCGAAGCCGGCCAGGTGGATTTCGCCAGTCATCTGCAGGGGCAGGGCGTCGAGGTAGGCCAGTGGATCGCGGCCATGGTTGATGCACGAAACGTAGACGTTGTTCACGTCCAGCAGCAGGCCGCAGCCGGTGCGGCGGATCACTTCGCTCATGAACTGTGGCTCGTCGAAGGTCGAGGTTTCAAAGCCCAGGTAGGTGGCCGGGTTTTCCAGTAACAGCGTGCGCTTGAGGCTGGTCTGCACCTGGTCGATGTGTTCGCAGACCCGTTCGAGGGTTGCTTCGTCATAGGCCAGGGGGAGCAAGTCATTGAGGAACACCGGGCCGTGGCTGGACCAGGCCAGGTGTTCGGAAAAGGACTGGGGTTGATAGCGTTCGATCAAGGCGGCCAGGCGCTGCACATGCGTGACATCCAGCGGACCCTCCCCACCGATCGACAGGCCGACGCCATGCAACGACAGCGGATACCGTTCGCGTATCAGCCCCAGGAAGTGATGAAGCGGCCCGCCGGCCACCATGTAGTTTTCCGCGTGCACTTCGAAAAAACCCAGATCCGGTCGGGTCTGCAGCACTTCATGAAAATGCTCGCTCTTGAGCCCCAGCCCCGCCCTTGGCGGCAGTCGACGATCAGTGGCGAGGGATGGGGTGTTCAACATGGTGGCGGGCCTCAGGCGATGCGATCAGGACTTGGCTTTGAACGCTTCGAGCTGGCCGAAACCGGTGGGTGAGGTTTTGCTTTCCATGGTGGTGCACGTGCCTTTAGGCACCGATTTCCAGGCGTTGGCCTGATAGTCCATTTTTGCGGTACCGGCGCAGGTGGTGCCGGCGCCGGCGGCGCAGTCATTCTTGCCCTTGAGGGCAACGCCGAAGCATTTTTCCATGGTGTCGTCGGCTGCGTGAACGGTCGAGACGGCTGTCATGCTCAGGGCGGAACCCAGGGCCAGGACCAGGGCAGTGGCGGACAGGGTGCGGGTCGAAGCAGTCATGATGATTCTCCAGTCTTCAGGGAAATGAACCGGCGTTAGCGCCGGTCTGCTGAACTAGAGAAGGACGGTGGCAAAGCGTTACAGCGGGCCCCCATTATTTTTTGCCCACCTGGGAAATCCGATGTGGAGGATCCCCGTTGGGCTGCCAAGCAGCCCCGAAAAACAGCTCTGCGGTGTGTCAGGCTGATTGATGCGGCATCGCGAGGGCTGCTCGCAGCCCAACGGGGATAAACCCCCTCGCCACAGATGTATTGCTGCCTGCCATTGCATTCACTGGAAACGCCGGGCAAAAAAAACGGCCCGAAGGCCGTTTCTTTTTCTGCGACAGACTCAACCCCCCAGATACGCCTCGCGCACTTTCGGGTCGGTCAGCAGTGCTTCACCGGTGCCTTGCATCACCACCCGGCCGTTTTCCAGCACATAGGCACGGTCGGCGATCTTCAGCGCCTGGTTGGCGTTCTGCTCCACCAGGAACACCGTCACGCCATCCTTGCGCAGCTGCTCGATGATGTCGAAGATCTGCTGGATGATGATCGGTGCCAGGCCCAGGGAGGGCTCGTCGAGCAGCAGCAGCTTGGGCTTGCTCATCAGCGCACGGCCAATGGCGAGCATCTGCTGTTCACCACCGGACATGGTGCCGCCACGCTGGGTAAAGCGCTCTTTCAGGCGTGGGAAAAGGTGCAGCACCTTGTCCATCTGTTCCTGATAGTCGCCCTTGTCGGTGAAGAATCCACCCATGGCGAGGTTTTCTTCCACGGTCAGCCGGGCAAACACCCGACGGCCTTCCGGCACCACGGCAATGCTCTTGCGCATGATGTGCGACGAGTCCATGCCCACCAGCTCCTCACCCATGTAGCGGATGCTGCCGCTGTGGGCCCGGGGCGAACCGCAGAGCGTCATCAGCAGGGTGGATTTGCCGGCACCGTTGGCGCCGATCAGCGTCACGATCTCGCCCTGGCGGACTTCCACGTTGACGCTGTGCAGGGCCTGGATCTTGCCGTAGAAGGTGGAAACGTTTTCGAACTGCAGCATTTACGCTTCCCCCAGGTAGGCTTTGATCACTTCAGGATTGTCGCGGATCTGTTCCGGGGTGCCATCGGCCAGGGGCGTACCCTGGTTGATCACCACGATGTGGTCGGAGATGCTCATGACCAGTTTCATGTCGTGCTCGATCAGCAGCACGGTGACGTTGTGCTCTTCGCGCAGCACTCCGATGAGGGCCTTGAGATCTTCGGTTTCCTTGGGGTTCAGGCCGGCGGCCGGCTCGTCGAGCATGAGGATCCGCGGACGGGTCATCATGCACCGGGCGATCTCCAGGCGCCGCTGCTGACCATAGGCCAGGGTCCCGGCGGTCCGGTTGGCGAACTCCTTGAGGTTGACTTTCTCCAGCCAGTATTCGGCGTACTCCATCGCCTCGCGTTCGCTCCTGCGGAAGGACGGGGTCTTGAACAGGCCGGCAAAGAAGTTGGTGTTCAGGTGACGGTGCTGGGCGATCAGCAGGTTCTCGATCGCAGTCATGTCCTTGAACAGCCGTACGTTCTGGAAGGTGCGTACCACGCCCTTGAGGGCGATCTTGTGCCCCGGCAGGCCCTGGATCGGCTGGCCGTCCAGCAGGATGGTGCCGCCGGTGGGCTGGTAGAAACCGGTCAGGCAGTTGAACACGGTGGTCTTGCCCGCGCCGTTCGGCCCGATCAGCGCCACGACCTGTTTTTCCTTGACGGTCAGGGCCACGCCATTGACCGCCAGCAAGCCGCCGAAGCGCATGCTCAGATTTTCGACCTTGAGGATCTCGCGGCTCATTTGTGCGGCTCCGCTCTTAGTTTGAGTTCGGGGCGTTGCATAGGCAGCAGACCTTGAGGACGCCAGATCATCATCAGCACCATCAAGGCGCCGAACATCAACATGCGGTATTCACTGAATTCACGCATCATTTCAGGCAGCAGGATCATCACGATCGCGGCCAGGATCACACCCAGTTGCGAGCCCATCCCGCCCAGCACGACGATGGCGAGGATGATCGCCGACTCGATGAAGGTGAAGGATTCCGGCGTCACCAGGCCCTGGCGGGCAGCGAAGAAGCTGCCGGCGAAACCGGCGAACGCGGCACCGAGGGTAAAGGCCGAGAGCTTGATCACGGTTGGATTGAGGCCCAGGGCCCGGCAGGCGATTTCATCTTCGCGCAATGCTTCCCACGCACGGCCGATGGGCATGCGCAGCAGGCGGTTGATGACGAACAGCGCGGCCAGGGCCAGCAGCAGTGCGACCAGGTAGAGGAACACCACCTTGCTCACCGGGTTGTAGGTCAGCCCGAAGAACTGGTGGAAGGTCTGCATGCCCTCGGCCGCGGTGCGGTCGAAGCTCAGGCCGAAGAACGTCGGCTTGGGAATGTTGCTGATGCCGTTGGGGCCGCCGGTGAGGTCGGTGAGGTTACGCAGGAACAAGCGGATGATCTCGCCGAAGCCCAGGGTCACGATGGCCAGGTAGTCGCCCCGCAGCCGCAGCACCGGGAAGCCCAGCAGGAAGCCGAAGGTGGCCGCCATCAAGCCGGCGATCGGCAGGCAGATCCAGAAGCTCAGGCCCAAATAATGGGACAGCAGCGCGTAGCTGTAGGCACCGACCGCGTAGAAACCCACGTAGCCCAGGTCCAGCAGCCCGGCCAGGCCGACCACGATGTTCAGGCCCAGTCCCAGCAGGACATAGATCAGGATCAGCGTGGCGATATCCACCGCGCCCCGGGAGCCGAAGAACGGCCAGACCAGGGCAACCACGATCAGGCCGATGATGATCTGGCGCTGGGTGCGTGGCAGTGTCAGGAACTGGCTGACCTTGGGTGAAACCAGCGGTCCGCGGTTGGAACGCAGCAGCGTGCCGACCTGTTGGCTGAACAGCACCCGCAGGAACATCAGTACCGAGCACAGGGCAATCACGCTCAGTGTCAGGGGACCGGTGCCGTGCACTTCGAGGTTGACCCCGACGATGCTCAGCTTGAGGCCCAGCACGGGGAAGGCCACGGCCCAGACCAGCGCGGCGCTGAACAGCGCCTGTTTAAGATATTTGTTCATACTTTCTCAACCTCCGGACGGCCCAGGATGCCGGTCGGCCGGAACAACAGGACCAGGACCAGGAGACCGAACGCCACGACGTCCTTGTACTGGTCACCAAAGATATCGGCGCCGAACGCTTCGGCCACCCCGAGCACCAGCCCGCCGAGCATCGCGCCCGGGATGCTGCCGATGCCACCCAGTACCGCCGCGGTGAAGGCCTTGAGGCCCACCAGGAAACCGGCGTTCGGGTTGATCACCCCGTACTGCATGCTCAGCAGTACAGCGGCGACAGCCGCCAGTGCGGCCCCGATGACGAAGGTGAGGGCGATGATGTTGTTGGTGTTGATGCCCAGCAGGTTGGCCATCTTGATGTCCTCGGCGCAGGCGCGACAGGCGCGGCCAAGGCGGGAACGGGAGATGAACAGGGTCAGCCCGAGCATGGCGACCAGGGTCACGACGAACACCAGGATCTGCATGTAGGACACCAGCACTTCTTCGGCGCCGCCCGGGCCGAAGGAGAAGCTCCCCGGGATCAGGTTGGGAATCGACTTGTCCTTGGAGTCCTGGGACAGCAATACGGTGTTCTGCAGGAATATCGACATGCCGATGGCGGAAATCAGCGGGATCAACCGGTTGCTGCTTCGCAAGGGACGATAGGCAACGCGTTCGATACTGTAGCCATAGGCACTGGTTACGATGATCGACGCCACGAACGCGGCGGTCATCAACAGCGGCAGTGAGTCGATGCCCATCATGGCCAGCCCGGCAAGGGCGATGAAGGCCACGTAGGAACCGATCATGTAGACCTCGCCATGGGCGAAGTTAATCATTCCAATGATGCCGTAAACCATTGTGTAGCCAATGGCTATCAAGGCATAGGTGCTGCCAATGGTCAGGCCATTAACCAGCTGTTGGAAAAAATGATAGATCTCAGGCATTACAGCGCTCCTAAAAACCCGATACGCATTTCACTGGTGGAGTCATGTTCCGGCCCGGTGCTGTGTTCTCTGATCACATTTGCTCCGAGCGTTTGCCAGCGAACCGCTGGTGACGGTTTTAAGATTTTCAGGTGAACCAGCGCCCGGATCGCGGGTGCCTGGCCCATAAACCTCGTAAAACAAAGCCCACTGCTTGCACAGTGGGCTTGTTGACCATGAGTGTCCTGTATCACGAGTACTGTTCCTTATGGCGGCGTCTGTAGTCGTCATGCTGCGTTGCCTGACGACTACAGCCACTCGTCAAAAAAGAACGTATCTGTGAGCCAGGACACCAGGCCTGGCTTACTGAGGGGAGACTTCAGTCTTCGGCTTGTTGAAGTGCCATTCGTAGACCACGAACTTGAAGTCCTTCAGGTCGCCCTTCTCGTCGAACGACAGGTCGCCGGTCGGCGTCTTGAAGGTGCCCTTGTGGATGGTTTCGGCAACCTTGGCAGTGTCGTCGCTCTTGGCGGCCTTGATGCCTTCGGCGATCAGTTGGACCGCGGAGTAGGCCGGGAACACGAACGGACCGCTTGGATCCTTGCCGTCGGCCTTGATGGCATCGACGACGGCCTTGTTCGCCGGGTCGGCATCGAAGGACTTCGGCAGGGTCACCAGCAGGCCTTCGGAAGCGTCCTGGGCGATCTGGGAGATGGAGTCGTTGCCGACGCCTTCAGGCCCCATGAACTTGGCTTTCAGGCCCTTTTCCTTGGACTGACGCAGGATCAGGCCCAGTTCAGGGTGGTAGCCACCGTAGTAGACGAAGTCGACATTGTTCTGCTTGAGGCGCTGGATGATCGAGGAGAAGTCCTTGTCACCGGCGTTCAGGCCTTCGAACACAGCCACTTTCACGCCTTTGGCTTCGAGGGTTTTCTTCACGGCGCTGGCGATACCTTCACCGTACTGCTGCTTGTCGTGCAGGACAGCCACGACTTTCGGCTTGACGTGGTCGGCGATGTAGTTGCCGGCGGCAGGGCCCTGGGCGCTGTCCAGGCCGATGGTGCGGAAGATCATCTTGTAGCCACGGGCGGTGATGTCCGGGCTGGTGGCGGCCGGGGTGATCATGATCACGCCTTCGTCTTCGTAGATGTCCGAAGCTGGCTGGGTGGAGCTGGAGCACAGGTGGCCGACGACGAACTTGACGCCATCGTTGACCACTTTGTTCGCCACGGCGACGGCCTGTTTAGGGTCGCAGGCGTCGTCGTATTCCTTGACTTCGAGCATCTTGCCATCGACGCCGCCCTTGGCGTTGATGTCCTTGACGGCTTGTTTCGCGCCAACGAATTGCATGTCGCCGTACTGGGTGACCGGACCGGTCTTCGGACCGGCGATGCCGATCGTGATGGTGTCGGCGGCGAACGAATGGCTGGCAACCCCGGCCAGAACCATAGCGGCAAACAGTTTGGAAATCTGCTTAGTAGCCTTAGTCATAGTGCTCCACTCATGCTGTTGTAGTTTTTATAGTCCTGGCGCCGCAGCGGCAGAACCGGGTCAGATATGCTGGATATCCCCACGGAAAATGCCCCCGGCAACTGTACCGGTACAGTGTAGAGCGCCCCTTGTTGGCAAGGGAAGCTGGCACTCGGGGACAAAATCAGGGGTTGTCGCTTTATTGAAAGAAAAAGACAGAATAGCGGCGGGTGTTGTCCGGTCTGATCGGCAATCCCTGGCCATGCTGCGTTTTTCAATCGTCACTCCAACTGCAACCGGGTTTTTCTGCCAGACCACCGACGTTATCATTCGCGCCGATTTCTTTTCCGGACAGTGCCCATGAATCAAGAACCTAGCACCCTCTATGCCAAGCTGCTCGGGGAAACTGCATCCATCACCTGGAAGGAGCTGGAACCGTTCTTCGCCAAGGGTGCCCTATTGTGGGTCGACCCGGCACTGGATTTGATCGCCGCCGCCGAGGCCGTGGCCCAGGACGAAGGGGACAAAGTCGCCGCCTGGCTGGCCGCCGGGCACGTCGCCAAGCTCTCTGAAACGCGGGCGCTGGATTTCGTGGAGCGCGATCCGCTGCTCTGGGCGGTGGTGGTTTCTCCCTGGATCATGATCCAGGAAAGGGCGTCGAATTGATCGGTGCACCAAACCAGGTCAATGCCATGACCTGGAAAAAGTGTGTAGCTGAGTAGCGTGACAGCAGCCTGCCGTGGCGAAACGCCACAGGACAGGCTGACGTATACGTAACGGGAACAGTTCATCGAGCAGCCTTTGGGCTGCTCAATTGTTTCTGGATGTTGTGCCGGTGATGGAGTCAAAGCTGGCTCCCACAGTGGGCCTTGTTCACAGGGCCTTGTGAAGCGAGCCAGCTCGCGGTCGAGGCGACGCGGTCTGCGTACCTGGCCTCAGTAAGTCCTGCCGGTGTGGTTGTTCAAGGAAATGACCTTGGTCTTGCCGATGCGGTGACGGTAGATCTCGCGCAGGTACTTGATGGCCTTCTTCACGCAATCACGGGACAGGCGGATATCGTTGATCGACACGAACTTCTCCTTGTCGCTGATCAGCTCGCGGTATTTCTTTTCGTACATCGGCTTGATCGCATACCAGTTGGTGTCGAGGATCTTCGCCGGGTTCTCGAATTCGTTGAGCAGGTCGTCGATCCGTTCCTCGTCGAAGTCTTCGTTGATGATGAAGTCCAGGATCGAGTTGTCCAGGGTGTCGTCGAAGCGATACGGGTTGCGGGCGAAGCAGCGCTTGATGAAGGCCACGATCAGCGTCAGGAAATCGTCCGACAGGCATGGGCTCTTGGCGATCAGTGTGGTCAGCGACAGGTTGGCCGACGCGCCGATCACCAGGGCGTAGCGCTTGAGGGTGGTGTTGGGGAACAGGCTGTTGAGATGGGTCTTGAGCCGGTTCAGGTCCATATAGGACAGCTTGTAGTCCTTGGGCAGCGAGACGATGGACACCACCGACGAGCAGTTCTTGAAGAAATGCAGGTCGTGCAGGGCCGCGGCATCGTAGCCGGAGTTCTTGTACTGCTCCAGCGAGGCCCGGTAGCGCTTGGATTCGATCGGCAACAGGCTGATGCCCTCGATGGCCTGGGTCACCTTGTTGAAGTGCGGCAGGTCGATGGAGCGGAAGAACAGGTCATCGATGTTCAGGCGTGGCGGTTCCTTGTCGAACACCTTGAACTTGTCGTTGCTGGGCGCCGGGGTTTCCGGGACGACGGACTCGGCGTAGGCGATCGCCACCGGGCCGGCCAGGCTCATGAACAGGTCGTTGGCATCCAGGCGGATGGTTTCGCCGATGTCGATGCCGGCGCGCCGGAAATAGTTCTGGTCGTAGTCGGTGGTCACGGCCTGGGCCGTCAGAATGTTGAAGATCTGCTGGGAGATGTACTGGTTGGCGTGCTTCTCCATGGCATTGACATCGATGTTCTGGATGTTGCCGTCATCGCTCTCTTCGGCGTAGCGCATGATGTCGTTGGAGATCAGCATCATGGCGTTCCAGGGGCGGATGCGGCCCATGACACTGGCTTCGCTGCTGTCTTCATTGGCGAAGTTGTACGAGAAATCCCATTCTTCCGAGAGGTATTTGCACAGCAGGCGTCCGGCGTTGATGTGCAACGCTTCGGACATTTCGCTGCGGTGATCGGAAATATTCGGCAGTACGCAAATGCCGCTGGTGAAGATCGGCTCGAAGACGAAGGAATGACCGCTCTTGCTGTCGTGCTCGTCCATGGGCTTGGTGTCGAACGTCTTGTTCATGTACGAATACTGCTGGGCCAGGCCGAACTCCGAGGCCATGCCCGAACCTGTACCGCCGCCGGCACTGAAGATCGAGAAATACAGGCGCGACTGGTTGGCCTTGATGCCGCAGCTGTCGATCAGGTACGAGTGGATCATTTTCCAGTCGGGGCTGGAGAAACGCTGGGTGTCCTTGTTCAGGATGATCTTGGCCAGGTACTGGCCCAGGATCGGCGCGTTACCGGCGCCACCGGCATGGACTTCCGACAGGTCCATGATCTTCATCTTGCTGTAGTCGCGCAGGAAGCCGCTTTTTTCACCCTTGCGCGAAAAGCGGATGCGCCCGGCGATGTCCTTGTCCAGGTCGCCGAGCATCACCAGGGGCTCCACCAGGAATACCGGTTTGGTCGCCTTGCCGGTGCCCAGGCGCAGGTTGTTGCGGATCCACTGCGCGGGACGATAGCCCTTGTCGCTGTAGGCCTTGTCTTCGGCGTTGAATTCGTTGAGGTAGAACTTGCGGGCGTTGTACACCAGCTCCGCCACGTCCAGGGCAATGTTGGAACCGCAGCGCCCGAGACCGATCAGGCACACCGACGGGAATTCCTGCTGGCCGCGTTCGCTTTCCTCGTCCACCAGGTGCGGGGGGCGCGGGAAGACCGTGTCACGCAGGCCGTCGAGGTTGTCGAGGATACGGTCGGTGTTGGTTTCGGTGAAATACAGATACTGCTGGGTCGACAGGGAACGCAGGCCCCCCGGCGACTTTGAGGTTTCAGGGCCGTTGGCGGCCGGGCTCAGGGTCAGATCGGATAACGCAGTGGAGGTTTTTTTTGAGGTCATGGTGCGCGTATGCCTGAGCTGTTCGGCTCGACAATCGTTGTCATCGAACCATCGCTGATGGGAGCTCGCGCCCTGGTTGGCGCGAAGGTCGGCCCAAGCGTTCAGGACAGCAGCCTGACAGCGCTCGGGTAAATCTATTCATGTTGGATCGGCCAGCGAGTGATGATCTTTAATCAGGATTGGGCAAAATGATGGCAATTGTCACAGTCACTAGATTGCCGTCAATAAACCCGCCGCACCCATGGCCCGGTATCAGCGGGGCGAATGATTGGAGACAGCCCGCGCTGCGCTATCTAGATTGCAGATTCAGGGCCCGGATGCCTCGCCGTCGCCCCATAACAATAAAGAGACGGACCCATGCAGAACTCGACCCAAGCGGCGAATGCCTGGCGCATTCTGTTCCTGTTGTTCCTGGCCAACCTGTTCAATTTCTTCGACCGCACCATTCCCGCCATCATCATCGAGCCGATCCGCATGGAATGGAGCCTCAGCGACTTCCAGATCGGCATCATCGGCACGGCGTTCACCATCGTCTATGCCCTGGCCGGCCTGCCTTTGGGACGCATGGCCGATACCGGCTCGCGCAGCCGGCTGATGGGCTGGGGACTGGCGGCCTGGAGCGGGTTGACGGCGGTCAATGGCCTGGTGGGCAGTTTCTGGGCGTTCCTGGTGGTGCGCATGGGGGTGGGCATTGGCGAAGCCAGTTATGCACCGGCGGCCAATTCGCTGATTGGCGACCTGTTCCCGGCTCATCGCCGGGCGCGGGCCATGGGGATCTTCATGCTGGGCCTGCCGATCGGGCTGCTGCTGGCGTTCTTCACCATCGGTGCGATGGTCAAGGCCTTCGACAGCTGGCGCGCCCCGTTCTTTATCGCCGCGGTACCGGGATTGGTGCTGGCGGTGTTCATGTTCTTCATCAAGGAGCCCAAGCGCGGTGCGGCGGAGACCGTGCAGGTGTCCCAGGAAAAAGTCGACCGGCCGGTGCGTCGGGTATTGGCCATTCCGACTTTCCTGTGGCTGGTGCTGGCGGGGTTGTGCTTCAACTTCGCGACCTATGCCTGCAATTCCTTCCTGGTGCCCATGTTGCAACGGTATTTCCTGATGCCGCTGCACGAAGCGGCGGTCGCCACGGGGATCATGGTGGGCGTGACCGGCTTGTTCGGGCTGACCCTGGGCGGCTGGGTCGCCGACAAGATTCACCAGCGCGTGCCCAACGGTCGCCTGCTGTTCGGGGCATTCAGCCTGGCTATTTCCACGATCACCACGGCGTGGGCGTTGCACGCCGGACGTATCGAAATCGGCGTGTTCGTGGCGGTGTTCAGCGTGGGCTGGTTGTTTGCCTATAACTTTTATACCTGTGTCTACACCGCGATCCAGGACGTGGTGGAGCCACGCTTGAGGGCCACGGCGATGGCACTGTATTTCGCCGGCTTGTATCTGTTGGGCGGTGGCCTGGGCCCGGTGGTGGTCGGCGGCCTTTCCGATTATTTCGCGCGCACGGCCATGGCGGCCGCGGGCGTCGATCAGATGACCGAAGCGTTCAAGGCCATCGGCCTGCATGACGCGATGTACCTGATACCGGTGGCCCTGTTGCTGACCATGCTGTTCCTGTTCCTGGCGTCACGTTGCTTCGTGCGCGATGCCAAGCGGATGAAGGACGGCATGAGCGCCGAGGCGGCGCCGGAAGTCGTGCCGGCGACGGCTTGATGGCACCGGACTCAGCTCCGATGATGAGCCGGATTCTGTGGCGAGGTGATAAATCTCCTCGCCACAGGTTTGTGCTTGGCGACGAGATGGTGCCTAGCGAACCTTCTCGTCCCGGCCGCGCAGCAATCGGTTGGGCATCGCCACTGCCGCTGCCAGCCCGAGCAACGACACCGCCGCGCTGATCAACAGCAGATTCCTGAACGTCCCCTGCAAACCCTGGCGCAGGGCCTGCTGCGCCTGGCCCGGGGCGGCGTTCAGACCGTCCAGCAAGACATTGCCGGAATGTCCTTCGCCCATCGGTGATGCGCTGGCGAGCTGGGCCAGGCTGGAATCCTTCAGCAAGGCCAGCAACAGCGCCGACATCAACGCCACGCCCACCGCTGCGCCGAGGGAGCGGAACAGGTTGGTGGTGCTGGTGGCCACGCCGATGTCCGCCTGTTGCACGGAGTTCTGCGAACCCACCAATGAGGTCGGGAACTGCATGCCGGAGGCGATGCCGCTGAGCAGCATGAACAGGCTGCTGAGCCAGAACGCATCGGGCGGGGTGAGCGCCATGCCGAGGATGGCGAACGGAAAGAGCAGGGCACCGCTGAGGATCATCGGTTTGTAGCGCCCCGTGACCGAAGTCCGGCGCCCGGCGAAATAGGCGCCTATGGGCAGTCCCATCGCCAAGGGCAACAGGTGCAACGCCGCACTGTCGGCACCCGCGCCGGTGACGCTCTGAAAGCGCAACGGTACCAGCACGGTCAGGGAAATCGCCTGGAAGCTGGTGAAAAACACCGTGCACCAGCACAGCACCGCGCTGCGGTTGAGGAACAGGTGCATGGGCAGCAAGGGTTCCCGCGCCCGGTTTTCGTGCCAGACGAACATCGCCAGGGCCACCACCGCGCATCCCAGCAGCCCCAGCACATCGCGGCTGTGCCAGGCGTGGCCCTGGCCGATCTGAGTAATGCCCAGCAGCAATGCGGTCAGGCCGATGACCAGCAGCACGGTGCCCAGGTAATCGATGATGGGAATGCGTTTCGGCACCGGCAGCCCGACCAGCGTCCGCCGGGCCACCCACCAGGCCGCCAGGCCCAGGGGCAGGTTGATCCAGAACACCCAGCGCCATGACAGGTATTCGGTCATGTAGCCGCCCAGCACCGGCCCGGCCACGCTGGCCACCGCATACATGCTGCTGAAATAGCCCTGGTAGCGACCCCGCTCCCGGGGCGGCACGATGTCGCCGATGATCGCCTGGCTCACGGAAATCATCCCACCGGCACCGATGCCCTGGACAATCCGCGCCAGCACCAGCTGTTCCATGCTTTGGGCCAGGCCGCAGAACAGCGAGGCCAGGGTGAACAGGCCCATGCCGAACAGCATCAGTGGCCGCCGCCCATAAATGTCGCCGAGCTTGCCGTAGATCGGCACCGCCACGGTCATGGCCACCATGTAGCCGGAGATCACCCAGGCCAGCAGGCTGAGGTCCTTGAACTGTGCGGAAATAGCCGGCATCGAGACGGCGACGATGGTCTGGTCCAGGGCGCCCAGGAAAATCGCCAGCATCAGCGCCACCAGTACGCTGCGAATGGCGGGCTTGGGAGCTTGAGGCATGTTGAGCTGAGTCACGGTAGAACCTGCGGGCTTCACACGAATGCCCTGGCGAATGGAACGAAGCCCGCAGTTTAAGTCGGTAGCCGGCTATTCGATAGCCTCATAAGGAAGTCCGACATAATTTTCCGCGATGGTTTTGCGCCCGGCCTCGGAGTCGACGAAGTATTCCAGCTCCGCTTGGCTGATGCGCTGGTCGAAGGCATCGTCGTCAAAGCGGTGCAGCATCGACGTCATCCACCAGGAGAAGCGCTCGGCTTTCCAGACCCGCCGCAGGCAGATGGCCGAATACTGCTGCAGCAGATCCACGCGTCCTTCGCGATAGACCTTGAGCAGGATGTTGAACAGCGTGCTGACGTCGCTGGCCGCCAGGTTCAGCCCCTTGGCGCCGGTGGGCGGGACAATGTGGGCAGCGTCCCCCACCAGGAACATGCGCCCGTATTGCATGGGCTCGACCACGAAGCTGCGCAGTGGCGCGATGCTTTTTTCGATGGAGGGGCCGGTCACCAGCGCCTCGGCCAGGTCGGCGGGCAGGCGACGCTTGAGTTCGGCCCAGAAACGTTCATCCGGCCAATCGGCCACCTGCTCCTGCGCGGGCACCTGCAGGTAATAGCGGGTGCGGGTTCGCGAGCGCATGCTGCACAGGGCAAAACCGCGTTCGTGGCGGGCGTAGACCAGCTCTTCATGGACCGGTGGCGTGTCGGCCAGGATGCCGAGCCAGCCGAACGGGTAGACCCGCTCGAAGACCTTGAGGTTTTCCGCCGGGATCGACTGGCGCGCCACGCCGTGGAAGCCGTCGCAGCCGGCGATGTAGTCGCAGTCCAGGCGCCAGGCCTGCCCCTGATGCTCGAAGGTGACGAAGGGGTGCTCGGTCTGCATGCCATGGGGCTGGGCCTTTTCGACCTTGTACAGCGTGCGGCCGCCGCTGGATTGCCGCGCAGCCATGAGGTCGCGGGTCACCTCGGTCTGGCCATAGACCATCACGTTCTTGCCGCCGGTCAGGCCCTTGAGGTCGATGTGCACTCGACGGCCATTGAGGGCCAGTTCAAAGCCGTCGTGGGGCAGGCCTTCGGCATCCATGCGCTGGCCGACGCCGGCCTGGCGCAGGAGCTCGGCCATGCCTTGTTCCAGCACCCCTGCGCGAATGCGGCCCAGGACATAGTCCGGGGTCTGGCGTTCGAGGATCAACGTGTCGATTCCGGCATTGTGCAACAATTGGCCAAGCAGCAGTCCAGAGGGGCCGGCGCCGATGATGGCGACTTGAGTCTTGAGGGTTTTCATTGTTGTTATGGCTCTCACGAAGCACGCGACCGGGGTCGGTGATGATGGGTACGTGCATTTTTCGCTTGCGAACCTGTCGATTGAAGGGGAAAACTGAGCCGATTCCTGTACTTTCTGCCAATCGGTGCGATTATCGCCCGCAACCCGAGGCCGATCCTCGTTATGAAAACAACCGACCTGCCTTCGATCCCGGTGTTCAAGCTCTACGGCGAAAGCCAGGATTGGCCGACGCCGGATCTTCTGCACTGCGAAACCATTTCCAAGCGCAGCCGCGAGCATCAATGGGAGATCAAGCCCCACCGGCATGCCGATCTCTGTCAGTTGCTGTTCGTCTACAAGGGCCAGGCGGAGCTGGAAATCGAGGGTCAGCGCACGCAGCTCGAACCGCCGGCGGTGCAGATCCTGCCGCCGCTGTCGGTCCACGGCTTTCGTTTTTCCGAGGATGTGCAGGGTTATGTGGTGACCCTGGCGGCACCGCTGGTGACGCACCTCCAGGCGCAACTGGGCCATTCGGTGAATATCCTGGCCCAGGCCGACAGCTACCCGGCCGGGGACAACGCCGAATACCTCAACAGCCTGTTCAGTGCCTTGCAGGACGAGTACATGGGCCATCAGCCGGCCCGGGAAATGCTCATGCATGCGCTGGTCAGCGTGATCATGGTCTGGGTCAGTCGCCAGGTGATGCAGCGGCGCACCAAGGCCCAGCGTCCGCAGCGGGCCCGGGAATACCTCAACGGGTTCATCCAGCTGGTGGAAGAAACCTATCGCCAGCACGTCAAGGTCGAGGACCTGGCCCATCGCCTGGGCATCTCGGTCTCGCACCTCAACGGCACCTGCCGCGAGCTGGCCGGGCAACCGGCCCTGCAGATCATGCACGAGCGTCAGCTGCTGGAGGCCAAGCGGCTTTTGACCTACACCGGCATGACCATCTACGAGATCTCCGAGTTGCTCGGGTTTTCCGACCCGACCAACTTCACTCGCCTGTTCCGCCGGCGGGTAGGCATTTCACCCAAGGCCTTCCGAGACCGCCTCAAGACCGATCAGCAGGACGACTGAGTCCGCTTTAGCGCAGGGCGTTCAGAGTCGCGTTGTGGGGAATGCAGCGCTCCAGGTTGCAGCTGGCGTATTCGCGGGGCTGCTGCCTGGCCTGTTCGACCCGATAAGCCGCCGTTCCATACAGCGCAAGCGTGGCGGCGCAGGTCACGAAAACGGCGAGGCGCCTTTTGGTTCTGATGTTCATGGCGGTGACCTCTGAACGAATACCCCGGGGGTACTGTTTTCAGCATAGGTCAGCCGTGGCGGGTTGCCAGTCAGGCAGCGGGTGTGTTTAACCCGATATTCAGGGCACTGATAGCTCCTGTGGAAGCGAGCTTGCTCGCGATCAAGGTGGGTCAGTCACTCTGTGTCTCGACCGATCAACCGCTATCGCGAGCAAGCTCGCTCCCACAGGGGATTGGGGGGGCTTTTGACCGGGTTATGCCAGGTGTTCTGGCTTCATGGGCTCGCCCGGCTTGATGTCCAACTGCTTGCGCACATCGTCGAACATTTCGTCGTAGTACTTGTGCATCGAGCCAATGCTCGCCTGCTTGGGCAGGCCATATTTCTGCGCGATGCGCGTGGCATGGCGGGCGAAGTCGAAGGCCTGGTCCCTGGCCAGGAAAAACGTCTCGTCCACGCTCTTGTCTTCCACCGTGCCGTGCAATCGAAACGACATGCCCCGGCCCTCCTTGGGGTCCTGGGCAATTTCGTAATCGATGCAGAGGTTGTAGCTGAAGTCGTCCTTGTTCAGCGCATGGCGCTCCATATGCAGGTGACCGGGCTGGAACATGGCCATAAGCGTCTCTCCTTCGAAGGCGTGGGAGTAGGGCAGACCTCGGATCTGCCCCGCAAGTTTCCCGTTATCGATAAGTAATGCCGGCAGTGGCCGTGCTGATACGCGTGCCTGCAGTGCCCTGGACGATGGCGTCGATGTCCGCCAGTGCGCCGATCACCGCGACCTTGCCGGTGTTGCGGGCAAATTCGCAGGCTGCCTGGACCTTGGGCCCCATGGAGCCGGCGGCGAAGCCGAGCCTGTCCATTTCGTCCGGGTGGGCCTGGGCGATGGCTTTCTGGGTTGGCTTGCCGTAGTCGATGAACGCGGCGTTGACGTCGGTGGCGATCACCAGCAGGTCGCTCTCCAGCTGTTGGGCCAGCAGCGCCGAACACAGGTCCTTGTCGATCACCGCTTCGACGCCCTGCAGCTTGCCGTGGGCGTCGTACATCGTCGGGATGCCGCCGCCACCGGCGCAGATCACGATGCTGCCTTTTTCCAG
>NZ_FMUL01000027.1:0-37356 GCF_900101215.1 Pseudomonas sp. NFACC32-1
CGGCTTCATCAATACCCCACGGGCGACCCTGACCACCGGCAAGCCGGTCGTCGAGAATGGCCAGTTGAGCCGCTACCAGGTGGACCAGGGCAGCGTCGCCATCGAAGGCGCGGGCCTGAATGCGAACAACGTCGACCGCTTCGAAATCATCACCCGCAGCGCCAGGATCAACGCCGAGATCCAGGCGAAAAACCTGACCATCGTCGCCGGGCGCAATGACGTCGATGCCGCCACCCTCAACGCCACTGCACGGGCCGATGACGGCAGCGCCAAGCCGCAACTGGCCATCGACTCCTCGGCCTTGGGCGGTATGTATGCCGGGGCGATCAAGCTGGTGGGCACCGAGGCCGGGGTCGGGGTGAAACTGGACGGCAAGCTGATTGCCAGTGGGGGGGATATCCAGCTCGATGCCAATGGGCATTTGAGCCTGGCCGACACCTCGGCCAGCGGCGCGGTCAACGTCAAGGCTGCGAGCCTCGATGCCCGGGGAGCGGTATATGCAGGCACCGAGTTGACTGTGAAAACCCAGGGCGACCTGACGAACCAGAACAACCTGGTGGCCCGCGACAGCATTCGTCTGGACAGCGGCGGCAGCCTGCGTAACAACGGGATCATCGAAGCCGGGGTCAATTCGGACAACACGCGTAATACTTCGGGAGATGTGAGTTTCACGGCGCAGAGCTTGAACAATAACGGCAAGAGCATCGTTGCCAGCCGTAACCTGACGGCGAACGTCGCGCAGACCTTGAACAACCAGGGCGGCACCCTCAGCGCTGGGCAAACCGCCGCGGTAAAAGCCGGAACGTTGAATAACCAGAACAAGGGCCGCGTGTTGAGCAACGGCGCGCTGAACGTCACCGCCGACAAGCTGCTCAATACCCAAGGTATCGTCAGCAGCAGTGGAAACCTGACGGCCAACGTCGGGCAGTTGAATAACCACGACGGTGAAGTCTCCAGCTCCGCCACCACCAGGGTCACCGGCACTGCGCTGGACAATAGCGACGGTTTGCTAATGGGTGACGTGGCGCTGAACATCGGTCTGATCGGTGCCTTGAACAACCAGAACGGTGTGCTGGGTTCCGGCAAGAGCCTGGCAATCGATGCAGCTAGCCTGGACAACACCTCAGAGGGTAGCCTGGTCAGCGATGGCAGCCTGACCGCGCGAATCAGTGGTCTGTTAGACAACCGGCAGGGCAGCCTCGGCGCCAAGGGTGTTGCGGATGTCCAGTCGGGTAGCCTGGATAATCGCGCCGGTAAGGTCCAGTCCATAAAGGACCTGCAATTGACCGTCGGCCAGCTCGACAATCGTCAGCAAGGTCTGCTCAGCAGCCAGGCGGCGTTGCGTGTCGACGGCGCGCAGATGGATAACCGCGGCGGCCTGCTCAGTGCCGTTGGCCCGGTGCATCTGCAGGCCACTCGTATCGATAACAGCGGCGGACGCATCTCCAGCAAGTCCGACCTCACCGCGAACGTGACGCAACTGAACAACCAGGTCGGTGAGCTGGTTGCCCAAAGCCTGCTGACGATCAGCGGCCAGAGCCTGGATAACCGCAACGGTGGCCTGGTAGGTGCGACAGAAGCGCTGAAACTCAACGTGGATGCCCTGGACAACCGTGGCGGGGAAATCTCCAGCACAGTCGGCATCGCCATCGACGGCCAGAGCCTGAATAACAGCGATAACGGCAAGATCCTGGCTGGCACCGACCTGGGGCTGAAAGTGGCGGCCATCATCAACCACAACAAAGGCCTGCTGTTCAGTGCTGGCTCCACCATGGTTGAGGGGCAGAGTCTGGACAACAGCGGCGCGAGCCTGGTCGCTCGCCAGGGCTTGGATATTCGACTGGACAATGCCCTGACCAACGTCGCGGGCCTGATCAACAGCGACGGCACACTGAGCGCCAACGTCGGCACCCTCGACAACACCGACGGCAGCCTCACCAGCGTCGGCGTGCTTGCACTCGCTGCCTCGGGCGCGCTGATTAACCGTGGCGGCGCCATCACCACCGACGCTGGTCTGACCGTCAGCAGCCAAAGCCTGGACAACCAGCGAAATGGCTTGCTCAGCGCCAGGGGCGCGACCCGCGTCACCACCGGCACCTTCGACAATACCCAAGGCGGTTACCTGGTCAGTGGCGATACCCTGGACCTGACAGCCACCCAGGTCAGCAACGGCGCCGCCAGCCGCATCGCCAGCGACAAGGCACTGACCGCCAGCGTCAGTGGGCTCGATCAACAGGGCGGTGAGTTGTTTAGTAAAACCGCCTTGAGCCTGGACCTGAATCACGGCCAGTTGAACAACCTCAAGGGCGTGATCAATGCGCCGGTCCTGGTGCTGAAGAATCTCAAGGACGTTGACAACCGGGGCGGTGAAATCTCCAGCGCCCAGGGGTTCACGATCGCCGCGCAAAACCTGGATAACGGCAACGGCAAGCTGATCAGCAACCAGGCGCTGACCCTGCGCATCGATCAGGTGCTCAACAACATCAAGGGGCTGATTTCCGCCCAATCCCTTGACAGTCACAGTGCTCGACTGGACAACACCGACGGCCTGATCAGCAGCCGAGGTGCGTTGGTCTTGAGCGTGGACGAGCAGTTGCTCAACCGCAACGCTGCGGTGATCGCCGATGGCGACCTGCACATCGATGCGGCGAGCCTGGACAACAGCGCCGGCCAGGTCGCCGGCAAAACCAAGGTCACGGCCGATGTCGAGACCGTGAACAACCAGGGCGGCCAGATGATTGCCCTCGGCGGGCTGACGCTTGCCGGCACTTCGCTGGACAACCGCAATGCCGGCCTTATCGGTGCGACCGACACGCTGACGCTCAATGTCTCTGCGGTGGATAACCGTGGCGGTGAACTTTCGAGCCAGGCCGACATTTCCGTTAAGGGTGACGCCCTGGACAACAGCGACGGCGGACAAGTACTCGCCAACGGCGCACTGGCCTTGACGGTGAAGGATGTTCTCAACCGTACCAAGGGTCTGTTGTCAGGTAAGAGCGACCTGACCTTGATCGGCAAGACACTCGATAACACTGGCGGCTCGCTGCTGAGCCAGAAGAGCCTCATCGCTGTCTTTTCCGGTGCGTTGAATAACAGCCAGGGTGTCGTGAGTGCCGAAGGCGAACTGACGATGACAGCGGCGAGCCTGACCAACACCTTGGGCAGCATTTCCAGTGCCGAGGCGCTGGGCCTCACCCTAGACGATGCCTTGCTCAACCAGGGCGGAGAAATCGTCACCGACGCCGGCCTCACCCTCAGAAGCGCGAGCCTGGACAACCGCAACCAAGGCAGCATCAGCGCCAAGCAGGCGGTGATCATCGAGACCGGCGCGTTCAACAACAGCCAGTCCGGACGCCTGAGCAGCGCTGCCAGCCTTGACCTGACCACGAAGCAACTGACCAACCAGGACGGCGGTCGCATCGCCAGTGGCGGTGCATTGACCGCCAGCGTCACCGGTCTCGATCAGCAAGGCGGCCAGCTCTTCAGCAATACCGCGCTGAACCTGGACCTGAATCAAGGCCAGCTGAACAATCAGAACGGCCTGATCAATGCACCGCTGCTGGTGCTCAAGAATCTCAAGGGTGTCAACAACGACGGCGGCGAAATCTCCAGCGCCCAGGCATTCAGCCTGGCGGCGCAAAGCCTGAACAACGACAACGGCAAACTGCTCAGCAACCAGGCCCTGACCGTGCGGGTCGATAACGCCCTGACCAACCTCAAGGGTCTGATCGCTGCAGCCGCGCTGGAAGTCGAGGCCGCGAGCCTCAACAACAACGGCGGCACCCTGACCAGCCGCGCGAACCTCGACTTGAAGCTTGCCGGCGCACTGAACAACCAGAACCAGGGGCTGATCAACGCCACCAACGGCCTGACCATCACCACCAGCGGCCTGAATAACCAGCAAGGTTCGGTGTTGGGCAGTGCCATCGCCATCGATTTCGGCGCCGCAACCGGCGACCTGAACAACAGCGCCGGCCTGATTTCCACCACGGGTGAACTGAGCCTCAAGCACCTGCGGGACCTGAACAATCAGAATGGCGAAATCTCCAGCAGCCAGAGCCTGGACTTGACTGCTCGCGACCTCGACAACGGCGCTGGCAAGCTCATCAGTAACGGGCTGCTGACCGTGGGCGCCCGTGATGTCCTCAACCAAGGTGGTTTGATCTCCGGCTTCAAGGGCCTGGACCTGACCGCCACGAGCCTGGACAACCGCAACAGCGGCACCCTGTCGAGCCGCGACGAAGACGTCAGCGTCACCCTCAGCGGGACGTTGCTCAACAGCAATGCCGGCGCGCTGGTGGGTAAAAAACAACTGACCGTCAGCGCGGCAGGCATCGACAACCGTGGCGGCATTCTGTCCAGCGGTGGCGACCAGACCCTGACCGTCACCGGTGGCGTGCTGAACAACGCCCAGAACGGCTTGATCGACAGCGGCGCCATGCTGGTCATGAACGCCATGACCCTGGGTAATGCCGGTGGTACCGTCAACGCGCAAAAAGCCCTGAGCTTCACCGGCTCTGCGTTGGATAACAGTGGCGGCAACCTGATTGGCAACGACGCCGTGACCCTTGATTTGCTCGGGGCCCTGACCAACACCAACGGCAAGATCGCCAGCCTCGGCCCACTGCGCGTCGAGCACGCTACGCAAATCAACAACCAGGGCGGCCAGATCGCCAGCCAAGGCCTGCTGACCTTGCTCACCGGCGGCCTGGACAACCGCAATCGCGGCACCGTTGCGGCCAACGATCAACTCATCCTGAACACCGCTGGCGCGGTGAAGAACGACGCCGATGGCTTGATCTACAGCCAGAACGGTGGCGTGCAGATCGACGCAGCCACTCTTGCCAATAGCAAGGGCACCGTGCAGAGCCAGGGCGCCATGACCCTGACCGTGGCTACCGATGTGGACAACCAGAGCGGTCGCCTCCAGGCCAAGGCCGGTGACCTGCTCGTCAGCGCCCGTCACGTTGACAACCGTGGCGGTGTGCTCGCCAGCCTGCAAGGTTTGCTCAACACCCACCTGACCGGCGTGTTGAAAAACGGCTACGACCTGAACAACAACCGCCAGGGTGGCATCACCCAGGCCCAGCGCTTGAGCCTGACTGTGCTAGGCGGGATCGACAACTATGGTGGGCGCATTTCGGCGCAGACTGGTGATGCGACCGTCATCACGGGTAACTTCGACAACCGCAACGGCGGCCTTTACGCCAAAGGCAAGGTGAGCGTTACGGCCAACGATTTTGACAACAGCGGTGACAACGACGGTCAGATTGCCGGTAGGCAGATTGATCTGGATTTGACCGGCGCGTTGAACAACCGACTGGGCATCATCGAGAGTGACAGCACCCTGGCGATCAAGGCCGCCAGTCTGGATAACCAGACGGGGCAGTTGCGTGCGTTGGGTACCGGCGGCAAGACCAACTTCCAGATCGGCGGGCTGTTCGACAACCGCAACGGTACCCTGGAAACTGCCAATACCGACTTGACGCTTGGCGCCGCCAGCTTCCTCAATACCGGTGGCAGCCTGCTGCACGTAGGCACCGGGCTTTTCGACATCTCCACTGCGAATGTCACCGGAGCTGGCGGTACGCTCGTCACCCGTGGCGGGCTGACCATCACCACCGACATGTGGAGCAACAGCGGCGTTATCCAGGCTGGGCGCCTGAACGTCAACGTCAACAACTTCACCCAAACCGCCAGTGGCCAGCTATTGGCCTCGGACAGTTTCATAGGCAGTGGCGTCAACTGGTTCAACGAAGGCCTGCTTGCCAGCAATGGCAGCTTGAGTCTCGGCCTGAGCGGTGCTTACTGGGGCGCTGGACGCCTAAGCAGCCAGGGCACCCTGGGGCTTGGCGCCGCCCAAGTGAGCCTGAACAGCGTCAACTCCAGCATCGCTGGCGGTGGCAACACCTCTATCAATGTCAGCGGTCAACTGGACAACGCCGGTCGGCTGACCTCCACCGCCAACCTGGTGATCAACGCTGCTGGCGTGCACAACCTGGGGACATTGGGCGCCGGTCAGGGGATGACCGTCACGACCGGTTTGCTGGCAAACAATCAGGGATTGATCTTCAGCGGGGCCGACATGGGCCTACGAGTCGACACGCTGAACAACCTCGACGCCAACATCTACAGCCTGGGCAACCTCACCATTGACCGTAACGGCCAGGGTGCGTTGGCGAGCAGCATCCTCAACCGATCCGGTTCGATCCAAAGCGACGCCAGCATGAGCCTGGCGGCCAGCACGATCCAGAACATCCGTACGTTGCTGACTGTGGGTAACGGCGGTATCTACACCGCCAAAATCTACGAGGTCGCGTGCATTGAGGGCTACAACGCCGGGGATTGCAGCGGTAAACGGAACCACGTCTGGGAAATCCTGCAGCGGGAGAAAACTGAAGTCACCGCTGCCAGCGCGGCCTCCAGTATTACCGCCGGCGCTAACCTGACCCTGCGTGGCGGCGATCTGCTGAACCAGAGCAGCACCATTGCCAGCGGCGGCAACCTGACCGCGTCCCTGACCAACTTGACCAATAGCGGCATCGAAACCGGCGAGACGGAAACCACGCGGATATTCCGTTCCGAGCGGACCCGCAATGCGGGCGGCTGGTACACCGCGGCGGGCAACTTCACCAACCAGTACTGGTTCGAAAGCGCGGGTTACAACGCCAATGACCTCAGTGGCCTTGAGGCCGGCATGGCCAATTTCATTGGCATGACCGAAATGGAGTACACCAATCTCGGCAGCACCAGGCAACTCGCCGGCGGTGATCAAAGCTACGCAGCCGTGATCCAGGCCGGCGGCGCTGTCAACATCTCGACTCAGAACAACATCGACAACAACGTCGTACGCCCGGGCTACAGCTACGTCGGCAGTGGCCCACGTACCAACACGGCTGCAGCAGGCAGCCAATATTCCACCCGCATCACCCTTAACCAGCAACTGTCCCCTAACTTGGCGCAACAGCAGGTCAACCCGGTCGCCTTGCCCGGTTTCAGCTTGCCCGCCGGTCAAAACGGCCTGTTCCGCCTGAGCGGGCAGGGCAATAGCACGCCGGCTGTCAGTGGGCCTCAAGGCTGGAGCATGGGCAGCGCAAGCCTTACCCCGGCCCAGCGTCAACAGGTATTGCCCACCGGCCAGGCGCGAAATCTCGGGGTAGGAAACATCACCCAACCCACTGCCAGCAGCCTCGACCTGACCATCGCCGCCAGCCAAACCACCGGCGTTTCCAACCAGGCCAGCAGCCTCGATACCAGCACCTCGGGCACCATCGTGGCAGGCACCTTGCCTGGCCGTAGCGCCGACTTCACGCTCGACCGCGTCCAGGGTTTGCCCACCAGCACCGTGACGGCCAATCCACACAAATACCTGATCGAAACCAACCCGGTGCTTACTGACCTCAGGCAGTTCATGAGTTCGGATTACTTGCTGGAGAAACTCGGCTACAACCCGGACCAGAGTGCCAAGCGCCTCGGAGATGGGTTATACGAGCAGACCCTGATCCAGCAAGCCGTAGTCGCCCGCACCGGTCAGCGTTTCATCGACGGTCAGTCCTCCAACGAGGACATGTTCAGATACCTGATGAACAATGCCATCGTCAGCAAACAGGCACTCAACCTGTCCATTGGCGTGAGCCTCACCTCCGAACAAGTCGCGGCACTGACCCATGACATCGTCTGGATGGAAAACGTCGAGGTCAACGGCGAGCAAGTCCTTGTACCGGTGCTGTATCTGGCCAATGCCAACAACCGCCTGGCCGCCAATGGCGCCTTGATCCAGGGCGCCGACGTCAACCTGATCGCCGGCAAAGACCTGAACAGCGCCGGCACCCTGCGCGCCAGCAACAATCTGTCCGCTACTGCCACCAATGATCTGGTCAACAGCGGCCTGGTGGAAGCCGGCAACCGCCTCGATCTGCTGGCGGGTAATGACCTCGTCAACAAGGCCGGTGGCATCATCGCCGGACGCGACATCACCCTCACCGCCACCCGTGGCGACGTGAGCAACGAGCGTACCGTTACCACCCATGAAAGCGACAGTGGCTACCGCCGCGAGCGCACCGACTTCATCGACAGCGCTTCGCGCATCGAAGCGGCAAATAACCTGACCATCAGCGCCGGGCGTGACATCAACAACGTTGGCGGCGTGCTGAAAAGCGGCGCCGATACCACCCTTAACGCCACCCGTGATGTCAACCTTGCCTCGGCCGAGCGCATCTCCAATGGCAACCGCGGCACGCATCGTGACGAGACCATTACTCAGTATGGCTCGAGCCTCGACATCGGCCGTGACCTGACTGCCAACGCGGGCCGCAACCTCACCGCCGTCGCCAGTCAGATCGATGCCAAGCGCGACATTGCCATGAGCTCTGTCGGCGACCTGACCCTGGCTTCGGCGGCGAATGAGCAACATGCCTATGGCAAGAGCAAGAAGGTCACGGCTCAGGAAGATCATGTGAGCCACGTGTCCACCAGCGTGACGGCGGGCGGAAACGTGGCGCTGAGTGCGGGCAAGGATTTGGGCTTGATTGCCAGCCGGGTGAGTGCGGGGGATGAGGCTTACCTGGTGGCTGGTGCGAGCCTGGTGCTGCAATCGGCTGAGGATTCGGATTACAGCTTCTACAGCAAGACCAAGAAGTCGTCTTCTGGGAAGAAGTTTCGGCTGGATGAGACCAGTTCTGTTACCAACGTTGCCAGCTCGGTCACTTCCGGGGGCAATAACGTACTGACTGCCGGCAACGATCTGACGATCAAAGGCAGCAATGTCATCTCCGAAAAAGGCAGCGTCGGCTTGGGCGCCGGCAACGATGTGGAAATCCTCGCCGCCACCGACTCAAACAGTGCACGCCACGAGCGCAAGCAAAGCAAAAGCAGCTGGGGTGGTTTGAAGTCGAGCAAGGTCCAGGATCAATTGACTGAAACCCAGACGACCGCCGTGGGTAGCATGATCTCGGGCGATACCATTGCCGTAAGTGCCAAGCGGGATGCCACCGTAACAGGCTCGGCATTGGTTAGCACCAGCGACCTGGCAGTACGTGCGGGCCGTGACCTTACTATCAACGCGGCAGAGAACACCTTTTCCCGCACCCAAATGCACAAGGAGAAAAACCGCGATCTGACGGGTGTGTTGACGGGTAACAACCTGGGCCTCGATGACATCACCGGCAACCAGCACCTGTCTATCAGTAACCAAAAACACAACGGCACGGCGTCACAAATCACTTTGACCGGCAGCACTATAGGCTCCAGCAAAGGCAACGTCAGCCTCGTGGCGGGTGGTGACCTAAACGTCATAGCCAGTGACCTGGTCAGCACCAAGGACATGAGCCTGCGTGGCTCGAATGTCACCATCGCAGCGGGTATGGAAACAGCGACACAAAGCACCGTCGACAAATCCAACAGCCTGGCCGTCGGACGTGTTGTCGGTGGTGCGATCATCGACACGGTCAATACCATTCGCACGTCGGTGGAGGCTGCGAAAGATACAGATGATCCTCGCCTCAAAGCGGTGAAACTGGCCCAGGCGGCCCTGGCGGCCTACAACCTTGGCGGTATGGCCGAAGACGCGAATGCTCAGAAAACCGGATTCGCCGATAAACAGGGCGGTATCGCGAGCAACGGCTCGCTGATCAAAATCGGCACGGAACTCGCCAGTACCCACAGCAAAAGTACTAGCGACTATGCCAGCCAAACTGCCAAGCAAAGCACCCTCAATGCGGGCAGTACCTTGTCCATCATTGCCAATGGCAATGCAGCGGAAAACGAGGGTGATCTCCACGTAATCGGCAGCAACATCAAGGCGGGTAGCACTTCCTTGCTTGCCAGCAACAACATCATCTTGGAGAGCGCGCAGAGCACCGCCAATTGGTCCAACCACAACAGCAATAACAAAACTGCCATTGGCGCCAGCTTCAACATCGGCCAGCAGAACGGTTTCACTCTGGATCTTGGCGCCCAGCTCGCAAAAGGGATGGGAACCGGCAGTTCTGTTACGCAGGTCAACAGCACGGTGGACACAGGTTCGCTCTTGTTGCGTAGCGGCGGTGACACGACGCTGGCAGGCGCCCAGGTTCACGCCGATAAAATCGACGCGCTGATCGACGGGAACCTCAACATCGTTTCCCGCCAGGACACCCAGGACCAGAAGAGCAAACAAAGCAGCGGCGGTTTTGGTGCCAGCATCTGCATCCCACCGTTCTGCTATGGCACGCCTGTCGCAGCTTCGGCAAATGTGGCTGCTGGCAACATGAACAGTGAATACAAAGCGGTCACGGACCAGACCGGTCTCTTTGCCGGAACGGGTGGCTACACGGTCGACGTGGGTAAGACCACCACTCTCGAAGGCGGTGTGATTGCCAGTGATGCTTCGGCAGACAAGAACACGCTGATCACCGACCGGCTCATCGCCAACGATATCAAGAACGTCAGTGAAATCCAGGCACAGTCCGCAGGTGCCAGCATCTCGGGCAGTTATGGTGCCGGCGGTGCTTCAGCTTCGGTGGGGGGGCTGTATGGGATCTCCCTCAGCGAGTCGGATAAGAGCCACACACGTAGTGCCGTGAGCGAAGGCACGATCATCGTTCGCAATCCGGAAGGTGCGAAGGATGTAGTCGGGTTGAACCGCGATACCGCCAATGCCAACGAGAAGCTCGATAAGCCTGATGAAGAGGCTATGAACGACCGCATCGAGCTGGTGAAGAGCTCGATAGAGTTGGTGAAAGGGATTGGAAGCGCTGTTGCAGCGGCGCGGATCGAAGAGGCTAAGGACTCGAATAGCGAGGCTTACAAGGCTGCGCGCGACAAACTGAACGACAGTGGCGTGTCCGATCCGACACCTGAGCAAATCAGCCAACAGGTTCAACGTGATTACGGAACAGGCAGTAGCTTTCAAAAGGCCAGCCAAGCCGTGGCCGGGATTGTCCAAGGCATTCTCAGTGGCGACATTGTTGCTGCGTTGGGAGGGGGCGCCGCGCCTTACTTGGCCCAGGCCGTTAAGCAGATGACAGAAGGAGATGACACAGCCAACCTGATGGCGCATGCCGTACTCGGTGCAGTTCTGGCAAAAACGCAGGAAGGCTCGGCACTGGCTGGCGCCGCAGGAGTAACTGCCGGTGAGCTGATCGCCCGCCAGCTCTATCCAGGCAAGTCCAGCGATCAACTGACGGATGCGGAAAAGCAAACAATCTCAGCCCTGTCGACATTAGTCGGCGGGCTATCCGGTGCGCTTGCCGGGGGCGACTCTTTTGACGCTGCGATAGGCGCAGGAACGGCGAAAAATGCTGTTGAGAACAATCATCTGAGCGACATAGAGAGGATTTCATTACAGGGACTACAGAAGGAGTACGCCAAGAAGTGTGGCGATACGGCGACAACTGAATGCCAAGGTCTTTCCGAGGATATCGCGGAGCTTATTGCCAAGAGCTCTAGCGTTCTTAAGAACGAACCGTTAGCAGAAGATAGCGATTTCACGCGTGCTTTTGTTTGGACAGCCAACCCTGGAGATGTGATCCCCTGCGCAAGCGGATATTGCGTTGTTACCGATAAGTCGATAACGACAGATCAGGGGGAGGAGTGGGTTCTGCAACCAGCCTCAGAGGAGCAGAAGGTTGCAGCGATAGCGAAAAATGAATTGGTTGAAAAGACTACGGAAGCTCAGCTTAAAGGTCTTTCCAATGAATTGTTCTCGGCGGGCTGTGGCGGGGCTGGTCTGGCTGGTATAGGGTGCCAGGGCTACATGGCGGCGGGTGGTGAGAACCCTATTACTGGGGAGACGGCTACCAGTACCGAGCGGGTCATGTGGGGTATACAGGGCCTGTTAAACGCATGGGGGCTAGGCGGCACAATACTTGGCGGAGTAGTCAAAACTCCAGTAGTAGGGGTTTTAGATGATGGTGCTTTCGCTCAGGTTTTAGCTAAGTCAACTAAGGAATTTAGTGACGAGGGGAAAGTGATTTATTCTCAAGCTGCAGGACGGCCGATAAATACGGTTAGTGATCTCACTGAAGCTTTGAAGCAGGGAATAATAAAACCTAGTCAGGTGCCCCTTGATTATGTTTTGATTGACGGTCAAAAGGTCATAGCTAATACGAGAAGCTCGACAGCGCTGATAAATGCTGGTGTACCTAAAAGTCAGTGGTATGGGGTTGATAGAACTGGTGTTTATGCTTATGGTGATGTGACTTTTGATAAGTTGGTGCAAGATCAATTAAATAAAAACTATGGCGGCTCAGTGCAGAATGCTAGGAGGTGATTGGAATATGAAATTATCTAGGCCGAAAAAAATGTTCGATATGGACAGCTTTTTACCTCTCGACGGGGAGGACAAAGTGGATATGGTTTATTCGGGTGGTGATCTAAGTTTGGAAATATTTTATGAGTCTGAAAGTTGTGCGGGTGGCTTGGCAAAGAAAAATATTAGATTTTTAAATGCTAAATATTTTTTTAAAGCGCCATTTCCGGGTTATAGCATTTTTGTTTGTCCGGATGATGGTGATATTTCTTTACTTAATTCGCTTGTAGAGTATGAGCTATCGGAGCTGCTGGATATAGATGGCAAGACCCGTGGGGTAGCGGATTATAGGCACTATCGATTGTTTTTACACTCAGTTGGAGTGGCGTTGCACGTAATTGCTAAGTCTTTTAAGATTTCAAATGAAGGGTAAGTGTCTAGTGTTAATTGGTCTGCAGGAATGCCGCTAATGAGCCAGACACCATTGTCTGCTTGGAAAAATTTGAAGCCCTGTTGGCTCATTCGCAAGGCTTCGATTTTTATTACAATAGGACTTCCATAACGCTGTCCGACGTTAACGGCAGTTGCTACATCTTGCGACAAATGCACGTAATGACGTGTGCCTGCAATTAGCCCTTGTTGCCTAATTGAGTCTAGAAAACGACGTGCAGTGCCATGATAGAGAAATTCCGGAGGTGTTTTCTCAAAATGATTAAGGTTGACACTGGTTGTTGAGTGCCCCTGCATGGCACGAATGCGTTGCCCATCCTTCGAAATGCTGAAACGCTTTTTATCGCTGTTGCTGACGATCGCGTGAATAAGGCGAATATCCAAAGCTTTTCCAATTTTTGTTGCGCCAGCTATTAAGGACTCGATTTCTCCCCAGCCTTCGCTATCCAATTGCAATCCGATAGCTTGCGGTTCATGTCTGAGGATATAGCTAAGAAATTTGCTGGCTTCGTTGAGTTGTTGTTTGGTTGTCATGTTTGTAGTCTCTTATTGTCTGGGAGAGATTTAAGTGTCCCGCTTGTCACGGGACCGCGATCATAAAAATATCTTTTTATTATTTCTGTTCAATCCTCAATGAGCAAGCGCTGTGCGAATGGTACTTCCTTAGCGGCTAAGCGCTTGAACTGAAAGCGAAAAATGAAGAGGGGGCTGGTCTTGGTCTTCGGTGATCAGTCGTTAGAGAGCCTCACGCTCTGTCCATCTTTGACCCTCCGCCACACTGATTCCCTTTACCTTCTAGCGCTTCGCAGCGCGTTCGTTGCTTTGTACGGGATCTTTCGTACCTCTGAACAGGAGGCGTCTGATTTCGGATAAACCGTTCCGCCACTAGCGTTGATGCGGGGTAGTCTCACTCCTTCGAAAATCTCCATTTTTTATCCTGGCTACCACGGTGATGCCGCCTGGCTGAAAGGAGCTGTGCATCTATGCCAAGAAGAGTATTGTATGTACATCAGTAAATACAGGATGTCCCATGCGATTTGAATGGGACGAAGCCAAAAACGAGACCAACATTCGCAAGCACGGTATCGATTTCAAGGATGTACTGGACGTCTTCAAGCATCCGATTATCACCTTGCGTGATGATCGGATGGACTACGGTGAAGAGCGCTGGATTAGCATCGGCTGGATCAAAGCGTTGATTGGCGTGGTCGTGTACACCGAACAGCGGGGCGATGTGATCCGCATCATCTCTGCCCGAAAAGCCACCCGACAGGAGGCCAAATATTATGTCGAAAGCATCGAAAACTGACTGGGGGCGCTTGGCCAAGATGGACGACCAGGACATCGATACCAGCGATGTTCCTGAACTGGGTGAAGATTTTTTTCGCCGGGCCGAGTTGCATGTGCCGGTAAAGAAGGCCGTGACTATTCGCCTGGACGCTGATGTGCTTGAGTGGTTCAAGGGGCAGGGCGCAGGTTATCAGACACGTATCAATCAGCTCCTGCGCCAGTACATGCAGGCTCAGCAGAGCCACCGGCACTGAACAACTGGCGTTGAAATGGGCGACCGGCGGCCGCCCGTTCCAATTATTCCCCAGCCTGCACCCGCAACCGCCTCCCAATCACATCCATCACATCACACCCATCACGCAGCGCTATCGTCAGCATTTTGCAGAAGTCGGTCAGCACCACCGTCTCCGAGTCGATATCCGAACGAAAGGCAATGTTTTCCAGTACCTGGGTCACGGTGCG
Organism: Pseudomonas sp. NFACC32-1; assembly: GCF_900101215.1. Lineage (NCBI taxonomy): Bacteria > Pseudomonadati > Pseudomonadota > Gammaproteobacteria > Pseudomonadales > Pseudomonadaceae > Pseudomonas > Pseudomonas sp. NFACC32-1. The sequence goes on from NZ_FMUL01000027.1 coordinate 14,432, forward strand.
GATGCGGTAGTCGGCGGTTTCGAAGAGGACGTCGAGGGGGGCTTCGGTGTCGATGAGCAGGGTGGCGGGGGTGCAGTCGATGCCGGTGATGGGCATGTATCGATTCATACTGAAGATCTCTGTTTGAATGGCTGAAAGCCTCCTCTCAGTCGTCGCCAAACGATTGGGTGGTGGCTGTACGCAGGTTGGCGAACCGGTTACAGAGAAAACCGGCAGATCCGAAGATCTCCCGCGCACAGCCGCCGTGGAATATAGCGGCTTTGCGGGTGCGTCGGTACCTGCAATGGGCGGGTAGCGTTCGCATTCTCTGTAGTCAGGTCGCCAAACCCGAATCGCCATATGGGCGACTTGAGGACTATAGGGCGACCCGTTCCAGGCCCACAAGCCACCGCTTTCCGAGCTTTATGTAGGACCTTTAGCAAGCTCTGGTCAGGAAAAAGCGGCGCCTTGAATTTAGCTGTGGCAGCACCTGTGAGGCTTGGCCTCATCATATTTATCGTGATGCCGCACCCAATCCATGATTTCGTCTTCATTGCGGCCCTTGGGCGTTAGATCTAGGTAGTGGTAGGTGCCGACCAGCATGTCCAGGCCGCGGGCATAGGTGGAGTAGGTGTGGAAGATGTCGCCGGCTTCATTGCGATAGAAGACGCTCAGGCCTGGGAGTTCGCCTTCGCTGGTGTCGGTTGTTTCGTAGTTGTAGATGGCTTTCCCTCCGGCGGTGTCTTCGGCTTTGAAGCTGACACCGAAGTCGTAGTTGAAGTCGCAGCCGTTTGAGGAGACCCAATCGAAGGCCCAGCCCATGCGGCGTTTGAAAGGTTGGAATTCAGCGAAGGGGGCGCGGGAAACGGCGACCACCGCCACATCGTGATGAGCCAGGTGCAGGTTGGCGCCGTCGATGTGGTCGGAGAGGAACGAGCAGCCATCGCAGCCTTCTGTCCAGCCGGGGCCGAACATGAAGTGGTAGATGATCAGTTGGCTGCGACCGCCGAACAGGTTGGCCAGGCTCAGTTCGCCGTGGGGGCCCTGGAAGCGGTAGGGTTTGTCGATCTTGACCCAGGGCAGGGCGCGGCGTTCGGCGCTGAGTTTGTCCCGTTCGCGGGTGAAGGCTTTTTCGTGGGCCAGGTGTTCGCGGCGGACGGTGAGCCATTCTTCGCGCGAGACGACGGGATGATTTTCTACGTTCATGGCGATTTCTCCTGTAGGCAAAGGCGCTTCAGCAAGTGGTCGTTTGGCCCTGGCCGGATTCGACAGACCGTTGGTCGGCGTGTGAAATGACCCGCCCGGAACCCCGGCTGAACGGTGACGTAGCGTCTCGGTCACACCTTGAGTAGGCATCTCACTCTTCAGAGGATGGACCAGGATGACGACTTATAACTGGGACTTGATCGAAAAGTTGTTGCACGAAGTGCAGAACGGCGCCGGCCACAGCTTCACCCCCCGGCCTTATGCGGAGCAGTACGCGGCGCAGAAAGCGGCTGCGGGCGAGGAGATCGAGAACCTCGATCATCTGAAAGCGGTCGCCGGGGAGTATGAGAAGGTGTTGCTGGAGCGGGGCTTCATCGAGCCCCGGCCGGAGGAGGAGGGCGGCAACGGTGAGAATTTCGTGCTGACGCCCCGTGGCTCGCGGTTGCTGAGCCTGATCGACAGCAGCATCCCTGGTAATGATCATCCGCGCCAGGTACTGGATGAGCAGGAAGATGCGCTGGATGAGTTTACGTTTGATGACTTGGCTTCGAAGGCGCAGATTGCCTAGGAACCAGGCACAAACCTTGTGGGAGCGAGCTTGCTCGCGATAGGCGCTCTGGCATTCAACGGATGTATTGCCTGTTCGATCGCTATCGCGAGCAAGCTCGCTCCCGCATTTGATCTCCCACGTTGGATCTTCAGTGGTTTCAAGATCGTGCAGCCTTCAGGCACTTCAAATCGCTGAAGTCTTTTTTCACTCCGTCGATTTTCTTCAACAGCCGTTCGCGTTGGGGCGGCGTGCTGTCGGCCATCAGGTCGATCAGCAGGCTGCGGGCCTGGGCTTCGGTTTTGTTGTAGGCCTCACGGTAGGCCGGTGTCCACAGGCTCTCGCGGTCCACCAGCAGTTGCTCGATGCGTTTTGCAAAGTCCGGGCTGTGGCGCTGGGCCACGGCGGCGCTGAACTGGTTTTGCCAATGGGCGCGATTGGCGATCCACTGCTGGTTCTGGTCGCCCAGGGCGGTGGACCAGGCCACCACCCGCTGGCGCTGGGCGATGTTGAGGGGACCGAGCCAGTCGTTCAGGCGCTTTTCCATGCGTTCGCTGCGTTCCTGGATCTGCTGTTGCAAGGTCGGCTTGAGGTACTGCTGCTGGCGTTTACGCTGGTCCTTGATAAACGCGGCGTCCATGTCTGCGACCTGGTCGTCGTTCAGCCCCTGCAGCAATTCGATGGCCGACGGGGTGATCGCCCGGGCGGTTTCGGCGATGGCGGCCTTGGCTTCCCGGGTGCGTTGCTGCAGGGCTTCGTCGGTGACCTGATCGGTCTGCACCATGGTCTTCAAGCGGTCCAGCCAATCGAGGTAACCGGGCAGTTGCGTGGTGCAATGCCAACTCAGGTGCTCCTTGAGGCGCTCGTTGAACCAGTCCTTTTGCTCGCCGTTGATTTCCAGGTAATCGTTGAGCGTCCAAGGGATGATCAGGTCGAGGTTGCGATAGGCCAGGCCGATACGGCTACAGGCGGTGAGTGTCAGCAACAGGGCGATGAACATGGCGGTGCGGGTCAACCAGCGCGACATGGGCGAGTCCTTGCGAAGCCATCAGGTGTCTTGTTTGAGCATGGCAGGCGCGCGGCAGTTCAGCCGATTAAAGCGTAACGCTTAGTAAAATGGGCGGGCCATCTTCAGGGTCACCAACCCGTCGCATTCGCTGTTGTGGCCGGAATAGGCCGAGCAACCGCTGCCGTTGAGGCTGGAGTCGCTGTAGATCAGGTCCAGGTCGATGCCTCGCCACGGACGGGAGATTTTCAGCGACCAGTCGCTGAAACTGCCTACGTAGCCATCTCCCACGGAAACGGGTGTGTTGAGCTGGTGGGTCGTGTATTTGGCACTGATGCCGATGCCGAACGGCACGTTGCCACCCAGGTCGGCGAATAGGGTGCTGTTCTGTTTGTCCGGGTCGTTGCTCAACGCCGCGCCGAAACGGCTGCCCAGCACGGTCAGGCCGCCGTAGAGCTCCTGGCTGTCGAGGGTGTCGACCGTGGGGTAGCTGTAGTGGATAAGGCCGACTTCGTAGCCCAGGGTCTGGTCGAAAGGCTGTTTGAAGCCCAGGTAGGAATCGACTTCGAGGTTGGTGGATGGGGTCAGCCCGGCGCTGGGGGACCACTGGCCGAAGTACCAGCCACTGTCATGGCTCAGGTCCAGGCCGCCATGGAACGAACCGGTGCTCGAAGGGGTGACGAGGCCCTGGGCCATGCTGCGGCTGGGCGTGGTGCCGAGCTTGAGGTCGAAGTCGCCGAGCTCGCGCTGGAAAACCTGCCCATGGGCAAGGGGGCCGATCAGCAGGCCGATCATCAGCAGGGCATTGGGAATACGCATGCTTCACTCCATGAATAGCGAGGAGCATTCAAGCTGGAACACTTGAAATAGAGAGGCGCAAGCATACCGACGAATATCCGGCATCGAAGGCCGTTCGTCGATTTTTACTTATCGAGGGGGGGAGAAAAGACTTCCAGTCCAAGCGCTTCGAAGCTCAAAGCGCTTTGGGACCAGGCGGTGCGGGGATTATTTCTTGCCCAGGCTGATCTGCTTGGACGGGCCGAAGGTCTGGCCGCTGACGCCCTTGGCAATTTGCTGGATTTCGCCGCCGGACTTGAGGAATGCAGCGATCTGGTCGTTGATCGACTCGCTGGTTTCAACGGCTGGAGCTGGCTTTGCTTTGCTGTTGGATGCTTTTACGCGCATGGCGGCCATTAACCTGTAGATAATTAATTGGGCCAGGCATCGTACAGGAAATACCTGGCCATTGCTTGGCTGATATTTGCGCCAAATATCCCGGCAACGGCAGACACGAAGGCGGATTCATACCGTGATCAAACGCCTAACCTCCTGTTTTAAATAACAACCGTGCGCAAAATATATCGTCGGACAAGCGAGGCCAGACGCTTGCAACGGCCATCAATTGTCTGACGAATGGCCCTGCTCAGGTCGAAACCCCAGGAAAATCAAGGCTTGCGCAGGTCTTTTCCAGCAGGCCCGCCAGCGTCCACGAATCGTCCGGTAAAAACAGGTAGAATGCCGCCCACGCAATGAGGGTATTGGAAATGGCTTTAGTCGGGCGCTACAACAGTTTGCAAGTGGTTAAACACACTAACTTCGGTTTATATCTGGACGGCGGTGCCGATGGCGAAATTCTGTTGCCCAACCGTTATATCCCCAAGGATATTCCCACTGAAGATGAAGATTGGCTGAATGTTTTCGTTTATCTGGACAGTGACGACAAACTGATCGCGACTACGGAAAAGCCCAAAGTCCAGGTGGGGGAATTCGCCAGCCTGAAAGTGGTTGAAGTCAATAGCATCGGCGTGTTCCTTGACTGGGGACTGCCCAAGGACCTGCTGTTGCCGTTCTCGGAAGAAAAGCGCCAGATGAGCGCCGGGGATTACTGCGTGGTGCATGTATACCTCGACAAGCACACTCGCCGCATCACTGCTACGGCGCGCCTGGACCGTTATCTGGACAAGACGCCGGCCAACTACAAGCCCGGCCAGGAAGTAGATTTATTGGTCGCCGAAGCCACCGACATGGGGTTCAAGGCCATCATCAATAACAAGCATTGGGGCTTGATCCACAAGAACGAAATCTTCAAGTTCATGCGGGCCGGCAAACAGGAAAAGGGCTTCATCAAGGAAGTCCGCCCGGACGGCAAGATCAGCCTGAGCCTGCAGCCGGTGGGCCAGGAAGCCGCCACCAGTCTGAATGCGAAGATTCTGGCCAAGCTGCGTGAAAACAACGGCACGCTGGCCGTGAGCGACAAGAGCGACCCAGCGCTGATCAGCAGCCTGTTTGGCGTGAGCAAGGGCAACTTCAAGAAAGCCATTGGTGCATTGTACAAGAATGGGCAGATCGTCATTCATCCCGATCGTATCGAGCTGAGCTGAACCCTTTACTTATAGGTGAGAAGACCCTGTGGTGAGGGAATAAATCCCCTCACCACAGAGGTGATGTTCAGCTACCTCATGTATACAAAAATTTGCACCTTTAGCATGCATTCACGCCCTGTTCGTGGGCGCGTGGCAGCTTTTTGCTTGCCTTGAACCTGGCCGCACACCGCGGTTTGTCTCATGTTCAATCCCTATGGCACGCATTCTGCGTGGAGCTTCGTATACAAACCATGCCGGCTCCCGTGCGCAGTATGGTGAACAGTTTATTCGGGGGCCCGGTTTCATAAAAAAGGAGCCCCGCAATGTCCGAGCAATTGCCCACCGGCTACAGCCCCCGTCTCTATAACGCGGACCTGGGCCCGCTGCCGCAGAAATGGAATTGGTACAACATCTTCGCGTTCTGGATGAGCGATGTGCACAGCGTCGGCGGCTATGTTTTCGCCGCCAGCCTGTTCGCGTTGGGCCTGGCCAGCTGGCAGGTGCTTATCGCCTTGCTGGGCGGGATCTGTATCGTGCAGTTGATCGCCAATCTGGTAGCCCGGCCGAGCCAACAGGCGGCGGTGCCGTATCCGGTGATCTGTCGGTTGGCGTTCGGCGTGTTCGGCGCGAACATTCCTGCCGTCATCCGCGGGTTGATCGCGGTGGCCTGGTACGGCATCCAGACCTATCTGGCCTCCAGCGCCCTGATCATCGTGGTGCTGCGGTTCTTTCCGTCGATGGAAGTCTACGCAACGCCGCATTTTGCCGGTCTGTCCTACCTCGGTTGGTTCGGTTTCCTCAGCCTGTGGTGCGTTCAGGCCTTGGTGTTCTGGGCCGGGATGGAGTCGATCCGGCGTTTCATCGACTGGGCCGGGCCAGTGGTCTACGCGGTGATGTTCCTGCTGGCCGGCTGGATCGTCTGGAAGGCCGGTTGGAGCAACATCAGTTTCACCCTGGCGGAAAAGTCCTTGTCCGGCTGGCAGGCGTTCGGCCAGGTGATCGTCGCGACGGCCCTGGTGGTGTCGTACTTTTCTGGCCCAACCCTGAACTTCGGTGATTTCAGCCGCTATTGCCGGAGCATGTCTGACGTGCGCCGAGGCAACTTCTGGGGCCTGCCGGTGAATTTCCTGGCCTTCTCGCTGGTGACCGTAGTGATCGTTTCCGGCACCTTGCCGGTGTTCGGTGAAATGCTCCATGACCCGATCGCTACCGTGGCGCGCATCGACAACGATGTGGCGGTCCTGCTGGGGGCCTTCGCCTTCGTGACGGCCACCATCGGTATCAATATCGTGGCCAACTTCGTGTCCCCGGCCTTTGACTTCGCCAACGTCGCGCCCAGCAAGGTCAGCTGGCGCGCCGGCGGCATGATCGCGGCGGTGGCATCGGTCTTCATCACGCCCTGGAACCTGTTCAACAACCCTGAAGTGATCCACTACACCCTGGACGTGCTGGCGGCGTTCATCGGGCCGCTGTTCGGCATCCTGCTGGTGGATTACTACCTGATCAAGAAACAGCAGATCGATGTGGATGCGCTGTTCAACGACGGGCCGAGCGGGCGCTATTACTACAGCGGCGGCATCAACTGGACGGCGGTCAAGGCCTTGATCCCTGCGACGCTGATGGGCGTGGCGATCACCTTCACCCCGATGTTGCAGCCGATGGCCAACTTCGCCTGGTTCACCGGTTGCTTCCTGGGGGGCGTGTTGTATTTCGCCCTGGCCCGGCGCGAGCTGAGCACACATCTGAAACCCTCGTTCAGCGCCGCCGGGCAAGCCTGATCAACGCAGGGCGCTCTGGGTGCAGGGCACTCGGGCGGCCTGGCTGGCGGGCCGTAACAACAGTGCTCCGGCCAGCACCAGGCCGCTGCCGGCGATGATCAGCGCCGGCTGCAGGCCACCGCTGAAATGACTGCTCAACGCCGCCAGCAACGGCCCGCTGAGTTGGCCCATGGCAAAACAGGCGGTCAACAGACCGGCGTTGCGTTGGGTGGCATGGGGCGCCAGTTCCCGGGAGCGCAACATCACCAGTTGCATGCAGGCCAGGAACGGCGTGCCGCACAGGATCACTCCCAACGCCAGCCCCGGTCCGCTGCCCAACAGGCAGGCAAACACACCGGCAGCCTGCAGCCACAAGGTACCGATCAACCAGCGGCCGGTGGTGTTTGGCGCGGGCCGGCGCAGGCTCACCAACAACACACCGATAGCGGCGGCGAGGCCGAAGCAGGGCCAGAACAGATCGGCTTGCCATTGCCCTTGGAACCGTGCCGAGGCCATTTGCGACAGGAACGTCGCGGGGATGATGTAACCCACGCCGTACAACGCGTACACCACGCCGAGCCGGGCGATGCCCGGGGGCGACGACGGGCTGGCCGGGGCCACGACAGTCGCGGTTGGGCTGGGTTGCGGCAGGATCGGCAGGATCACCAACAGCATGACCAGCGCCACACCGGCGTACACCAGCCACAAGGTCGCGGATGTCTGGCCCAACAGGTTGGAGCCCAGGGCCAGCAAGCCGGTAAGGAAGATTCCCAGGCCCGGCCCGGCGAACACCAGCGCGCCAAGCCGTGGTCGTCCCGCCGCGGCTGCCAGGGGTTGGCTCAGCGCGGTGATCATCACCAGCGCCCAGGCACTGGCGACACCGGTGCCAAAACGCAGCGCCAGGTGCGGCCAGAATCCCCAGGCCCAGCAGGATGCCAGGGTCAGCAGCACGCACAGCCACAGCCCACCGAGTAAACGCCGCCGTACCTGCTCCGGACGACGAGCGAACATCGCGTCCAGGGCGCCGACGAAATAACCCAGGTAGTTGGCAGCGGCAATCAGACCGGCGGCAGTCAAGTCGACCTGTCCTTCGCCGATCAAATGAGGTAACTGGGGCGTAAGGGCGAAGCGGCCGATGCCCATGGCCATCATCAGGGCAATGAAGCTGGCGAGCAGGCGGATAAAGGGCGACATGGTCGTTCTCCGGTATCGAGGCGAATGACCGTCAGGCTAGGATCGATTGACTTTCAATAAAATTGAATAATAGTGAGTAACTTGTTCTTTTTTGGAGAATGTCATGGAGTTCAGCCAATTGCGGATCTTCCAGGCCGTGGCAGAGGAGGGCTCCATCACTCGGGCCGCCGAGCGCATGCATCGGGTGCCGTCGAATCTATCGACCCGGCTCAGGCAGTTGGAAGAGCAATTGGGGGTGGATCTGTTCCGGCGCGAGCGGCAGCGTTTGCAGCTGTCACCCGCGGGAAAAGTCCTGCTGGACTATGCGAACAAGCTGTTTGCCTTGCATGACGAAGCCCATGCTGCCGTGCAAGGGGGGCAGCCGGCCGGGGATTTTGTCCTGGGTACGATGTACAGCACTGCGGCGATTTACCTGCCGGACCTGTTGGCCACCTACCACCGGACGTATCCGGCGGTGAACCTGCAGGTGCAATCGGGGCCCAGCGGTGAGTTGCTCGAAGGCCTGCTGACCGGCCGCCTCGATGCTGCGCTGGTGGATGGCCCGCTGGAACTGGCGGGGCTGGACGGTGTGCCGTTGTGCGATGAACGGTTGGTGCTGATCAGCGAGGCCGATCACCCGCCGGTGCGCAGTGCGCTGGATGTACAAGGCCGTTCGGTCTTCACGTTCCGACGGGGTTGCTCGTATCGGATGCGTCTGGAGGCCTGGTTTGCCCACGACCATGCGACCATGGGCAGGGCGATGGAGATCGAGTCTTACCAGGGGATGCTGGCATGCGTGATTGCCGGCTCCGGCGTGGCGCTGATGTCCGAGTCGATGCTGGCCAGCCTGCCGGGGCGCGAACAGGTGGCAGTGCACCCGCTGGCCGAGCCGTTCGCCAGCGCAACGACCTGGTTGATGTGGCGAAAAGGGATGGTCGGGGCGAACCTCAACGCCTGGATCGAACTGCAACAGCGAGCCTGGCCGCCAGTGACCAGGAGGGAGGCTCAATCGGCTTGAACTACCGGCAGCGGATTTGGATCAATCCAGTAACAGATCATTGCAATATGTGACGAGCATTGCGTAGCACATCGGACTATTATCAGTGCGAAGGGGCCACAGAAATCTGCCGCTCGCACCACCCTGAGGGGGCACCACGATGAAAGAGAAAATCCAGAACTGGCTTCATGACCTGGGTGTCGCACTCGGTTTGATCGAGCCACCCCTGCAACCGGTTCCGATCCGCACCGATGATGAGCAACGCCGCCGCCAGCCGCGTCGTCGGTAAATACATCGCCGAATCTGGAGAGATCGCAGTTCCGGACCATTTCAAGTGAGATGGCCCGGAACTGCGATCTTTTTATTTCTGAAGACAGAACCTGTGGGAGCGAGCTTGCTCGCGATAGCGGTGGACCGGCATTTTTGTTGAATGTACTGCCGTCATCGCGAGCAGGCTCGCTCCCACAGGGATCTCATTGTCGAGCGTTGGCGGTCAAACCGCCTTGGCCACTACCTTCGGCCGTGGCGACAACAGGCTCACCAGCACAAAACTCACCAGCGCCACGCCCAGGCTGTAATAGATCGGCGTATTGGCATCCAGGCCGTCCTTGAACATGAAGAACAGCGCTGTCACGAAGCCCAGGGACATGCTGGTGATCGCGCCGGCGGTGGTGGCGCGTTTCCAGTAGATCGCGCCGATCAACGGGATCAGCATGCCGCCTACCAACAGGTTATAGGCCAGGGTCAGGGCGCTGATCACGTCGCTGACCACCAGGGCGATGCCCAGCACGACCACGCCCATTAACAGCGTCGCGATGCGGTTTTCGTGGACATCGGCGCTGCCGCCTTCACGTCCCTGGCGCAGGCGTGGCAGCAGGTCCTGGACCACGGTGGTGGAGGCTGCGAGCAACCCCGCCGCCGCGGTAGACATCAGTGCCGCCAGCGCGGCGGCCACCACCAGCCCGCGGATACCGTTGGGCAGGCTGGTCTGGACGACGCTGGCAAAGGCGTTGTTGACGTTCTCCAGGTCCGGCAGCAGCACCTTGGCGGCCATGCCGATCAGGGCGCCGGCCAGGCCGTACAGCACGCAGTACAGGCCGGCGGCGGTACCGGCCACCTTCGCCACGCCTTCGCTGCGGGCGGTGAACACCCGCTGCCAGATATCCTGGCCGATGAAGATGCCGAAGAAATAGATCAGGAAGTAGGTGACGATGGTGTCCCAGCCAATGGCGGTGAAATCGAAGTAGCTGGCCGGTAGCTTGGCTACCATGGCGTCCCAGCCACCCGCATCGACGATGGACATCGGCATCAACAGGAACACCAGGCCAACGGTCATGATCAGAAATTGCACGATGTCGGTGAGGGTCAGGGACCACATGCCGCCGATGGTGGAATACAACACCACCACGCCGCCGCCCACCAGGATCGAAGCCCAGAAGGGCAGGCCGAACAGCACCTGCATCACGGTACCGATGGCGATGGTGGACGTGGCGCCGATCATCAGTGCGTACACCAGCATGATCACCGCGCTGGCGTGCCGCGCCGCCGGATTGTAGCGACGCTCCAGCACCTGGGTGACGGTGTAGATCTTCAGCTTGAGCAACGGCTTGGCCAGGAACAGGCTCAGGCCGACGATGCCCAGGCCGATGGCGCCGCACAGCCAGAAGCCGGAAATCCCATGGACATAACCCAGGCGCACGGTACCGATGGTGGACGCGCCGCCCAATACCGTGGCGGCCATGGTGCCCAGGTAAAAGCCCGGGCCGAGGTTGCGACCGGCGACCAGATAGTCGTCACGGGTCCTGGCGCGGCGCATGCCGTACCAGCCCAGGGCGATCATGCCGGCGGCGTAAATGAGAACGACGATTAAATCCAAAGCCATGGTGGCGTGTCTCCGGTTGTATTTTTTATAAGAAAGTCGGGATGAGTCATGCCCTGGGAGCGAGGAGGTTTAGCGAAACGTCGCACCGCCCCGCTGGGCTGCGAAGCAGCCCTCCCGGAACAGTCGATTCGATCTGTCTGGTACACCGAGGTATCAGGGGGTGGGACCGCTTCGCGCTCCAGCCGGTACGAATCCCCTCGCCACAGGTTCGGGGCCCGACTCCGCGGTGTCGGGCTCCAAACCCTTGCCACGCGGATCATCCGGCCCATACACCGCCGCCGGTTCCGGAAACAGTCCCAGCAACGCCAGGTACACCACCGAGGCCAGGCCGAGGGTCACCGGCAGGCTGATGTCGATACCACCGGCCAGCTCGCCCAGTGGCCCGACGAACTGTCCAGGCAGGTTGACGAAGCACAACCCCACCAGTGCGCTGGGAATCCATGCGCCCAGGCCGCGCCAGTTCCAGCCATGGGTGAACCAGTAGCGTCCGCCGGTTTCGCCCCGGGTGAACACTTGCAGGTCATCCGGGCAGTAGAAGCCGCGGCGCACCACCAGGCCGATGATCATGATCACCATCCATGGGGTGGTGCAGGTGATGATCAGCACGGCGAAGGTGGACACGCTCTGCACCAGGTTCGCAGCGAAGCGTCCGATGAAGATGAAGGCAATCGACAGCACACCGATCAGCAGCGTCGCCTTGACCCGCGACAGCACCCGCGGAAACACGCTGGACATGTCCAGCCCGGTGCCATACAGGGATGTCGTGCCGGTGGACATGCCGCCGATCACCGCGATCAGGCACACCGGCAGGAAGAACCAGCCCGGCGACACCGCCAGCAGGCCGCCCACGTAGTTGTTGGACGCGATGTAGTCCGGCGCCTTGACCGCCACGATGGTGGCGGTGGCGAGGCCGAACAGGAACGGGATCAGCGTGGCAAGCTGCGCGGCGATCACTGCCAACATGATGCGGCGCTTGGGCGTATTGCGGGGAATGTAGCGCGACCAGTCGCCCAGGAACGCGCCGAAGGAGATCGGGTTGCTCATGGCCACCAGCGCCGCGCCGATGAACGCCGCCCAGAAGCCCGCTTGGCCAAGGGCAACCGTGCCGGCGTACTGGCTGTCGAAGGTTGGGGCGAAGGCGACGATGCCCAGCAGGAACAGCAGGCTGGCCGCCCATACCGCGATGCGGTTGACCCACAGCATGAAGCGGAAGCCGTAGATGCACACTGTCAACACCAGCAGGGCGAAGAGGCCGTAGGCCAGTCCCAGGCTCAGGTCGGTTTCCGGTACGCCCACCAGGCGCTTGGCGCCGCCGATCAACGCATCCCCCGAGCTCCATACCGACAGCGAGAAAAACGCAATGGCCGTCAGCAACGACAGGAACGAACCGACGATCCGCCCGTGCACGCCAAAATGTGCGCCGGAGGAAACGGCGTTGTTGGTGCCGTTGAGCGGGCCGAACAGGCCCATCGGTGCGAGGATGATCGCGCCCAGCAACACCCCCAGCACGATGGCCCAGACCCCGGCCTGGAACGAAAGTCCGAACAACACCGGGAAGCTGCCGAGCACAGCGGTGGCGAAGGTATTGGCGCCGCCGAAGATCAGTCGAAACAGATCCCCCGGACCGGCGGTGCGTTCATGGTCCGGGATCTGCTCGACCCCGTAGGTTTCGATTTGCGTAAGGCTTTTATCGTTATTGTTATTCATGATCTGCTCCGATCATCGAGGCGCGCTCATCGGATGTGAGCGCTGCCTGTTTGGCTAAGGGGGTGGCAGCCCTTCCGGCATGGCGGATAAATGTTCGTGACAGGCCAGCCATAGGCCCTGTTGTTCTTGTACGTGTCCGTCCTGTCGGCGGAACAGGATGGTTTCGCGTTCCTGGCTAAAGTGTCGCTCCCCTTGCATGCGCAGCTCGGTGGCCACGTCATGGATAAACACCGCCACGTCTCCTTGCAGGCTGACGAAGGCGTTGCTCGAGGTGCATGAGAGCACCTCGAAGCCATCCTCGGACCGCCAGCGATCCCACAATGCCTGGTAGGCATCGCGCGACAGCAGGGGCTGTTCGAGGGTGTGGAACACGAAGCTCGCATCGGCTGTGAAGGCGCCGAAGTAAGCGTCGCGGTCATTGCGGGCGAAGGCCGCCACCAGCTGCGCGGCGGCCTCGAGCACTTGCTCCCGTTCGTTCATGGCAACCTCAGCGATGAGCCACGCCAGGCAGTACGCAGAGCATCTCGTACAGCAGGTTGGCGCCCAACAGCGAGGTGTTGCCGGTGGTGTCGTAGGGCGGCGAGACCTCCACCAGGTCACAACCCACCAGGTCGAGGCCCTGGCAACCGCGCACGATCTCGATCGCCTGGATGGTGGTCAGGCCACCGATTTCCGGAGTACCGGTACCCGGCGCCCAGGCCGGGTCGATGCCATCGATGTCGAAGCTCAGGTACACCGGGCCGCCGCCGACTTTTTCGCGGACCTCGGCCATCAGCGGTGCCAGGGAATGGTGCCAGCACTCTTCGGCCTGGACCACCCGGAAACCCTGGCGACGGCTCCAGTTGAAATCGTCGGCGGTATAGCCCTGGGCCCGCAGGCCGATCTGTACCACGCGGTCGCAATCCAGCAGGCCTTCTTCCACTGCGCGGCGGAAGGTGGTGCCGTGGGCGATTTTCTCGCCGAACATGTGGTCGTTCACATCGGCATGGGCATCGATATGGACCAGGCCGACCTTGCCGTGTTTCTTGTGGATGGCCCGCAGGATCGGCAGGGTGATGGTGTGGTCGCCGCCCAGGGTCAGGGGAATGACGTTGTGTTCGAGGATCTTGTGATAGGACTGCTCGATGATTCGCACGGCATCCAGCAGATTGAACGTGTTGATCGCCACGTCGCCGATATCGGCCACCGACAGCGAATCGAACGGCGCGGCGCCGGTGGCCATGTTGTAGGGGCGGATCATCACGGATTCGGCGCGGATCTCCCGGGGCCCGAAACGGGTACCGGCGCGCAGGGAGGTGCCGATGTCCAGCGGTACACCGACGAAAGCAGCGTCCAGGCCGGCGGCGGTGGGCACGTGGGGCAGTCGCATCATGGTAGCGATGCCGCCGAAGCGCGGCATTTCGTTGCCGCCCAGTGGTTGGTGAAGAATCTTGTCCACGGCTAGGGCCTCATCGTTTGTTTTAGTTATCGGGGGCCGATTCTGCGAAAAGCGTGCGTGGGGAAAAATCGCTGGTGGCAAATACTTAGTTCAGATTTTTCTAAACTAATGCGGGGCAGGGCGATAGACTCTCGCCCAGCGCAATCCCCTCGCCACGAAGTTTGCAGTGACCCGCCTGTATGGAGACATCCGATGGCCAACGCTTTACCCGACCTGAAACTGCTGCGCATTTTTGTCAGCGTGGTCCGGCACCAGGGGTTCGCCAACGCACAGCATGAACTCAACTTGTCCACATCGGCCATCAGCACCTACATGAGCCAGCTCGAATCGGCCCTGGGCCTGGTGCTCTGTCACCGTGGCCGGGGTGGGTTCAGCCTGACCAGCAAGGGGGAGCTGTTCCATCAGGAAACCCTGCGCCTGCTGGGTGAGCTCGAAGGTTTCGAGCAATATGCCGCCGCGCTGAAAGGCGAGTTGCGCGGCACGCTGAACCTGGGGGTGATCGACTCAACCGTCAGTGACAAGGCCCTGCCGTTCGCCGAAGCCATCGGTGCCTACAGCCAGGAACACCCGGCGGTGCACCTGCATCTGTCGGTCATGAGTCCCTACGAGCTGCAACTCGGGGTCCAGGACAATCGCCTGGACCTGGCCATCGGTGCGTTTTCCACGCGCATGAGCGGGCTGGTCTACATGCCGCTGTACCGCGAACAACACTGGTTGTACTGCAGCAGCCGTCACCCGCTGTTCAGCGAGCGGCGCATTCCCGAACAACTCATCACCCAGCAGCGCATGGTGGGGCGTGGTTACTGGAGCCAGGCCGAACTGGCCCGCCACGGCTTCAAGCACAGTGCGGCGACGGTGGAAAGCATGGAGGCGCAACTGATCCTGGTGCTGTCCGGCGCCTACATCGGTTACCTGCCCGAACACTATGCCCAGGCCTGGGTCGACAAGGGTGACCTGCGGGTGCTGTTGCCGGCCACGTTCGGCTACCAGGCACCGTTTTCGATGATCATGCGCCGTGGCCGCAGTCGCGAGCCGCTGATCCAGACATTCCGCGACCTGCTCAAGGCGCAGTTGAACCAGGCCTGAGGTGCCGATGCCCAGAATCCATTGCCCACGGTGCCAGCGGCCGCAGAGCCATTGCCTGTGCCCGTTGATCCCCAGTCTCGACAGCCGTACCCGGGTGTTGTTGTTGCAGCATCCCAGCGAAGTGAACCACGCCCTGAACACCGCGCGGCTGGCGGCGCTGGGGCTGACCAATGCCGAGCTGATGGTGGGTGAGGTGTTCGAGGATTTGCCACGGCTGCTCAATCAACCGGGTTATCAGGCGCGGCTGTTGTTTCCTGGCGACGAGGCGCTACCGTTGCAGACCTGCACCCCGTCCGATGAGCCGATCCTGCTGGTCGTCCCGGATGGCACCTGGCGCAAGGCGCGCAAGTTGCTGCACCTCAATCCGTTGCTGGCGGCGCTGCCGAGGGTGACCCTGGCCGAAGGCGGCGTGTCCCGTTATCGCCTGCGCAAGGCGCCGGGGCCGGGAGCGTTGTCGACGGTGGAGGCGATTGTCCAGGCGTTGCAGGTGCTTGAAGCACCGAACAGTTTCGAGCCGTTGCTCAGGCCGTTCGAGGCGTTGATCGAGGGGCAGATTGCGGCGATGGGGGAGGAGGTTTTCCAGCGTAACCATGTCCGAAAATAGTGGCGGTTTTTACTGGCCTCATCGCGAGCAGGCTCGCGATAGCGGTAGCCCTGTCGATGAAATCCCAGCCAGAAACTACCGCTCCCGCATCGCCTCAGTCCTGGCCTTCAGCACCGGCTTGAGCAAGTAATCCAGAACACTTTTCTCGCCGGTAATGATATCCACCGTCGCCACCATTCCCGGAATGATCAGCAGCGGCTTGGCATCCCCGCCCAAGTGGTTTTTGTCGGTACGCACCTGGATCAGGTAGAAGCTGTTGCCCTTGTCGTCGGTGATGGTGTCGGCACCGATCAGTTCGAGCCTGGCGCTCAGCCCGCCGTAGATCGTGTAGTCGTAGGCGCTGAACTTGACCATGGCTTTCTGCCCAGGGTGCAGGAAGGCCACGTCCTGCGGGCGGACCTTGGCTTCGATCAGCAGGTTGTCCTCCAGAGGCACGATTTCCACCATGTCGCTACCCGGCTGCACCACGCCGCCGATGGTGTTCACCTTGAGTTGCTTGATCACCCCATGCACCGGCGAGACCACGGTGGTTCGGGTCACGCGGTCGTCGATGGCGATGCTCGACGCGGTGATTTTCGACAGCTCGGTGCGTTTTTCGTTGAGCTCCTTGGCCGCCTCGGAACGGAAGGTCTGTTCCGATTCGTCGATCTTGCTCTTGATCTCGTTGATCGCCGATTCCGCCCGGGGAATCGCCAGGGTGGTGGCGTTGAGCGAGCCGCGGATCTCCACCGCGCTGCGCTTGAGCCGCAGGATTTCCACCGGTGAAACCGCCCCGGTGCGCACCAGCGGCGCGGACATGTTCATTTCCTCCTGCAGCAGGCTCAGGGCTGAGCTGAACTGGCTCTGCTTGGAGCGGAACTCCGCCAGCTCCTGGGTCTTCTGGCGCAGTTGTTCGGTCAGGGTCCGTTGTTCACTGGCCAGGCGCCGCTGGCGTTGTTCGTGCAGGGAGCGCTCATCCTCGGCCACTTGCGGGGCCTTGCCAGTCACCTCGGCGGACATCTGCAGCGGCCGGCCCTCGGCCTCCGCCGACAGGCGCTCGACCTGGGCCATCAAGGCATACCGGTCGGCCTCGCTTTCGCCCTTGTTCGACAGATAACGCGTGTCGTCCAGGCGCAGCAGGGTATCGCCCTTGTTCACCATCTGGCCTTCGCGCACGAAGATCTCGCTGACGATACCGCCCTCCAGGTTCTGGATCACTTGCACCTTGCTCGATGGAATCGCCTTGCCTTCACCGGTCGTGACTTCCTGCAGGACCGCAAGCCTGGCCCACACCAGCGCGGCGACGATCAGCCCGGCGGCCAGCCACACGGTAATGCGCAAACGGCGGGGCGAGTCCTGCAGCGCGGCGCCTGCGGTTTCCGACATGAACTCGCTTTCGGCGCTTTTGCTGAAACTGCCGAAGTAGCTTCGGGCGGCTGAATCCGGTGTTTGAGCAGACATGGGGCGATACCCGTCAGTGAGAGAAAATAAAGCCGAACCAAGAACCCGTGAGAGCGAGCTTGTGTGGGAGCGGTATTGCGCTTAAACCGCCGCAGAGCCTACCCGTCCCTTGCGCAAGGCATCGATGACTGCGTCCTTCGGCCCATCCGCCACGATCCGTCCGTTGTCCAAGACCACCAACCGGTCCACCAGGCTCAGCATCGAAGTGCGGTGAGTGACCAGCAGCACCGTCTTGCCCTGTACATGGGTGTGAAGCTTCTGCCGCAGGACGTCTTCGCTGCTGTTGTCCATGGCGCTGGTGGGTTCGTCCAGCAGCAGGATCGGCGGGTCGAGCAACAAGGCCCGGGCCAGCAGCACGGCTTGGCGTTGGCCACCGGACAGCAACTGGCCACGTTCGCCCACCGGCCGGTCGAAGCCTTGGGGATGCTGGCGGGCCAGTTCGGTGACACCGGTCAGTTCCGCCACTTCCAGCATGCGCGCGTCGCTGACATAGCGGGCGCCGAGGGTGAGGTTGTCCCGCAGGCTGCCGGCCAGCAACGGCAGGTCATGGGCGACATAGCCGATCTGTTGGCGCAGGTCGGCGACATCCAGCTGCCGCAGGTCCAGGCCATCGAGCAACAGCTGGCCCTCCTGGGGCGCATAGAACCCCATCACCAGGCGTGCCAGGGTGCTTTTGCCCGAGCCGCTGCGCCCGATGATTGCGACCCGCTCACCGGGCTTGAGGCTGAAACTCACGTGTGCCAGCGCCGGGGTGTCCTGACCGTTGTAGTGGAACGTCACGCCGTTGACGTCCAGCGCGCCCTGCAATTGGGTGCGGTCCAGCGGTCGCTGCCCGGCTTCGCGCTCCTGGGGCAAGGCCATCAAGGCGTCGGTGCTGCGCATGGTGAGCCGGGCCTGCTGGTAGCGGGTGATCAACCCGGCGATCTGTCCCAGTGGCGCCAGCACCCGGCTGCCCAGCATGTAGGTCGCCACCAGCGCGCCGACGCTGAGGTTGCCGGCAATGATGCTGTAGACCCCGGCGACGATGGTGGTCATGCCGGCCAGCTGTTGCAGGAACAGGGTGCCGTTGGTGGCCAGGGCCGAGAGGTTGCGCGCATGGCTGTCCAGGCGGGTGAGGGCGCCATGGGTGCTTTCCCATTGATGCTGGCGCTCGCTTTCGGCGCTGCAGGCCTTGAGGGTTTCCAAACCGCCGAGGGTTTCGATCAACAAGGCCTGGCGCTGCGCGCCCAGGGCCAGGCTTTTCTGTACGGTATCGCTCAGGCGCGCCTGGATGATCATCGCGAAGACGATGGTGATCGGAAAGGCCACCACCGGAATCACCACCAGCCATCCACCCAGCAGGCCGATCACCACCAGCATCAGCAAGGCGAAGGGCAGGTCGATCAGGCTGGTCAAGGTGACGGCCGTGAGAAATTCCCGCAGGCCCTGGAAGTCGTGGATGCTCTGGGCGAATCCGCCGATGGTCACCGGCCGGGCCTTCATCGCCATGCCGGTGATGCGTTCGAACAGGGTGGCGGAAAGAATCACGTCGGTCTTCTTGCCGGCGGCGTCCAGCAGGTGGGCGCGC
Organism: Pseudomonas sp. NFACC32-1; assembly: GCF_900101215.1. Classification (NCBI taxonomy): domain Bacteria; kingdom Pseudomonadati; phylum Pseudomonadota; class Gammaproteobacteria; order Pseudomonadales; family Pseudomonadaceae; genus Pseudomonas; species Pseudomonas sp. NFACC32-1. Next base: position 33,184 of record NZ_FMUL01000027.1, read on the forward strand.
ACGACCCGCAGCACCAGTTCGAAGCCAGTGCCGATCAACAACCCTACGGCCAGCACCCATAATGTGGAGGTCGCCTGGTTCGGCACCACGCGATCGTAGGTCTGCATGACGAACAGCGGCACCATCAGCCCCAGCAGGTTGATGAGCAGGCTCGCCAGGATCGCGTCGCTGTACAGCCAGCGGGACAACTTGAGGGTGTCGCGAAACCAGGCCTCGACCCTCGGCACCAGTGGCGCGCGCAAATCCTCGAGTTCATGTCGCGGCCGCGCGAATAGGGCCTGGCCACTGTAATCGAGGGCCAGTTCCTCGCCACTGACCCATTGTTCGCCGCCATCGGCTTCGCTGGGCAGGATCAGCGCCTGGCCATCTTCGCGCCAACGCCGCAGCACCGCACAACGGCCACCGGCCAGGATCAGCATCACCGGCAGGTTGAGGGGGGAAATCTCGGCCAGCTTGCGGCGCAGCACCCGCGCCTGCAAACCGGCCCGGGCCGCCGCGCGTGGCAGCAGGTCCGGGCTCAGCCGTTGGTGCGCCATTGGAAGCCCGGCGCTGAGGCTGGCGCGACTGACTGCCGCGCCATGGAGTTTGCAAAGGATCAGCAGACCATCCAGCAATGGGTCATCGACATTCAGGCGCGGATCGGCGCTGGGTGTTGCGGGTGCCATGCTGGTCATGGTGATCGTTCCCCCGGGGCTACTTCAGTTCAGGCAGTCGCGCTTCGTTCTTGACCTCGGTCTGGGCGACGGCGTCGGCGGGCAGTACCACCCGCTGCTTGCTCAACAGCACGCCCATGTTCGCCAGCACGCGGTACATCGAGTACTCCTCGGTGTACCGGACTTCGGTGTAGCGGCGATTGGCGTTGTACAGCTCGTTCTCGCTGTCGAGCAGGTCGAGCAGGGTCCGCTGGCCCAGCCCGAACTGGTCCTGGTACGCGGCGCGTACGCGGGCGGTGGTGTCGGCGTATTCCCGGGCGGTGGGGGTCTGCTTGCGGGCATTGTTCATCGCGTTCCAGGCCAGGCGCGTGTCTTCGTTGAGCTGGCGCAGGGCGTTGTTGCGGATGTCCATGGCCTGGTTGATCTGATGGGAGTTGGAGGCCAGGCGTGCCTTGTCGCTACCGCCGCGGAACAGGTTGTAGTTCATCACCACGCCGACCCGCCAGTTGTTGTCATGGCCTTCTTCGCCACCGATGTTGTTATTGGCACCCACCGCCGCTTCGGCGTCGAAACGTGGGTAGAACGGCGACTTGGCCGACTCGTACTGGCTCTGGGCGGACTGTATGTCGGCCTGGGCCGATTTCAGGTACGGGTTGTTCTCCACCATGCTTTGCTGGGCCTGGCGCAGGTCTGCGGGGATCTCGCCCCGGGTCGAGGGGGGCGTTTCCAGCTCGTCGGGCATGCGTCCGACCACGCTGTAGAAGTTCGCCTCGGCGTCGGCCAGGTCTACCTGGGCGGTGTCGTAGTTGTTTTCCGCCAGGGCGCGGCGGGCATTGGACTGGTCGGAATCGGCGGTGCTGCCCACCCCGCGCTCGGTGCGCAGGCCGATCTGGTCGTTGACTCGCAGGTGGGCTTGCAGGTTGTTCTTGGCCAGGGTCACCAGTTCGCGGCGCTTGAGCACTTCCAGATAGACCTCGATGGTGCGCAGGGCCAGATCCTGGGCGGTGCCCTGGGCGTAATAGGCGCGGGAGTTGACCACGCCTTTGGTGCGTTCCACTTCGTTGGTGGTGTTGAAACCGTCAAAGAGCATCTGCCGCAGGCGCAACTCCGACTGTGTGTAAGTCAGGACATTGGTGTGGTGGTCGCCTTGTCCCCGAGTGCTGGGGTTGTCGCTGTAGCCCCGGCCGTAGCCGGCATTCAAATCCACCGACGGGAAAAAGCCCCCCCTGGCGACCTTGACGTCTTCATTGGCCGACAGACGGCTGTCCACTCGTTGGGCCAGTTCCGGATGGGTCGCGATAGTGCTCTGGATCGCTTCGGTCAATGACATGGCCTGGGCGTGAGAAGAGCAGGCCATGGCCAGCAAAACCGCGCTGCAGAGGGGGGATAGAACGCGCATGGGGTGCATCTCCTGAGGTCTGTTGTGCTTCTGTGTCGCCAAAATCTTGACGTATTTAAGATCAAAACCGTTTCAACCTTGTAACAACACAGCTAAGAACATCCTGCGAGAAACCTAAGAAGAATTTCTCATAGCGCTTATTCCGAAAAAAACTTATGTGCTTGGAAAAAAGCGGCACATTGTTCAAAGCGAAAGCCTTTTAAAATGCGGGTTCTGACGGCTTTTAGGCGTCAATAAAAGTTCCATGGAAATTTTTGAACGACGTGGGGAAGTGGTCGAAAGAGCAGAATGAAGGGTGATGTTTTGCGACGGTTTTTTGTCATTGTGGCAAAGAGCTAGCCCTTCGGATCCTGTGAAACCTGGCAGATTTTCCAGATTTTCCGGGGGCTCATCAGGCATCGCTTCTTCACCCAGACATGCCGACCGCGGGTTGGCAACGGAGGAATGCACATGGCAGCGCTCATCGGTACCGTCAGCAAGGTAATCGGGCAGGTTTTCGCGCAAGCGACCGGGGGCCTGCGACGCCCGCTGGTGGAGGGAGATCGACTGTATGCCGGTGAGCATCTGGTGACCGGAGCCGAGGGGGCCGTGGCCGTGCAGCTTGCCAATGGCCAGGAGTTGACCCTCGGACGTGAAAGCGACCTGACACTGACCTCGCAGTTGCTGGCCCGGCAGGCGCCTGGCGTCGAGACGCCTGAGGCCGCGGCACCGAGTGATGCGCAACTGACCGATGTGCAGAAGCTGCAACAAGCCATCGCCGCCGGTGCCGACCCGACCCAGACCGGCGAAGCCACGGCTGCCGGCCCCGGTGCTGGCAATGCCCCGGGCGGCCTTGGGGGCGGGCACAGTTTTGTGCTGCTGGAAGAGGTGGGCGGGGCGGTTGACCCGAGCATCGGATTCCCTACGGCGGGATTCAACGGGATTCCCGAATTTCCTCTGCTGCGCCTGGCGGGGGATGCGGATGACGGTGACGATGGAACCGTACCGCCAGTGACCCCCGAGACGTCTGATAACCCGGTGACCCTCGACGGGCTGACCGTGGAGGGCGGCGAGCTGACGGCAGACGAGGCCAGCCTGTCCGACGGTTCGGCCAGCAACCCGACGGCGCTGGTGCAAAGCGGTACCTTCACCATCAACGCCCCCGACGGGTTGAGCAGCCTGAGCATCGGGGGCATCAGCGTCATCGCTGGCGGCGTACCGGCAGGTTTTCCTCAATCGATCACCACGGCACTGGGCAACACCCTGACCATCACGGGCTACAACCCCGCCACCGGTGTCGTCAGCTACAGCTACACCCTCACGGACAACGAAACCCATCCTGCCGGTGCCGGCCCCAATACCCTCACTGAACAGTTCCCGGTCGTGGCCGTGGACAACGACGGTGACAGCGCGAACGGCACCCTGGACGTCAATATCACCGACGATGTGCCCCAGGCGATCGACGACAGCCACGCCAGCACAGCGTCGGAATCGTTGGTCACCCTCACCGGCAACGTCTTGCCCAACGACCATCAGGGGGCCGATCGTATCCCCACCGGCCCCGACAGCGGGCCGATCATTGGCGGCACGTTCACCGGTACCTACGGCACCCTGGTGCTCAACGCCGACGGGTCGTACACCTATACGTTGAACACCAGCGATCCGCAGTTCGTCGCGTTGCACGGCGGCGGCAGCGGCACGGAAACCTTCACCTACACCCTGACCGATGCCGACGGCGACACCAGCACCGCCAACCTGGTGCTGCAGGTCCATAACAACGACGATCCGGTGATCATCCAGGGGCTGGACACTGAAGGCGGCGAGCTGACCGTCCGGGAACAACACCTGGCCGATGGCACCAGCCCGGATGCACCGGCCCTGACCCAGAGCGGCACGTTCACCGTGACAGCGCTGGACGGTGTGCAGAACCTGAGCGTCGGCGGCATCACCGTGGTCAGCGGTGGCGTGGCGGCCGGTTTCCCTCAATCGATTACCACGGCGCTGGGCAACACCCTGACCATCACCGGCTTCAACGCCGTCACCGGCGTGGTCAGCTACAGCTACACCCTGCTGGATAACGAGGCCCACCCGAATGCCAGCGGCGCCAACAGCCTGAGCGAGCAGTTTGCCGTGGTGGTTACC
>NZ_FMUL01000038.1:0-2949 GCF_900101215.1 Pseudomonas sp. NFACC32-1
GAGCCGAAGACTTCGGAGCAGACACGAGTCAGAGCAGCGGTCAGCGTGGTTTTACCGTGGTCGACGTGACCGATGGTGCCAACGTTGACGTGCGGCTTATTACGTTCGAACTTTTCCTTAGCCATCGAAATCACCCCTAGGAGAAGAAATTAGCAAGTCACACCAACCATTAAAACAAAGGCAGATATTTTCATATCTGCCTTGTTATATGGAGCTCTTGAGCGGATTTGAACCGCTGACCTCACCCTTACCAAGGGTGTGCTCTACCAACTGAGCTACAAGAGCAAAACACTTTGCACAACCTGCAAACTTGGAGCGGGTAGCGGGAATCGAACCCGCATCATCAGCTTGGAAGGCTGAGGTTCTACCACTAAACTATACCCGCGGAGCTTGCAGCTCACGCTAAACTGGTGGAGGGGGAAGGATTCGAACCTTCGAAGTCGTAGACGTCAGATTTACAGTCTGATCCCTTTGGCCGCTCGGGAACCCCTCCTAAGCGAGCCGGCATTCTACATCATGCCAGCCTTCTGTCAACCATTTTCTCATTAAAAACCTGAGGTTAGATGCGTTGACAACGCTTCGCACCCTCAACCGTTAAAGGCCTTCGCTGCGAAGCGGGCGCCATTCTATGCAAACTACCCCGTGGGTGCAACCCCCTCACAAGGCATTATTTTATGTTTTAACTCATTGAATTCTTTGGAAAGGTTTTGGAGCAACATGTCATTCAACTTTACAGTACTTTCTGGCGAAACCTGGACCCAGAATCCCCCCACCTCAGGAGAACTCGAAGAAGCAGCACGAGCCACGACCCCCAAAGCTAGCAACCTCTGCTCTAGCTGCCTGGCAGTTTCTGAACGATTGAAGCCACCCAGATAGGAGCAGCTCCTTTGCGCCTCGCCTGGCCTGGCCAAATCCCTCCTTACTAGCGCATCCGCCGTTTCACTCAGAAGATGAATATCCTGCTGCGAACCACGATACAGATTCAGCGGAGTGACATCCTTAGCGCGAAGCGGGGCCTCCTGCTGATGCCAGACGTAGTAGAACGCGTTTAAAACAAGCAAGAGCAGAAAGACCCAACGCATAGGAACCTCAAGACAAAGGGCAGGCCATCGCGAGCCCGACAAATACCAAGTCCGGGACCACCCTGGCATCCGGGACAACCCCCGCAACCAGGTTGGCATCCCCTCCCGTCAGGAACACAACGAAATCCTCTCCCCAGTACTGTCGAGCCAATTCGAGCTGAGTCAGCACAAATCCCCTAAGCATCAACATGCACCCACGCTCAACCGCCTCTACAGTTGTACGCCCCGGCTCAAGACTCTCATGAGCACGTTCGGCAGCCGTATCGTCATATCGAATTCGCCGGGTATGGGTACGCAACTGATTACGCATCAAGGGCATACCTGGACAAATAAACCCTCCCAGATGCCCCCCATCTGCCGCTACGAAATCGGCCGTAATGGCCGTACCAAAATCGAGCACCAGGCAGGCACTCGAGGCAAGATGAAACCCTCCAAGTAGCGCCAGCCATCGATCCAGCCCCAATCGCTCATAATCTTCGTAGCCGTTCCTGACACCAGCCATTTCCCGGGCAGGCACTGCTCTTACGACAGAGATCCCAAAAGCGTCAACCAACGAAGAAACCAGCGACTCCGTTTCTTCTTGAGTTCGCACGCTGACAAGGCGGCACTTCGCAAGCTGGAATCTTCCCGAGCCACTCAAACTCGCCAGCAGATCAGCATCAGAACCGACTACCCCCCCATCAACAGGCGTTACGCCATCGGAGCGAAGAACACGCCACTTAATAAAGCTGTTGCCACAATCGAGCTCAAGAATCATCACGCAACCTCAGGCTGAGCTCACCACCGCTAAAGATTCTTTCCACACCATCCACCTTCAAACGCAGCGCACCCTGACGATCGACTCCCAGCACAACACCATCAATGCGATTGGCGCCGGCAACCAACGACACGGAACGCCCCTGCCACAAATGATATCGCTCCCACTCCGCCTGAAGTGCCGAAAACCCTGACGCCTGATGCAGGCTCAGATATTGGCGAAGGCTGCCGCCCAAACGCGCCACAAGCTCATTCCGATTGAAGTTTCTGCCCGTCTCAAGGCTCATGGAGGTCCATTGCTGATCCACCTCATCTGCAGACTGCATGTTCACATTGATACCGACCCCCAGAACAACGTGACAAACATCTGCTGGATCGCCAACCAGCTCAAGCAAGATACCTGCGATTTTTTTATCACCAACCAATAAATCGTTGGGCCATTTCAACCCAGCCTCCAGCACTCCCATATCACGCAATGCACGCAGAACAGCAAGGCCAACAGCGAGGCTTAGGCCTTCGACCTGGCGCATGCCGCCATCAATGCGCAATACCAAGCTGTAATAGAGATTATCGGCAAAGGGGCTGACCCACTTCCTACCACGACGACCGCGCCCAGCAGTTTGCCGCTCGGCCAGGATGAGGAATGGCGCGTGCATCCCACGCTCTATGGACCGCAATGCCTCAGCATTGGTGGAGTCGATAGCATCAAATATATGAACAGGCCAGTCACAAGACTCTTGCGCGCCAATCTCAGCCGCATTCAGAAGCTGCAATGGCTTGGCCAATTGATAACCCCTGCCCCGCACCTTATGAATGGACAAGCCAAGCTCCGCCTCCAGGTGCTGCAATTGTTTCCACACAGCACTACGGCTGATCCCGAGCGCAGCGCCTAATGCCTGCCCCGAATGGAAACGGCCATCTTTCAGAAGTTCTAGCAACGTGAGCATGCGAACGCGCCCTGATAATGAGGCCCGCATGATAGCCATGCACAAGACGGTTGCATAGAAACACAGAAGGCGCTTTCCTGAAGGCAAAACAAAACCCCTACCTGCGTCAGCAGATAGGGGTTTCGGAATTTAATCTTGACGATGACCTACTCTCACATGGGGAA
>NZ_FMUL01000044.1:0-1970 GCF_900101215.1 Pseudomonas sp. NFACC32-1
TAGCCGTTGTTGATCACCAGTCGGTTGATCGCCCGATGCGGCACCAGCACCCCCTTGGGAGTGCCGGTGGAACCGGAGGTGTACATGATATAGGCCACCGCTTCGGTGCTCTGGGGCAGATCGAGGTCGACACAGGTTTCATCCACCTCCATGTGACCCAGGTCCACCCGCAGAGGACCCGCAGGAACCTTCTGACCTTTGCGGGCCAGGACCACCTGCGCTCCACTGTCGTCGACCATGAACTGCTGGCGCTCCAGCGGCGCGCCGATATCCAGCGGCACATAGACGGCGGCACACTTGAGCACCGCCAACTGGCCGACCAGCAGCTCGATCGAACGCCCCAGCCCCAGCGCCACGCGGTCCCCGGGCTGCACGCCCAGGCCTGCCAGATGGCGCGCCAGGCCGTTGGCCCAGGCGTTGAGCTCGCTGTAGGTCAGGCAACGCCCATCCTGCACAGCGGCGATGGCGTGTGGACGAGCCTCGGCCTGGGCTTCGAACAACCCATGGACGGTCCGATTCTGCGGATAAGGACGCATGGTCGCATTGAAACCCGCCACCACCTGCCGACGCTCGGCAGCCGGCAGTATCGCCAGACGGTTCAACGGCGTCGACGGCGCCAGCTCCAGGGACTCCACCAGGGTTTCCAGGGCAATGTGCATGTACTCGCAGACCCGTTGCGCGCCGATCCGTGGCACCGCCAGCGCGGTCAGGTGGAAATCGTCGCCCAGGTCGTCCACCGACAGGGTCAGCGGGTAATTGGTGCGTTCTTCGTTGCTCAGGGTCTCGATGCCTTCCCAACCGGCCAGGGCCTGGCTGGAATCCGCGAGGCCGGCGCTGTGACGATAGTTGAGCAAGGCGCTGAACAGCGGCATGGGCGCAACCACGCCACTGCAACGCTGTGCCAGGGCCAGGGACGCGTGTTCATGGCCCAGCAGGCCGGTCAATCGCGCGTGGGTGGCTTCCACCCCTTCACGCACGCTTTGGATGCCCACTTCCACTCGCAGGGGCAAGGTGTTGATGAACATGCCCAGGGCCCGGTCAGCACCGTCCCCGCCTTGCATGCGCCCCATCAGTACGGTGCCGAATACCACGTCGTCCTTGCCGGACACGCGGCCCAGCAACTGTGCCCAGGCCAGGTGAACCAGGCTGGCAGCGCTGACACCCAACTGCCGCGCCAGGACCCGTAGGCGCTGGCTCAACGCCGTGTCGACAGGCCGCCGGGCTTCCTCGATATCCCGCCCGTCACCCTGCACGTCCCGTACACCGAACGGCAGGGTCGGCTCGTCGATATCGCCGAGCATCTCGCGGAAGAAGTGTTCGTGCTCCTGTTCGCTCACGCCCAGGCACGCCTGCGCCACATAGTTGCGATAAGGCACTGCCGCCGCCAGCGGAGCGGTCTTGCCCAACAGATGCGCCTGCATCTCGTGCTGCACCACTTCCATGGCCGTGTGGTCCAGGGCCATGTGGTGGAAGAGCAACACCGCGACCCAGCGTCCCCTGGCCGCGTCTTGCGCGTAAGCCAGCCGCAGCATGGGGGCACGGGTGATATCGAGACGGTAATGCCGCGGGTCGAAGCGGGCCTGCAACTGCGAGGCGATATCCCCCGCCGCGTCGGCCAGCGCCACCTCTTCCACCACCAGTCGGGCTTTACGCCAGACCACCTGCACCGGTGAGTCGAATCCTTCCCAGACCACGCTGGTGCGCAGGATGTCGTGGCGATCGATGACATGCTCAAGCGCATCGACGAAAGCCGTCAATCGGTCACGATTGTGCAGTTCGAAGAGTATTTTCAGTACATAGGGGTCGCCCTGCTCGGCGGTCAGGTGGTGGTAGAGGATGCCTTCCTGCAGCGGCGCCAGCGGGTAGATGTCCTGTACGTTGCGTGCGCCACCGGGCACCGTGGCCACGATCCGGTCAATGGTTGGCTGATCAAGCGCTACCAAGGTGAGCATGTCCGGGGTGATCTGCAC
>NZ_FMUL01000017.1:0-118651 GCF_900101215.1 Pseudomonas sp. NFACC32-1
CGCGCGCCTGGCCTTCCTGATCCAGGACGCCGATGCCAAGGTCACCCTGACCCAGGCGCAGTGGCTGGAGCGCCTGCCGGCCGGGCACCTGGCCTGGACCCTCGACGCCCTGCCCCAGGCCCCGGCGTTCGAACCCATCAGCGTCGCCGCCAATGACCTGGCCTACGTGCTCTACACCTCCGGTTCCACCGGCCAGCCAAAAGGCGTGATGAACGAACACGGCGCCTTGATGAACCGCCTGTACTGGATGCAGGACGCCTTCCCGATCGGCCCGAACGACCGGGTCCTGCAGAAGACCCCGTACAGCTTCGACGTGTCGGTATGGGAGTTCTTCTGGCCGCTGATCACCGGCGCCACCCTGGTGGTGGCCCGTCCGGACGGCCACCGTGACCCGGCCTACCTCAGCCAGTTGATCCAGCAGGAACAGGTCACCACGTTACACTTCGTGCCGTCCATGCTGCGGGCGTTCGTCGAGGAACCGAGCCTGGTGAATTGCCACAGCCTGCGCCAGGTGTTCGCCAGCGGCGAAGCCTTGCCAGTGGACCTGGTGCGGCGTTTCATGGGCCAGCACCCGGCAGCCCTGGTCAACCTGTATGGCCCCACCGAAGCGGCCATCGACGTCTCGGTCTGGCGTTGCTCGGCGGACGACACAATCGTGCCGATCGGCAAGCCCATCGCCAACCTGCGCCTGTACATCCTCGACGAAGCCATGCAGCCATTGCCCATCGGCAGCATCGGCGAGCTGTACATCGGCGGCGTCGGCGTGGCCCGTGGCTATCTGAAACGCCCGGACCTGACCGAAGAACGCTTCCTCGCCAGCCCGTTCGTGGCCGGCGACCGCCTGTACCGCACCGGCGACCGCTGCCGTTTCCTGGCCGATGGCAACATCGAATACCTGGGACGTCTCGACCATCAGGTCAAGCTGCGGGGCCAGCGCATCGAGCTGGGGGAAATCGATGCGGCCCTGCTGGACCTGCCGGCGATCACCGCTGCCTGCACCCTGGTCATCGACAACCGCCTGGTGGCGTTCTACAGCGGCAGCGCCGTGCAATCGGAACTGGACAACCTGTTGGCGGCCCAGTTGCCGGCGTACATGGTGCCTTCGGTATGGGTCGAAGTACCGGCCTTGCCGTTGAACAGCAACGGCAAGATAGACCGCAAGGCCCTGGCGGCGCTGCCCTTGCCGCAGACCCAGAAAGACTACGCGGCACCGCGCAATGACCTGGAGCGCCTGCTTTGCCAACTGTTCGGCGAACTGCTCGGCGAAACCCTGACCGGTGGACAGCAGGTCGGCACCTCGGACAGCTTCTTCGCCCTGGGCGGTGACTCGATCCTTGGCCTGAAACTGATCTCCCGCCTGCGCGAGCAGGGTTATGCCCTCACCCCGAGGGACCTGTTCCGCTCGCCGACCCCGGCGGCGCTGGCCCAGGTGACCACGGCCCTGCTGAGCCAGGCCGAACAGGGTGATGTGACCGGTACGATGCCGCTGATGCCGCTGCACCAGTGGTTCTTCGATCAACAGCAGCCCGAGGCCGGCCATTGGAACCAGTCGGTGCTGGCCGACAGCGAGCGACGTCTCGACGCGGCCGTGGTACAGGCCACCCTGGACCGACTGGTGGCCCACCATGACGCCCTGCGCCTGCGTTTCGCCCAGGTCGAGGGACAATGGCAAGCGCGCATCGCGCCCGTGGCACCTGCACGACTGACCTGCTGCGAACATCCCGAACAGCTGCTGGACGTGGCCCGCAGCCTCGACCTGCAGGACGGTCCGCTGTTTGCCGCCGCACTGCTGGAAGGCGCACCGCAACGCCTGTACCTGGTGGCCCATCACCTGGTGGTGGACGCGGTCTCCTGGACGCCGTTGCTGGAAGACTTCCAGCACCTGTACCCGGCCCTGGAACGCGGCGAAAACCCGACGTTGCCGGCCAAGACCACGTCCTACCGTCAATGGGCGGAGCGTTTGCAGGCCCATGCCATCAAGGTCAGCGCCGAACAGCGCTACTGGAGCACCCAGCCGGGAGCGAACCCGGCGCCTGTGGCCACCGTGGCCGAACGGCAGACCCTGTCAGCCCGCTGGGATGCCACTCGTACCCATCAATGGCTGACCGAGGCCCACGCGGCCTACCGCACGCAACCGGAAGAACTGTTGATCGCCGCCCTCGCCGCGACCCTGGCCGAGGTGGAAAGCCGCAGCGACATCGTGGTGGACCTGGAGCGCCATGGTCGGGATGCGCCATTCGACGGCCTGGACGTGAGCCGTACCGTCGGCTGGTTCACCACGCTGTACCCATTGCGGGTCAATGCCAGCGGCGCCCCGGGCGACCAGGTGCGTAACGCCAAGGAAGCCTTGCGCGCCGTGCCGGGCCAGGGCCTGGGTTACGGGCTGCTGCGCCAGCGGGGTCAATTGCCGGCCAGCAGCGGCGATGTACTGTTCAACTACCTAGGCCATGAGCAGACGCCCGAGGGCTGGTTGCGCCCCAGCAGCCTGACTCCGCCACCGGACGTGGCTCCCGCCAACCGGGTGACCCATGGCCGGGAAGTGGTGGCCTGGCTGGAGGAAGGCGTATTGCGCGTCGAGTGGCACAGCGTCACGCCAGCCATCGACCGCCAGTTGCCCGCTCGCCTGCTGGAACGTTTGCAGGTGTTGGTCGAGCACTGCCTCGATCCCCAGGCCGGTGCGCTGATGCCATCGGACTTCCCGCTGGCCAAGGCGCTGAACCAGAAATCCCTGGACAAGCTGCTGGGCAAGCTCAAGACCAAACCGAATTCCCAAAGCTAGCGAGCGATGCGGCCGCGGGGTCCTCGACCACCGCGGCCCCCTGACTGACGCTCACTGTGTTTCAAGCCTTTGAAATGGACCAAGCAAGCATGAACAACATCGAAGACATCTACTCCCTTTCGCCGACCCAGCACGGCCTGTTGTTCCACAGCGTCTATGAACCGGATTCGCGGGTTTATTACCAGCAATTGAGCCTGGAAATGAACGGTCCGCTGCAGTTGAACGCGTTTCGCGGCGCCTGGCAGGCGCTGATGCAGCGCCATGCCGTGCTGCGCAGTGCCTTTCTGTGGGAAGAGCTGGACGATGCTTATCAAGTGGTGCAGCAGGACGTGGCGCTGCCCCTGACCGAACTGGACTGGCAGGACCAGGCCGAACCCCAGGCAGCCCTGGAGCGACTGGCGCTGGAGCAACGGGCCCAGCCCCTGGAACTGAACGAATCGCCGCTGATGCGCGTGTGCCTTGTACGCCTGGCCCCCGAGCGCTGGCACCTGATCTGGACCTTCCACCACATTCTCATGGATGGCTGGAGCGTGGGCATCGCGGTTCAGGAGTGGCTGGCGTTCTATTACGAACAGGCTCACGGCCGCCCTGCCAACCTGGCGCCGACCCGGCCTTATCGCGACTACATCGCCTGGCTGGCGGAGCAGGACATGGCCGCCACCGAAGGCTTCTGGCGCGAGCAATTGCACGATGTCAGCGAGCCGACCCCGCTGCCCCATTTCGCCGAACGCCAGGCAGCGCCCTCGGGCGCCCCCTTCGCCGAGCGGGAAAGCCGTCTGGACGCCAGCGAAACCGAGCGGTTGTCGCACTTCGCGCGCCAGAACGACCTGACCATCAACACCCTGATCCAGGGCGCCTGGGCGCTGCTGCTGGGCCAGCATGCGGGGCGTGACGACGTGGTCTATGGCGTCACCGTCGCCGGCCGTCCTGAAAACCTGGCCGCGGTGGACGGCATCGTCGGGCTGTTTATCAATACCCTGCCGCTGCGCGTGCAATGGTCCGAGGGCCCGGCCCTGGTGGACTGGTTGCAACAGCTGCAGCAGGCCAACAGCGACTTGCGCCACCACGCCTACCTGCCCCTGGGCAAGCTCAAGTCAATGTCGCGCATTGCTGCTGAACAGGCGCTGTTCGATTCGATCCTGGTATTCGAAAACTTCCCGGTGACCGATGCCCTCAACCAGGACACCGGTGGCCTGAGCTTCAGCGCGCCGGCCAACGACCAGCAGGTCGAAGGCCTGACCCTCACCCAGGGCCGCAACCACTTCCCGCTTTCGCTGATTGTGATGCCGGACAAGCAGCTGCACTACCTGATCAGTTACGACCGCAGCCGCTTCAGCGATGCCGAGGTGACGATACTGTCGACGCAGTTGCGCAGCATCCTGTTGGCGATGACCGCGCAGCCACAGCGCCGCGTCAGCGAGCTGGAATGGCTGGCTTCGGAGGAAAGCCAGCAGTTGCGGGTCCAGGGACGTGGTGTGCAACTGCCGGTGCCCCTGGCCTGCCTGCACCAGCGCTTCGAACAGCAGGCGGCCGCGAACCCCGAGGCGCTGGCGGTCCGGGACCGTCAGGTGGCGCTGACCTACCGTGAGCTGGATCAGCAGGCCAACCGCCTCGGCCATTATCTGCGCGCCCGGCGTATCGGCCAGGACAGCGTGGTGGCCTTGGCCCTGGAGCGCAGTGTCGATTTCGTGGTCACCTTGCTGGGTGTCCTCAAGGCCGGCGCGGCCTATCTGCCCCTGGACATCAAGCAGCCCGCCGGCCGTCTGGCCGATGTGCTGGTGGACAGCCGCGCCGCGCTACTGATAGGCGCCGCCCCTTCGCCACTGCTCGCAGGCCTGGCCGAACGCACGCCGGCCCTCTGGCTGGAGGAACAGGCTGCGGCCATCGCCAGCCAGCCGGCTACGCCACCCGCCGTGGCCCATAGCCCGACGGACGCCGCCTATGTGATCTACACCTCGGGCTCCACCGGCACACCCAAGGGAGTGGTGGTGGAACACCGGTCCATCGTCGACTACCTGACAGCCGTGCACGCGGTGCTCAACCCTCCGGCGGCGGCCCGTTATGGCCTGCTGTCCAGCATCGCCGCCGACCTGGGTCACACCCAGCTGTTCGGTGCCCTGTGCAACGGCGGCAGCCTGCTGCTGGTGGATGAAGACAGCGGTTTCAGCCCATTGGCGCTGGCTGAACTGTTCGACCGGCACCCGGTGGATGTGCTGAAGATCACCCCGAGCCACCTGGCCGGCCTGTTGCAGGCGCTTCCCGATGCCCGGTTGCTGCCCCGCACCCTGCTGGTGTTTGGCGGCGACGCTCTCAGCCCGGGGTTGTTGGAACAGGTGAACCACCTGGCGCCAGGGCTCAGGGTGTTCAACCACTATGGCCCGAGCGAAGCGACGGTCGGGGCGATTGCCACCGAACTGCCCGCAGGCCTGCGCAGCATTGCTCTCGGCAGGCCGCTGCCCAATCGTCAAGTGCGTGTGGTGGATGCCAACGGTCGTCTGGTGCCGACCGGCGTCTGCGGTGAGTTGCTGATCAACGGCGCCTTGGCCCGGGGCTACCTGCACCGGCCGGACCTCACCGCCGAACGCTTCCTGCTCGATGAAGACCAGCAACGCTGGTATCGCACCGGTGACCGCGTACGCTGGCAGGTGGACGGTCAACTGGCGTTCCTCGGCCGGATCGACAGCCAGGTCAAGATCCGCGGCAACCGGCTGGAGCTGGGCGAAGTCGAAGCGCAGCTCAAGCGCCTGTCGCCGCTGATCGAGCAAGCCCTGGTGCGTGCCGTGGAACTGGACGGCAGCCTGCGCCTGGTGGCCTACCTGGTGGCCAGCCAGTCGCTGTCCGCCACCAAGTTGCGTAACGACCTGGGGGCGCGAGTACCGGACTACATGGTGCCGGCGCACTTCATCACCCTCGATGAATTGCCCCTGACCCGCAACGGCAAGGTCGACGTACAGCGCCTGCCGATCCCCCACAAGTCCAGCGACGACAGCGCCACCCACGTGGCCCCACGCAACGAAGTCGAGGCGCTGCTGGCGCAGATCTGGAAGGATGTCCTCAAGCTCGAACGTGTCGGGGTACACGATAACTTCTTCGCCCTCGGCGGCGATTCGATCATCAACCTGCAGATCATCGCCCGGGCCAACCAGCAAGGCTTGAAGCTCACTCCACGCCAGTTGTTCGAGAACCGCACCATCGCCGACATCGCCCGTGTACTGGGCGCCGACGCCGGCCACGGCGTGGCCGAAAGCAACGCCGATGGTCATGAGCTGCCACTGGCCGCCGGGCAACTGGCCCGCTTGCAACAGGGGCCGCTGGAGGCGACCTGGCGTTGCGTGGCGTTGAGCCAGGCGGTCGACGGCGAGCTGCTGAGCCAGGCCATCGGCGCCTTGCAACATCACCACCAGGCATTGCGCCTGGCACTCAAGGCCCAACCGGATGGGGAATGGCAGCAACGGGTGCTGTCAACGGCCAAGGCCCCGGCCGTCACCACCGGGACACTCGCGGCAAACGACCCGGCACAGTTGCAGGCCCTGGCCCAGGCCGGCGTCGACGCACTGGCGCTGGACGCCGGCCAGACCCTGCATGCCAGCCTGCTGGAGGTGGCGGGCAAGCCATTCCTGCTGCTGGCCGCGCACCCGCTGTGCCTGGACGAAGCCTCCTGGGAGCTGCTGCTCAACGACCTCAACCTGGCGCTGGCCCAACTGCGTTACCAACGGCCAGTGCGCCTGTCCCACGTCGGCGGTGATTTCAGCCAGTGGACCCGCCACCAGCAGACCCATGCCCAGGGTGATGGACTGGACGACGCCTGGGAGCATTGGCTGCAATACGCCGGCATGGAGCCGCTTCAATTGCCTGACGGCCAACAACCGCCCAGCGTGGTCGAACAGACGCTGCCGGCCGCCACCTCGGCGGCCCTCAAGCGCCTGGGCGAGGTGCTGCAACTGGACTGGAACAGCCTGCTGGCCAGCGCCGTGGCCGAGCACTGCCGTGAAGTGTGCGGCGAAGGCCTGCTGGCCCTGAGCGTGCAGGCGGCTCGTCCCCGGGTCGAGCGCCTGCCCGCCAACGCACCGATTGCCGTGGCCGACTTCGACCCGGCGCGCATCCTGGGTCCGTTGACCCTGGCGGTGCCGTACTTCCTCCAGCCCGAAGGCGACAGCCGGCTGCAACGCTTGCAAGCCCTGGTCGGGCAGATGCGGGCGTATCCTCAGCATGGTGTCGACTATGGTGCCCTGCGCTATCTGTCGGACAATACCTACCTGCAAGAACCGCTGCGCGACCTCCCGCCAGCCGCCATCGCCATCCGCTGGCAGGGCGATCTGGACAGCCATCGCGAAGAGCGTGGCATCCTGGCCCGGGTCGAGGCGGCGCCGTCACCGGCGGCCTCGTGCCCCCTGACCCTGGACGCCTGGTGGCAGGACGATTGCCTGCACCTGCGCAGCCAAGGGGCGCTGGCGGCCGACTGGGCGCCAAGGCTTGTGCAACGGTTGATCGAACTCGCCGAACTGACCGACACGCCTGACCTGCGCCCCGCCAGCCAGGCCTTCCCACTGTGCCACAAGCAGGCGGCGACCCTGGCCGCCGAGCCCCTGGACTGGGCGAACATCGAAGACGTCTACCCGCTGTCGTCCATGCAACAGGGCATGCTGCTGCACACCCTGCTGCAACCTCACAGCGGGATCTACCTGATGCAGCAACGCTACAGCTGGGACGGCGTAATGCAGCGTCCGGCGATGGAAGCGGCCTGGCAACTGTTCCTCGAGCGCCATCCGATGATGCGTACCGCGTTCTGGTGGCAGGACGACCATGAGCCGCTGCAGTGCGTGTACCGTCAGACCCATCGGGCATTCGACTGGCAGGACCTGCGTGATCTCGACGAAGAACAGCAGCGCCTGGCCATGGACAAGGCCCTGGAAGAGCAACGCCTGCAAGGCTTCGACATGGCCTGCGCACCACTGACTCACCTGCGGGTGTTCCAGCTGGATGAGCGTCGCTTTGCCGTGGTGCGCAGCTTCCACCACATCCTCACCGATGCCTGGTGCTTCGGCCTGCTGATGGAAGACCTGTTGGCGATCTACCAGGCCATCGTGCGCCAGGAGCCGGTGGCTCGCCCTCGCCTGCGCTCGTTCCGTGGCTACATGAGCTGGCTGGAGCGTCACGACATGGCCGCCGCCCACGCGTTCTGGCAGGCCGAGATGGCCGGCTTCAGCGAACCGACGCCGCTGCACGTGGACAGCCCCGTGGCGCGTCCCGAGCAGGCGCCGGAACAGGTGGGAGACTTCGACCATACCCTGAGCATTGCCCAGACCCAGCGCCTGCAGCAGCTCTGCCAGCAATACCAGCTGACTCCCAACACCTGGATCCAGGGCGCCTGGGCATTGTTGCTGTCGCGCTACAGCGGCAACCGCGACGTGCTGTTCGGGGTGACCGTCGCCGGTCGTCCGACCGACCTGGCCGGGGTGGAAGAAATGGTCGGGCTGTTCATCAACAGCCTGCCGCTGCGCATCGACGTGGACCCGCAGGCACCGGTGGCCGACTGGCTGCAGGCCCTGCTGTCCCACAACGCCCGGTTGCGCGAACATGAAAGCGCATCCCTGGTGGACATCCAGCGTTGCAGCCAGGTGCCGCGCGGCCAGCAATTGTTCGACAGCCTGGTGGTGTTCGAAAACGCCCCGCTGGACATCAGCAGCGTGCAGCTCGACGCCTTCAGCATCGACATCTACGAAGACCGGGTGCACACCAACTTCCCGATGACCGTGGTGCTGTATCCGGGCGATCGCCTGGGCATCCGCCTGTCCTACGACAGCCAGCGCTTCACCACCGCCACCGTGCAGCGCATGCTCGGGCATCTGGTGCAACTGCTGTCGGGCATGCTGGAGGCACCCCAGGCCCCACTGGGCAGCCTGCACATGCTGCCGGAAGCGGAGCGCCAGCAGCTGCAGATCGAATGCAACCGCAGCGCCGTCGAGTTCCCGCTGGAGCGTGGCTATGCGTCGCTGTTCGCCGATCAGGTGCGCAGTCGCCCGCAGCACATCGCCGCCGTCTGCCAGGGGGAGTCGCTGACCTACGCCGAACTGGACCGTCGCGCCAATGCCATCGCCCATGCCCTTCAAGCGGCCGGTGCCGGTCCGGAAACCCTGGTGGCGCTGTTTGCCGAACGTGGCCTGGCCTTGCTGACGATGATGGTCGCCACGCTCAAGGCCGGTGCGGCGTTCCAGTCCCTGGACATCCAACAGCCTGGCACTCGCCTGGCCGAACTGCTGGACCTGGGCGAGGCCCCACTGCTGCTGGTCTGCGAAAATGCCGCATCGACCCTGGACAACGTCCTGCCACAGATGCGCCAGCAACCGACCTGCCTGGTTGCCCAGGCCCTCTGGAACGGCGCCGCCCAAGAACCGGTCGGCTACGCCCACTCCCCTGACCAACTGGCCTACGTGATCTTCACCTCGGGCTCCACCGGCACCCCCAAAGGGGTCATGGTGGAACAGCGCGGCATGCTCAACAACATGTTCGGCAAGGTGCCGAGCCTGGGCCTGGATGAGCATGATCGCATCGCCCAGACGGCTTCGGCGGCCTTCGACATCAGCGTCTGGCAGTTCCTCGCCGCGCCACTGTTCGGTGCCACGGTCCACATTCTTCCCGATGCCCAGGCCCACGACCCGGTGGCTCTGCTCGATGCGGTCCAGGCACACCGGTTGACGCTGCTGGAGACCGTGCCGGCGCTGATTCGCGGCATGCTCCAGGAAAGCCAGGCCCATCACACCCTGGCGAGCCTGCGCTGGCTGCTGCCCACTGGCGAAGCCTTGCCCCCGGCCCTGGCCCGGGACTGGTTCGCACGTTTCCCGGCCGTCGCCTTGATGAACGCCTACGGTCCGGCCGAATGCTCCGATGACGTGGCGTTCCACCCCATCACCGAGGCGCCGGCCCACGACTGCCTGCACATGCCCATCGGCAAGCCGACCGCCAATAACCAGGTGTTCGTCCTCGACTCGGCGCTGCGCATGGTTCCCGTCGGCGTACCCGGTGAATTGTGCATCGGCGGCGTCGGCGTGGGCCGCGGCTACCTGCGCGACCCGCAACGCACCCGTGAAGCTTTCGTTGCGCATCCATTCCAGGCAGGCGCACGCCTGTACCGCAGTGGCGACATCGGCCGCATGCGTGAGGATGGCGTGATCGAATACCTCGGTCGCCGCGACCAGCAGGTCAAGATCCGCGGCCACCGCATCGAGCTGGGTGAAATCGAAAACCGCCTGATGCAGCATCCGGCGGTGGACAGCGCGGCGGTATTGGCCCTGCCCGATGCCCGGGGTTCCTTGCAACTGGTGGCCTGGTACGTGCTCGACGACACCGTGGACCTGGGCGACGAACCCGCGCAGCAGGTCTTGAGCGCTTACCTGGCCAAGCAACTGGCAAGCTACATGGTGCCGGCCCGTTGGCTGGCGCTTGTGCAACTGCCGTTGAATGCCAATGGCAAGGTCGATCGCCGTGCCCTCGCCGCCCTGGGCGTGCCTCAGGACGAAAACGCACAGCAGCAGTGCGTGGCGCCACGCACGCCGACCGAAAAAGTCCTGGCCGCACTGTGGCAGGAGATCCTCGGCCTGGACGAGGTTGGCGTACACGACGACTTCTTCGCCATCGGCGGGCACTCGTTGCTGGCGACCCAGGTGCTGTCGCGCATCCGTCGGCGGTTGAACGTCAACCTGCCACTGCGCACGCTGTTCGAACGTGGGACCCTGGAGCAACTGGCCGCTGCGTTGGACCAGCAGCTCGCCGTACAGGCCGAGCCCGATGGCGAAGCCGAAATGGCCCTGGCACCGCGCAACCAGCCGCTACCGCTGTCCTACAGCCAACAACGGCTGTGGTTCCTGGATCGCTTCGAAGGCCCGAGCGCCGCCTACAACATGACT
Organism: Pseudomonas sp. NFACC32-1; assembly: GCF_900101215.1. Lineage (NCBI taxonomy): Bacteria > Pseudomonadati > Pseudomonadota > Gammaproteobacteria > Pseudomonadales > Pseudomonadaceae > Pseudomonas > Pseudomonas sp. NFACC32-1. The sequence goes on from NZ_FMUL01000017.1 coordinate 10,684, forward strand.
ACCACGGTCAGGCTGCGTGGAGCCCTGGACATCGCCGCGCTGCAAGCGGCGCTGCAGTGTGTGCTGGAGCGCCATGAATCCTTGCGCACCGCTTTCCAGCTCGACGGCGACCAGCCGTGCCAGGTGATCAGCCCGGCACCCGTGCTTGACCTGACGCCCACCGAACTCGCTCACCTGGACGGCGAACAGCAGGCACAAACCCTGCAACGCCTGATCGACGAACAGGCCGGGCGGGCGTTCGATTTGCAACAGGCGCCGATGTTGCGGGCCCACCTGCTGCGCCTGGGCACGGACGATCACGTGCTGCAGTTGGTGCTGCACCACATCGCCACCGATGCATGGTCCATGGGTATCCTGGTGCAGGAACTGATTACCGGCTACCAGGCGTTCAGCCACGGCTCGACACCGGTCTTGCCGACATTGCCGGTGCAGTTCGCCGACTATGCCTACTGGCAGCGCAGCGAAGCCCAGCAACGGCTGCTGGCGCGGGCAATCGACTATTGGCGCCGCCAGCTGGACGGTGCGCCGACGCTGATCCCGCTGCCCCTCGACCGCCCGCGCCCGGCGCGGCCCGACTACCAGGGCGCAGCCCTGGAACAACGCTTCACGCCGGCCCAGGCCCAGGTGCTCAAGGCCTATGCGCAACAGCAGCGGGCGACCCTGTTCATGGTTTTGCTCAATGCGTTCAACAGCCTCTTGCAGCGTGCCACCGGCGCCAATGACTTCATCGTCGGTACCGACCTGGCCAACCGCGAGCACCCGGCCCTGGAAAACCTCATCGGCTTCTTCGTCAACGTGCTGCCGATCCGGGCCCGCCTCAACGAGGGCGAAAGCTTCGATGCGCGCTTGCAACGCTTGCGCGAGGATTGCCTGTCGGCGTTCCAGCACCAGCAGGTGCCGTTCGACAAGCTGGTGGAGGAACTGCAGCCGCCGCGCACGCCTGGGGTCAACCCGCTGGTGCAGGTGCTGTTCGTGATGCAGAACACCCCCAGCGGCAACGCCAGCCTGCCGGACCTGGACGTGGAACACCTGGTGGCTCGCCAGGAGAGCAGCAAGTTCGACATGGCCGTATTCGTCGAGGAAGACGAGGAGCAAGGCCTGAACGTGCGTTGGGTCTATCGCACCAGTGTATTGCAGCAAGCGACGGTCCAGCGCTTCGAACAAGGCTTCGAAAGCCTGCTGGCAGCGCTGGCCTCGGCCCCCGGCCAGGCCCTGGATCACTGGAGCTGGGGCGTCGAGGCCGCCAGGAACAACGCGCCATCGGCCGAGGCCGAAGGGGCGCCGGACGATGCCACCGCGCGCAGCGCACGCAAGCAGTCCAAGTTGAGCAAGCTCAAGCAGACCCGGGCCACGGCCGTGAGCCAAGTGGCCCACGAACAGGTGCGCACCCGTCATCTCGACGCCGACAATCCCTTGCCCCTGGTGATCGAACCGCTGCTCGGCGACCTGGACCCGGTGCATTGGGCGCTGCAGGCCCGGGAGTGGATCAATGCTCAATTGCGTACCCACGGCGGCCTGCTGTTCCGCGGCTTCAACCTGCCGGATGCCGCAGCCTTCGAGCAATTCGCCCAGGCCATCGAGCCTGATCTCTACGGCACCTACGGTGACCTGCCGAAGAACACCTCCGGCAAGAACATCTACCATTCCACGCCGTACCCGGAACAACACATGATTCTCTTCCACAACGAAAGCTCGCACCTGCCCCAATGGCCGCGCAAGCAGTGGTTCTATTGCGAGACTCCCGCTCCGCGTGGCGGCTGTACGCCCATCGTCGATTGCCGCCAGGTCCTGGCGCGGTTGCCCGAAGACGTTGTCGAGCGCTTCAAGGCGCTGGGGTTGCTGTACGTGCGGCATTTCACCGACAAGCTGGATGTGCGCTGGCAGGACTTCTTCAAGACCGAGCAGCGCGAGGAAGTGGAACGCCAATGCCTCGCCTCGGGCATGCGTTGGGAATGGCTCGGTACCGATAACCTGCGCATCGCCCAGCATTGCCCGGCCATCGTGGCTCATCCGCAGACCGGCGAACTGTCGTTCTTCAACCAGGTGCAACTGCACCACACCGCCTGCCTGGAGCCTGAAGTGCGCGCCAACCTGATCAACCTGTTCGGCCCCGGCCACCTGCCCCGCAATGTCTATTACGGCGATGGCAGCGTGATCGAAGACGCTGTCATGCAAGTGATCGGCGAAGCGTACGAAGCCTGCGCCGTACGTTTTACCTGGCAAAAGGGCGACATGGTCATGCTGGACAATATGCTGGTGGCCCATGCCCGGGACCCCTTCGAGGGCGAACGCAAGATCTGCGTCGCCATGGGCCAGATGATGCGTCGTGAAGAGCTGACGGGGCCTGTGCCTGAAGCCCGATCGGCGTCGGATGCGGAGGTGCAGGCATGACGATCTACGAACAGCGTGAAGAAGCCTTCGCCCTCTCGCCGCAGCAACGCAGCCAATGGCTGGCGGGCTTGCCGCCCGTGCGCCTGGAACTGGAGATCACCGGGGCGCTGGCGCTGGAACGCTTGCAGCAGCGTCTGGCCGCGCTCAGCGCCTGCCACGAGGCCCTGCGCCTGCGGGTGCGGCCTGAGCCGGGCCTGCTGCTGCCGTTGCAGGTGATAGAGGCGGCCGTCACGGCCACGGACGTGATCGGCGTCGATGTGCAAGCGCTCGGAGCCGACAGGCATCGGGTCACCTTGCAGCTGCCCGGCCTGAGCGCGGATCGCGGCACCCTGCTGCGCCTGGCTCGGGCCCTGGGCACGGCGGATGCGCCGTTGCCCGACGACGAAGCCATGACCTACACCCAGTACAGCGCCTGGCTCTACGAGCTGCAGTCCGATGAAGACGCTGTGCCGGGCCGGCGCTTCTGGGCCAGCCAGGCCCTCAACGAACCGACCGCCAGCGAGCTGCTGTATCGCCAGGTGCGCACCGATCGACCGGACACCCCGCTGACCACCCGTGAGCAAGCCGGCCCCCTGGTGAATGCGGCCCTGGACAGTTTCTGCCAGCGTCACGGGGCATCCCCCGAGCATGTCCTGATGGCTGCCTGGGGCGCCCTGTTGCAGCGCCTGGGCACGGTGGACAGTCCGCCACTGACCTTGAACTGGGTGCACGACTGCCGTGACGACTACGAGGAACTCGAAGACTGCTGGGGCCTGTTCGCCAAGCCGTTGCCCTTGCGCTGGCAACCGGCCACGGACCGGGGCTTTGCCCAGGCGCTGACGAACTTGCAGGCCCTGTGCGAGCAAGCCACCGAATGGCAGGAGTACTGCGGGGTCAGTACCCCGCTGCCGGCCGAAACGCTGCGCTACGGTTTCCAATGGGGCGGGCAACTGCCGGAGCGACTCCCTGCATTGGGCAGTCCTGCCTCGACCCTCTCAGTACTGGATGCACAGGCGGTCCCGGCGGGCATGGAGCTGCTGCTGGTTGTCGAGACGACCCGCAACGAGACCGTCGGCCACGGCTACCGCCTGAACCTGTGCCACCTGCCGAGCCGCTACAGCGAACAAGCCGCACGCACGCTGCTGGAGCAGTTCCAGTCGCTGCTGCTCGATGCCCTGGCCAATCCGGAAAAACCCCTGGCCGGACTGTCGTTACAAGCGCCGAGCTTCAAGGCGACCCTGGCGGCCCTGCATGGCCAGGTCACGGCCCCCTCGTTTGCCAGCGTGCCGGCGCGTTTCGAGGCGTGCGCCGCGCGCTTCCCCGACCACCTGGCGCTGCGCGACCCCAACGGGCACCAGAGCTACGCTCAATTGCAGGCCCGCAGCAATCAGTTGGCGCATTACCTGCGCGCCCAGGGCGTCGGCCGCGAAGACCGCGTGGCGTTGTACCTGGATCGCTCCTCGCAGATGATCCTGGCCATGCTCGCCGTGCTCAAGAGTGGCGCCGCATTCGTTCCCCTGGACGTGCACCAGCCCGCGCAACGCTCCCTGGCGATCCTGCAGCAGGCCCGGCCCGCTTTCGTGCTCAGCGGCTCGGCAGGCAGCGCGCCCGCGTTGCCCTCGGCCGGCAGCCTCGACCTGAGGGATGAAGCGATCTGGCAGCAGGCATCCACGGCCGTGGTGGACGCCCGGATCCAACCCGAGGATGCCGCCTACGTGCTGTTCACTTCCGGCAGCACCGGCACGCCCAAGGGCGTCATCGTCGAACACGCCCAGTTGGCCAGTTATGTCGACAGCGTGTCCCGGCGCCTGCGACTGGCCCCTGGCGAACGCAGCGCGGTGGTCACTTCCCTGGCGGCGGACCTGGGCTACACCTTGCTGTTCCCGGCATTGCTCAGCGCAGGTGAATTGCACCTGCTGGACAAGGACACTGCCATGGACGCCCAGGCCTGGGCCGCCTGGCAGGCCGAGTACCCCATCGACCACCTGAAAGTCGTGCCCTCGCTGCTCGACGCCTGGTTGATGCACGCCCAAGGCGCCGCGGTACTGCCCCGCAAGCAACTGGTGCTCGGCGGCGAAAGCTGTTCGCGCCGCCTGCTGCAAGGCATTCGCGAGCTCGCACCGGCCCTGGCCATCTTCAACCATTACGGCCCGACCGAAACCACCGTCGGGGTGGCGATGCACAAGACCGAGCCAGCCGTGGACTATCGCTGCCTGCCCCTGGACGACCGTCTCGACGGCATGCGCCTGTACCTGCTCGACGAACAAGGCCAACTGGTGGGCCCCGGCCAGAGCGCGGAACTGTACATCGCCGGTCCGCAACTGGCCCGCGGTTACCTGGATGACCAGCAGAACGCCGATCGTTTTATCGAACCGGCCGCCACTTTCGGCGAACGCCTGTATCGCACCGGTGACATGGCGCGTTATCTCCATGATGGCAGCGTGGAAATCACCGGACGCGCGGACCGCCAGGTCAAGATCCGTGGCTTCCGGGTGGAACTCGATGAGATACAGGCGCAGCTGGTTCGCCTTCCAGGCGTCGCCCAGGCGGCGGTGCAATGCCTGTCCCGAGGTGAGCTCGGCCAGCAACTGTTCGCCTTCCTGACCCTCGTGCCCGGGCATTCGACCACCATCGCGCGCCTCCATGGCCAGGCCCAGGACTGCCTGCCGGACTACATGCTGCCCACCTTGCGGATCGTCGAAGCCTTGCCCCTGATGGGTAACGGCAAGCTGGACCGCAAGACCTTGCAGCAGTGGGCCGACAAGGTCCTGGACACCGTAGGCAGCGCCCTGCCGCGCACTCCTCTGGAAGCGCTGCTCGCCGATATCTGGGCGCAGGTGCTGGGCCTGGAAAGGGTGGGCATCGACGATGACTTCTTTGAACTGGGCGGGCATTCCCTGGCGGCGGTGACGCTTGCCAGCCGTTTGCAGAGCGCGTTGTCGGCCCCGGTGACGGTCAATGCGGTGTTCAACGCCCCCAGCGTCTCGGCATTCGCGGCACTGGTGCAGGCCGAACTCAAGCTCTCGCCCCTGGTCAGGCTATCGCCCCCCAACGCTACCTCGGTGCAGAGCGCCAAGCTGTTCTGCTTCCACCCCTCCACCGGCCATGTGCAGGACTATCGCTGCCTGCTGGCACCGTTATCGGGCTGGCAATTGTGGGGACTGCAGGCGGCCTACCTGAACGACGACAGCACGACGCTGGGGGGAGACATCGAGCAACTGGCGACGATCTACGTCGAACAGCTGCGCCAGCAGCAGCCACACGGCCCGTATCACCTGCTGGGATTCTCCCTGGGCGGCCTGCTGGCGATTACCGCGGCCGCCCGCCTGGAGAGCCAGGGCGAAACCGTGGCATTGCTCGCAATCCTCGACTCGCAATACCAGCATCGAGAAGCGGACGACAGCGTCGAAGCGCTCTGGGAATCGGCGGTTCTCTCCCTGACGGCCGACAGCCAGGCCGTGTTGCGCCAGCTGCCGCCATCGACCCTGACGGCCCTGATGACGCAACTGGCTGCCCTGCCCGCCGTGCAGCGCCTGCCGGAGCTGGCCCAGTGGGCGCGTCAGCAAGGCCTGCAGCTCGATGGCGACAGCTGGGACCATCTGCAGACCCGGCTGCGCTACCAGCAGCATACGCAGCATCTGTTGTCGACTTTCGAGCCACCGCGGTTAAGCTGCCCGGTACACGTATGGTGGGCCAGCGATACCCTGGCCGAGGCTGCCTTCGCCGACCCGCACTGGGAAGGTTTGAGCAGTGGGCCGTTCACTCGACAGGTCATCGCTGCGCAACACCTGACCCTTCTCGAGCAACCCGCCTTGCATGAGCAACTGGCCGCCTGCCTCGAGACCATCACACCTGACGGAGCTGTTTGAAATGGATTTGTTGTTACTCATGGCCAAACGTTCCTGGCGCGCCTTGTCGATCGCGACCCTGACGGGCCTGGTCTGCGGGCTGGCTGCGGCGGGCCTGATCGCCAACATCAATCACAGCCTGGAAGTGTTCGATCGGTTGCGCCCCGTGGACGGCCTGTATTTCGCCGCCCTGGTGGTGCTGGTAGCGGTCTCGCGGGTAATTTCCGATGTCAGCCTCCTGCGCCTGGGACAGGGGGCGGTGCACGATATGCGGCTGCACCTGAGCGCCAAGTTGATCGATACGCCTTATGCGCAATTGCAACGCCTGGGCAAGCATCGCCTGCTGGCGATGCTGACCGACGATACGCAAACCATCAGCCAGGCGGTGGAACTGGTCCCGATCCTGCTGGTCAACGCCGGGATCATTGCGGCCTGCCTGGGTTACCTGGGCTGGCTCAGCCTGCCCCTGCTGGGGCTGACGCTGGCGCTGATCATCCTGGGCAGCCTCAGTTTCAACTGGCCGCAACGGCGGGCCCTGACGTCGATCTCCCGAGCCCGGGAACTCAAGGATCAGTTGTTCGACCAGTACCGCCTGCTGACCGAAGGCAGCAAGGAACTGCAGCTCAACCATCCGCGCCGGCAGCATTTCTTCTCACGCCTGTTGCTACCGGTGAGCCTGCAATACCGCCGGGACTTCGTCCGTGGCATGAGCATCTATGCCTTGGTCATGAACTGGGGCAATGCGGTGTTCTACATGCTGATCGGTGTGGTGCTGTTCGCCGCGCCCCATATCATCGAACTCAGCGCCAGCCTGGTGACCGGCTACATCCTGGCCATCCTCTACATGATCACCCCGCTGTCGGAACTGATGCATGCCTTGCCCACCCTGGGCCGAGCCAGCGTCGCCCTGAACAAGATCCGGGCCCTGGAGAGCGAGATGCAAGCCGGTGGCGAAATCATCGAGACGATCCCGCCGACCCAGGTCCGCCACCTGGTCTGCCGACAGGTTGCCCACACCTACTACCGTGAACGTGAGGATGGGCATTTCACCCTGGGCCCCATCGACCTGACCCTCAATGCCGGCGAGGTGGTGTTCATCACGGGCGGCAACGGCAGCGGCAAGACCACCCTGGCGTTGTTGCTCACAGGTTTGTACCGTCCGGAAAGCGGCGACATCATACTCGACGAACAGGTGTCGTCGAGCAACGACAACCACCACTACCGGCAGCACTTCTCGGCGATCTTCACCGACTTCTGCCTGTTCGAAAACCTCTTCGACGGCGACGATCCACACCTGATGCAGCAGGCCCAGGACTATCTGGTGCAACTGCAGCTGGACCATAAAGTGCAGATCGAGGAAGGCCGGCTGACCACCCTGGCGCTCTCGACCGGACAACGCAAGCGGCTGGCCCTGCTCAGTGCCTACCTGGACGACCGCCCTTGCTACCTCTTCGACGAGTGGGCGGCCGACCAGGATCCGGTGTTCAAGCACTTCTTCTACACCCGGATCCTGCCGGACCTTCGCGAACGCGGCAAACTGCTGATCGTCATTTCCCACGACGATGCCTATTTCGGCCTGGCCGACCGTCTGATTCGCATCGAGCACGGCAAACTCAGCGAAATCGAGCCCCGTTGCGAAGAGGGCCCGACGGCGCTGGCCAAGGCGTATTCATAGGCAACAACGAAGCGGCGACGCCCCTCAGGCGTCCTCGTAGATGGAGTGCAGGTAACTCACCTGCTCGGCCAGAGGCAGGCGATGCAGCTTGGGACAGGACTCGCAGAGCACCGGTGTCTGCCCTTCGACGGGTTCGTGCAGTTGGTAATGCAGGCAGCAATGCCGACGCAACGGCAAGCATGGGCAGATCTGCGGCGCGGGGGATTCCACCATGCGTTGCAGACCCCGCAGTTTCAACCGTCCATCGTTCACCACGGCCTGTTCCAGCCAGCGGTGTGCCTCGGCGAAACCGTCCCGGCACAGGTCGGGGTCCATCCTGGCGAAGGCACCGTCCCAGATGGCGACCAGGTTGCCCCACATTATCTTCGGCGCCAGGCCACCGGCAGCGGCCAAGGTGGCGAACAGCGGCGCCATGTGCCGATGAATCAACTGCGACCAATACTCGGCACGCTCGCCGGCGGACAGCGCCGGTAGCGAGCCGGGCAAGCCGAGGGACTGGGGTTGGCCCTGTTCATGGAACAGCACCGCCTCTTCGCCCCAGAAGTCGATCCGGCCATGGCGTGTCAGCACGCAGGCGAACGTGGCGGGCAGTACGATGCTCATGTAGTTCATCGACCACTGCGAAACCACGGCGGCACGATTCACCCCCGGGTATTGCAAGGCGAAGCTGGCCAGCAACGGATTCAGCACGGCTGGGTCGGCGAGCCGGCTCAGGGCGACGGACGATTGCTCGCCGGATAGCGGCCGGACCACCCGTTTAATCGGCGGCCACGCTTGTTCAAGCCATTCTGGAAATTCGATGACGGGGCTCCCGTGGCTTTCCCAAATTAATGCAAACGATTAGCATTGGCCGATCCTATCCTCCCTCCTTTGCAAACTCAACGTCGTCAGCGACCGGGCTCACCGAAAACCACATGCACACACTCCGCAATTTCTGGCGTCTAGCGCGGCCTTTCTGGGCATCCGAAGAGAAGTATCCGGCCCTGCTGTTGCTGGCGGCCACCGTGCTGATGACCTTGTGCCTGGTGGGCGTCAACATCCTCACCAATTTCTGGAACCTGCATTTCTATAACGCCTTGCAAGCCCTGGACTACCCTGGCTTTCTGGTCGGCAGCGTGCAATTCATCCTGTTGCAGGTCGGCACCGCCGCCTTCACCGTCGGCGCCTTTCACTTCCAGCAGAAACTGACCCTGCGCTGGCGTCGCTGGGCCACGCGCAACATGCTCGATCAATGGTTGGGCGCCCAACGGTATCAGAAGCTGAAACTCACCGAGACCGAGGTGGACAACCCGGACCAGCGGATCGCCGAAGACATCGACCTGTTCATCGTCAAATCGCTGAAATTGAGCCTGGGCCTGCTGACTTCGGTGGTGTCGCTGTTCTCCTTCCTGCACATCCTCTGGCAAGCCTCCAGCCTGGTCAGCATCCCCTTCGCCGGCGATGCCGTGGTGGTCCCGGGCCTGCTGGTGTGGATCGCCCTGGTCTACGCGCTGCTGGGCACCGGCCTGGCATTCTGGTTGGGACGCGCGTTGCCCGGCCTCAATTTCATGCAACAGCGCCGCGAGGCGGATTTCCGCTTCTCCCTCATCCGCCTGCGGGAAAACGCCGACTCGGTCGCGCAGTATCGGGGCGAAGCCGTGGAAAACCAGCGCTTCAACCAACGCCTGGAAGCGGCACTGGAGAACTTCTGGGCGCTGGTGAAAAAACAGAAGCTGATCATGGGCTATTCGACCTTCTATCTGCGCAGCGCCACGGTCATCCCGATGTTCATCATGGCGCCGCAGTTCTTCTCCGGCGCCTTTCCCCTGGGCCGCCTGACCCAGATCAGCGCGGCTTTCGGCGAAGTCCACGCGGCCATTGCCTACCTGGTGGGGGTCTTCCCGGAGCTGTCGGAATGGAAATCGGTGATCGACCGGCTGGTGGGCTTCCAGGAGCGCCTGGACAACGTCCAGGTCAAGTCCAAGGTCACCCTCGGACGCCAAGCCAAGGGGCTCCACATCAAGGACCTGGACGTCTGGCTGCCGAACGGCCGACGCTTGCTCAAGGGCTTCAACCTCTCCCTGGAACCTGGCGACAGCCTGCTGATCAGCGCCCCGTCGGGCTACGGCAAGTCGACGTTGATTCGCACCGTCACCGGGCTCTGGCATCACGCCTGCGGCTCGAGTTCCTATGATCGCGAACGGGCCCTGACCCTTTCGCAGAAACCCTACCTGCCCCTGGGCAGCCTGCGCGAGGCGCTGTGGTATCCCAACCCGCCCCGCCCGGAAGAAGAGGTCAACCTGCGCCTGGCCATGGAGCAAGTCGGCCTGCAGCACCTGGGCGAGCAACTGGATGAGGATCGGGACTGGGCGCAGACCCTGAGCATCGGCGAGCAGCAACGCTGCGCCTTCGTGCGGGCGCTGATGGCTCGCCCGGCGGTTCTGTTCCTGGATGAAAGCAGTTCAGCGCTGGACGCGGAGAACGAAGCGCGCTGCTACCAGATGCTCAGGCAGGCACTGCCGGAAACCATCATGATCAGCGTCGGCCACAATGCCTCCCTGGAACGCTTCCATTGGCAAGTGCTGGAGCTGCAGAGCGAAGCGCAGTGGGCCTGCCGAAAGGTCAAGCAGGCCGTCTGAGCCAGCAGTCGTCGAGCGCGGAAGCTGCCATCTCCCGGCATCATTCGCGGGCCCCGGTCAGGACATTGGAAATCCTGCTCAGGAACGGCTCCAACCGTTCACGTGGCGCATCGTGCTCCACCACCAGGGCCGAGACCTCCTCGCAGGACGCCACCTGATAGTGAGCGATGCTGGACAGTTTCTGGTTGGTCACCGCCACCACCACCTGGCCGCTCGCGGCCACCACCGCACGCTTGAATTCCGCGTCATCCAGGCCGAACGCGGTGATGCCGTTGTCCGCATCGATGGCGCAGGCGCCGAGGAAACACAGGTCGAAACTGAACTGCTGCAACTGCCGTACAGCCGTCAAGCCGATCACCCCACCCGTGACGGGATCCAGTTGGCCGCCCAGCAAAATGACCTTGGCGCAGGGCAGCTTCATCAACTGCACCGCGATCAGCGGTGAATTGGTGCCCACGGTCAATGGCAGCCTGGGGTCGATGGCACGGGCGATGGCCAGGTTGGTCGAACCCGCATCCATGAACACGTGCTGCCCTTCACTCAGTAACGAAGCCGCCGCCTGGGCAAGTCGCCCCTTGCGCGCCGTATCCTGGCGTACCCGCACATCCATCGGCCCTTCGGCGACAGGCAACAGGATGGCGCCGCCGTAGACACGCTTGCAGAACCCCGCCGCGGCCAATGCGCTCAGGTCTCGCCGTATGGAATGCTCGGACACCTTGAACTCGCTGGCCAGATCGGCCGCGATCACCCGGCCATACAGGGCCAGGCGGTCTCTGATCAACTGTTGGCGTTCGCCGGGAAAAGCTTCTGATGATGTATTCATGGATCAACAACCCGCATAAACAAGCATAAACAAGCATAAACAAGCACAAGCGAGCAATATGCCGGTTATTGGTCTCGCCGTCAAAGCGCATGTGCGGCGTCTCGTTAGCTCTCGGCACCTGGGTGCGCCGGGCCTTCAAATCGAACTTCCGCGGCGGCCGGTGCTTCAAAACAGAAGACCACCGAAACAATTTGCAGGTAATAACCCTTCTTATTAGGTGGTTTAAAGGGCCTATGGCATCATGCCCTAGTACTTTCCCCGATGAGAGCCTTGTCTGTGTCAGTGATTCCCCTAGTGGTATGCGACGACTCCAATATGGCCCGTAAGCAGGTTCTACGGGCATTACCGGCGGACTGGCCCGTCTCCATCACCGAGGCCAGCCATGGACGCCAGGCGATGGACGCCATACGCCAGGGGCTGGGCCAGGTGGTATTGCTTGACCTGACCATGCCGGAAATGGACGGTTATCAAGTACTGAGCGCCTTGCGCGCCGAGGGACTGAAGGCCCAGGTCATCGTGATTTCCGGCGACATCCAGGAAGAAGCGGTGCGCCGCGTACATGAACTGGGCGCCCTTGCCTTTCTGAAAAAACCCTTCGACGAAAACGAGCTGCGCCAGACCCTCAGTCGCCTGGGCCTGCTGAACGGCCCCGGCCTGGTGTCGTCGCAGAATCGTTCGGCCGCCAATACCGCCATCAATTTTCACGATGCCTTTCGCGAAACGGTCAACGTGGCCATTGGTCGCGCCGCCGCGCTGATCGCCAGGGTGCTGGGGGTCTTCGTGCAGTTGCCGGTGCCGAACGTGAATATCCTGGAAGTGGGCGAGCTGCACATGGCGCTGGCCGACGCCGGCAGCTCCCAGCAACTGACCGCCATCTGCCAGGGGTTCATCGGCAGTGGCATCGCCGGCGAAGCATTGCTGATATTCCACGATTCGGAAATCGCCGATATCGCCCAGTTGATGCAGCGCCAGAGCGCCGACTACTCGGACCTGGAAATGCTCCTGGACCTTTCCAGCGTGCTGATCGGTGCATGCCTGAGCAGCATCGCCGAGCAGATCGATGTGGTGTTTTCCCAAGGCCACCCACAAGTGCTCGGTCAGCACGCCGCCATCGAGGAGCTCATCCGGGTCAACCGCACCCACTGGAAAAAGACCCTGGCGGTGGAAATCAGCTACGGCCTGGAAGGCCACGACATTCGCTTCGACCTGCTGTTGCTGTTCACGGAAGACTCCATCGAGCGGCTGACCCACAAACTCGCCTACTTGATGAGCTGAGCCATGAACAATCCTGTCGATCTGAACGAATTCCACTGGTTGCTGGCGATTGTCCAGAGCATCGATGTCGGCGTGGTGGTGCTCGACCGCGACTACCGGGTGCAAGTGTGGAACACCTTCATGGAGAACCGTTCCGGGATACAACCCAAGGACGCCCACAACCAGCATTTCTTCAGCCTGTTTCCTGAAGTCGACCGTCAATGGTTCAGTCGCAAGGTCGAAAGCGTCGCCGCCCTGGGCACGCCAGCGTTCACGGTCTGGGAGCAACGTCCATACCTGGTACGGTTCAAGAGCTACCAGCCGATCACCGGCCAGGAAGAGTACATGTTCCAGAACACCACGTTGCTGCCCCTGCGCTCGCCCGACAGCAAGATCAACCACATCTGCCTGGTGATCTACGATGTCACGGACGTCGCCACCAACCGTCATCAGCTCCAGGCCGCCAACGCGCAACTGCAGAAGCTCTCCAGCACCGACCGGCTGACCGGGCTGTACAACCGCGGCCACTGGGAAGAAAGCCTGAAAGCCGCCTTTGCCCGCTACCAGCGCTATGGCAACACTTCCAGCCTGGTGATGTTCGACATCGATCATTTCAAGCGGATCAACGACACCTACGGGCACCCGGCGGGCGACAAGGTGATCGAACAGATCGCCGCGATGGTTCGCGAGCACGTGCGTGATTCGGACATTGCCGGGCGCTATGGTGGTGAAGAATTCGGCGTGGTGCTCTCGGACACCGACAAGGTCGGCGCCGGGATGTTCGCCGAACGCCTGCGCAAGGCCGTCGAGGAAATGGACGTGCCTTACGGTGAGCAGGTCATCCGTTTCACCATCAGCCTCGGGGTGGCCGAGCTCAACCAGCCGCTGAACAGCCACGCCGACCTGATCGCCCGGGCCGACCAGGCCTTGTATACCTCCAAGAAGACCGGGCGCAACCGGGTGACAGTGTACGAGTGATGCATGTTGGGACACCCCGGATCAGGGTGTCCACCGCCCTTCAGGGCAACTTCAGCGCTACTGCACCCGGATGCTTGCTGACCAGGCTATAGGGCAGGACGCTCCACTCGACTCCACCACACGCCGCGGCGACATGGGGGAAGGAAGGCTCGATCATCAGGCCTTTGTCGGTGAAGTACCAGGATGGGAAGCGCCACGGGTCCTCCTCGCTGTACGCGCACTCTTCGTCGCTGCTCATCGGGTTCGGATAAAGCTTGAGGAACTGCGCCACCAGCCAGGGCGCGAACTCGTTGGAACGGTAGGCGGAGAAGGCCGCGAATCCGTCGGCGGATGCGTCGCTCTGACTGTCGAGTTCGTCGTAGTGCAACGGCTTGCCTTCGCCGACCCAGAGCACGTCCTCGAGCACCAGGGGCCGGCCGGTCTTCGCATCGAGATTGAGCGCAACGTTGTTGTGATCCGGATAGGGACCGCCACAACTGTACGCGGTGCCGATGTTCACGCTGATGACCGAGGGCGTCATCAGCAGCGGCTTGATCGTCTGATCGTAGGAGCTTGCCTCACCACCGGCCAGGCACCCGTAGTACCCCACCACTTCCTGCCACAGGCGCCCCAACAATTGCTGGTTGATCCGCTGCCGCTCTTCGACGCTGTAGCCCGACACCACTTCGAACAGGGTCAACTTCGTCTGCGGCTCGATCCACCATTGCAACGAGTAGCCATTGAACGTCCCGGTCTTGCCCGGCTTGAGCGTCATGCCCTGAAGACGCAGGTATTCGTAGGGCGCGCTGTCGTGGAGCCGGGCGATATAGGGCAACGTTCCGCCCGGCACATCGGCCAGCCTGGCCGGCTCGAGCTCAATCTTCAGGACCTTGCCTTTGCCACTGCGCCATTCGCCGTCAAGACCGTCGGCCGTGGTCACCAGATGAAGCTGCGGCCCCGGCGCATCGCTGTCATGCCGACGTTGGCCTTCGTCCAGCACCAGCGTCTGGCCTTGCTTCTTGCCGCTGAGCATCAGGTCCTTGCGGTACTTGCGATAGAAATAGCGGCCCTCGCCCGAACTGGAATCGAGCTCCAGTACGATCGGCATGCCCCCCAGCGTACCGGTGTAGACACGGGCCTCCTTGTCGGCCAACGGTGCGGTGGAAAAGCCTGAGCAGACCGCCATGACCCAGCCAGCCAGATAAACAGATCCTTTGGACATCGTGTCATCCTTGAAAAATGTGTGCGTCGACTTGCTAGAAATTAGCACGGTTGCGAACAAATGGAGGCCCGAGGATCGAGGCAATCAACCCTCAAGCCTGGGTGACGCCGCGCCACCCCGTCACCCGCGACTCTCCGGCATTACAGACTCGTTCGCTCACGGCGCATCGCCCGACCAGACTCTGTCGCCCCGCAGGCCGCTTGTTGAAACAAGCAGTGTTTCAAATCCATGAATTCTGCGACCATAGGCAAAAAAATGGCCAGGGAATGCAGGCCCCTCGTCTCCTTCCCTACGGGCATAACATGTCTTTCCTGTCATTTCGTAGCTTGCGCGCGCGATTCGCCGTCGTCGTCGCCCTGGTCGTGCTGGTGCTCAGCGGCATATTCGGCACCGTCATTGGCGACTCATCCGTATCCCGGCTCAAGGAACAGACCGGTCTCCAGCTGAGCGAATACGCCTATTCCATGATCGATCGCCTCGATCGCGATATGAATAGCCGTTCGAAGGCCCTCACCGTCCTGAGCAAGCTGGAGGCGTTGCGCGACTCCGCAGACCGCGCCCAAGCGCAGGCGCTGCTCAATCACCTGAGCGACCAGTTTCCCAGTTATTCCTGGATCGGGCTGACCGATGCCCGAGGCACGGTCGTGGCATCCACCGACAGCCTGCTCGAAGGCGTCGACATCTCCCATCGGCCGGTCTTCACCAATGGACGGGACAGTACCTTCGTCGGCGACGTGCATGAAGCCGTGATGCTGGCGAAGCTGCTTCCCAACCCTTCCGGCGAAGCCATGAAGTTTGTCGATATCAGCATGCCGGTCCGGGACGAAAGCGGGCATTTCATGGGCGTGCTCGCGACGCATCTCTCCTGGGAGTGGGCCGCCGAGGTGGGGCGCTCGCTCTTTGTGCCGCTGCAGAAGCGCCTCCCTGGCCTGGAGTTCCTGGTCCTGAGCAAGGACGGCACGGTGTTGCTGGGCCCTCGGGACATGATCGGCAAGCCCATCGGCCTGAAACTCGATGACGCCAAGTCCAGCTGGTCGGTGGAACGCTGGCCGGACGGCAACCTGTACGTGGCAGGCTCTGCCCAGAGCGTCGGAGTCGACGAATACGCGGGCCTGGGCTGGACGGTGGTGACTCGGCAGCCCGCCGAGGTCGCCTTTGCCCAAGCCCATGAAGTGCGCAAGGAAATCTTCATATGGGGGGTGATCCTGTCCTTGCTGTTCGCCGTGATCGGCTGGGTGGTGGCCGGCATCGTCACGGGGCCGGTGAACGCAATCGCCGATGCCGCCGCTCGCCTGTCCGAAGGTGCCGATGTGAGCATCCCATTGCTCAAGGGCAGCCGGGAAGTCGAAACCCTCAGCGCGGCGATCCGTCACCTGGTCGACAGCCTGACGCGCAAAAGAGGCCAATTGGCCGTCGTCGAAGGCATTGCCTATCGCGACGTGGTTACCGGGCTGCCGAACCGGGCGGCCCTCGACAAGTACGTCCAGGCTGTACGCAGCGAGGCTGGGGCATCGCCTGACTTCGGCGTCCTGTGCGTGGACCTGGACGGATTCAAGCCGGTCAATGACCGCTTCGGCCATGCCGTTGGCGATGCGCTGTTGCGGGAAGTCGGCATCCGGCTCATGACGGCCGTACGCGAAGGCGATATCGCCGTCCGCCATGGCGGGGATGAGTTCGTGCTCCTGCTGCGCGTGCGCACGGCAGACCCCTTGGCCAGCATGCAAGGCGCCGCCGAACGGATCATCGCGAAGCTGGCCGAACCGGTGGTCCTGGACGGGGAAGCCATCGGCATCGGTTGCAGCATTGGCGGAGCATTGTGGACCACCGGCGCGTTCACCGAGGCCTTGGCCCAGGCCGACGAGGCCCTCTACCAGGCCAAGCGGGCGGGCAAGTCGCAGGCGAAGTTCCATGGAACTATGCTCGCGCCGACGACAAAAGCCGAGGCCTGAACGTAGCGCACACGTGACGCGGACGCGAAGTGCCCGGCCGATTGCTTTATCATGTGCGCCATTTCCTTTGCGACCCGATGGAACGATCATGACTTTCGATTTCGACACAGTATTCGACCGCCACGGCACCGGCAGTACCAAGTGGAGTCGCTATCCGGCCGACGTGCTGCCGATGTGGGTGGCCGATATGGACTTCCCCGCCCCGCCGGTGGTCATCGATGCACTGCGCAAACGCCTGGAACATCCGATGCTGGGTTACAGCGTGGCCCAGGACAACCTGCGGGCGGCCATCGTGACGGATCTGTGGAATAAATATGCCTGGCGCGTGGAGCCCCAGCAGATCGTGTTCCTGCCGGGGGTCGAGCCGGGCTTCAACATGGCCCTGCACGCCCTGGTGGAGGCGGACCAGAACGTGGTGGTGCAGGTGCCCAACTATCCGCCGCTGCGCAATGCCCCGGGCCACTGGAACCTGAACAAGGTGGAGCTGCCGTTCGAGCCGCTCGACGGCCAATTCCATACGCCCCTGGCGGCACTGCGCGATGCCCTGCAAGGTGGCGGCGCACTGTTGCTGAGCAATCCCCACAACCCGTTGGGCAAGGTGTTCGCCCGGGAAGAACTCGAAGCCGTGGCGCGCACCTGCCTGGAGCAGAACGCCTGGATCATCTCCGACGAGATCCATGCCGAACTGTGTTTCGACGGCCGCGTGCACATTCCCACCGCCTCCCTGAGCCCGGCTATCGCCGAGCGCACCATCACCCTGATGTCGGCCAGCAAGGCCTTCAACATCGCCGGCTTGAAAACCTCGTTCGCCATTATCCAGGACGCCAAGGTCCGCGAACGGGTCAACAATGCCCGGGCAGGCATGGTGGACAGCGTCAACGCCATGGGTCTGGAGGCCACACGCGCCGCCTACAGCGAAGCGGGCCCCTGGCTCGAAGCCCTCAAGGCGTACCTGCAGGCCAACCGCGATTACCTGGTGGATGCGGTCAATACCCGGCTGCCCGGTATCACCATGACCGTTCCCCAAGGCACTTACCTGGCCTGGCTGGATTGTTCGGCGCTGGGATTGGACAATCCCCACGCGTTCTTCCTCGACGAGGCCAGGGTAGGCCTCAGCGCCGGGCTGGATTTCGGCGACGATGCCGGGCAATTCGTGCGCCTGAACTTCGGCTGTCCGCGGGCACTGCTGGAAGAAGGTATCGCCCGGATGGAGCGCAGCCTGAAAGCCAGGGGCTGATCGTTAGAGGGCCGTCGTGCTGGAATAGGCCGAATGGCCAGGGCTGCTGCCCAGCCCTGGCCCCGCGCGGGCCCCGTCGCACCGATGCCGACTATTCGCGCATGTCCGGGGTGTGCACGAAGCACAGCTTGTTACCTTCCGGGTCCCGGCAATACGCGCCGAAATATCCTTGCGAATACTGCGGACGCAGCCCCGGTGGGCCTTCGTCGTGCCCACCCATGGCGATGGCCAGTTCCCAGGCGGCGCGCACGGTCTGCGGTGAGTCGGCGGCGAAGCTGACTTGCATGCCGTTGCCCCAGGTCGCGGGCAGGCCATTGAACGGCAACTGCACGAACACCTGGGGCCAGCGTTTTCCGGGTTGATGCCAGCCTTCTCCCGGCGGGCCCGAATCGTCCTCGCTTTCCATGCGCACCAACCCCAGGCAGCCAAGGACTGCATCGTAGAACGCGATCATTTTCGGCAGGTCGCGCGCGCCGATCTGTATGTGGCTGAACACTTCCATCTCCCGGTTGGATGCGCATGGCCGTTGGATGACGCCTGTTCCAAGGCGTTCATTGCCGTTGATGAGCGGTCGCCGAAACGTCCCGCGCCACGCTCATCGACCGACGCGATGATCCGACCGAACTCTGGCCGAAGGCAGGCAGTCCACCCTGCAACGCAACTTCAACCTGCCTTGGAGAACGACAATGGCCGACTACCCTTTCCCACCTTTTCCGAAACAGAGCCAACCGGTACCCGGTACACAGCGCAAGATGGATCCGTACCCGGACTGCGGCGAACAGAGCTACACCGGCTCCGGGCGCCTGGCCAACAAGATTGCCCTGATCACCGGAGCCGACAGCGGCATCGGTCGCGCCGTGGCGATTGCCTTCGCCCGGGAAGGCGCGGACGTGGCCATCGCCTACCTGGACGAACACGAAGACGCCAGGGAGACCGCCCGCTGGGTCGAACAGGCCGGCCGCCAATGCCTGTTGCTGCCAGGGGACCTCGCGGACAAGGCGCAATGTCGCAAGACGGTTGACGAGACCGTGGCCCGCTTCGGGCATATCGACATCCTGGTCAACAACGCCGCCTTCCAGATGACCCACGAGAACCTGGAAGACATTCCAGATGAAGAATGGGTTCGCACCTTCGATATCAACATCACCGCGATGTTCAGGATCTGCCAGGCAGCCGTGCCGCACATGAAGGCCGGTGGCTCGATCATCAATACCAGTTCGGTCAACTCCGACATGCCCAAGCCGACCTTGCTGGCCTACGCCACGACCAAGGGCGCCATCGCCAACTTCACCGGTGGCCTGGCACAGATGCTCGGCCCTAAGGGCATCCGTGTGAACAGCGTGGCGCCAGGGCCGATCTGGACGCCGCTGATCGTGGCGACCATGCCCGAGCAAGAGGTGCAGAATTTCGGCTCCCAGACACCCCTGGGCCGTCCGGGCCAGCCGGTGGAAGTGGCGCCGATCTATGTACTGCTGGCATCGGATGAGTCCAGCTATATTTCCGGGTCCCGCTATGGCATTACCGGCGGCAAACCGATGCTCTGAAGCTGCGGCGGTACGGGCGAGGAAGCTTATCCCTCGCCCGTCAGGACGGCTCCTTGGGGATCACCGATATTTTCCCGTTGCGCTCGATGATCGCGAACTTGATCTGCGCCAGGGTCTCGATGCCCTGGCTCGAACGCGCCGCTTCCATGATGTCTTCCTCTATCAGCCGCGCATGCCGCATGCGCCCCCGCAGGAGCCGGCCATCCTCGACGATCACGGTCGGGCCGCCATCGATCAGCCGTGACACCCAACTGGAACGCTGCTTGAGCAGCGACAGCCCCACGTCGATGGCGATAAGCGTCACGATCACCATCAGCGCATTGGTCAACGAGAAGTCATCCCCCAGCAGGGCCTGCTGGGTCGCCTCGCCAATGATCATCAGCAGCACGAAGTCGAAAGTGGTGATGTCCGCCAGGGAACGACGGCCGGCGATCTTGAACAGCACCATCAATGCCAGGTACATCACAGCGGCCCGCAGCACCGAATCCATACGTCACCTACGGAAAAATGAATTGATCGAAACTCACCGCCACGCCACCGGGCATGGCGATGCGACTGTGGTACGTACCCAGTCCCTCGCTGAGCAAGGACAGGTGAAGACTCGCCTCGCCCCGGGCATCGGCCCGGACCCAGAGTTTCATACCTGGCCCCGCGCTTGCCGAACGCACAGGCTGGGGCTGTAGCGTCTGCACGTCGAACCCATCCATCCAGTCACCGCCCAGCTCCACCTCCAACAAGGCATCCGGCTGGCCCTTGAGCTGCAGGATCATGGGATGGGTGGAGCCGTTGCGATGAAACAACTCGTAGCTGACCCTCAGCCGGCCATCGCTGCTCTGTGCCTCACGGCTGCTCAGGGGGCCCCGGGAAAACAGCCCCGCCAGCGTCAGGATCACCAAGAGCACCAGCACGTACCAACCCACGCGCTCGAAGCGCCAGACCTTGAGCTGGTAGGCCATGTCTTCACGTACCGGAAATACCCGATTGTGGAAATCGTCGGGCTCGGTGTTTTCGTTCATGCACGCCTCCTGCCTGCTACCTGCGCTCTCCCGCCAAGGCGCGCTGGTGGAAGTGTCGCAACTGCAGGAGCGCATGCTCGGCAGCCCATAGCTGGACCTGGCTGCGCGTACCGAAAAAACGCTCCTGGCGACTGAACAGCGCCCGTTGGCCCTGGATATCGAAGGCCCAGGCAAAACATACGGTGCCGGCGGGAATCCCGTCCATGTCGTCGGGGCCGAGGATGCCAGTGGTGGCGACCGAAACATTGGCATTGGCGTCATGCAAGGCGCCCAAGGCCATTTCCTCGGCTACTTCGCGACTGGTGAGGTTGAAGGTATCGATGGTGCGGGGGTTGACCCCCAGCAGCCG
Organism: Pseudomonas sp. NFACC32-1; assembly: GCF_900101215.1. Taxonomy (NCBI): domain Bacteria; kingdom Pseudomonadati; phylum Pseudomonadota; class Gammaproteobacteria; order Pseudomonadales; family Pseudomonadaceae; genus Pseudomonas; species Pseudomonas sp. NFACC32-1. The sequence continues at coordinate 31,546 of NZ_FMUL01000017.1, forward strand.
TTGTTTCGCCTCGGGGGAATAGACCACATAGCCGCTTTCGATCAACGAACCGCTGCCCGGCAGCTCGGCCAGCAGCGTGACGATCTGGCCGGCGGTACAGGATTCGGCAGTGGTCAGGCGCAGGTTGTGGTCACGCAGATAAGCAACCAGTGAATGAGCGACAGTCATGGCACATGGGTCCTTCAGGAGATCTGATGGGTTGACCGCCGTCGCCGTCATTCATTCCCTTTGATCGCATCGCCGCCTGTGAGCAGCAAATAAATGAAACCCCAGGGAAATCCCGCACCTCAAAACCACATGGGCCTCACGCAGAGGCTGTCTCGATAGGAGGTCGTCATGTCAGCACCCCTCGTCAAGCTGTTCACCCATCCCGAGTTCGCCTGGAAAGACATCCGCGAACAGGAACAGGCTCATCCGAGCCATTACCTCGGCCACCTGCTGCTATTGGCCCTGATCCCTACGGTGTGCCTGTTCATCGGCACCACCTGGACCGGCTGGAGCCTGGCCGAGAACGAAACCGTACGCCTCAACAGTGCCAGCGCCTTGCAGCTGTGCGTGCTGCTGTACCTGACCATCGTGGCGGGCGTGGTGCTCATGGGCGCGTTCATCCGCTGGATGTCGCGTACTTTCGAGGCCCGTCCCACGCTCAACCAATGCATCGGGTTTGCGGCCTATACCGCCACGCCCTACTTTCTCGCCGGTCTGATGGGCCTCTACCCCAACCGTTGGCTGGCGGCCATTGTACTGTTGGCGGCGTCGGCCTACGCGACCTTCCTGTTGTTCGTTGGCCTGCCCAGGTTCATGAACCTGAAGAAGGAGCAAGGCTTGCTGTATTCGGCCAGTGTCTGGGGCGTGGGGCTGCTGGTCCTGGTGACCATCCTGGTGGAAATGATCCTGTTCTGGTTCAACGTGCTGCAGCCTGAGTACCTGCGCTTCCCGGCGGGCTGAGGATCATTTGCCCGCCTTCTTCATGCCGATCCGCCGACGCATGTCGGCGGTGATGCTCTGGCGGGTTTTCCTGAGTTCGGTCCAGGGTTCATGACCCACCTCGGCGAGGCGTTCGTGAACGTTGTGGATGTTCCACAGGTTTGCCCCCTTGAGCTCGGCCACCTCTTCGCGATAGATCGGCACGGACACCGGCAACCCTTCCCGGGTGCGGGCGGCGTAGGCACAGATGGTGGTGGCACCGAGGCCGTTGCGCAGGTAATCGATGAAGATCCGCCCTACCCGGTTCTTCGGCCCGGACACCGCGGAGAAACGGTCCGGCAGCAACTTCGCCATGTGGCTGACGATGGCGTGGCTGAAGCCCTTCACCTCGTCCCAACCCGCTTTGCGCGTCAATGGCACCACCACATGGATGCCTTTGCCGCCGCTGGTCTTGAGAAACGCCTTCAGGCCCAGCTCATCGAGCACCGACAGGGTCAGCTGCGTGGCCTCCACCATGCTTTTCCAGGGCAGCGCCGGATCCGGGTCAAGGTCCAGGACGAAGCGATCAGGCTTGTCCAGGTCCACCGTCGTTGCGTTCCAGGTGTGCAGTTCCACCGTGCTCATCTGCACCGCGCCGATCAACGCTTCGGGGTTGTTGATGATCATCACCGGGTGTCCGGTGACTGATTTGTCCAGGCTCGTGATGCCCGGAATGGCCAGGCGCTCGGCGTTTTTCTGGAAAAACAGTTCGCCGGCGATGCCATCCGGCGCCCGCACCAGTGCCACGGGACGCTCGGCCAATTCCGGCAGGATGAATTCGGCGACGCTGGCGTAATACTCGGCCAACTGCAGCTTGGTGGTGCCGCTGGTGGCGTCGATGATCCGGTCCGGGTGGGTGATGCGGACCTTGCCCTCCATGCCCTGGGCTGCCGACGCCTTGGCCTTGCCTTTCGCCTTGGGTTTGTCTGGCGCACGAGCGGGAGCGCTCTGGGCCTCGGCAGCCTTGGCCTTCTTCGTGTCGGCTGATTTCTTCACCGGTCTGGCCTTCTCCTGGGTGATGTCCTTGGCCGGTTTGTCGTTGCGCAAACCATGGAACACCGCGTGTCGCACCGAACCTTCCTTGGTCATTTCGGCGAACGCCACTTCGGCCAGCAAGCTGGGTTCGAGCCAATGCACGCCCTTGGCCTCGTAGCCGGTGGGCGGATTCACCACCGCGGTTTTTTTCGTCTCAAGGGGCAATAGCTGCTGGTAGATGCTCTTGAGGGTGGTTTCGTTAAAGCCCGTGCCCACTTTGCCGGCGTAGCGCAACTCACCGCTGTCGGCGTCATGCAGCCCCAGCAGCAGCGCACCGAAGGCACTGCGTGCACCCTTGGGCTCGCTGAAGCCCACCACTACGAACTCCTGGCGATTCTTGCACTTGAGCTTGATCCAGTCGTTGCTGCGCCGGGACACGTAGGCGCTGCCCATTCGCTTGCCGATCAACCCTTCCATGCGCATCTGGCAGGCGCTGTTGAGCAGGGCTTCGGGCGTTTCCTCGAAGGCATCGGAAAAGTGCAGCAGCGGGTCTCGATTGCGTTCGAGCACCGCCGCCAGCGCCGCGCGCCGCTCCTGCACCGGCACTTTGCGCAAGTCCATGCCATTGAGATAAGGCAGGTCGAACAGGTAATAGGCGATCTTGCCGCTGCTGCCCGCATCGAAGGCGTTCTGCAGGGCCTGGAAGTCCGGTACTCCATCCTCGTTGGCCACCACCATTTCCCCATCGAGCCAGGCCGACTCCAGCCCCAGCCCGGCCAGGGCCTCGGCCTGGCGTGGCAATTTATGGGTCCAGTCATGGCCGTTGCGGGTGATCAGGCGAACGTCGCCGTCTTCGATACGGGCCATGACCCGGTAGCCGTCGAACTTGATCTCGTAGAGCCATTCGCCGTCGGGAGCGCTTTGCACCAACGTCGCCAGTTCCGGCTTGAGAGTCTTCGGGATCGGCCCCGGGACCGCGCCACTGAGAGTGGTACCGGAAGCTTTTTTCGACGGCTTTGGCGGGGAGGCTTTTTCCGGCTGTTTCACGGCCTTGGCAGCGGCGGCCTTGCCACGACGCTTGGGTACGATGGTACGGTCGCTGAGCACGCTGTCGGGCTCGGCCTGCACCACGTCGTATTCGCTTTGCGGGCGGGCCGCTTCGTCCTGATGCTTGATCAAGAACCACTGCTCCTGCTTGCCGGGCATGTGAGTGCGTACCAGGTTCCACAGGCCGGCGAGCTTCTCGCCTTGCAACTCGAACTTGAGTCGGCCCTTTTCGTAGGCCTCGTGGGGATCGCCCTGGGGAATCCATACGCCCCGATCCCAGACAATGACATCGCCAGCACCGTAGTGCCCTTCCGGAATGCTGCCCTCGAACGTCGCATAGTCCAGCGGGTGGTCTTCGACATGCACCGCCAGGCGCTTGGCCTTGGGGTCCAGGGACGGGCCCTTGGGCACCGCCCAGCTCTTGAGCGCACCGTCCAGTTCAAGCCGGAAGTCGTAATGCAGGCGCGTGGCGTCGTGCTTCTGGATACAGAACTGCAGGGCGTGGGCCGCCTTCTTCGCTCGACGCGAGCGCTTCGCCGCCGGCTCCGGGGTGGCGGCGAAATCGCGCATGCGGTTGTAGTCGTCGAGGGTCTTGCTGGCCATCATGCACCTGCGGCCTGGGGCAATTGCGGGCTGGCAACAGGCAGCCCGGCGGTTTCCGAGAGCAGTTGATCGACGACCCGGCCCAAGGCCTGCTCGATGGAGTCCCCCAGCAACAGCCCCTGTTCGTAGAGCACCACCTGCCGGTCGGCGCTGGTGCCTTCCTGGACGATGCGTCGAGCCTGCTTGAATACGTCCTGGACCCCGAGTGCAGCGGCGGTGTCGCCGAAGGTCTGTTCGGCCATGGTCAACCATTCACCGATGAGCACCGGTTGCTCCTGGCCTTCGATGATGAACTCCGCCAGGATGCCGTGGCGCTTGGCCCGCAAGCGGTTTTCCTTGAGGATCCATTGGGACATCTGGCTGTACCGGGCACCTGGCTTGGGTTGGGCCGCGGCATGGGCCACCATCAGGCGAAACAGCGAGACCAGGCAGAGCACATCCTCGACCCGGGGACAGGCATCGCAGATCCGCAGCTCCAGGGTCGGATAGCGGGACGAAGGCCGTATCACCCACCAGCAATCGCTGGCCTGACGAATCGAGCCGGTGCGCATGAGCAGGTCGACGTAGCTGGCGAAAGCCGATTCGTTCTCGAAATATTCCGGCACCCCCATCCGTGGCCACTCATCGCAGGCGACCTGACGATAGCTGCTGAAGCCACTGTAGGCCCCATTCCAGAACGGTGACGATGCGCTCAAGGCCAGGAACATCGGCAGCCAGGGCAGGACCTCGTTCATCACCTTGACCCGGTCCCGATCGGCCGGCACCTCCACGTGCACATGCAAGCCCGACAGCACGCTGCGCCGCGCCACCCGCTGGTAGTCGTCGAACAATTGCTGGAAATGCAGTTCATCGGTGGGCTGCAGGTCCTGGGTCGCCATGGGGTGCGAACCGGCGCTGAGCAGCCCCAGCCCATAAGGCGCCAGGCGCTGGGTCAACCCGGCGCGTACCTGGGCCAGGAAATCGGCGGCCTCGGGCAGGCTGCGAAAGATGGGCGACGCCATCTCGATCTGGCTCTGGAACATCTCATGGGCGAAATGCTTGCCCAACTCGGTCCGGCAAGCCGCGACGGCGGCCGCCGACGGTTGCCCGGGCATGCTGCGGGTTTGCAGGTCGGTGAGGAAATATTCTTCTTCAATGCCGAACTTCAGACGCCTGTTCATCGATGATCCCTCCGGTTCCCGCGCCAATGCGGGTTACAACCAACGCCACCACGGCGATCCTTTCCACGTCCTGATACCCCGGTGTCAGCAATTCCTCGCCAAAGACATCCGGGTCCAATTCCTTGTAGGTCCAGCCAAATTGCGCCGAGTCGCGCCACGCACCCAGAGCCTCCAGGAACGGATCGCGACCGTCGACCATCGCCACACCGGTATAGAGCACCAGCGAACCGCCGGGGCGCAGGCGCGGCAAGGCCTGTTCGACGATGCGCAGCGACAGGCCGGCGCCCAGAGCCCCGCCACCATGGCGATAGGCACGCTCGTCCGGATCGGCCATGTAGGGCGGGTTGGCGACGATCAGGTCGAAGTCGCCCTCCACGTCCTTGAGCAGATCGCTGTGGGCGATCTCGATATTACCCACCTCCGCCAGTGCCGCATTGACCGCGCTCAGGCGCAGGGCCAATGGATTGATGTCCAGCGCCAACACCTGCGCCTCGCGCCGGGCCCGAGCGATCACGATCGCGCCGACCCCGGCGCCGCAGCCGATGTCCACCGCCCGATGCACCGCAGTGAAGTTCTGTTGCAGGTGCGCATGGATCAACTGGGCGAAACGATAGCTGTCTGGCCCGAAGAACACCGCATCGTTGGCCTGGGTCGGAAACCGGGAGTGGGCGAAAAGCATCCCGTCCAGGCTCGACCAGCGAACCCGGCTGTACAGCAGACCGTCGCGCGCTTCCAGCACCTGCGCATCCTGCAACTGGCGCTGCTCGTCGGCGGAAATCAGCCCCGGCGCAAACGGCCGCGACCAGCCGAACACATCCCGCAGCGTCCTGGAGCGTTCGTTGCCGGGCCGCTGGTTGACCCGCTCGTGGGTCAACGGCGTCGGCGTGATGAAACGATAGCCGTCCGCTTGCAGGCGGCGGCCAAGCTGCAGTAGCGCCAGGTCGGGCTCGGACAGGCGTTCTTCCTGATTCATGCAGGGCTCCTAGCGAAGTACGGATTTGAGTTCGATGAACCGTCGGGTGGCCAGCAGACCCGCCGGATGACTGTGGCGATGGGCCGATAGCCAGGGCATCAGGATCTGCATCTGCTCATCGGCGGCCTTGCCCCGCAGGGCCTGTTGCAGGTTCTGGACATCGGGATCTTCCACCGGCATCGGCGGCTCGCAGGCAGCCCCCTGGTTGCGGCGTGGAGTACTGCGGCCGCCCTCGGGCTGCCAGTCGCCGGCGATCCAATCGTGCAGCAACTGTTTTTCGTAGGGGCTGAAGACCCCGAACATGGCCGCGCCGGCCCCTTCGATCAGGGTCCAGAAGCGGCTGTTGCGTGGGTCTTCGTGGCGCTTGATCCAGCCCTTGTTCTGCAGTGCCTGGAGGAACCCTTGCAGTTGCCCGGGCCTGGAGAGCCATTGGTTGACGGTCTTGCCTTCGAACTTGCAGTAATCGGAATGCATGTGCTGGCCGAACGGGCGCTTGCGTTCCAGCATGTCCAGCACTTCACGCTCCAGGTCGAACGACTCGATGATCGCCCTGCTGCCCTGTCCCAGGTCGTTGAGGCGATAGCCCAGGGTGACCCGTCGCCAGAAAGCCTCGCGGTCGGCTTCCATCGGCATCAATTGCAGCAGCGCTTGCACGGCCTTGTAGGCGTGGCCGGTGCTGGCGTTGTCGATGGTGACGTGCAGGGTGAAATAATACGGGTCGATCTCCAGCTCGCTCAGCTCGTAGGCGCTGATCAGCAGGTGCAGGGGCAGTTGTTCGTAACCCAGGTTGTAGCCGATGACTTCCGGCAGGTAATCGTCGCCGGCATGACCCAAGGCCAGTTGCACCGCACCCTGCAGGTAGAGTTCATCGTCGATCTGCGGGGCATCCGCCAGCCCGTGTTCGGCCAGCAGCTTGCGATAGATCACCACGTGGTTCTGCGCCGGGTTGCCATCTCCCAGTTCTTCCAGGTAGGTACACAACAGCCCTTCGAAGCGGTGGTCATGCCAATGCTTGAGCACTGCGTAGAGCCAGGCGCCGTCCACCAGCTTGGTGGGCGCGACAGCCTGCAGAAAGTACAAGGCATGGGCCTTGCTGCCGAAGAACTCCCGCGCACCGCCGCCTTTGCGACGTTCCAGGTAATCGGCATATTGCCGGGCCACGCCAGCGCTGTGCTGTTCGACCCAGGCATGCAAGGCTGTAGGGTCGTCGGGCATTTGCTGAGGCAACGCCGCGGCTTTTTCCAGGCATGGCTGGAGGAAGGCCTGGGCGGCGGCTTGCTTGTCGCCGTCGTCGGGGTCTTGGAGCAACCGTTCGTAGCATTGGCGTACGCTCCCGGCCTGGGGGAACGGTGCATCTGCAAGCGGGTGTCCGGTGGCAGGCCGGTGGAGGGATGTCAGCGCAGTCATAAGGGCCTCATGTATGGTCGGCAGGACGCTGAACCAGCACGTCTCTTTCATTGCAGAGCGCTTGGCACGACGAAAAATTCCCTCCGGTTGAACGGCCGCCGGATAAACGGAACCGTATCGCCCCCCCACGCCTCGAATGAATGACAGGCCGCCTTGAACCGCTTCGCCCAAGGGCTCTAGCGCCTCGATTCGATGGGGCACCCGGTAACCATGGCTGGCATGACCACGGCCCCCCTCCAAGGAGCGACAATGATTTTCACCGCTTGGGTCGCTGTGCTCGGTGCCGTTCTGCTGACCCTGGCCCTGACCTCCTCCTACCTGCGCTGGATGCCGGTCACCACCTCGGCGGTGTGCCTGGTACTGGGCGCCGCCATCGGCCCGATGGGGCTGGATCTGCTGAGGCTGGACCTCGCCGACTCGTCTGCCTGGATGGAACACCTCACCGAAATCGCCGTGGTGTTTTCGTTGTTCGTCAGCGGTCTCAAGTTGCGCTTGCCATTCAAGGACCACACCTGGCGCGTGGCCTATGGCCTGGCCGGCCCGGTGATGATCCTGACCATCGCCGGCCTGTGCCTGGCGCTGCACTACCTGTTCGGTCTCGGCTGGGGCGTGTCGCTGCTGATCGGCGCGATGCTGGCCCCGACCGATCCGGTGCTGGCGGCGCTGGTCCAGGTCAACGATGCCCGCGACGACGACCGGGTGCGCTTTGGCCTGTCCGGCGAGGCGGGGTTGAACGACGGTACGGCATTTCCGTTCGTGATCCTGGGTTTGCTGATGCTGCGCGAGGACGGCAGCGGTTTCCTCCTGGAGTGGACTTTGCGCAATGTCTTGTGGGCTGTTCCGGCCGGCTTGCTGGTGGGCTATTGGATGGGACGCGGGATCGGCAAGCTCACCTTGTCGATGCGCATCAGGAATGCCGATAGCACCCTCTCCCCCAACGATTACCTGGCCCTGGCGCTGATCGCCCTGGCCTATGTCGCCGCCGAGTCGATCCAGGGCTATGGCTTTCTCTCGGTGTTCGCCGCCGGGCTGGGCCTGCGTCAGGCCGAGGTCGCCTCCACCGACAAGGACGCGCCGCCCGCCGAGCACCTGGTACAACCGGTGGTGGGCCATGAGACCGTCGCGCCGCCCGAGGCGCTGGTGGGCGACACACAATCGCTGGATGAAGGACAGGTGGCCGCTGGCGTCATGATGGGGGACATGCTGGCCTTCGGCAGCCTGGTGGAACGCGCCATGGAGGTGTTCCTCGTCACCCTGTTGGGGGTCGTGCTGGCCAGCCATTGGGACTGGCGCGCCCTGGCCATCGGAGCACTGCTGTTTCTGCTCATCCGCCCACTGAGTGTGTTGGCGATGCCCTGGGGCCGCCTGCTGGACCGGCCCCAGCGCCTGCTGATCGGCTGGTTCGGCATACGCGGCATCGGCAGCCTGTTCTATCTGTTCTTCGCCCTGAACCATGTGCTGCCACCCGACGTGGCGCAACTGTGCACCAACCTGACCTTGTCGGTGGTCGCCCTGAGTATCCTGGTCCATGGCCTGAGCACCCAGCCAACGCTGACCTGGTATGAGAGTCGCAAGCAACCGGACCGTCGGCCTAGCCCCCCGGATCGGTCACCTGGATAAAGATCGAATAGCCTCCCAGCAGTACCCAGAACGTAGCGAAGATCCAGGGCGTGCGCAGGGAAAACAGCAGCGACTTGCGATAGCCCTTGTGGGTCGATTCCCGCTCGCTGAACAACGGCGACTCGTCATAGACCAGCCCCATCATCGGTTCGGCGCGCAGCAGCTCGCTCTGCTTGAAATGCCAGTGGTCGATGATCTCGTAGGCCGCGCGTATGCCCGGCCAGGCATTGAGGGAACTCAAGAACCCCAGTAGCGCCAGGAACGGTGGCACCACCAGGGTGAACAACTTGCCCCACTCCGGGTTCAGGTTGGCCATGCATGAGGCGAAGGCGATCACCAGGAAGGACTGGGCGGCCAGGTAGGCATCGGTTCGATTGGCCAGGATGCTGGTTTCGTACTGGATCTCCCGTCGATAGAAATCCAGCCGCTCCTTGGGAGAGCCGAACAGCTTGGCGTTGTGTTCCGTCAGTTCTTCTTCCTGGGTCTGGCTGGTCAGGATGCGGGGCATTGCGCAGGTCATTCCTCGATGATGATTGAGCTTCGTTGGAGGAACGCGCCATCGGGCAAGTTCAAGTCGATGGACCGCCGGTCCAACGAAACGTCGGGGCGCTGCCTGCGGTCTGTAGATCATCGAAAGCACGAGGAGCAAGCGGTGGATTATGTTGGATGGGTGCAATGGCCCGCGATGGTGGTGACGGTACTGGCGGCCTGGCTGATCGGCTCGCGCCAGCCGCGCCGGCGGGTGGCTGGGTTCAGTTGTTTCATCGCGAGCAACATCCTATGGGTGATCTGGGGCCTGCATACGGATGCCTATGCACTGATCGTGTTGCAGTTCTGCCTGTGCGCCATGAACCTGCGGGGGTTCAGGAAGAACACCACATAGCGCTGCGAACCGGGGGCCCTGCGCTCATTTCATCGTCTGCCCGATGGCCTTCACCAGGTCGATCTGCTTGAACGGCTTGGTCAGGCGCGGCAATTGCGTGGCGAAGCCTTCCAGGCGTTCGGCATAACCGGTGGCCAGGACGATGGGCAAGGTGGGCTGCCGGTCACGAAGCAGTTTGGCCAACTGCGCGCCGTCCATCTGCGGCATGGCCATGTCGGTGATCACCAGGTCGATGTCCTGGTTGGATTCGTACAGCTCCAGGGCCTGGGCCCCGGAGGACGCGCAAAGGACCCGGTGTCCCAGGTCTTCGATCAGCAGCCGGGTACTGGTCAGCACCAGGCTGTCATCGTCCACCACCAGCACCAGCAACTCCTGGGTCATCAGTGAAGCCGACTCCTGCACCTGGGCCTTCTGCGACACCTGGGCCTGCGCCACCGGCAGCCACAGTTCAGCGGTGGTGCCCACGCCCTTCTCGCTGAGCAGCAGCAGGCGGCCGCCCAGCTGTTCCGCCAGGCCATGGACCATGGACAACCCCAGGCCGGTGCCCTTGCCCACTCCCTTGGTGGTGAAAAACGGTTCGACGGCCGAGGCCAGGGTCGCTTCATCCATGCCCTCGCCCTCGTCGATGATCGACAGGCATACATAGCGCCCGGGCTTCATGGCGGCCTGTGGCGAGGCCGGGGTATCCCGTCGCTCATCGGCCGCGATCAGGATACGCCCCCCGTTGGGCATCGCATCACGGGCGTTGGTCGCCAGGTTGAGGATCGCCAGTTCCAGTTGGTTGACGTCCGCCAGTACGGGGGAAAGGTCAGGGGCAAAGGAAGTCTGGATGTGGAACGACGGGCCCAGGGAGCTTTGCAGCAAACCACTGATGCCCTGCACCAGGGCCGGCAACTGGACCGATTCGGACGTCAGTTTCTGCCGACGGGCAAACGCCAGCATCCGCTGGGTCAGGGAAACGCCGCGCAACGCGCCCTGGGTTGCGTTGTCCAGCAGTTGGGCAAGCTTGGGGTCGCCAGGCATGCGCTTGCGAACGATCTCCAGGTTGCCGAGGATCACCGTCAGCAGGTTATTGAAATCATGGGCGATACCACCCGTCAGTTGACCGATGGCTTGCAGCTTCTGGGACTGGAACAGCGCTTCGCGGGCTTGCTCCAGGGCCAACTGCGCCTGGGTGACATCCGTGATGTCACGGGTGATCTTGGCAAAGCCCAGCAATACGCCGGTATCGCTGCGGATCGCATCGATGACCACATGGGCCATGAATTGCGTGCCGTCCTTGCGCACCCGCCAGCCTTCGCCTTCGAAGCGCCCCTCCCGGGCCGCCGTACTGAGGGCCCGTTGCGGCAGTCCGGCGGCACGGTCCTTTTCGGTGTAGAAACGGGAAAAGTGCTGGCCGATGATTTCCGCTTCCTCATAGCCCTTGAAGCGTCGGGCACCGGAGTTCCAGCTGATGATGATGCCCGTTGGATCGGTCATGTAGATGGCGTAGTCGACCACGGCATCGATGAGCAGGCGAAAACGCTGTTCTTCGTTGATGAGGATGGGCTTGTTGTCGTTATCGGGCATGTTGGCCAGGGCATCCGTGGAGGCGTTTTTGCGAAGTATGGGGCAAGTCTGCTCTCAGGAAAAAGCACCAGGCAAGCCCGACGGAACATTCGGGTGGGCCATCTGGGGGTGTTCCTCCGTCACTGACCACCAGCGCGGCAACAAGTGCCGCACCCTGGCCTCGCCGAAACGGTCGTCGATCAGCATGACCACGCCACGGTCCTGCTGGGTACGAATGACCCTTCCCGCGGCCTGGACGACTTTCTGCAACCCCGGATACAGGTAGGTGTAGTCGTAACCGTCGCCGAAGATCGCGGCCATGCGCTGCTTGATCTGCTCGTTGACCGGGTTGAATTGCGCCAGGCCCAGGGTCGCGATGAACGCGCCGATCAGGCGGGAGCCCGGCAAGTCGACACCTTCCCCGAACGCCCCACCCAATACCGCGAAACCGATGCCCCGGCCATGTTCCTCGAAGCGTTCGAGGAAGGCTTGGCGGGGGGCTTCTCCCATGCCCCGCGATTGCGTCCAGGTGGCGATGTCCGGGTGACGCTCGGCAAACAGCCCGGCCACTTGCTGCAAATAGTCGAAACTGCTGAAGAATGCCAGGTAATTGCCAGGACGCGCGCTGAACTGGCGGGCCATCAACGCCACGATCGGTTCCAGGGATGCCTGGCGATGGGCAAACCGAGTGGAAATCCGGCTGACCACCTGGACGTCCAGCTGTTCGGCCTGGAATGGCGACTCCACATCGATCCAGACCGTGTCCGCCGGCGTGCCCAGCAGGTCGGCATAATAATGCCGGGGGCTCAGGGTCGCGGAAAACAGCACGCTGGCCCGGGCGGCCGTGAACCGTGGCCGCAGGAAACCGGCCGGCACCACGTTGCGCAGGCACAGGGTGGACCGGCTGCGCTGGCTGTGCGGCTCGCGCTTGTCTATATCGAACAGAAAGTGCTCATCGAACGACTCCGCCACCCGGGCGAACTGCAAGGCATCGAAGTAGAACGCCTGCAATGCGCTGTCCAGGCCCTGGGGATGGTCGTTGAGATAATCACCGATGGCCGTCGTGCATTGCATCAAGGCCTGCAGCAGCTTGTCCGGCGGTTTGTCGTAGGCCTGGTAGATCGCCAGTTGTGGCGCGTGCAGGGCGTTCCATTGCCGGTGGACCCGCTGCAAGGCTTTCTTCAGCGGTTCGGGAGCGCTCTTGCGCACGGCGGCCAGGGTCGACTGGTCGAGGGTCGCGCTGTACATCTGCCGGCCCCGCTCCACCAGGTTATGGGCTTCGTCCACCAGGGTCGCGACGGTCCAGCCATTGGCCTGGGCCAGGCCGAACAGCAAGGCGCTGAAATCGAAGTAATAGTTATAGTCGGCCACCACCACATCGGCCCAACGGGCCATTTCCTGGCTGAGGTAGTACGGGCACACCTGGTGGGCCAGTGCGATCTCTCGCAACGCGGCCTGATCCAGCAGCGTGACCTGGCTCGCGGCCTGGCGGGCAGCCGGCAGGCGATCATAGAACCCCCGGGCCAGCGGGCAGGACTCGCCGTGGCAGGCTTTGTCCGGATGCTCGCAAGCCTTGTCCCGGGCAATCATCTCCAATACCCGCAACGGCATCGACGGCGCGCTGCGGGTCAGCACCCGTGCCGCATCCAGGGCCAGTTTGCGACCCGGGGTCTTCGCCGTGAGAAAGAACACCTTGTCCAGTTTCTGCGGCGCCAGGGCCTTGAGCATCGGAAACAGGGTACCGACGGTCTTGCCAATGCCGGTGGGCGCCTGGGCCATCAGGCATCGACCGGTGCTGACGGCCTTGAACACCGACTCGGCCAGGTGTCGCTGTCCCGGCCTGAAGCCGGCGTGGGGAAAGGCCAGGGCCAGCGCACCGTCGTTGCGGGCCTGTCGATGGGCAACCTCCTGCTCGGCCCAGGCGAGGAACAGCGCGCACTGCTGCTCGAAGAAATCCCGCAGCTGGGTCGCCTCGAAGCTTTGCGCCAGGCGGGTTTCCCTTTCGCTGACGATATCGAAATACACCAGCGCCACATCGATGCGCGGCAGTTGCAACCTGTCGCACATCAGCCAGCCGTAGATCCTGGCCTGGGCCCAGTGCAACTGACGATGATTGGCCGGTTGCCGCGACAGGTCGCCCCGATAGGTCTTCACTTCCTCCAAGCAATTGCACAGCGGGTCATAACCGTCGGCCCGGCCCCTGACCTTCACCCCACGGTAGCTACCTTCGAGGCTGACTTCGGCCTGATAGCCCTCACTGCGACGCGACGCCACGGTGCGATGACCGACGATACCCTCCAGGGCCGTGGGCGACGGGGTGAATCGCAGGTCCAGGTCGCCTGTCTTGGCGGTGAACTCGCAGAGTGCCCGCACGGCGATGCTGTACACCGGCTCCTGGCTCATGCGCCCTGTTCCATCCATTGCACGTAGCACACGGCGACCGGCATCCGATGCTCATGGCAGAACTCCAGCCAGCGCAACTGATTGTCTTGCAGGCGATCGCCGGGGCCTTTGACTTCGATCATCCGGTAGGTCTTGTGCTGCGGCCAGAACTGGATCAGGTCCGGCATGCCGGCGCGGTTGGCCTTGATATCCAGCAGCAGGCGGTCGAACCAGTGTTTGAGGTGCGCGGCCGGCAGGCAGTCCAGCGCCTGGTTCAACAGCTCTTCGGACAAGGCGCCCCAGAACACGAACGGCGACTGGATGCCCCACTTTTCCACGTAGCGCCGGATGATGGTGTGCCGATAGCGGCCGTCGTCCAGCTCGGCAAAGCAGTCCGCGAACAGGTCGGCGCGACGGGCGTGGAAATCTTCGTTGAGCAGGTCCACCGGACCACGCTGGAACGGGTGGAAAAACGCCCCGGGTAACGGCGCGAATATCGCCGGCCAGCACAGCAGCCCGAACAGCGAGTTGATCAGGCTGTTCTCGACGTAATGCACCGGAGCGGCTTCATCGTGCAGGTGGGCCTGGACGTGATATTCCACCGACAGGGTCGGGTCGATGCGCGGCAGTTGCAAGTCCAGGCGCTCCACTTCCCGGGCCAGCATACGCGGCACCGGCGGGCCGCCGAGCTTGCGCCGCAGGCGGGGCACGATCCTGAGCAGGGCCTGGGCCTCGGCGGCGTCCTGGGGGGCCCCCGCAGCCTCTTCGCTCAATGCCAGGGCCAGGGCGTACTCGCCGATGCGCTCCAGCACACGGATCATCCGCAAACGGGCCCCGGGGTAGGTGCAGTCACGGTAGATGCCCAGGGCCAAGGCAAAGTCGGCGATGCGTTCGCCATACTGGCCGACCTGGAACAACAGCTTGCCCCGGCGGCGCTCCAGCCACGGGTTGCCCAGCTCCAGGGCATTGACCTGGGCGACGATGTCCTGGGGGGCCTCACCAGCTTCCAGGCGTTGCTGGCACTCGTACAGGAATACGCAGGCATCCACGTCCCGACGGCTGCGCAAGCCCCGTGATTCGGCGCTGAACGCCACGGTTTCATAGGTAAAGATGCCCAGGTCTGCCAGTACGAATTCCGACCAGTCCTGATAGAGGTTGCCGAAGAACATCAGCCGCAGACGATCGCAGATGCCCATGATGGTCAAGCTGTACAGCCGATCCTCAAGTTGCGGACACCAGGCGTGGAACGGCTGCGGCTCGTTGAACTGCTCGCCCAGGGCCTGGAGCCACTCGGTCTTCTTCGCCTTGGGCCGCTCGATCAGGTGCCCCAGGCACAGGAGAATTTCCGGTTTGAGCAGTACGTCGAACAACTCGGCGAGGCTTACGGGAACCTGTTCGACGACCCAACCCAGGGCCAGCAACGGTTCGACGGCGGTGCCGATGTCACCGATTTCGCAATAACTGAGCTTGCTGTGCCGAAAGCGCAATCCCTTGCGCATCACCATTCGCACCAGCAGGGCCTGGGACGCTCGGGGGACCGCTGCGAACTCATCGATGAAGCGCTGTTCCTCGGGGCTGAGCACATCGGCATAACGCTGCGTCAACCAGGCGAGTACCTGCTGGAAGTTGTTCAGATAGTAGAACGGATCGTCGAGGGGGTTGGCGGTCACGGAAAGAAGCGTCACAAATACTGGTTATGCGTACAGATATCAGCAACGAAGGGCACAGGCAACTGCAAAAGATGAGCGGTCTCCTATATTTAAAGGTGAAATCCTGCGGCCAGCGATGAACTTTCCTACAACAAGCGAGACCAATGGCGGTTGACTACAGTAGTGGCGCGGTCGAATCAGCCTGACCGCGCCTTTGATCGAGAGGTTATGGATATGAACATCAGATTTCTGGGCCTGCCTTTGGCCGCTGCCGCGTTCCTGGCGCTGGCCGGTTGCTCGACGCCGACCGTGGTGACCCTGCAGAACGGCACCCAGTATTTGACCCAGGACACCCCCAACACCCGCACCTCCGATGGCTTCTATGAATTCGAAGACATCTCGGGCAAGAAAGTCCGGGTTCGCGCCGACGAAGTGGCGACGATCCGCAAGGAAGACTGATCCTCTACAGGCTCTCTGCCCCCGGGGGGCCGCTCTCGCTCAGCGGACCTGATCGACATCCATTTCCAGGGCCAGGCCGCCCTCGTCGCAACTGATGGTCGCCCCCGTCCTTCGCAAGGACTGTTCCTGCATGCGCAGGCAATGCTCGTATTCCTGCCGGTTGGAACGATCGATACTGATGTTTCCGGTGATGCCCGGCCTCTTCGCCGCCTCGATGTCCACCCTGATCCAGGACCTGGGCATCTGCAACTCGAAACGCGGCAGGTGCGAAGGCGCATCTGCGCGGTGGTCGCCCTCGGCCATGGGCAACTGGTCGGCAGAGATGCCATACCGGGTCAGGATCGACTGATCCGGTAGATCCGCCAGCACGCCAACCGAAACCATTGCCCCCATCAGACCGATGAACAACCCTTGTCTACCCTTCACTGCAGTACCTCTCCTCATACGTGACGAGGGGACATGACCTCATGCGGTGCCGAAGCCTTGACGGCCCGGTTTCCCTCCTGGTCGATGCCCCCTCTCACGTCTTCCTCGAATCAAGTCAATCAGGCGAACACAAGGCCGTCGCCTCCTACCTGGGCCAGTCCGACACCCACCAGGGTCACGGAGCTGTCGCCTACCTTGAGCAAGGTGTCGTTGCCCACCTGCGACAGGTGCTGGCGGTAGTCGTAACCCGCGCCGGCGCCTTGGACGCCCAGGAACACCAGTGTGTCGCCGGCATCATACCCGCTGATGCGGTCCTGGCCGAACGCGCCATTGAAGATAAACGTGTCCTGTCCGCCACCGGACTGCATCACGTCGTTGCCCGAACCGCCCACGAAGGTGTCGTTCCCCGCGCCGCCCACCAGCACATCGTCGCCGTCCAGGCCGAACAGCCAGTCGCCTGTCGCCCGGGCCGCCAGGGTATCGTTGGCCGCACCGCCCTTGACCGCTGACGCATACGCGGTGACATGGCCATCGCTGACCAGGCCGTTCGCGGTGACGCTGTGGCTCACCTGATCCTTGAGCAGCCCCCAGAACGAGCCGGACTCCTTGCTCACCAGCGTGCCGATGTCGCGGGTCATGCTGATCTCCCCATGGGCGTCACGCACGTACAGCGTTCCCGCCCCATCATGGGCGAAACTGAAATCCTTCACCGACTGTTGCAGCTGCAAGGTGTTGTTGCCCTGACCGCCCAGGATCACGTTGTAGCCGCCACTGTCGCGAAAGGTGTCATTGCCGGCGCGTCCCTCCAGGTAATCGCTGCCCTGCCCGCCCTGGATCAGGTCATCCTTGTCGCTGCCGATGATCAAAGTGCTGCCCGTATGAGCCTCGGCGTTGCGATTGAGGTCCTGCACCCACGTATTACCGCGTGCCGGGTCCGAGAGGTTGGCGACCACGATGGTAGAGTCTTTGCCGGTGAGGTCATAGAACGCGGAGTCCATTATCCGCCCCATGCCGTCGCCGTAGCCCGTGGGCAGGTGGGAAATCCAGGTCGGGATGTTGAGGATGGAAAACGGCAGCACGTTCCATGCCGCCGAGGCGTAATGGTCGTTGAAGCTGACGATGTTGTTGGTCGCCGAGTCCTGGTGCGCGTCATGTACCCCCACCGACGACAGGTTGAACGTCGAGCCGTCCAGCGCCCGGAACACCGGGTCGTTCTCGTAACCGATGTTCAAGACCTTGTCACTGGCGCTTTGGGTGGGTGATGCATAGGCGATGTAGTTCGCGCCGCTGTAGAAGCCCCCCCACTTGTCGCCGCTCAGGTCCGCCAGGCTGTTGACCGCCAGCCCGCCCAGGCTGTGGCCGCTGACCAGTACGTCTTCGCCTGTCAGGCCATGGGCCCGGGCAAATGCCGCGACATCGCCGAGCAGGTTGCCGAAGGCTTCGCCGACATAGTTTCTGGCGAAGTCCTTGGGGCCCAGCGCGGCCATCACATCATGGATTACATCGCCGATGGAGTCGCTGATCAGGTTTTCACGAGGACCGCTGGTGCCGCGAAAGGAAATCCCGATTTCCTTGAGCTGCCCGTCGGCATCGTACTTGCCGAGGATTTCCACCTGGGCGGTGGTATAGCCGGCCTTCTCGCCAAAGAACGTTCCCCGGCCGTCCACCTTGCCGGCATAGCCCAACTGGGAGGCGCTGATGGGGGTCCAGCCGGCCTTTTGCAGCGCTTCCAGGGCCAGCTTTTCCGAGTCGGGATTCCATGGCACGCCGGGAATCACCCCTTGGGAGTCGGTGCCTCCCAGCAGGGCCGTCACCAAGGTCGCGGGCAGGCCGGCGCCGAAGCCGTTCTGCTGGTACCCGGCGGCAAAACCGTGGTCGAGGTTGTGATAGGAATACAGCATGATCGCCATCGCATCGCTGACCAATGCCTTCGATTCGATGGTGCCGAAGTTCTTGTAGTCGTAGATTCCCATGGTTGTTGCACTCTTTTTGTTGTTGGAATGAGTGGATATGCCTTGCCCGACGCGCTCGCACAGCAGCGGCCGGGCAACGTTTTCAGAAGCGCCAGTCCAGCGTCAGGCCGACGCCGTGGTTCTTGTCCCGGGAACCGAGCAGGCCGTTGTAGTCCAGGTTGAGCTGGACGTCCTTGGCCACCGCCAGCCCGGCACGGGCCCCCACCACCGCCGCGTTGCGGTCCATGGACACGCTCTGCACCGCGAAGGTGCTGCCACCGCCGACGAACGCCAGGTCCTGCTCGGAACGGGTGTCGCTCAGGTTGTGCTGCCAGCCGAGGGTTCCGGACAGCTGCAACTGCTGCGTCCTGGACAACGCCAGGGTATGCCCGGCCCGCACGCCCAGCGTCGACAGCAGCGCGTCGCGACGGTCGTCACCGGCACGCAAGGCGGCGGCGTCGCCCTTCTCATGGAAGCTGTCGCTGTCCAGGTGCACATAGGCCAGGTTGGCGAACGGCTCCAGGGCCACGGGTTCAAGATCAAGGCGATACGCCGCCTCGGTGAAGAACTGGGCGGTGCGGGCATCACGCTTGGTTTTCTCCCGGCCGTTCACCTCGTTGAATTGCAGGTCGCGCTGGACATCGATGCGATGCCAGGCGTAGGCACCACCCACCGTCAGGCGCAGGGCATCGATCTCATGCCCCAGGTACGCCCCCAGGTGATAGCTGTCTGCCTTGGCTGACGAGTGGGTGCCATCCCCCATGCTCAACGAACTGTCGCTGTACCCGGTGACGAAGCCCAGCCGCGTCCCGTCGGCGACCAGGCCATCCACACCGGCCAGCAGACCGCCAATGGAGCTGGTGGAACTGGCGTTTTCGTTGCCGCCGTCGCTTTTGCCCCAGGCTCCCAGGACCTTGACCCAGGCATTGCTGCCGGCATCGGTCGGCGCGGCGGCGTCGTACAGCGCGTCCTGTCGCAACCGGTCGATCACCGCGTCGCGCAGATGACGGCTGTCATTGATCAGCAACGTGCCGATGGCCGGGTGGATCTCGCCGGACAGTTGTTGGAATGCCTGTTGCGCCACCGCGGCGCTGGGGGACAGCAACAACGCTTCATACAAGGCGTTGCCCGCCCCCAATTGCTCGGCTGCGCTCGCCACGGCGCGCTGGTTGGGCGTCAGGCCAAGGCTGCTGAAGGAGGTCGCGTTGCGCGCCACCGCCAACTGGATGCCACTGGCGGAGTACGCCAGGTCGCCGCCCAGGAACGCATAGTCGGGCAACACCTGATCGAAGCGCCCTTCAATGCCGCCGGCCGCCTGCAGGATGTTTAATTGCCGGCCCAGCAGGCTTTTCACTTCACCGGCGGTGAGCAGTGTCGGGCTGTTTTCCAGAGACAGGGATACCGTCGCCCCGTCGATGATGGCCTTGCCGCCGGCAACGATCAGGTCGCTGGAGACAGGAGACACCTCTACCGCGTAATTCGAGCCGGGCTCGAAGGTCACGTCTGCGGCCACCTGCAAGGTGCCGATGGAGTTGCCCGGTGCCACGCTGGCGCCGCGTTTCGCCGTCAGGCTGGCGATGCGACCGTTGCCGCCGAGGATACCGCCCTCGTTCACGGTCACGGCCGAGGCCAGGGAGCCGGTGACCGCCAGCCGCCCTTCGTTGACCAGGGTCGGTCCGCTGTAAGTGTTGTTACCGGTGAGCACCAGGGTGCCGATGCCTTCCTTGGTCAGGCCGCCGTGCCCGGAAATATCGTTGCGCCAGACATCCAGGCCGCACTGTATGCCACTGCACACTCGCTGGGTGGGCAGGCCTGCATCGATGACCGCGCCGATCCCCGGCAGATTCGCGACGAACTGGCCGGAGCCATAGGCGCCATCGACCCGAAACGCTTGGGGTATATCCTGCGCGGTCACCAGCATCGACGGCCCGTCGATGGCCTTGCCCAGGTTGATCATGCCCCAGCCGTACAGCGCGTCGACACCCGGCGCGCCCATGTCCGTGGCCGTGGTGCGCAAGACGCTGGCCACCTGGGCACCGGTCATGTAGGGGAAACGCTCCATCAGCACCGCCACGCTGCCGGCCACATGGGGCGCGGCCATGGACGTACCGCTCTTGTTGGCGTAGCCCACGGTCAGGTCGTCCAGGCTGGTGCCGCCGATCACGGCGCTGTAGACCCGGGTGCCCGGTGCCGAGACGCAGAAACTGGCGGTATAGCCACAGCGCGAAGAGAAGGTGCTGATGGTGTACGGGTCGGCACTGCTGGTGTCAGGGTTGATCTGCAGGGCCGCCACCGTCAGCCAGTTGGGGGCGATGTCCGGCACGAAGTACGCCAGGCCCGCGATGGCGTCGGGGTTGTTGAGGTTGTAGTCGTTGCCGGCGGCGAAGATGGTGACGATCCCGCTGCGGGCCGCGGCGATGGCCCCTTCGTAGGCGCCCCCGGCCCGGGTACCCAGCAGCGGTTCGATCTGGTCGAACTGCAACTGCGCATCCTGCACGGTGAAATGCGCAAATGCCGGGTCACGGCCGCCCTGGTCGAAGCGGTCAGTGATGCCGATGCCCCAGCTGTTGTTGATGATCCGAGCCCCGCTGGCAATCAGCGCATCCCAACCGGCCTTGTACACCGCGCCATCGTTGCCCCGGATAATGCCGTCTTCAGGCCCCGGGTCGCCGTTATCGGCGCTGATGATCTGCGCATCGAACGCCACGCCGTGCATCGACCCGCCATCGCGGCTGCCGGCGGCGATCCCGCCGACGTGGGTACCATGGGAGCCGAGCTTGCCATCGGAGCCCACCGTGGGAGAGCCGTCATAGCGGAACGGGTCGCCGGCCTTCACCGGAATGTACGGGTCGGTGTATTCGCGAATGCCGCTGGTGACCAGGGTCACCACCTTGTCGGTGCCGGAGAATTCCGGGTGGGCGGCATAGACCGGTTGATCGAAGATACCCAGCTTGACGCCCTTGCCAGTGTAGCCGGCGGCGTAGGCCTGCTGTGCATTGATCGCCCCAAGCCCCCACTGCGCATCGAATTCGGCGCTGCGCCAACTGGCCGGATCCCCGGGCCGGCCACCCTCGACGTAGGGCGCCGCCTGGGCCGTGCCCAGGGTAGCCAGGGCGCAGAGCATGGCGCGGTTGAGCGTCCTGGGCAGGAACAGGCGCCCCGGTAGCGAGGGGTATTTCTTGTTATCGGTCTTCATCACGAACCATCCTTAGTTGTTGCAAGAATCCTTGGGTTGCCTTGGTCGGCTATTGCCCCCGTGTCACGAAGGCCTCGTCCACTTTCGCCAGGTCCTGTTCCCCCAGGGTGCCGGCGTAGTAGTGCAACTTGGTCCAGGCCATGAGGTAGTCATAGCGGGCCTCGGCCAGGTCGCGGCGTGTGGTGTAGAGCTGCTGTTCGGCATTGAGCGCATCGAGGTTGACCCGTTCGCCGCCCAGGATGCTCTGCCGGGTGGACACCACCAGCGCTTCGGCGGAACTCAGGGCTTTCTGGTAGGCCCGCAGCTTGTTCGCCCCCGACACACAGGCGCTGAACTGGCGGCGCAGCTCGATCAGGGTTTCGCGGGTCTTGGCATCCAGCTCGTATTCGGCCTGTTCCATGTTGCGGCTGGCCTGGCGGGTCGACGCCGAGACCCCGCCGCCGGCATACAACGGCACGCTGACTTCCAGGCCGATGGTGTTGGTGTCGTAGCGCTGGTTATAGGTGTTGCCGCTTTCGGACTCGTTCTGGCGCATCGTTGCATAGGCGCTGATGGTGGGCAGGTGTCCGGCGCGGTTGCGTTCCACTTCAAAGCGGGCCACATCTACCGCCTGGCGCTGGGAAGCCAGGGTCGGGTTGTTGCTCACCGCCAGGCCATGCCAGCTGTCGAAACTGGCCGGTTGCAGGGTGAACACCTGGAAGGTCTCGTTCAGTGGCGCCAGGTCGCCGATGTCCAGCGCCGGCACACCGATCAGCGCGCCAAGCTCACGCAAGGCGGCATCCTGCTCGTCGCGGGCTTCGATTTCTTCGGCAATGGCCAGCTCGTATCGCGACTCGGCCTCGAGGATGTCGGTGCGCGTGCCTTCGCCCTGGCGAAACATGTGTTCGTTCTGCCGGAACTGCTGTTCGAACGCCCGTTTCTTGGCCTGGGCGATGTCGATCTGATCCTGGGCGAACAGCGCCTGGGTGTAATGGCTCAGCACCCGCACCAGGAGCTCCTGGCTCTTGCTGCGGAAATTTTCATCGGCGAACAATGCCTGCGCCACACCCTTGCGATAGGCCGCGTAGGCCTCGTAGTCCAGCAGCGGCTGTTGCAAGGTCAGGCTGGAGCCGTAGCTGCTGTAGTTGCGATTGTCATGCTGACTGGCGCCGTGGTCATTGAGATAGGTCACCTTGGATCGGTTACGCCCCTTGTTATAGCTGTAACCCAGGTGAGGCAGCAGCCCCGCACGGCCGATGGCGCGGTTCTCCAGGCCCGCGTCGCGTTCCTTGATAGCCCCGAGGTAGACCGGGTCGTTGCGCAGGGCCTGCTCATAGATCTCGAATGGCCCCATGGCCCAGACGTTGCCGCAGGCGGAAACAGCCAGCACCGCCAACCACTGGAAATACTTCATGCCACCGGACATCCTTATTCTTCGGTCAACGCAGAGCCGGCTCGGTCGAGCAGCGGTTTGAACAGGTAGTTGAGCAGCGAGCGCTCGCCGGTGCGCACGAACATCTGCGCCGGCATGCCAGGCTTGATCACCAGGCCATTGAGCTTTTCCAGCGCCTGCTCGCCGACATTGCTGCGCAGCACGTAATACGGCTCGCCGGTCTTCTCATCGAGCATCTGGTCGGCCGAGACCAGGCTGACTTCGCCCGCGACCCTGGGGGTGCGGTTCTGGTTGAAGGCGGTGAAGAGGATGTCCACCGGCAGATGAAGCCCCACCTTGTCGACCAGGTTGACCGGCAGATGCCCTTCCACCTCCAGCCGCGTGCCCTGGGGCACGATTTCCAGCAAGGTATCGCCCTGGCGCACCACCGCCCCTTCGGTGTGCACCCCGAGGTTGACGGCGATGCCGTCGGCGGTGGCAAGGATCTCGCTGTGTTGCAGCTCGAAGCCGGCGGATTTCAATTGCTGTTGCAGGGTCTCGCTCTTGAGCTGGGCATCGGCCAACTGGCTGCGCACTTCCTTCTGGTATTCCTCGCCATGCTGTTGCAGCTTCAGGCGCGACTCGACGATGCCCTGCTCCACCCGGCCGCTTTCACCGGCGTTCTGGGCCAGCTCCTGCTGTACCTGCGACAATTGCCGCTGGTACTCCAGCAAGCGATTGCGCGGGATGTAACCATTGTCCGCCAGAGGTTGCAGGTTACTCAGTTGCGAACGCAGTGAATCGGCCTGGGCGCTCAAGTCGCTGCGAGCCCGACGCATGCCCGCCAGTTGCGCCGTGGCGCCATCGATGCTGGCGCGCAACGCGGCCTGCTCCCGGGCAAAGGCCTCGCGGCGGCTGCTGAACAGCTGGCGCTGGCCTTCGAGCACCAACGCCAGGCGGGGATCAAGGTCATCGCCCAACTCTGACGGGAAGCTGACCTGGCCCAGGTTGTCCCGCTCGCTTTGCCAGCGCGCCAGGCTGGCCCGGGCCATGCGGTACTGGGCCTGCAGCGATTGCACATCGGCAGCGGCCTGGGTCTGGTCAAGCCGGAACAGCGCCTGGCCCTGCCTGACCGCCTCGCCTTCACGCACCAGGATCCGGCTCACCACACCGCTGCTCATCGACTGCACGGCCTTGCGCTTGCCTGAGACCACCACGGTGCCTTGCACGGCGATGCCCTGGTCCAGGGGCGCCAGGCTGGCCCAGGTGAAAAAACTGCCCGCGCCGATGAGCGCCAATGCCCAGCCCATGCGGGTAAAAAAACGGGCGTCGCGTTCGGGACGCTCGAGGTGTTGTCCCGAGCGCGAAGAATGTTCGAGGCTCATATCGCGATCCTTGTTCATACGCTGCCGGGCTGGCGGTTGGCGTGATACTGGCGGCTCATGCTCACTCCGCTGGGCGCTGCCGGGGGCTTATCCCGTGGAGCCTGGGTTTGTCCGGACAGCTCTCGCAGCACGTCCTGGCTCGGACCGAAGGCCTGGAGCCGGCCTTCGTTGAGCACCAGTAGCTTGTCGGCCTGGGCCAGGGCCGAAGAGCGATGGGTCACCAGGACGACACTGGTGCCCTGGGCTTTCATCAGGGCAATGGCGCTGGCCAGGGCGGCCTCGCCGACGGTGTCGAGGTTGGAGTTGGGCTCGTCGAGCACCACCAGGCTCGGCCGGTCGTACATCGCCCGGGCCAGGGCCACCCGTTGTTTCTGGCCACCCGACAAGCCGCCGCCGTCCTCTCCAAGCAGCGTGTCGTAGCCTTGGGGCATGCGCAGGATCAGCTCATGCACGCCGGCCTGCTGCGCGGCGGCAACGACCTTCTGCGGATCGGCCTCGCGAAACCGGGCGATATTCTCGGCGATGGTGCCGCTGAACAGCTCGATGTCCTGGGGCAGGTAGCCGATGTACGGGCCCAGCTGGTCGCGGTTCCAGCGATGGATATCGGCCCCGTCGAGCCGCACCGTGCCCCCCAGGAGCGGCCATACCCCCACCAGCGCCCGGGCCAGGGTGGACTTGCCGGACCCCGAGGCGCCCAGCACCCCGAGCACTTCCCCGGCGGCGAGACCGAAGCTGACGTGATGCAAGGTCGCCTGGCGTCGTCCGGGAGGCCCGGCGCTGACCTGTTCGAAGCTCACCTGGCCCTTGGGCGGTGGCAATGGCATCGTGTCGTCCTGAGGCGGATAGGCGCGCAACAACGCATCCAGACGGCGATAAGCCAATTTGGCACCGCTCCACTGCTTCCATACTGCAATCAACTGATCGATGGGGCTCAGCACCCGGCCCATCAGTATCGAGCCGGCGATCATCATGCCGGCGGTCATGTCGCCCTTGATCACCAGCACCGCGCCCAATCCCAGTGCCAGGGATTGCAGGCACAGGCGCAGGGTCTTGCTGAAGGCGCTGATCACCGCGCCAGTATCGCTGGCCTGGTTCTGCAGGCCGAGAAAACGCGAGTGCACAGCAAACCAACGATTGCGCAAGGCGTCGAGCATGCCCATGGCCTGGATGGATTCGGCGTTGTGCAGGTGGCTGGTGGCCAATTGGCTGGACTGCTGCGAATAACCGCTGGCCTGCCCCAACGGCTTGCTGGTCATGATTTCGTTCAGGCAGGCCAGGCCGATAAGCAACAAAGTGCCGACGGTGGCGAACACGCCGAGCCAGACATTGAACAGGTAGATCACCAGTAGATAGATCGGGAACCACGGTGCATCGAAGAAGGCGAACAGCGCCGGCCCGGTGACAAACTGGCGAATATGGGTCAGGTCGCCCAGGGATTGGCCGGCGTTGCCTTCGCCCTGGAACAGGTTGCGCTCGAACGCGGCCTTGTAGACCTGTAGGTTGAAGCGCCGCTCCAGTTGGCTGCCAATGCGGATGACGATGAAACTGCGGACCATTTCCAACAGCCCGATGAACACGAAAAACCCCACCACCATCAACGACAACATCACCAATGTGGTTTCGTTTTGCGAAGACAGCCCGCGATCGTACACCTGAAGCATATATATCGAAGGTGCCAGCATCAGGACATTAATCAGCGCAGTAAAACAACCGACACTCAACAGAATATTCTTATAATCGCCCAGCGCTTTAATCAGCGGCAGCGCGGCAGCGCTCCTTGCCATGTTCATCGATCTTCCTTGCTGTTGGCTTTGCCAGTGAGTTGATAACTCTGCAACTTGCCAATCTTCCAGGCTTTGTACGAAAAGTGCCTGATCGTCCCTCGGCAATTTTTCGTGCAACCCCTACTCATTCAAGTGGCACACACCCCTGTTCGCACCTGTTCAAACAAGCGAGTGCAAATCGGCGATATTGTACGAACGATTTAACGCGCGCTTTGCGGGATATCGCGTTCAAGCAGGATTTTCAATCCGGATTTCAGCGTCACCTGGTAATGGTCCGTCTGGCGCAATCCCAGATGTGTCCGGGCATTCTGTTTGCCGATCAGCGAAAGCCCATCGGGTTCGGGGAACCAATGCACCGGTTCATCTCCGAGCCAGTGACCCAGGCAATCGGTCTGGCCGCCCAGGCTCTGGTCCGCGTTGAGCTCGATCGTGCAAGTGTTGGACGGTTTGTCCTGCAATGCCTGGGCCGGCGCATTTTCCTGGGGGCCAGACAAGACGGCCCGCCAGACACCAGCCAACTGTGAGGGTTCTGCTAGCAACAGGCTGCGTGCCATGGCGACTTCTCCAAAAAGCGATAGCGAGGTAGCGAGTAGCCAGGCGATTGCCGGGGCGCTACGGCGCATGGAATTTCTACTCATTTCTTGATTCCAACGCTGCCCCTGGGGGCTGGCGCCAGCCGTGCGTCTTCAACACGACCAGCGCCAGCGCCCCAGGGTAGCGATATCAGGCCACGATGTCCGAGACGGCTGCCTGGCCGACGGTGCTGACCAGGAAGTCAGCCACGCCATGGCCGGAGAAGTCCACCGCCAGTACGCTATTGCCACCCGAGGTCGAGAGCACCGCATCGCCCGCCGCACCGGTGAAGGCATTGACGAAATGCAGGCCTGCGCCGTTGGTGATGCCCGTCAGGTCGATCTTGTCCAGGCCACTGACGAAATCGAGGATCTGGTCCGTGGCGCCCGGACGCGAGTCGGAACTGGCCGCGAACACGAAGGTGTCCGAGCCCGAACCGCCCCACAGCTTGTCCGCGCCGCCCGCGCCCCACAGGATGTCGCTGCCGGCACCACCCTTGAGCTCGTTGGCCACTTCATTGCCGATCAGCAGGTCGCTGCCCGAGCCGCCAATGGCGTTTTCGATGGTTGCGCCCTGGGCGATGGACACGTTGCCGACCATGCCGCCAACGTCAGAGAACGAGGCATCGTTGAGATTGATCTTCTGGTTCTGGGTGAAGCCGGAGAAGTCCAGCGTATCGCGTCCGCCCGCGTCCCATACCGAAAACACCACCTTGTCCGACGATGACGAAGCGCTGAGGAAATCGCGACCGGTATTGGAATTGAAGCCGTAGGTCGTATCGCCGGTACGGGTGCTGGTGTTGGCCCCGTAGAGTTTCTGGATGGCGGCGATGTCGTCCATCAACGGTCCGGAAGCATAGGCCTCGACCCCGCCCTTGCTGAAGTTCTGGTCGGTATTGCTTTCGCTCCAGTAGCTCATGAGGCTGTAGCCGCGGGTGTCCTCGGCATACGTGGCATCATCGTAGGACGGGCTGCCTTCACCGGCGTTGTAGTCGCCGGGGTGGGCCAGGCCAAGGGTGTGGCCGATCTCGTGGGTCAGGGTCTGGCGACCGTAGTTGTTGAGGTCCGGGTTCTTGTTCTGGGTGTAGCTGCTGTTGATCAGGTACCAGGACGTCCCGTCATACCCCGCGCCGGTACCAGGGAGGTAGGCGAAGGCCGCCGCACCGTCCTGGCCGCTGCTGTAGTTGCCGAAGGTCATGTGGCCGTCGCCGCCGCTGGCCCTTTCGGTAAACGTGACGTTGGCAACATCCGACCAGGACTGCATGGCCAGGACCGCCTGGCCTTTCTGCTGGGCGCTGAACTGGCTGAAACCGCTGATCCCGTGCTTGTTCATGGTGCTCGAGGAGGCAGAGGTCAGAAAGGTATAGGTCAGCTCGATCTTGCCGCTGCCGTCCCGATCCTGGTAGGCCGCGCCATCACGCAGCAACTGGGTGGCGGCTTCATCCACGGAATACGAAGGCTTGCCGTTGATGGTCAGGTCCCCACCCCGGTCATATTGATGGCTGAAATTATTGATCTGGTTGAATGCGGTACTGGGGGCGGCCAAGGGCTGCGGAGCCCACAGGAGTTGATCGGCAGAATCAATGGCGCTGGTTTTGATTTTCGACATAAACACACTTCCTTGTTTGCAATGGAACAGTTTTTGTCAGACAGACAATCTCTGGCGAGATCGTCCAATCACTCGCCCAATTGAGGACGCAAGAAAACTGACACAATTCGAAATCAAACGTCTAGCGAATTTTTTCGAATCCGCAAAGCACCCGTTCAAGCAACTAAGCCGGGTACGCGGCGCTGTCCCCGTTAATACGGGCGCTTATCGAATTTCGTTTAGGATTGTCGGACAAAATCCTATTTAAATATTAAATATCGATAAACACGACTTGGCGAAACCCGTCGCAGTTTCAACAACTAAGTGCCAGCGAAACGCTATTAATCAATATCTACCAAGCACTCTACGAAAACTCTTGGGACGAAGGTCAGGCGAGGCGGTTTTCAACGCATGTAAGGAGCATCAAGGCTTTTCGTGTTCACCGACTTTCGCCGCGCAGACTTCTCGCAGGCAACCTCGAAGCCAACGATGCCCGGGGTCGGCCTCCATCCGTGGGTGCCAGAGCATGGCTATCGTGAAGGACGGCACCGCAAACGGCAGCGCAAAACTGTGCAAGCCGACGCGAAGCCGCTCGGTGTAGCGTTCGGGCACGGTGGCGATCAGGTCGCTGGCACCGGCAAGCCCCAGGGCCGTGGAAAACCCGGGGACCGTGATAGCGATGTCTCGCGACAGGTTCGACGCTGCCAGCGCGCGGTCGATGGGGCCGTGATCGAGGTCGCGCAGGGAAACCCCGATATGCCCGCCCGCCACGTAGTCGGCGACGCTGACCTGGGCCAGGCTCAGCGGATGCCCCACGCGCACCACCCCGACGAAACGGTCTGTGAACAACGCCTGGGTTCTCAATTCGGGGCCGGTGTCCTGGTCCACGACAGCGGTTTCCAGGTCCACGCTGCCCTCGCGCAGGGCCGTGCTGTCCTTGTTGGCCTTGTCCACGAAGCGCAACCGCACGCCAGGCGCCTGCTCGGCGATGCGGGCGATGAGGTCCGCCGCGAAGTTTTCCACGAACCCTTCACGGGTGCGCAAGGTGAAGGTCCGGCTCAACCGTCGCAGGTCCGGAATCTGCACGGGGCGCAGCACAGCCTGGGCATCCTGTACCAACTGTGCGACCTGCTCGCGCAACGCCAGCGCCCGTGGCGTGGGGACCAACCCTCGCCCGGCCCGCACCAGCAGCGGGTCTGCCAAGGTGTCCCGCAACCGTGCCAGTGCCCGGCTCATCGCCGACGGGCTGAGCCGCAGCCGCTTGGCGGCACGGGCCACACTGCCCTCCGACAGCAATGCATCGAGGGTGATCAGCAGGTTGAGGTCTGGAACGGACATTCGCACGGCCCTGTACTGAGAGATGGCGTCGTATGCAGCTATAAAGTGCAAATGCTGCGTCTTCCGCCATGTTAAGCCTGGGCGTACCGTTCTGACAGCTCCATTTCAGGAAAGCCGCAGACAGAGGAACCGCGATGAAGCCAGTCAATACGCAACAGTGCCCGCCACTCGACACATCTCCTCGGACCACGGCCTGGCCACGCTGGGCGCTGTCCAGCCTTGCGCTGGCGACGCTCCTGGCTTCTCTCGGCGCCAGTGTCGCTGCAGTGGCCTTGCCGGCGCTGGCCCACGGGCTGAATGCATCGTTTCAGGCGGTGCAATGGGTGGTGCTGGCTTATCTGCTGGCGATCACCACCTTGATCGTCAGCGTCGGGCGCCTGGGGGACTTGCTGGGGCGACGCAGACTGCTGCTGGCCGGGATCCTGCTGTTTACCCTGGCCTCAGCCGTGTGCGGCCTCGCACCGTCCCTGGGGTGGCTGGTCGCGGGACGAGCCTTTCAAGGCCTGGGGGCGGCCATCATGATGACGTTGACCCTGGCCCTGGTGGGCGAATTGGTCGACAAGGACCGGACCGGCAGCGCCATGGGGCTGCTGGGCACCCTGTCGGCGGTGGGTACGGCCCTTGGCCCTTCCCTGGGGGGCACGCTGATCGAGGGGTTCGGCTGGCAGGCGATCTTCCTGCTGAACGTCCCCTTGGGGCTGCTGACGCTGCTGCTCGCCTGGCGCTTCCTGCCTGCACGCGCCAGCGCGACCAGCACCGACAGCATCCGCTTCGATATCCCCGGCACGGTGTTGCTGGCGATGGCACTGGGCGCCTACGCGCTGGCCATGACCCAGGGTCGCGGGCATTTCGACGGGACTCATGCCGCCTTGCTGGCGCTGGCCGCCCTGTGCGTGGGGTTGTTCATCCGGGTCCAGAAGCAAGCCATATCGCCATTGATTCCCCTGGGGCTGTTGCGTGATCGCCCCATGGTCGGTGGCCTGGCCACCAACGCCCTGGTGGCGACGGTGATGATGGCGACCCTGCTGGTGGGGCCGTTCTACCTGGCCATCGCCCTTGGCCTACCGGCGACCCAGGTGGGGCTGGCCCTGGCCGTCGGACCCGCCACAACCGCGTTGAGCGGGGTGCCTGCCGGGCGCCTGGTGGACCGGTTCGGCGCGGGCACGATACGGTTGATCGGGCTGGCGATCATGCTGCTCGGCTGCGTCGGGCTGACGCTGTTGTCAGCGTCCTTGGGAACGACCGGCTACATCGCGACGATCATGGTGACCACCGTGGGCTACGCACTGTGTCAGACCGCCAACAACACAGCGGTGATGGCCGAAATCCCCGCCAGCAGGCGTGGCGTCATCTCCGCGCTGCTCAACCTGTCGCGCAATCTGGGGTTCTTTACCGGCGCTTCGGTGCTCGGCGCGGTCTTCGCCGCCGCGCTGCCGACGAACGGTATCGGCGCGGCCACTGCCCAAGCGGTCACCAACGGCCTGAATTTCACCTTCGCCACCGCTTCATTATTGATGGTCCTGGCTCTGGTCATTGCCTTGCGAAGCCGCGTCCCAGAGCCGTTTCGGGAAGTTGAAGCGTCCCCA
Source organism: Pseudomonas sp. NFACC32-1 (assembly GCF_900101215.1). Classification (NCBI taxonomy): domain Bacteria; kingdom Pseudomonadati; phylum Pseudomonadota; class Gammaproteobacteria; order Pseudomonadales; family Pseudomonadaceae; genus Pseudomonas; species Pseudomonas sp. NFACC32-1. The sequence goes on from NZ_FMUL01000017.1 coordinate 62,396, forward strand.
CCCCGCCAATGATGGCAATATGATTTCCAATGCCCAAGTCATGATGCAGATCAAAAAAAAGTGAACCAATCGCAAAATGGACTGAAAAAAGCCACATGACATTCATTTTCAGGTGCTATTTTTAGGTCTCACTGGTAGAGCCATGATGGCTCTTCCTTCCTGACATGAGCAAAAGGAAGCGCTTGATGAAGAGGGCGGGCAACAGATGAATAGAGGATCGTCCGGCAAGGTTACGTTTCCCAACGCCTGCCAGTTGATGCGTTGGCATTTCCACCCCATGGGTTTCGAGGCCAGTATGGACGCCCCGGGCAGCATGGTGGCCCGGCTGTTCGACCGCGCCAGCGGCGAAACCATGATCGCGATTGCGGGCATTCCCTGCGCGACCGTGATGAACGCTCCCGATGTGGAGCGAATCATCGAGGCGGTGGAAGCGGAGCTGGAAGCCTTTGTGCCTCCCGTTGGCTTGAGGCGATTTGCATCCTGACGAAAAAAGCCCACGCCAGTGGGCTTTTTTGTGGGCGACGGTTTCACACCCTGGCGAACCGTCACCCACCCCGGGCGCGGCGCTGGTCGGCAAAGAAGGCCTTGCCCGTTCCGATGCGATCCGAGGCCCTGGGCGCATTGGCGGCCTGGCCTTCCTGCCCGTCGACGTACCAATAGCAGTGCTGCACTGCTCGTGTGATCCCCACGTAGGCCAGGCGCAGGATCTCGTCTTTCTGCGCCGTATCGTACGGTTCGGCATCCCCGTCCTGTCCCAGCCCGGCCATTCGGTAGACCTGATTCTTGTAGGGCGAGCTGCTCAGGTGCTGGCAGTCACCAAGCAGGAATACCGCATCCGCCTGTAGCCCTTTAGCACTGTGATAGGTCATCTGGCGCAAGCGGCGAGCCGGATGCGGCAAGCTAGAATCCACATTAACTATTGGCTGAATATGCTTTTCTATCAAAAGCTTATCGCTTGTTTTTCGATACAACATCAAGATTGAATCGCCCTTGCGATAATGTTCTTCCAGCTTGCGGGCCATGCCCTCGTCGTCGCGGTCGAGCACCGCGACCGGGCTGGGTACCGAAGGCTTGCCGCTGGCCTTGGCTTTCTTGCCGGGGATGGCGGCGGCGGCCCGCACGATGTGCTCGGCCGCATCGATGATGTATTGATGGCTGCGGTAGTTGTCCGTGAGCATGACCCGGGTGTTCGCCGGCGACGGAAACTGCTTGGTGAACGCCATGAAGTAACTGGGTGAGCTGCCGCGCCAGCCGTAGATGGATTGCCAGTCGTCCCCCACGCACAGCAATGACGAACGTTGCGCGGCGCGCCCCACGTGCATGGCCGCTCCACGACTGCGCACTTCTCGAAGACAGGCGCGAAGCCAGGAGACGATCTGCGGCGAGACGTCCTGGAACTCGTCGATCATCAGGTGCGACAAGGGCCGTAGGTGCTCATCGCCCAGCAATCTGAAGTTTTCCGGTGAATGCTCGCTGAACAGCGCGAACATCCGGTTGTAGGTCATCACAGGTGGCGACTGGTCGAGCAGATGGTCTTCGAAGGCTCGCCAGAAACGACTCAGTGCCTCGAAAAAGTATCGGTCCGGGTCGTCCTGTGCGAAGCACATCTGTCCTACCGCATCCGGAACGTCCAGGCCAAGGTTCTCGATGAAACTGGCGGCGGCCACGAAACAATCCAGCAGCGGTGCCGCCCCCAGTTCGCCCTTGACCTTATAGTCGAACCCTGGGCCGGCGCTGGCATCCCCAGCCAACGCACTCAAAACACGTCTTGACGATTCGTAACTTTCTATCCATATCAATGGCTTACGACAGAAAGCTTGAAACAGGGTGCGCTTTACAGCCCATTCCGCCCGGATGCCCAGGCGTGCCCCCGGTCGGCTGAGCCGGGCATCCTCCTGCGGGTCGAAGCCCAGCATTACCCAGGCATCCAGCGAGGCAATGTAGCCATGGCAGTGGAATGTCGAGCCGTTGATCTGGAAGGTCTGGCGCCTGGGCTCGATGCCCTTGATGGGCCACGCCCCGGCGCGGAACCACAGGTCCTCGATGGCATCGCACAACTCTTCGTCACGCTGGGCGGCAAGTTCGGTGACGGCGACGCGTTTCTGTACATCGGGGTGGTCGCGCTCCAAGGCCTTGAGTTGCAGGGCGTGCCGGGACAGCGAGCCGATCAGCTCACGGAATCGTTCATCGCGCTGGTAAAGGTGGTGATAGCAGGCGTTTAGCTGCTGGCGTTGAGCATCATTGATGCGCAAGTCAAAGGGATTGCCCTCATCGTCATCGCCCGCCACCGCGCGATGGCTCAGGGTCTCGAAAGCCTGGAGCCGTTCGAATCCCGGCAGGCTGCGCACCATGGGCAGAATTCTCGAATGGAAGGTCCGCACCAGGTCTCGCGCTTCCTTGAGACTGACCGTACGCCCCCACAAGGCGAAAACCTCGATCAGTTTCTGGATGAAATCCTTGCGTGACTCGCGGGTGAAGGTCACCACGGTCATCGAATCCAGTTCGAACCCCAGGTATTGGGACAGCAGCACGATACGCAGCACCAGGGTCGTGGACTTGCCCGCACCGGCCCCCGCCACCACCGAGGTGGACGGTGTGTCGCTGAAAATCATCTTCCATTGCGCGGCACTGGGCTGCGCGTGGGCGGGCAGCAATCGGGCCACATCCGCCTTGATGCGTTTCTTCAGTTCAGCGGTCAAGGGCAGGCGCCAGTCATCGAACAACAGATCATCGACTCTCGGCGCCGGGTGCTCGGTGCTGCGAGCGTCACGGATCAACAGGACCTGGCGCCCCTCTTCCAGCCCCTCGGCCCGGCCTTCCTGATATCCGTAATCGAAACCGGCGGTATGACCACTACGAAAACCATCCGCCTGACCGTGCAACCACGATGCCCGGTGCTGGGCTCGCAGCCGCGTCAGGCCGTGGCCGAACAAGCGCGCGGCCAGGCGCTTGAGCAGCGGCATCTGGGCCACGGGTAGAAGTTCGGGAGGAAGATCGGGAGAGTGTTGCGCCACGCTGAAAAACTCCGGTGTACAGAACCATGGGCGCTATGGTGTCTTGATTTGCCGTTGAGTGCCACTCAAAAGCTTGCAGGTCAGAGGGTTAGGCGATGAACTGAAAGTGCCTTGATAACGCCAGCACCGCGGGCCTGTCCCTCAAGCAAGGCTGCCGGATACGGGCAATCGACGAGCATTGGGGCGATCCGGTATCGTGCCGTTCGATACCTTGTCCTTCCCTTGGGCAATCACGGACTGCGAAGCCAGCATGAACCAGATGAACCATGACGTCGTCGCCAGCGATTCGATCTGCCAGCCCCGTACCCTGGTCTTCCTGGCCTACCCGCAGATGGGCTTGCTGGACCTGACCGGTGCCCAGACCGTCTTCTGGGCGGCTACCAAGGCCATGACTGAACGTGGCCTGCCCGGCTACGCAGTGCACACGGCGAGCCTCGACGGCGGGTTGATGCGAACCGCCGAAGGCCTCGCCGTGGACACCTGCGCCCTGCACCGCTTCGACGAGGCGCCTATCGATACCTTGATCGTGCCCGGCGCCCCCGATATCCGCCAGGCCATGATCGACTGCGTCGATCTGGTGGATTGGCTGCGGGCCGCCTCGGTCAAGGCCAGGCGCACCGCATCGGTATGCAGCGGCACGTTCCTGATGGCCCAGGCAGGCCTGCTCGACGGGCGCCGGGCCGCCACCCATTGGGCCATGTGCGAGATGCTCAGGAACGGTTTCCCGGCGGTCGAAGTCGACCTGGACGCGATTTTCATCCAGCAGGACCGGATATGGACCTCGGCGGGCGTCAGCGCTGGCATCGACATGGCCCTGGCCCTGGTCGAAGCCGACTGCGGTCGCGAAGTCGCGCTGCAAGTGGCCCGGGAGCTGGTGGTGTTTCTCAAGCGGCCCGGCGGACAGGCGCAGTTCAGCCAACTGCTGCAATTGCAGACCCGGGACAGCGCCGGATTCGACGAGCTGCACGTCTGGATCAGCCAGCACCTGGACGATGACCTGACCATCGAACAACTGGCTCGCCAGGCCCGGATGAGTCCGCGCAATTTCGCCCGGGTCTACAAGCGTCGCACGGGACATACCCCGGCCAAGGCCGTGGAGATGTTCCGCCTGGAAGCCGCGCGACGGCTGCTGGAAGACTCCCAGCGCAACATCGACCAGATTGCCCGGTCGTGCGGCTTCGGTGACGAGGAGCGGATGCGCCTCACCTTCCAGCGCCACCTTTCGATTTCCCCACGGGACTACCGTCAACGGTTTTCCCGCTGACCCCGGCCTGCCAGACCCGATGCTGGCAGGATTTCAGGGTTTTCTGTCCTACCGGCGAAAACGCGGCACTTTTAAGATACGAGACCGAAGCTCTGTCCTTGCGACGCCCCGGAGCCGGCCCCTCAAAAAATACAAAAGGTCCGCCAGCGTGCCCACACCCGCCACGATGTTCAAAAGCATCCATGACAGCCTCCGGTACACCCCCTGTCAGATCGCCTCGCGACCTTCGATGGGGATCAGTCCCCATCCGCTGGTGAACGCCCTGGGCTGGGCGGTCGGGCTGGTGGTGGCCTGCGGCATTGTCATCATCAATTCCGAGACCCGATCCGACCTGGCCCCCACCCTGCTCTACATTACCTTGCTGTTGATGGCGGCCAACCTGTTCTCCATCAACCTGGTCATCACCGTCGCGCTGATGTGCATGCTCCTGCTCACGGCGATGTTCCTGTACAACGGCGGTTATCATCGCTGGGACTCCACCACCGGCTTCTTTCGCTGCCTGACGGCCCTGTCCGCCATCGCGTTCCTGGCGCTGCGCAGCAAGCAGGCGTCCGACAGCCTGCGCCACAACGAGGCCTATCTGGTCGGAGCCCAACGCCTGAGCCAGACCGGCAGCTTCGGCTTTCGCGGCGATCGTTCGGACCTGTCCTGGTCGGAGGAGTCGGCGCGGATCTTCGAATACCCCAGCGGCAAGACGCCGACGGTTTCGATGGTGCTGGAACGCACCCACCCCGAAGACCTCGAACGGGTGCTGGATATGTTCGGCCAGGCCGCCCGTCGCGCCCCCCAGATCGAGGTCGAGCTGCGGCTGCTGATGCCTGACGGGCGCATCAAGCATATCCATCTGATCGCCAGCCTCCTGCCTTCCGCACAGGGTCGTTTCCAGTACCTGGGGGCCTTGATGGACATGACGGCCAGCAAGCAGGCCGAGGAAGCGCTGTTCCGCGCCCAGGCTCAACTGGCCCATGTCACCCGCCTGACCTCGCTGGGGGAAATGGCCGCCTCCATTGCCCATGAAGTCAACCAGCCGCTCACCGCCATCACCAGCAGTGCCCAGGCCTGTCGACGCTGGCTGGAGCGTCCGCAGCCCGACCTGGAGGAAGCCCTCGATTCCCTCGAGCGGATCGTCGCCAGCTCGAGCCGCGCCAGCGAAGTCATCGACCGTATCCGGTCGCTGTCGCGCAAATGCGATCCACGGCGTCAGGCCGAGTCGCTGGACGAAGTGGTCAACGAGACCCTGAACCTGGTCCAGCAGCAACTGGTGCTGCACAAGGTCACGGCGAAAGTGGACCTGGCGACCTGCGCAGGCCATGTCAGCGCCGACCGGGTGCAATTGCAGCAGGTGATCATCAACCTGGTCATCAATGCCTGTCATGCCATGGACGCCGTTGCGGTCAGCGACCGGCTCCTGCAGATACGCACCTGGATAGAGGACAACGAGGCCGTCCTGGAGGTGACTGACCAGGGCACGGGCATCGCGCAGGATGTCCTGCCTTCGCTGTTCACCCCGTTCTTCACCACGAGAGAGAACGGCCTCGGCATGGGCCTGGCCATCTGTCGCTCCATCATCGAATTCCACGACGGCAGGATCTGGGCCACCAGCGAAGCCGGTCGAGGGACTTCGTTCAGGTTCGCATTGCCGCTTATCCCTTGACCCATGACCGCCTCGGACACGCCCATGACTTTCGATCACGCCGCTCGCCAGGCCAATCTCCAGGAACCGATCGTCTACATCGTCGACGACGATGCGCCACTGCGCGAGGCCCTTGGCAGCCTATTGCGCTCCATCGACCTGCAGGTGGAGCTATTCGGCTCGGTAGCGCAGTTCATGCAATTCCCCCGCCCCGCCGTCCCCAGTTGCCTGGTGCTGGATGTACGCCTGCGGGGCACCAGCGGCCTGGATTTCCAGCAGGAACTGGCGGCGGCCAACATCAACCTGCCGATAGTGTTCATGACCGGCCACGGCGATATCCCCATGACGGTCCGGGCCATGAAAGCCGGGGCGGTGGATTTCCTGAGCAAGCCGTTCCGGGAGCAGGACCTGATCGATGCGGTATCTGCCGCTCATCAGCGAGACCGCTTGCGCCGCGAGTCCGACCGCGCCCGCCAGGCGCTGGAAGCTCGCTATGCGGCACTGACGCCCAGGGAAAGGCAGGTCATGGCGCTGGCCATCTCGGGCCTGATGAACAAGCAGATCGCCGGGGAAATCGGCCTGAGCGAGATTACCGTCAAGATCCACCGCGGCCAGGCCATGCGCAAGATGTGCGCCCGCTCCTTCGCCGATCTGGTACGCATGGGCCAGGCGCTGGATATGCCCGGCTGAATCTTCATACCCACGTATACTAGGCGCGGGTCATGGACAGGGTATCTTGCAGTGAAGACGGCGCCGTTATGGCGACCTGATATCGCTGCCGGGTCTCTCAATGTCAAACACCGCAATCATTTCAGTTGTCGATGACGACGAATCCGTTCGAAAAGCACTGGACGGCCTGCTGCGTTCCAGCGGGTACACAGTACACACTTACGCCAGCGCCCTGGAGTTCCTTTCCGGCGGCGGCCCCGAACAGACCGATTGCCTGCTATCGGACATCAGGATGCCCGGCATGAGCGGCATCGAGCTGTGCAACGAACTGGCTGCGCGGAACATCCGGATTCCCGTCATTATCATCAGCGGCCACCCCGGCCCACCGCCTCGGGTCAAGCCCGGCGTGGCCGAGCCCGTGGCGCTTTTCCCCAAGCCGTTCGGATGCGTGGAACTGATCGCCTGCATCGAATCGGTGCTCAAGCACACGGTTTGACAGGCCAGCCCTTCTCATCAGCGCGTCACTGCAAACCCTACAGGCTTGCCCGCGAACGCGACGGCCTATCCTGCGTCGCCTGTGGGCCAGGCATTTTTCCGGTCGATCCGCGCCGTGCCGGTTGCGGCACTCACACCTTCGTATAGGTCCTTCATACCCAGACATATTCCCGCTGACCTTATGTAGAAGTGCTGGCCCCCCCCACCGGCGAATAGCATTGCTCTGGCGAACCGAAGCTGAAGGCATGAGCCAAGCACTTTCGGGCATTCGCGGCGTGGCCACAATGAATGGGCTGAACCCTTCAACGTATCGATCTTTCTTCGGGAGCAAATCATGAAACAGCATATTCTGGTGGTAGGCGCGGGGTTCGGCGGGGTCTGGAGCGCGTTGAGCGCTGCCCGGCTCATCGACCTGCACAAGCGCAACGATGTGCAGATTTCGGTCCTGGCTCCCCAGGCCGAGCTGCGCATCCGGCCTCGTTTCTACGAGCCCGATGTGCATACCATGGCAGCACCGCTTCATGGATTGTTCGATGCGGTGGGTGTGAACTTCGTACAGGGCTCGGCCCACCGTATCGACCCCGATCGCAAGGAAGTAGGCTACCGCGACGCCTCAGGCAGCCAGGCCACGCTGAGCTATGATCGCCTGGTCCTCGCCACCGGCAGCCAACTGGTGCGTCCGGACCTTGAAGGCATGCTGGAGCACGCCTTCGACGTCGATGAGATCGAACAGGCGACGCGCCTCGAAGCCCACCTCAAATCCCTCAAGCACCTGCCAGACAGCCCGGCCCGCAACACCGTGGTGGTCGCCGGCGGAGGCTTCACCGGTATCGAGACCGCAACCGAAATGCCCGCCCGCCTGCGAGCGGTGCTGGGGGACGAGGCAAAAATCCGCGTGATCGTGGTGGACCGCGGCCCCCAGATCGGCGCGTCCCTGGGTGACGGTATCCGCCCGTCGATCATCGAGGCCTCGGGCCACCTGGGCATCGAGTGGATCCTCAACGCTTCGGTCGAGTCGGTGGATGCCGGCGGCGTCACACTGTCTGACGGCCAGCGTATCGAGTCCAACACTGTGATCTGGACCGTAGGGTTCCGCGCCAGTGCGCTGACTCAACAAGTGCCGGGCACCCGGGACCGCCAGGGTCGCCTGCACGTCGATGGCAACCTGAAGGTGCTGGGCCAGAACGACATTTTCGCCGCTGGTGACGTGGCCTATGCCGCAACCGACACCTTGGGCAACTATGCGGCCATGTCCTGCCAGCACGCCATCGCCCTGGGTCGCTATGCCGGCAATAACGTGGCGGCCGACCTGCTGGGCGTAGCACCGATGGCCTACAGCCAGCCCAAGTACGTCACATGCCTGGACCTGGGAGCCTGGGGCGCGGTGTTCACCGAGGGCTGGGATCGCCAGCTCAAACTGGTGGGACAGGAAGCCAAGTCGCTCAAGACCCAGATCAACACGGTATGGATCTATCCACCTGCGGCGGATCGCGCAACCGCCCTGGCAGCGGCCGACCCACTGATACCGGTGGCCTGATCCTTTCGTCCTGACCGGCCGCCACTCTCCTTTGCGAGCCGGTCCTTCCCGAACGCCCGCCCACCCTTTTCAGGCGGGCGTCTTTTTCCTGCTCCGCCATAAACAAGCCTGGATATTGCCATTGCCCAGCAAAATCCGTTGCAAGGCCCGCCCTTCACCCCGGCGGCACGAGGTAAGGTAGGCCAAACCATCCGTATAGAGGTGTGTCGTGGCGTCCTATTCCTTGCGTCAGCTGAAGTACTTCGTCACCACCGTTGAATGCGGCAGCGTCGCCGAGGCCTCCCGCAAGCTGTACATCGCGCAGCCGTCCATCGCCACCGCCGTCAAGGGGCTCGAGGACAGCTTCGGTGTGCAGTTGCTTATCCGCCATCATGCCCAGGGCGTCTCGCTGACCCCGGGAGGCGCTCGTTTCTACCGCAAGGCCCAGGAGCTGCTGCGCATGGCCCGGGAATTCGAGCAGAACGCGCTGGCCGACAATGATGTCGTAAGCGGCCAGATCGACATCGGTTGCTTCGAGACCGTCGCCCCGCTCTACCTGCCCCGCCTGATCGCCGGCTTTCGCCAGCGCTTTCCCGGCGTGGAGATCCGTGTGCAGGACGGCGAGCAGCAGGAGCTGGTGCAAGGTCTGACCGGCGGGCGTTTCGACCTGGCGATTTTCTATGAGCACGACCTCGACAGCACCATCGAGACCCAGGCCCTGACGGCGCCGCAGCGCCCCTACGCCCTGTTGCCGGTGGGGCATCGCTTCGCCGGCCAGGCCCAGGTGTCGCTACGCGACCTGGCCCTGGAGCCGATGATCCTGTTGGATGTACAACCGAGCCGGACGTATTTCGTCAGCATCTTCGAAGAATTGGGCCTGACGCCGAATATCGTCTTCAGCTCGCCCTCCATCGAAATGGTACGCGGCATGGTCGGCCAGGGTTTCGGGTTCGCGGTGCTGGTGACACGCCCCCATTGCACCACCACTTACGATGGGCAACAGGTGGTCTGCGTCGGTATCACCGAAGACGTCACAGGCTCGGCGCTGGTGGCGGGCTGGCTGCGGCGCGCGCACCTGACCAAACCGGCACAGCTGTTCGTGGAGTATTGCCGGGAACAATTCAGGCAGTGGTTGCCGTGAACCCGCCAGGCAGGCCGTGACGAGGAAAAGTCCCCTCGCCACGGCTGGTTCGCCTAGCGGGCCGCCCAGGCGTTGAAACGCTGCTCCAGCTCCTCGCCATGGTCGACCCAGAACTCGGAGTCCACGGCCCGAGCCCCGGCCAGATTGGCTTCGGCGGTAGGCAACTGGTCCCTCACGGCCTCGGGCAGCAAACCCAGCGTCTGGCGATGCACGGGCCCGTAAGGGATATTTTCCGAGAACACTTTCTGGGTCTGGGGCTGGCTGGCGAACGCGATGAACCGCTCGGCCAGGGCCTTGTTCGGCGTGCCCTTGACCACGGCCCAGTACTCCGGGTCATACAGGCTTTGCGGCCAGACGATGCTCAGCTTCATGCCCTCCTTCTGCGCCGAAGCGATGCGCCCGTTGTAGGCGGCACTCATCGCCACATCCCCTGCCACCAGCCATTGCGCCGGTTGGGCGCCGGCTTCCCACCATTGGATATTCGGCTTGATCTGGTCCAGCTTGGCGAAAGCCCGCGACACTCCCTCCGGCGTGTTCAAGACGTTGTACAGCTCCTCTGCCTTGACGCCGTCGGCGAGCAAGGCGATTTCCAGGGTGTATTTGGCACCCTTGCGCAGGCCGCGCTTGCCGGGATACTCGGTGAGGTTCCAGAAGTCCGCCCATGACCTGGGCGCCTTGCCGAGCTTGCTCTGGTCGTAGGCCAGGACCATCGACCACACATAGGTGGCGACGCCGCATTCGTTGAGCGCACCCGGTACGTAGTTCGCCGGGTCGCCCATGGCCGTCAGGTCGAGTTTCTCGAACAGGCCTTCTTCACAGCCTCGCAGCAGCTCGGGGCTTTCCACTTCGACCACGTCCCAACTGGTGTGACCCGCCGTGACCATGGCCTTGATCTTCGACAGTTCGCCATTGTATTCGCCAGCCACGATGCTTCCTGCACCGCTGGCATTGAAGGGTTGGAAGTAGGCCTTGTCCTGGGCCTGCTTGGTGGCGCCGCCAAAGGAAATCACGGTCAGGCTTTGTGGCGCGGCCAAGGCGCTGGTACTCAGCAAAGCCAGGACGCACGCAATGTTGCAACGCAAGGATCTGGACATGAAGCGGTTCCTCGAAATGCCGGCTCGCCCGCACGAGCCAGCGCGGGACTCAGGGGTGACCGTAAGCGCGGGCGGTGCGGTCTACAGCATTACCGGTCTTGTCGACCCGTTCGTTGTTACCCGGGGAGCTCGCCATCGGCACCGTATCCGTCAGGCGCAGTGTCGCGCCCCGGGTTCGCCAGTCGTTGAAGTCGTTCACGCAAGCTCCTCGGCCCAGAAAGGGTGGGGTTCGCTGAGGTGGCGTGCCAATCGATCCATCATGCGATCACAGGCCGCCATCTGCTCGACGCTCACGTATTCATCGGGTTTATGTCCCTGGTCCATGCTGCCGGGGCCGCACACCACGGTGGGGATACCGGCCTGGTCGAACAGGCCACCTTCGGTACCGAAAGCCACCGTGCCAAAAGCGTCGCTGCCGCACAGCTGCGCGACCAGGCGCGCGGCGGCGCTCTTGGGTGACGTCGCCAGCCCCGGGTAGCAAGACAGCTGTTCGAAACGGATGGCGGTGGCGCCATTTACCGCCTGCATGGCCGGCAGAAGGGTCTGTTCGGCAAAGCCTTGCAACTGCGCGACGACCCCCTGCGGAGCGAAATCCGGCAAGGCCCGGATTTCAAAATCGAAACGACAATCGGCCGGCACGATGTTCAACGCGGTGCCTCCCTGGATCACCCCGACCTGCACCGTCGAATACGCCGGGTCGAAGCGCGGGTCATGCCGTGCCGGATCGGCCAGCCATGCGCCAATCTCTCCCAGCCTGCCGATCAGCCGTGCCGCCTGCTCGATGGCGTTCACGCCGTGAGGGGCATAGGCCGAGTGGCAGGCTGCCCCTCTGACATGACAACGCATCGCCAACTTGCCCTTGTGACCGAGCACCGGCTGCAGCTGCGTAGGCTCGCCGATCAGGCACAACGCAGGCTCGGCAATGGACTCGGGCAGTGTTTCCAGCAGGCTGCGTACACCCAGGCAACCGACTTCTTCGTCGTAGGAGAACGCCAGATGCACCGGCCGACGAAGTGGGCTGGCGAGGAACATTGGCACCGCTGCCAGCACCGAGGCCAGGTAGCCTTTCATGTCCGCCGTGCCCCGGCCGAACAGTTTGCCGTCGGCTTCGCTCAGGCAGAACGGATCCACCGTCCAGGCCTGCCCGTCTACCGGTACCACGTCGGTGTGCCCCGACAGAACGACCCCGCCAGGTTCCAGCGGGCCAATGCTGGCCAGCAGGTTGGCCTTGGTCCGCTCGGAGTTGTAGATCAGCTCGCATTCAACCCCCAGGTCCGCCAGGTACTGACGCACGAATCCGACCAGCGCCAGGTTGGAGTCGCGACTGACCGTGGCGAAACCCACCAGCCTGGCCAGCAGTGCGCGACTGCGCAGTTCATTCATCGCCCGGCACTCCATAGCTGGGCGCCAGGGTGGGGTTCAAGGCGCGGGTCAGGTAGTCCTGCAGTTGCGGCTGATAGGCCGTCCAGAGTTTTTCCAGTTCGCCGACAGGATCCTGCTCCGCCCAGTCCACCCGCAGGTCGACGATGGGCCAGGTCAGGTCGTCCACCACCGACAGCGCCGCCGAGTGCACCGCCCCGGCTTCGCCACCCGCTTCCTGGCCGGCTCGCAAGGCCCGCATCAGACGGGCGGCGAGACTGCCCTCGCTGTGCTGGAAGGCCATGACCATCGCGTCGATCACGATATCGTCGGCCAACAGGTTGCCGGCCGCCACGCACTGCTCGCCGGCCAAGGCACGATGAATCCCCAAGGCACGGCTGCCGCTGTAGATCGCCGTGTTGCCCTGGGCATCGATCACTGCCACCTGGCGATACTCGCTATAGCCATTGCGCGCCAGGACACGGTCCACGGCTTCTTGCGCCCCCCGGCCCGTGGCGAGTTCGTCCAGGATCAACGGGCCCAGCGCCGGCAGTGTGATGTTCTGGCTCGACACCGCGCCAACCCCTGCCCGCAACCAGGGGCAGCGGGCACCGACGGCGATACTCGAAGAACTGATGGCGACGCCCAGCTGGCCGGTTTCGGCGCAGCGTCCGACAATGGAAAAAGTCATGGTTCGGTCCTTATTCGGGAATCACGGCGATCACGTCGATTTCCATCAGCCACTGGGGCTGGCCAAGAGCACTGACCACCAGCCCGGTGGAAATCGGAAACACACCCTTGAGCCATTTACCGACCTCCTGGTACACGGGCTCGCGGTAGCGCGGATCGGTCAGATAGGTGGTGGTCTTGACGATGTGCGTCAGGTCGCTGCCGGCTTCTTCCAGCAATTGCTTGACGTTGCGCATGGCTTGTTCGGCCTGGGCCCTGGGATCGCCGAGCCCCACCAGCCGCCCCTCGAAGTCGGTGCCGACCTGCCCGCGAACATAGACCGTGTTGCCGGCCCGTACGGCCTGGCACAGGTCGTTGTCCAGGGCCTGGTTCGGGTAGGTGTCCTTGGTGTTGAACATGCGGATACGGGTGTGAGTAGGCATCAGCGGACTCCCATCAGGCTGGTTTTCGAGTTGTGCGAATCGATGGCGGGCGCAGGCGAGTCCAGGCTGTCGCTCGGGCGACGATAGGCCAGGTACGTGCGCTGTTTGACGATGTGGTCACTGATATGCCGGGCGTCGTGCCAGACGCCCCAGATGAACGCCGACCCGCGCCGCGACAACCAAGGCAGGCCGACAAAATACAAACCCGGCTCGCTGGACACGCCTCGCTGGTGACGGGGCTTGCCGTTGGCATCGAGGACGTCGACCTTCAGCCAGCTGTAGTCCACCGAATACCCTGTGGCCCAGATGATCGTACCGACGCCAGCCTCCAGCAGATCGAGCGCCAGGATCGGATGGGTCAGGCATGGCGGGTCGGGCGGCAGTTGGCGGGCCTCAGGTTCGAGAGGCAGGTCCAGCCCGTTGCGGGCAATGTAGGCATCAGCGGCATCCAGCAGCGCCAGGTAGTTTTCATCGCCGCGGGCGATGTTCTCGGCCAGGTTCGGCTCAAAGCGAACCTGGCCGCCATCGAACGCTTTCGTCAGGCCCACCAGGGTGATGCCTTCATGGGCGAGCCTGCGGAAGTCCACGGTATGACCGCCACGGGCACCGCTCACGGCAATGGTCACGTGCTCCTTGCCGGGCCGGACAGCCTCGGCATCCCACTCCCCAAGCACCCCCAGCCACCAGCAGAAATCCCGGTTGCGGTAGGACCGGGGTGGACGGTCATGGGCCCCCACGGAAAGGTAGACGCGCTTGCCGGCACGTAGCAACTCATCGGCGATCTGCACACCCGATGAGCCCGCTCCCACGACCAGGACCGCGCCTTCGGACAACTGACCGGGATTGCGATACTGTGCGGAGTGCATCTGGACGATGCCGGCCAGATCAGGTGCGATGGGCGGAATGACCGCCCGCTGGAACGGCCCGGTGGCGACCACCACATGGATCGCCTCGATCAGCCCCTCCGACGTTTCAACGCTGAAGCCGGGACGACCGACATTGCGCTGGACCTTCCTCACGTCCACCCCGGTACGGATCGGCGCGTTGAACTTGCTGGCATAGGCAACGAAGTAATCGGCCACCTGGTCCTTGCCGGCGAAGGCGTCGGGATCGAGCCCCTCGAATTCGAGCCCGGGAAACCGGTCATGCCAGGCCGGACCGTTGGCGACCAGGGAATCCCAGCGCGCCGTGCGCCAGGCTTCGGCAATGCGGTTGCGCTCCACCACGAGGTGAGGCACGCCTTGCCTGCTCAAATGTTCGCTCATGGCCACGCCGGCCTGGCCGGCGCCAATGACAAGCGTATCGATGTGGATCGTTTCAAAGGGCATGTGTGCACTTCCGGCAGTGGGTTCGATTCAGAGCTGCATCGCGACCGCTTCGGGTTCTGTCTTGTTGTTCTGCGGTGTGTTTGGAGCGATGTCGAAGCGATTGTGTTGGCCGGCGGGGATTTGCGAAACGAGGCTTTTTATCGTTGCTGGAAAGGAAAAAGCTGCCTGGGCGCCTGCCTCGAAGACAGGTGCCTGGCAGGCGACTCATGGGTCAGAGAAGTTGCACAGCGAAGGCTGCGCAAAGAAGGGACGGATCAGCCGATAGCTCGGCAAACGGCCTTGCCTCAGGGGCCGACGATGGCCTCTTCGGGCTCGGCCATGGCCACCACCTCCGGCACATAGGCAAACCCCGCCGCCTCCCAATCCCGCCAGCCAGGTGTCTCGTCCGGCAACCAGGGAGACTCGATCGGTTCGATGGGCACCGCAGTCCATTTACCCTCCACCTCAACTTGCCAATACCACCAGGCCTCCACTTTGCCGTCCCGTTCCACGGCCAGCGGCATGAAGTCATCCTGGCCATCGCGCGGCACCAGTTTCCAGTCTGGCCGGAGTTTCTTGCGCACACGCTGCAGGCGCTGTGTCTGCAGATCGAGCAGCACGGCGGGCAATTGGTCATATCCGCAGCCGGGACGAGCACTCTCGTCGCCCACGAACCGGGCGAATCCCAGCGACTGCTGCCCAGCGGCCAGGCGTTCGAGTTCTTCGCCGGTACGCACATGAAAGGTGATCGCCCCCAGGTCCAGGGCACTGTCGCTGAAGCTCACCTGTGGGCCCATCTGGGCGAGAATGTAGAACTGGGCCGGAAATACCGTTTCCTTGAGATTCTTGCCTTCGATGATGTTCCATCGGCAGGTCTTGTTCAGGCGCCAGTTGGCCGGCGAAGCCGTGCTCTTGATTTCCAGCGTCACGCCCCAGCTCAATTGCAGGTCGAACACATCACCATGGGGCTGGACCTGATAGTGCTTTTCGATGCTGCGGGTCAGGTCGCCGGGCCCAGGGGTATAGGTGGTCAACGCTCTCACCGTATCGCCGACGATGTCGTCGCAGTGGGCGATGAGTTTTTGGGCCACCAGGTATTCGATCAACACGCCCCGCAACACGGGTACGTTCATGTTGGAGAACGCCCATCGCCAGAAATCGTTGGCCGTATGGGGCGTGACGCGGTCGCCGAAGGAAAACGTGGTGCCGGCATCCAGGAACCGCTTGAGATTTTCGATGTGCATGTCTTCCCTGTCATCCAGTTCAATCAATGAAGGCAAAATGATGTCATCTTTCGAATAACAATGTCATTCACCACAAGCTGACAATTGTGTCATCTGCTCCTCAGCTGCCTGTCAGCTCCTCTGCACTACTCTGTTATCCTCCTTTGCAAACCGCTCCACACGAGACCGCTCCCATGGCTAATCCCCTGCATCTGCTCGCCCTGAGCGCCCTGTTCATCTCCACCCTGGCCCAGGCCGCCGAACCGGTGGCCATCGACGTGCACCGCGACGCCAACTGCGGTTGCTGCAAGAAATGGATCTCGCACCTGCAAGAGAACGGCTTCAAGGTCAACGACCATGTCGAAACCGACATGGGCGCGGTCAAGCAGCGCCTGGGCGTGGCAACGAACCTGCGTTCCTGCCACACCGCCGAAATCAATGGCAAGTTCGTCGAAGGTCACGTACCGGCGGATCAGGTACTGGCATTGAGCAAGCGCGACGACCTGCTTGGCCTGGCCGCGCCTGGCATGCCCATGGGCTCGCCCGGCATGGAAATGGACGGCATGAGCGATGCCTACCAGGTGATCGGTCAGAAAAAGGATGGAAGCCAGACCGTGGTGGCGGATTATCCGGCCCACTGACGGAGGCGGCCGGGAACGTTCGGGCGGTTCGATTGCCTGTGGTTAATGTCGCCATAATCGGGTAGCCCCAGGATCGGCCGGTTGCCCCAAGGAGATTGACCATGTCGCGTTTGACCGCCCGCTGGCTTCCCAGCCTGCTGCTGAGCACCCTGCCGCTGTTCGCTCACGCCGCGAATCCCCCCGAAGGCCCTGCCTACGGGCCGCAGCTACAGGGTTTCGAATACCCTTATACCCTCAAGCATTTCAACCTGCAGTCCCAGGGCCAATCGTTGCAGATGGGTTACATGGACGTACCGGCCCAGGGCAAGGTCAACGGCCGCAGTGTCGTGCTGATGCATGGCAAGAACTTCTGCGCAGCCACCTGGGGCGACTCCATCAAGGCCCTCAGCGAAGCCGGGTATCGGGTGATCGCGCCCGATCAGATCGGCTTCTGCACTTCCAGCAAGCCGGACTATTACCAGTACAGTTTCCATCAACTGGCGACCAATACCCAGGCCCTGCTCAAGGCCCTCGGCGTGCAGAAGGCCATTGTCCTGGGCCACTCCACGGGCGGTATGCTCGCCACCCGATACGCCCTGCAATTCCCAGATCAGGTAGAGCGCCTGGCGATGGTCAACCCCATCGGTCTGGAAGACTGGAAGGCCCTTGGCGTGCCCTACCGCACCGTGGACCAATGGTATGAACGCGAGCTGAAGCTCAACGCCGACGGGATTCGCAATTACGAGCGCACCACTTACTATGGGGGCCGCTGGAAGCCGGAGTTCGACCGCTGGGTGGATATGCTCGCCGGCCTGAACAAAGGGCCGGGACACACCCAGGTCGCGTGGAACTCGGCGCTGATCTACGACATGATCTTCACCCAGCCGGTCTACTACGAATTCAAGGACCTTAAGGTGCCGACCCTGTTGCTGATCGGCACGTCCGACACCACCGCCATCGGCAGCGACATAGCGCCACCCGCCGTGAAGGCCAGGCTGGGCCGTTATGACGTACTGGGCAAACAGGTGGCACAGCTCATCCCGCGCTCGACGCTGGTGGAGTTCGCCAACCTGGGGCATGCACCGCAGATGGAAGAGCCGGACCGGTTCCATGAAGCATTGTTGAGCTGGCTGAACAAACCCATCCCCTGACGAGGTGTTCCATGGCGGTGCAGATAGCGGTCATCGATGATTGGCAAAACGTGGCGCGGGACGTGGTGGACTGGTCAGTGCTCGACGACATCGGCCAGGTGACGTTCCTGCATGACTACCCCGCCGACCGCGATACCCTGGCCGAACGCCTCGAGCCTTTCGAGGTGATCTGCGTGATGCGTGAACGCACGACATTCGACGAAGGCCTGCTGCGCCGCCTGCCCAGGCTCAAGCTGTTGCTGACCGGCGGCATGCGCAATGCCGCCCTGGACCTCAAGGCCGCGGCCGAGCTGGGTATCCAGGTCTGCGGCACCGAAAGCTACAAGCATGCCGCCCCCGAGCTGACCTGGGCACTGGTCATGGCCCTGAGCCGCAACCTCCTGCCGGAAGCCAATGCCTTGCGCGCCGGTCTGTGGCAGCAAGGATTGGGGGGCGACCTCCACGGCAAGACCCTGGCGATCCTCGGCCTGGGCAGCATCGGCCAGCGCGTGGCGCAGTTCGGCCAGGTGTTCGGCATGCGTGTGATCGCCTGGAGCCAGAACCTCACCCCGGAGCGGGCCGCCGAAGCGGGGGTGTTCTATGTAAGCAAGCAGCAGCTGTTCGAGCAGGCCGACATCCTCTCGATCCACCTGGTCCTTGGCGAGCGTACCCGTGGGCTGGTGGACGCCCAGGCCCTGGGCTGGATGAAACCCGGGGCGTTGCTGGTCAATACCGCCCGCGGCCCGATCGTCGATGAGGGCGCCCTGATCGATGCCTTGCGCCACAAGCGCCTGGCTGGCGCCGCCCTCGACGTTTTTGCCGAGGAGCCCTTGCCGCCCGGGCATCCGTTCCGGACGCTGGACAACGTCCTGGCCACACCTCACATCGGCTACGTCAGCCGACAGAATTACCGACAGTTCTACGCCCTGATGATCGAGGACATCCGGGCCTGGGCCGCAGGGGCGCCGATCCGCTCGTTGATTCCGGCCGGCTGACCGCCCGACTCACTGCACGGGGGAGTTCGCTCCCCCTTCGCGGCGCTCACAGCGCCATCAAAACGCCTCTATTTTCAACGCCCCCTGATGGTGCAGCACGCCATTGCACCGCGCACGGCGATGAAACACCCCCTCGCCTCCTACTCCTCTTGCGTGACAGAAACCTGCACTTCGTCGGTGCGTATCACCGATTGTCGTGTAAGACATTGCCGCCAAAAAACGTGATTGTCCGACAATTCGACGAAGCGCACCGTAGCGCTCTAGGTTCTGGCCTAGACTGCCAAACCGGGGCAAAAACCGACCGGTCATCCAGACGAAAAAAAGTCGAAACTTTTCGCAGCGGCCACGGGTCAGGTTAGAGGTAGGGCAACGGTGGCTGGTGCAGTCCTTGCAAGTCCTTGCACAGCTCTTTCATCTGATTCGCTTTGCCGCATTGGGCAGCGCTTTGCTCTCCTTGCGTAGCGCTTGTGCGCCTGGCCGCAGGATTCGGCCAATGAAACATCAGCTCTGGCGCTTGCCGGAAACAGATCGAGAAAACAGGAGATATTTATGATCAGTGCTGCCTTGGAACCACAACAAGTCCGCTCACAACTGCCACCGGCGGCAGGATCGCCGACGGCACCGGTGTTGACTACCGGAGGCAAGGCACTGCTCCCCGTCGTTCGACAAAACCCCAACCGCAAGAAGATCCTGTTCGTGACCTCGGAAATCGCCGACCTGGTCAAGACCGGCGGCCTGGGCGACGTCTCGTCCGCCCTGCCCCGGGCCATGGCCGGCCTGCACGATGTCCGGGTCCTGATTCCCGGCTATCCCCAAGTCATGAACAGCGGCAATCCGATCCACATCATCGGCGAACTGGGCGGCCACGCCGCGCTGCCGCCCTGCAAGATCGGACGCATGGACATGGCCGATGGCCTGGTGATCTACGTGCTGATCTGCCCCGAGCTGTATGCCCGCGAAGGTTCGCCATACGGCGCCAACAATGGCCGCGACTGGCCCGACAACCACATCCGCTTTGCCCGCCTGGGCCTGGCGGCGGCGGATATCGCGGCCAACCTTGCGCAGATCCACTGGTGCCCGGACCTGGTCCACGCCCACGACTGGCCTGCCGGACTGGCACCAGCGTATATGCACTGGCGCGGCCAGCGCACCCCGACCCTGTTCACCATCCATAACCTGGCATACCAGGGCGTGGTGAGCCTGGCGTCCTGCCCGGAGCTGGGCATCCCCGAACATGCACTGCAACAGGAAGGCATGGAGTTCTACGGCAAGCTGTCGTTCCTCAAGGCCGGCATGGCCTACTCCAGCCACATCACCACGGTCAGCGCCACCTACGCCCAGGAAATCACCACCCCGGCGTTCGGTTGCGGGCTCGACGGTTTCCTCGCGGCCAAGACACAGCAGGGCCTGCTCAGCGGCATCCCCAACGGCATCGATGAGAGCTGGGACTCGGCCACCGATACCCACCTGCAGCGCCGGTTCGCCATTGGCGACTGGGAAGGCAAGGCGGCCAACGCTGCCCATGTACGCGAGCTCTTCGGCCTCGACGAGTCCAACGGCCCGCTGTTCGCCGTGGTGTCCCGGCTGGTCTATCAGAAAGGCCTGGACCTGACCGAAGCGGTGGCCGAGTTCATCGTCGAATCTGGCGGTCAGATCGCCATTATCGGTCGCGGCGAGCCGGAAGAAGAGCAAGCCATGCGCGAGCTGGCCCTGCGCTTTCCAGGACGGATCGGCGTACGCATCGGCTTCAATGAAACCGACGCGCGGCGGATGTTCGCCGGCAGCGACTTCCTGCTGATGCCATCGCGCTATGAACCCTGCGGCTTGAGCCAGATGTATGCGCAGCGCTTCGGCTCGCTGCCGGTGGCCCGCAATACCGGGGGGCTGGCGGACACCATCGAGGATGGAGTCACCGGTTTCCTGTTCAACGAGTCCACCGTCGAGAGCTACAAGGAAGCGCTGGGCCGGGCCTTCAAGGTCTTCGCCTTCCCCGAACTGCTCAATGCCATGCGTTGCCGGGCGATGTCGGCGCCTTTCAACTGGCGCAAGGCGGTCGAACCCTACGCCGAACTCTACGAACAACTGGTGGCGAAATCCCTGGGTAAATCCGCCAGACAATGAGGTGATCGATGCCGACAAGGACGCCCGAGACCTGGACCCACGGCGCGATCATGCTTGATACCGAGCACACTCGTTTCGCCCTGTGGGCCCCGGATGCGTTTTACGTCAGTGTCGAACTCGACACTGGAGAATCAATACCCCTGCTGCCACAGGCCAACGGCTGGTTCATGATCCAGACCCGTTGCCCCGCCGGCACCCGCTACCGCTTCAACATCGACGGCGAACTGGAGGTCCCCGACCCGGCCTCCCGCGCCCAGGCCGGCGACATCGACCGCCACAGCGTAGTGGTCGATCCCCACGCTTACCAATGGCGACACACCGGCTGGTCGGGGCGCCCCTGGTACGAGGCGGTGATCTACGAACTGCACGTTGGCGCCCTCGGTGGGTTCGAGGGGGTCGAGCAGCAGTTGGCTCGCCTGGCCGGCCTGGGCGTGACCGCCATCGAACTGATGCCCCTGGCGCAGTTTCCCGGAGATCGCAACTGGGGCTATGACGGCGTGCTGCCCTACGCCCCCCAGGCGTCCTATGGCACGCCGGAGCAGCTCAAGCACTTGATCGACAGCGCCCACGGGCACGGGTTGGCAGTGATCCTTGACGTGGTCTACAACCACTTCGGTCCCGACGGCAACTACCTGCACCGCTATGCCAAGGGTTTCTTCCGGGAAGACCGGCACACCCCCTGGGGCGCGGCCATCGATTTCCGCCGCCGCGAGGTGCGGGACTTCTTCATCGACAACGCGTTGATGTGGGTGCTGGAGTACCGTTTCGACGGTCTGCGCCTGGATGCCGTGCACGCCATCGAAGACCCGGACTTTCTCCAGGAACTGGCCGCCAGGGTGCGCCAGCAGGTCGACCCGACGCGGCATGTCTGGCTGACCGTGGAGAACGAACACAACCAGGCCAGCCTGCTGGAGCAAGGCTACGACGCCCAGTGGAACGACGACGGCCATAACGCGCTGCATGTCCTGCTGACCGGCGAGACCGACGCCTATTACGCCGACTATGCCGAACAGACCACGGAGAAACTGGCGCGCTGCCTCAGCCAGGGCTTTGTCTTCCAGGGCCATATCAACCGCCATGGAGAACCCCGGGGCGAACCCAGCGGCCACCTGCCGGCCAACGCCTTCGTGCTGTTCCTGCAGAACCACGACCAGATCGGCAACCGGGCCCTGGGCGAGCGCCTGCATCAACTGGCCAATCCCCAGGCGTTGCAAGCGGCAACGGTGCTGTTGCTGCTGTCGCCGATGATTCCGCTGCTGTTCATGGGCGACGAAGTGAAAGCCCAACAGCCGTTCCTGTTTTTCACCAGCCATCACGGTGAGCTGGCGGAACTCGTACGCGAAGGTCGGCGCAACGAGTTCAAGGCTTTCAGTGCCTTCGCCGATCCGGAAAAACGCAAGCGGATCCCCGACCCCAATGCGATCGAGACCTTCGAGGCCTCCCGTCCGGCCCTGGAAACCCTTGAACCGGAGCAACTGGCCAATGAGACCTTCTACCGCCAACTGCTGAAGATTCGTCGCGAGGAAATCGTCCCGCGCCTGCCCGCGATCCAGGCCCTGGGCGCCGATGTGCTGGGGCACGCTGCGATCAGTGCGCGCTGGCGCCTGGAAGACGGCAGCGTGCTGCGTATCGACCTGAACCTCGGCGACCAGTCGATCGAACATACCGCCCCCGAAGATGTGCGCATTCTTTTCGAACATCCGCCGCAAGCCATGGGTCTGTTGCAGCAAGGTGCACTTGCGCCTTACAGCGCGCTGGTCACCCTGACTCAAGCGGTAATGTCACCGAATATCACTGGAGAGCGCCTATGAGCGATGCACAACTGGAGATCCTTGCCGGGCGAGCGGGCCTGGCAGTGGACTGGATCGACGCCAATGGCCGGGCTCAAAAAGTCTCTCCCGCCGTGTTGCGTTCGGTCCTTACAGGCCTCGGCCATCCAGCCGGCACTGCCCAGGAAATCGACGCCAGCCTGCTGCAATTGCAGGAAGACCAGCAAGACCATCGCCTGCCACCGCTGATCACCGCCGACGTCGGCGTCAGCGTGGACCTGAGTCGCTATTTCGAGGGATCGACGCCCTGTGAAATCCGCCTCGACGATGGCGCGACACTGAACCTGAAACTCGATGCCGACGCCAGGTTGCCGGGGATGGTCCCGGTGGGTTACCAACATGTCAGCATCCAGGACCAGCATTTCACCCTGGCCGTGGCACCGGCCCGCTGCTACAGCGTGGCCGATGCGGTGGACGACCCGACACCCAGGGCCTGGGGCCTGAGCGCGCAGTTGTATGCGTTGCGTCGCCCTGGGGACGGTGGTTTCGGCGACACCCAGGCTTTGGAAGAACTGGCACGTACGGCCGGCGAACGCGGGGCCGACGCCCTGGCAATCAGCCCGATCCATGCGATGTTCAGCAGCGACACCGGGCGCTACAGCCCCTACTCGCCCTCCAGCCGACTGTTCCTCAACAGCCTGTACGCCGCACCGGGCACCATCCTCGGCGAGCGGGCGCTGCGCACGGCCATCGATGCCACCGGGCTGACCAATCAGCTGCGCCATCTGGAAGACCAGCCCCTGGTGGACTGGCCAGTGGCGGCCGAAGCCAAGCAGAAGATCCTGCGCGCCCTGTATGACGGTTTCAACCAGGGCGAACACCCGCTGCACGAAGACTTCGCCAGCTTCCGCCACAGCAGTGGCGAAGCCCTGGAGAACCACTGCCGCTTCGAAGCCCTGCAAGCCGAACGCGCCGCCCGGGGTGAAAGCCTGGACTGGCGCGAATGGCCCGAGCAGTGGCGCAACCCGCGCAGCCCCACCCTGGCGCGTTTCGCCGAGGAGAACGCCGACGAAATCGGCTTCTACGCCTTCTGCCAATGGTTGATCGCCCGCTGCCTGGAGCGTGCCCAGAGCGCCGCCAAGTCCAGCGGCATGGGCATCGGCCTGATCGCCGACCTGGCCGTAGGGGCCGATGGTGCCGGCAGCCAGGCCTGGAGCCGGCAGGACGAACTGCTCGCCTCGCTGACCGTGGGGGCGCCACCGGACATTCTCAACCGTTCCGGCCAGGGCTGGGGAATCTCGGCGTTTTCGCCGGAAGGCCTGGTGCGCAACGGCTTTCGCGCGTTCATCGAAATGCTGCGGGCCAACTTCGCCCATGCCGGCGGCTTGCGCATCGATCATGTCATGGGCCTGCAGCGCCTGTGGGTGATCCCCAACGGCGCGCCCCCCACCGACGGCGCCTACCTCTATTACCCGGTGGACGACTTGCTGCGCCTGCTGGCCCTCGAATCCCATCGCCACCAGGCCATCGTGCTGGGCGAAGACCTCGGCACCGTGCCCGATGGCCTGCGGGAAAAACTCAGCGCGCGGGCGATCCTCGGCATGCGCGTGCTGTTGTTCGAACAGGACAACACCCACTTCAAGCCGATCCTCGACTGGCCGGACAACGCCCTGGCAACCACCAGCACCCATGACCTGCCGACCCTCAACGGTTGGTGGCATGGCCACGATATCGACTGGAACGCGCGCCTGAACCTGATCGATTCCCACACCGAGATGGACTGGCGCAGGCACCGCGAGCGAGAACGCGAAGGCTTGCGCCATGTACTGAACCAGGACCCGCAGAACTTCCGCGAAGAACATCGCGAAACCGATCAGGTGCTGGATGCCAGCGTCCGTTTCCTCGGCCACACTCGGGCACCGCTGGTGCTGTTGCCGCTGGAAGATGCCCTGGGCATCGACGAGCAGGCCAACCTGCCCGGCACGATCGACACACACCCCAATTGGCGCAGACGCTTGCCTTGCGAGAGCCAGGCGCTGCTGGATGGCCCGGACGCCGCCCGGCGTCTGGAAATACTCGCCTGCGCGAGACTTCAGGCGAACGAGCGTGACCGATGAAACAGACGTTGATCCAACCCTTGCAGGCCACCTTGCGCCTGCAATTCCATAAAGGCTTCACCCTGGACGACGCGATCCCCCAGGTGCCCTACTTCGCCTCGCTGGGGATCAGTCATATCTACGCATCCCCGCTGTTGAAGGCCCGTGCCGGGTCGATGCACGGCTATGATGTGGTCGATCCGACCCTGGTCAACCCGGAGCTTGGTGGCGAAGCCGCCCTCAGGCGCCTGGTGGCGACACTGCGCGAACACCGGATGGGCCTGATCCTCGACATCGTGTCCAATCACATGGCCGTGGGCGGCAACGACAACCCCTGGTGGCTGGACCTGCTGGAATGGGGACGCCTGAGCCCCTACGGCCAGTTCTTCGATATCCAGTGGCACTCCCCCGACCCATTGATGGAAGGCCAGTTGCTGCTCCCGTTCCTGGGCAGCGATTATGGGGTCGCGTTGCAGGAGGGTACGCTGCGACTGCGCTTCGACCCGAGCCGCGGCAGTTTCTATGCCGAGCATTACGAGCATCATTTCCCCATCTGCCCCATGCAGTACGGCGAACTGCTCAGGCCTGCGCAACACCTGCCACCCGAGCAAGCCGAAGCCCTCAAGGCCGTGGCCGAACGCTTCACCACGCTGAACTACCAGACCGACGCCCATACCCTCGCCCGCCCGTTGCAGGCGCAACTGCGGGACCTGGCGACCCAGCCGGGCATCCTGGCCGCCATCGAAGGCAGCCTGCAAGGCTACGACTCCACGCAGCCCCAGGGCTTCGAGCTGCTGCATCAGTTGCTCGAACGCCAGAGCTATCGGCTCGCCAGTTGGCGCACCGCCGCGGACGATATCAACTGGCGACGCTTTTTCGATGTCAATGAACTGGGCGGGCTGCGGGTCGAACGCCCCGCCGTGTTCGAAGCCACCCATGCGAAGATCTTCGAGTTGATCGCCGAGGGCCTGGTGGACGGGCTGCGCATCGACCACATCGACGGCCTGGCGGACCCACGCGGCTACTGTCGCAAGTTGCGCAGGCGTGTCGATAGCCTGTCGCCTTCGCGACACCTGCCGATCTTCATCGAGAAGATCCTTGGCGATGGCGAGACCCTGCGCCAGGACTGGAAGGTCGACGGCAGCACCGGCTATGAGTTCATGAACCAGGTGTCGCTGCTGCAGCATGACCCGGCCGGCGACGATGTCCTGGCCGAGTTCTGGAGCCGGAACAGCGAGCGGCCGGCGCACTTCATCGAAGAAGCCCGCCTGGCTCGCCAGCAGATCCTCAACGGCTCATTGGCCGGTGACTTCGAGAGCGTCGCCCAGGCCCTGCTCCAGGTGGCGCGGGACGACGTGATGACCCGGGACCTGACCCTGGGCGCGATCAGGCGGGCCTTGCAGGAGCTGATCGTGCATTTCCCGGTCTATCGCACCTATATCAGTGCCCTGGGCCGCAGCGCCGAAGACGAGATGTTTTTCCAGAAGGCGCTGGCAGGCGCCCGGCAAACCCTCAGCGAAGCCGACTGGCCGGTGCTCGACTGCCTGGCCAACTGGCTCGGCGGCATGGCCTGGCGACAACGTCCACGGGGTAGCCAGCGCAAGCGCCTGCGCCATGCCTGTGTGCGCTTCCAGCAACTGACCTCGCCCGCCGCCGCCAAGGCGGTGGAAGATACGGCGCTGTATCGTTCGGCAGTGTTGTTGTCACGCAATGACGTGGGCTACAACACCGAGCGGTTCAGCGCCCCGCCCCAGGAATTCCACGACGCCTGCCTGGAGCGACTCGAACATTTCCCCGACAACCTGATCACGACCGCTACCCACGACCACAAGCGCGGCGAAGACACCCGTGCCCGGCTGGCGGTGCTCAGCGAACGCGCCGACTGGTACACCGCGTGCGTGGATCAATGGCGCATCCTCTCTCCTTCCCTGCACAGCGATCCCGCGGCCCCCTCCGCCGGCGACGAACTGATCCTGTATCAGGCGCTGCTTGGCAGCTGGCCGCTGGACCTCGACCTGCAGGACCACAGTGCTCTGGCCAACTACAACGAGCGCCTGTGGCAATGGCAGCGCAAGGCCCTGCGCGAAGCCAAGCTGCAAAGCAGTTGGGCGTCCGTCAACGACGCCTACGAACAGGCGACCCAGATGTTCCTCGAACGCTTGCTGCTCGGGGACGAAGGGTTGCCACTGCGCAGCGCCATCGCCGATGCGGTACAGGCCGTCGCCCCTGCGGGCGCCCTCAACAGTCTGGCGCAAACCTTGCTGCGCATGACGGTGCCCGGCGTACCCGACCTGTACCAGGGCAACGAGTTCTGGGATTTCAGCCTGGTGGATCCGGACAACCGCCGGCCTGTGGACTTCGATGCCCGCCGAGAGGGCCTGCAGGCCGACGACCAGGCGGCAACGCTGGTCCGCGACTGGCGCGACGGCCGGATCAAACAGGCCCTGATCGCCAGGACACTGGCCCTGCGGGCCGAATACCCGCACCTGTTCCGTGAGGGTCGCTATCAACCGCTGCAGGTGGTGGGCGAGCATGCCGGCCGGGTCCTGGCGTTCATGCGCGAGCACGGACAACAGCGGGCGATCGTGGTGGTACCGATCCATGCGGCCCGGTTGCTGGAAAACAGTGCCGAGCCACAGGTGGTTGCATCGGATTGGAGCGATACCCGGGTGTCGTTACCGTTCGCCGCCGAGGATGGAAAACTGAAGGGACTTTTTGCAAGCGCAGCAGTCACACCCCAAGGGGAGCTGATGGTCAGCGCCGCGCTGGGGGATTTCCCGGTCAACATCTTTATCCAATCTTGAGTGAAGTCAGGAGCATCGCGATGAGTACCGACGATAAACGCATCCGGGAGTTTGCCTATCAGATCTGGGAATCCGAAGGTAAACCTACCGGGCAGGAAAAACGCCACTGGGAGATGGCACGCAAGCTTGCCGAGGCCGAAGCGCTGGCACCGAGCAAGCCGCCCAAGGCCGCCGCCAAGCCTGCGGCGAAGGCCGATGGTGCCAAGCCAGCCGCAGCCAAGAGCACAGCCGCCAAGGCCGCCACCAAAAGCACCACGCCCAAGGCCAAGCCGGCAGCCAAACCTTCTGCCAGCCCGGCAGTGGTGCCACCGGCCAGCAAGGCTGCGGATAAAAAGCCACGCGCGGCGCGCAAGCCCCCAGCGGTCTGATCATCAGGCTCACGGCTTCTCACGTCGCGCGGATGGCGGGGCCAGCTGTCCCCGCCTGATGGCGCGACAGCCGTCAACACAGGTCCGCTGTGCGCCTTAGCGGGGAGTGATCCTTCGCCTTGGCTGCACAGGTCCCGGCCCCAATAGAAATGAACGTATTCCGAGTCAACAGCCTCACTCAATCTGGCTGCCTTTTGCAGGAGCAAACATGACCCGTCCAAAGAAAACCACCCCGCCGCCCGTCATCGAGGCTTCGCGGATTCGCGAAGGGCTGCCTTTCCCCCTTGGCGCGACCTGGGATGGCCTGGGGGTCAACTTCGCGCTGTTTTCCGCCAATGCCACCAAGGTCGAACTGTGTATCTTCGACGCCGCCGGCGAAGTCGAGATCGAGCGTATCGAACTGCCTGAATACACCGACGAGATCTATCACGGCTATCTGCCCGATGCCCATCCGGGAATGATCTACGGCTATCGGGTATACGGCCCGTACGACCCGGAAAACGGCCACCGTTTCAACCCCAACAAATTGCTCATCGACCCCTATGCCAAGCAACTGGTGGGCGAACTCAAGTGGTCCGAGGCCCTGTTCGGCTACACCATTGGCCACCCCGACGGCGACCTGAGCTTCGATGAGCGCGACAGTGCCCCGTTCGTGCCTAAATGCAAGGTCATCGACCCGGCCCACACCTGGGGCCACGACCATCGCGTCAACGTGCCGTGGGACAAGACCATCCTGTACGAAACCCATGTACGCGGCTTCAGCATGCGCCACCCCTCGGTGCCGGAAAACCTGCGCGGCACCTTCGCCGGGCTGATGGTGGACGACGTGCTCGACCACATCCGCAAACTGGGTGTTTCGTCGGTGGAGCTGTTGCCCATCCATGCGTTCGTCAATGACCAGCACTTGCTGCACAAAGGCATGACCAACTACTGGGGCTATAACAGCATCGCGTTCTTCGCCCCGGATCCGCGCTACCTGGCCAGCGGCAAGATCGCCGAGTTCAAGGAAATGGTCGCGCACATGCACGAGGCCAACCTGGAAGTCATCCTGGACGTGGTCTACAACCATACCGCCGAAGGCAACGAGCAGGGCCCCACACTGTCCATGCGCGGCATCGACAACGCCTCCTATTACCGGCTGATGCCCGACGACAAGCGCTTCTACATCAATGACTCCGGCACCGGCAACACCCTGGACCTGAGCCACCCCTGCGTGTTGCAGATGGTCACGGACTCGTTGCGTTACTGGGCCACGGAAATGCACGTGGACGGATTCCGTTTCGACCTGGCGACCATCCTGGGCCGCTATCACGACGGTTTCGACGAGCGTCACAGTTTCCTCGTCGCCTGCCGCCAGGATCCGGTCCTGCGCCAGGTCAAGCTGATCGCCGAGCCCTGGGACTGCGGCCCCGGCGGCTACCAGGTGGGGCGTTTCCCACCGGGCTGGGTCGAGTGGAACGACAAGTTTCGCGACACAGTGCGGGCGTTCTGGAAAGGCGACGACGGCCAGCTTGCCGATTTCGCCAGCCGCATGACCGCTTCGGGGGAGATGTTCAACCAGCGCGGCCGGCGCCCCTATGCCTCGGTGAACTTCGTCACCGCTCATGACGGGTTCACCCTGCATGACCTGGTGTCGTACAACGACAAGCACAACGAAGCCAACGATGAAAACAACCAGGACGGCAGCAACAACAACCTGTCCTGGAACCATGGCGTCGAAGGCCCGACCGACGATCCCGAGATCAACGCCCTGCGCCATCGCCAGATGCGCAACTTCTTCGCCACCCTGCTGCTGGCCCAGGGCACGCCGATGATCGTGGCCGGGGACGAATTCGCAAGGACCCAGCACGGCAACAACAACGCCTACTGCCAGGACAGCGAGATCGGCTGGGTCAACTGGGACCTGAGCGAGGACGGGGCGGCACTGCTGAAGTTCGTCAAGCGCCTGATCAAGCTGCGCCTGGCCTATCCGATCCTGCGCCGTGGCCGATTCCTGGTGGGCAATTACAACGAGGACATCGGCGTCAAGGACGTGACCTGGCTGGCGCCGGACGGCAGTGAAATGACCGTCGAGCAGTGGCAGGACGGCCATGGCCGCTGCCTGGGCATGCTGATGGACGGCCGTGCCCAGGAAACCGGTATCCGGCGCAAGGGTGGCGACGCGACGCTGTTGCTGGTGGTCAACGCTCATCACGATATCGTCAATTTCCGCCTGCCAGAGGTACCCGAAGGTGACTTCTGGACCTGCATGGTGGACACCAACCAGCCAACGATTCGTGGCCAGGAGCGTTTCGAGTTCGGCGCCGAATACTCCGTCACCGGGCGCTCCCTACTGTTGTTCGAGCTGCAGCGGGAAGAGGAGCAATAACGCCGGCGATAAGAAAGGTTACACAGGGCCAGGCACCGCAAGGACGCGGTGCTCCGGGCTCACGCAGCTCAGTTCGAACGAAAAATTGCAGTTCAGATACACAAGTGACGCGACGAATTGGCCGTCATGGTCAATACTTCCCATGCGGTCGATTCCAGGATTCGGAGTACCGCGAATCGCAGCCAGGCCATCAGGGTTTGTACGAAAGTCGCGCAGGCACCTTTCGTACGAAGCCGGCGGCATCATCGCGCAGTGAGCGCGATGCATGGCTGAAAGATTGAACACAACAAGGATGTCCCCTCATGAAACTTGCCTCTCGCTTGCAAGGCCGGCAGCACCCGCAGATCTGGAACAGTGCTTCCCAACTGGCCGACATTCCCATCATCAGTACCCAGACACTGGTTCCCGAAGGCGCCCGCGCCGTCATCCTCGCCCCACACCCCGGCGACGAGATCGGCGCCTGCGGCGGGCTGCTCCAGTTGCTGAGCAACCTGGACATGCCCATGCTGCTGATCTCGGTCACCGACGGGGAGCTCAGCCACCCCGGGTCACCACTGTGGACCGACGAACGCCTGCGCATCTACCGCCCCCACCCTCAGGAGAGCGTGGACGCCCTGCATCGCCTGGGCGTATCGATCCAGGCTTTGCAGTGGGTACGCGGGGGCTTCACGGAAAAGACCCTAGCCGACCATGAGGCCCAACTGACCGCCTTCATTGGGCATTACCTGCGCCCCGGCGACGTGGTGTTCAGCACCTGGCGCAAGGACGGCGACAGCGACCACGACACGGTCGGCCGCGCCGGAGCCGTGGCGGCCGAGAGCATCGGTGCAACCTTCAACGAGCTGCCCGTATGGGCCTGGCACTGGCCGGCCCGCGAACATGGCAGGATTCCCTGGCACCGGGCGCGCAAGCTAAGGCTGGACGTGTGGACCACTGCCCGCAAGCGCCACGCCATGCATGCCTATGCCAGCCAGCTCAATCGCGAGCCCGCCAGCGGCATCGCCCCCCTGGTGCCCCGGGTCATCCTGGATCGCATGGGTTTGCCGTACGAAATCGTCTTCATCTGAATCGGCTGCGGGTTGGAGCGCCTGCATGCCGAAACGGTCACGCCCCGCGGGCCGGTGCCAGGCGGTGCGGCAACAGGAACACTCCCACGCTCGTCAGGAAAAATCCGGAACTGCGACAGCGCCTGTCAGTCGCATGAACAGATACCTCTGATTCAGGAGTGAACGTGACTCGAGATCCCGACTGGCGGGCTGTCGAATCGGTGCCGTTGGACACCCCCGTGGCGGTCCATCGGCTGCGGGTTCTCACCGTCAATACCCACAAGGGTTTCACCGCCCTCAACCGTCGCTTCATCCTGCCTGAGCTGCGTGAAGCGGTACGCAGCACCGGCGCCGACCTGGTATTCCTGCAGGAGGTGCTGGGCGAACATGACCGTCATGCCTTGCGCTACGATAACTGGCCCCAGACCTCCCAGTACGAATTCCTGGCCGACAGCATGTGGAACGACTTCGCCTACGGCCGCAACGCGGTGTATCCGGATGGTCATCACGGCAATGCGCTGCTGTCGAAGTACCCGATCCGCCAGTTCCGTAACCTCGATGTCTCCATTACCGGTCCGGAGCGGCGCGGCTTGCTGCATTGCGTTCTGGACGTGCCGGGCCATGCCGAGGTCCACGGGATCTGTGTGCACCTGAGCCTGCTGGAAAGCCACCGCCAGCTCCAGCTCAAGCTGCTCTGCCAACTGCTCGAATCGCTGCCCGAGGACGCCCCGGTGATTATCGCGGGGGACTTCAACGACTGGCAGCTACGTGGTAATACCGCCCTCGCCCGCCGCCGGTACCTGCACGAAGCCTTCGAACACCACCATGGCCGGCCGGCAAGGACCTATCCCGCCCGCTTCCCTCTGCTGCGCCTGGACCGCATCTACCTGCGCAACGCCACCAGCCATGCCCCACAGATCCTGGGCAACAAGCCCTGGACGCATCTGAGCGATCACTTGCCCCTTTCAGTGGAAGTGCATCTGTAGTGCCCCTGTTCATTGGAATTCGCGGGCTCACGACCTGTAAGTTCTGACAGTAGCGACGACGAGTATTCGTTGCTAGGGTGCCATCCCATACAGCGAGCGTTGCCAGGCCCATGTGCCAGCTGTCGTGCAGCCGATGCTGAAACCGGCATTCCAGGAATGCCGATGCAGAGGGATAGCACATGAGCCTGCGCGATCATGGATTCAATCGGCTGTTCTACGTTCTATGGATTTCGGTTCCCTTCCTGTTCCCTGTCCCCAGTGCCCTGGCCGCCTGCACGCTGACGCCCACGGCAGGCAATGACAACTATGTCTGCGACAGCGGCACCAGCCCCGGACTGACTGACCTTACCGGCAATAACAGCCTGACGATGCCTGCCAATGGCAGCGGCCTCATCCAGGGCGACGTCACGTTCGACGATGGTGAAGATCGCGTCGAGATCCATGCCAATGGCGTGATCGACGGCGACGTGGGCCAAGGCTCGGGAATCGACGATTTCCTCATGACCGGCGGGCGCATCCTGTCCCTGTCCCAGGGCGACGGCCTCGATACGTTTTCCATGACCGGGGGCACCATCGTCGATGCATTCGAGGACGGCGACATCGCCCGCATGAGCGGTGGCACCATCGGCCGGGTCGACATGAAACTCGACGACAACCTTTTCGATATGTCGGGTGGGCAGATCATTGGCAATCTGGTGACGGGCTTCGGCCAGGACACCATCATCCTGTCCGCGGGACGCATCGGTGGCAATGTCAGCGTCAGCGGCGGCAACGACAGCATTACCGTGAGCGGCGGCGAAATCATTGGCCAGGTCAGGGCCAGTGCCGGCGATGACCAACTGGAGTGGAGCGGCGGGCTCATTCACTCGGCCATCCTGATGGGCGATGGCACTGACACGGCGCTGTTGCGGCGGCTGGATGAAACAGGGCTCGCGGTCACACCTAACCTGGACGGCGGCCTGGGCCAGGACGTGCTGACGTTCCAGAACACGACCTCCGCCACCGGCGCGCGCTACCTCAACTGGGAAGATGTCGACCTCACCCAGGGCTCGCGCCTGGACCTGGCGGACGCCCTGGTATTGGGCGACAGCGCCACGGGCCTGGGGAAACTCAACATCGATGCCAGCAGCGTGCTGACTTCCTCCCAGGGCAGCATCGCGCCCTTTACCGCCGGCCAACGGGTGACCCTCAACAACGCCGGGACGGTGGATCTCACCCAGGGCAATACCCGCACCAGCGACACGCTGACCGTCCAAGGGAACTATGTGGGCAATAACGGACAATTGCGCCTGCAGACGAAGGTGGGTGCGGACGGCTCATCCAGCGACAAACTGGTGGTCGATGGCGGGACACTCACTGGCAGTACCTCCATCGCCGTGACAAACCTGGGAGGCGCAGGCGCCTTGACCACCCAAAACGGCATCGAACTGGTGCAGGTCCAGGGCGGGGCCGTCAGCGACAGTGGCGCGTTTTCCCTGGCGAACTCGGTGTCGGCCGGTGCGTTCGACTATCGCTTGTTCAAGGGGGGCGTGACCGGCGACGGGAACAGCTGGTACTTGCGCTCCACTGTGATAGCGGGACCGGTACCGGCGCCCAGCCCCGGCCTGCCTGTCTTGCCGGTGCCGGCGCCCGGCGCCGCGCCCATTCCTTTGTACCGCCCTGAAGTACCCACCTGGTCGGTCTTGCCTCCGGCCGCGGCGCAGCTGACCCTGATGGCCCTGGGCACGTTCCATGACCGCCAGGGCGACCAGCGCCTGCTCACCGAAACCGGGGCGTTCGGCGCGGGTTGGGGCCGGGTCTATGGCAAGGACCTGGACCAGACGTGGGCCGGTACGGTGAGCCCCCGGTTCGATGGATCGATCAAAGGCTTCCAGGTGGGCAACGACCTGTACGCCGCACCGTTGTCCGGTGGCCAGACCCAGCGCATCGGTTTTTTTGTCGGGCATACCGAACTGAACGGCAACGTCGATGGCTTCAACCTGGGCTTCGAGGGGCGACGCGCCGGCAAGATCGAGCTGGACGGTGACAGCTATGGACTCTATTGGACGCTTACCGATCCCACCGGTGGCTATGTCGACGCAGTCGTGATGGGCACGCGCCTGAACGGCGACAACCGCTCCGAAAGAGGCCTGAAGATCGACAATCGCGGGCATGCACTGACCCTGTCCGCAGAGGCCGGTTATCCCTTCGCCGTGGCGGGCGACTGGGTATTCGAACCCCAGGTCCAGCTCATCCACCAGAAAGTGTCGCTGGACACCCAGGATGACGGGGTTTCCAGGGTCGAGTTCGACTCGGACAGCGCCTGGACGGGCCGTCTCGGGGCTCGCCTCAAGGGGCGCTATCAAGTCGGCGGCCTGCCTGTGGAGCCGTACCTGCGGGCCAACCTGTGGCACACCTTTTCCGGTACCGACTCGGTCACCTTCGACAACGCCGAACGGATCGAGACCCGGCAGCGCGCATCCACCGGCGACCTGGGCGTCGGCGTCATCGTGAGCCTGGCGCCCTCCGTCAGCGTCTATGCCAGCGCGGATTACAGCAATAACCTCGATAGCAACCAGCAACGCAGCGTGGCGGGGAACCTGGGGCTGCGGGTCAGTTGGTAGGGTCATCCAGCGCCTTCGAGGAAGTTTTTTTGACGCCTGCAAGACGACTCCGATCATCAAAAAAATCAGAGAGTTATCAACCCTGATTTCAGAGTGCCATTTATCGCTCGGTTTCTTGACGCGCTGGCATCGGTCTTCTTGACTACAACGTACTACCCCCGGAAATACAGTCAGGGGCAGGCCTCTGAAACCCGCCACAGCGGGCCGCCCGAGGCTTGCCTCAATCCATTCGGTCGCCCCTCATTCGGGGTAGGAGAGACGCCAAGCGAGAAATGCATGCGATTGCAAGGCAGACCCCCATGAAAACTTCCCACCGTCCACAAGAGATCGCCATCACCTTCCACACCGTATCGACGTCGCTGTTGCTATGCTCCTCCATGGAAGTCCTGGCCTGGCCTGTCGAGCAATCAGCGCAAGCCTGGTATGACCGAACACAATCCGGCAACCCGTCCCCCACGCTCATCGGCACCGACCCGGTCTCCAGCAAGAGTCCGGCGCTGTTCACGCTGCGTAACGACAACGGCCATACCCAGCGCATGGGGCTGATCAGCGAACAGCACCAGGTCATAGGCAACGTCACGGGTACCCTGGTGACACCCGCCCTGGCCGGACAGGGCAAGGACACCTTGAACCTGCAAGGGACGAACCTGGGTGCCTACTGGAGCCTGACCGGCCCTGCCGGCTGGCACGTGGACCTGAGTGCCAGCGGCGGCCGGGTCAGCGGTTACAGCCGCAACGAGCAAGGCCAACGCCAGGCCGCCGAAGGCAACGCCGTCACGTTGTCGGTCGAAGGTGGCTTTCCCATCGGCATCAGTGAAAACTGGGTGGTCGAACCCCAGGCGCAGTTGATCAATCGACGCATCACCCTCGACGCGCCCAATTCCGGCGACGGTACCGGCAATGAGTTGAGCACCTGGAGCGGTCGCGTCGGTGCGCGCCTCAAGGGTCATTATCAAGTCAACGGCCTGGGCATGGAGCCCTACGTGCGAACCAACCTGTGGCACACCGTCCAGAACGCGGACACCCTGAGCCTGGACAAGGTGGACAAGATCAGCAGCAGCCGCAAATCGTCCACCGTCGAAGTGGGCCTCGGCCTGGTGGCACGGGTCACGCCCGTGGTGAGCCTGTATGTCAGCGCCGACTACAGCAGTGACGTCGATGACAACGACCTCGATGGCATCATCGCCAGCCTGGGTGTGCGCATGCGCTGGTAGCGCGACGTGCCGGGGCCGGTGGCCGAACCACACCGCCAGCCCCCGCCTGCACTGCAATTGAACCCCTGCCCCCCTTAAAAACTCCCTCCATTAAGGCGTATAACCCTGTATTGACGACTTGCCATCAGCTCATGGCTCATTTCATTGAGGGAGTAACGACATGACCACAGCCAACCTTCTCGCCGACCTGTTTCCCAGTGCCGCGGACATTCCCCAGGCCTACCGTCTCGATGGGCGGATCGAACAGCGCGAATATCTGGTCGATGGTGTCCTGAAAACCTGGCAGGGACCACTGGCCGTGGTACGCAGCCCGGTGTACCTGGCGGGCGAACAAGGGGACGAGCAGGTGGTACTGGGCAGCACTCCGTTGCTGGATGCCGAAACCGCCCTCACTGCCCTGGACGCGGCCGTCCGTGCCTATGATCGCGGCCAGGGCCAATGGCCGACAATGCGCGTTGCCGAACGGATCCGCCATGTGGAAAGCTTCCTTGTACGCATGCGCGAGCAACGCGAAGCGGTGGTGAAACTGCTGATGTGGGAAATCGGCAAGAACCTCAAGGACTCCCAGAAGGAATTCGATCGCACCTGCGACTATATCGTCGACACCATCAACGCCCTCAAGGAACTGGACCGCCGCTCCAGCCGTTTCGAACTGGAACAGGACACCCTCGGCCAGATCCGTCGCGTCCCCCTGGGCGTGGCCTTGTGCATGGGGCCGTACAACTACCCATTGAACGAAACCTTCACGACCTTGATTCCCGCCCTGATCATGGGCAATACCGTGGTATTCAAACCGGCCAAGCTCGGTGTACTGCTGGTGCGACCGCTGCTGGAAGCCTTCCGCGACAGCTTCCCGGCAGGCGTGATCAATGTGATCTACGGCAGCGGCCGGGAAACCGTCAGTGCGTTGATGGCCAGCGGCAAGATCGACATCTTCGCCTTCATCGGAACCAACAAGGCGGCCAGCGACTTGAAGAAACTCCATCCGCGCCCGCACCGCCTGCGTGCCGCCCTGGGCCTGGATGCGAAAAATCCCGGGCTGGTGCTGCCGGACGTCGACCTGGACAACGCCGTCAGCGAAGCGTTGACCGGCTCGCTGTCGTTCAACGGCCAGCGCTGCACGGCATTGAAGATCCTGTTCGTCCACGAAGACGTCGCGCCGGCCTTCATCGAAAAATTCAACGCCAGGCTCGCCGCCCTGAAACCGGGCATGCCCTGGGAAGACGGCGTGGCACTGACTCCGCTGCCCGAGGCGGGCAAGGTCGATTACCTGCATTCGCTCGTGGCCGATGCCGTTGCCAAAGGCGCCGCGGTGGTGAATGCCCATGGCGGAGAATCCCGCAGTTCATTCTTCTACCCGGCAGTGCTCTATCCGGTGAACACCGCGATGCGGATCTACCATGAGGAACAGTTCGGTCCGGTTGTCCCCATCGTGCCCTATCGGGACTTGAACACCGTGGTCGACTACGTCCTGGAATCCGATTTCGGCCAGCAATTGAGCATTTTCGGCACCAACCCAGCCGAAGTCGGCAAGCTGGTGGATACCTTCGCCAACCAGGTCGGGCGCATCAACATCAACGCGCAATGCCAGCGCGGCCCGGACACCTTCCCTTTCAATGGCCGGAAAAACTCGGCCGAGGGCACCTTGTCCGTCCACGATGCCCTGCGTACCTTTTCGATCAGAACCCTGGTGGCGACCAAATTCCAGGACAGCAACAAAGCGCTGATCAGCGACATCATCCGGGAGCGGGATTCGAACTTCCTCACCACCGACTACATCTTCTGACTCGCGCCACGGCGTCTCATGACAGGGCTGGGCGACGGGCCTTGATGCCCCAGCCCTGCTGCATGCCGGCGGCCGCCAGCAGGATCGCCGCCACCCCCAGCCATTGCAGCGGTTCGAGGCGATGGCCGAAGGCGAACCAGTCGACGAAGATCGCCGCGATCGGATAGATGAACGATAGTGCCCCGGTGATCGCGGTGGGCAACCGTTGGATGGCGCTATACAGCAATACGTACATCAGGCCGGTGTGGACCATGCCGAGGGTCAGCAGGCTGGCCCACGCCTGGGCTTGTTGCGGCAACGCCGAGAAGTTCGCCCAGGGCGCCAGCAGCAGGACACCGGTACTGACCTGGATCAGCGCGATCAGGTGCGGTGGCGTACCGGTCAGGCGCTTGATGATCAGCGCGGCAATGGCATACAGCAACGCCGCCCCGAGGGCCAGCGCGATGCCCGCCAGGTAGTTTGCGCCCCCCTGCTCCTGTTCACCGTGGGCACTGACGATGGCCAGCATCCCGAGAAACGACACCAACAACCAGAACAGCTTCTGCGCGGTGATCTTTTCCCCCAGGAACAGCGCCGCCAGCCCTACCAGCATGAACGGTTGGACGTTGTACACCGCCGTGCCGATAGCGATCGATGCACGGGAGTAGGAAGCGAACAGCAACACCCAGTTGCCGACGATTGCCACGCCACTGAGCACCGCCAGCAGGAAGGTCGTCCGGGTCAGGATATGCCGGCGCAGGAAACCAAGGCCGGCGCAGATCAGCAGCAAGGTGGCAGCGCCGAATACACAGCGCCAGAACACCACGTCCAATACCGGCTGGCCCGATACCAGCACGAACCAACCTATGGTTCCGGAAATCAGCATGGCAGCGGTCATTTCCAGCGAACCGCGACGTAAGGTCTTGTCCATCTTCAGGCTCCTTCAGCAAGTGAGGCACAGTATGCCGAGCCGGCCGCCGCGTTCTCCATAGCTGGAAAAAGGCTAAACTGGGTTTCGACCTTTTTTATCAAGGCAAGATCGACTATTCGCCTAACGGAGCCCAAATGACCGACGACATCGACCAGATCCTCATCAGCGCCTTGATGGAAGACTCCCGCCTTTCCCTCAAGGCGCTGGCAAACCTGAGTGGACTTTCTTCACCCAGCGTGGCCGAGCGCCTGCGCAGGCTCGAAGAGCGCGGCGTACTCAAGGGTTACACCGTCGAGGTGGATCCACGGTGCTTCGGCTATCAACTCCAGGCCATCGTGCGTATCCGCCCGTTACCGGGACAACTGCAGGAGGTGGAACGGCAGATCCAGGCCATCGCCGAATTTACCGAATGCGACAAGGTCACCGGCGATGACTGTTTCATCGCCCGGCTCCACGTACGCTCCATGGAGCAGTTGGATACCGTGCTGGACAAGCTCAACGTATTGGCCGAAACCAGTACAGCCATCGTCAAGAAGACGCCGGTCAAGCGACGCTTGCCACCGATGAGCTGAGGATGATCGGAATTTCGTGAACGAAAAAAAGCCCGCCAGGAGGCGGGCTTTCGTTGTCACGAAGTGATCAGTCGTCGCGGCCCATCAGGCCGAACAGCTGCAGCAGGCTGACAAACAGGTTGTAGATCGAGACATACAGGCTGATGGTAGCCATGATGTAGTTGCGCTCGCCGCCGTGAATGATGGCGCTGGTCTGGTACAGGATGCAGACCGACGAGAACAGCACGAAACCGGCGCTGATCGCCAGCTGCAGGCCGCTGATCTGGAAGAAGAAGCTGGCCACTACCGCGCCCAGCAACACGAAGAAACCAGCGGTGATGAAACCGCTCAGGAAACTCATGTCCTTGCGGGAGATCAGCACGTAGGCCGAAAGGCCACCGAACACCAGTGCGGTCATGGCGAATGCCGAACTGACCACCTCGGCGCCTCCCTGCATTCCCAGGTAACGGTTGAGGATCGGGCCGAGCAGGAAGCCCATGAAACCGGTCAGCGCGAACGCCGACACCAGGCCCCAGGCCGAATCGCGAAGCTTGTTGGTAAGGAAGAAAAGGCCGTAGAAGCCGATCAGCACCACGAAGATGTTCGGGTAGCCGACACGCATCTGTTGGGCGACAAAGGCCATCACACCGCTGAAAGCCAGCGTCAGTGCCAGCAGGCCATAAGTGTTGCGCAGGACACGGCTAACCTCTAGCTGCTCGGCCTGCACGCTGTTGTTCACTGCGTAATCCTGTTCGCGCATGGCGACACTCCTCCGGTTTTGAAACATTCAGTGGCAAGGATCATAACAGACGCTCTGTAACAAGCTACGTGGAGAGTTTGACAGTGTGTTTCATTCGGGTATTATGGCGCCCGCAATGCAATACGGAGGTGTGGCCGAGTGGTTTAAGGCAACGGTCTTGAAAACCGTCGACTGTAACAGGTCCATGAGTTCGAATCCCATCGCCTCCGCCATCTTCTTGCGACAAAGCCCTGATTATTCAGGGCTTTGTCGTTTCTGGGATCCAGGAACCTCGTGGCTCCCTTCAGGGTCGTTTTCCGGGTCTTTTCGAGGTGCGTCCGATGGAGGCCACATGCCTGTCGAACGGCCAGAGCCCGGGATTATCCGTTTTTTACTATCGTTTCCTGGAACTTGAACGACTAGGACAGGCAGCACTTGTCGTTCGCGCTCTCACGCAGATCCCGCAAGCACGTCAACCTTTCGGGAGCAAGTCCAGGCTCCGATGTTCGTCCACGGCGTACTTTTCATCGCCCGCCAAGGGTATCCAGTCTTTCAACGGCGTCAGGAAATGGAGTTCAAAACGGCGTGACAGAAATGCCCATTTCCCCTGCCGACGTTCAAACTTATCGTGGTACAGCCCGCTGACTTGAACTGGACCTTTTTCAATGTCCAGAAACAGGCAATCCGCTGCCACCGTACCCAAGGCACTGTCACCCTCGATTTCGATCACCGGGTTGGCCATCCAGTGGTGCATATGTGGCATCTGGCGCCAACTGTCTTGAGCCATCGCCAGGATTTCGTTCCTATTTCCGGCCTTGCCGAAACCCGGTAAGTCCAGTGTCGATTCTTCGTGCCAGATTCGGCCCAGGAGCGACACGTCGATGCGATCGAATGCGTTGGCATAGGCGCTGATCAGCGACTCGATAGCGGCGCGACTTTCCAAGGCTTCCAGTCGAGTGGTCAGCTCTTCAATGTTCATGATGACACTTCCTGTCTGAGGCTTCGCAACAGCGAAAAAAGCAACCCACGGCGAGGGCTGCGCTACGGTCAAGCGGGTGTTCAGATCTGCGACAGGCCGCCGTCGACCATCAGTTCCACACCGTTGACATATTTCGCATCGGCGGATGCAAGGAACAGCGCCGATGAGGCGATCTCTTCGGGCTGAGCCATATACCCCAGCGGCGTGATCTGCTCGACATGTTGGCGCAGCGCCGCTATGTCGCTTTCACTCATCTTCAAGCCGTTATCCATCAGCGGGGTGCGGGTGAAGCCTGGGCTCAGGACATTCGTTCGAATCTTGCGACCTTTGAGTTCGTTGGCCCAGGTCCTTGCAAAAGATCGCACCGCTGCCTTGGATGCGTTATAGAGGCTCAATCCTTCCATCCCATTGCTGGAGCAGATAGAAGCCGTCAGCACGATCGAAGCGCCATTTTTCAACAAGGGCATCAGCGTCTGGACAGTAAAAAAGACGCCCTTCACATTAATGTCGAACATGTTGAAATAAGCAGCCTCGGTGGTCTCCCCCACCGGGTTCCTTTCACAGATACCCGCGTTGGCGAACACCGAGTCCAACTGATCGTCGTGAGCATCAATCGTCGCCTTGAGCTTATCGAGATCAGCCTGGCTCGCGACATCGCAAATTACCGCAACCGCTTTATCACCGAGCTTGGCGACCGCCGCCTCCAGCGTGGCAGCAGAACGCCCCGTGATGTAAACACGCTTGGCCCCCTCGGCAATCAAACCCTGCGCAATCGCAAAGCCGATCCCGGTGGATGCGCCGGTGACGACTGCAATCCGATTAGCGAATTTACCTGACATAGCTGACTCCTCGGTCCTGGTTGTGTGGATCGACTGAAACCACAGTGCGGGCATTTTGTGGGGAGTCAGGTGCTGGTTGGCACTGCCATAAATGAACATTGGTCGTTCAATTATGTGAGGCGTCGGCAAAGGTTGAATCGTTTAGATTGCCACTCATTGGTTCAGCGCATGGGCCGTCTTTTCGACTGAAGCTCGAACATTCAGACATTCAATACTCTGGAACCGAACGGTTCCAGACAGGAGATCCTATGCCTCGGGAAAAAGTAGCGCTCGCAGAACCGCGGCGCTGGTTGATGTTCGCCATCTTGCTGGTCGGTGCGTTTTTACCGCCCCTGGATTTTTTTATCGTGAACGTGGCACTGCCCTCGATTCAGGAATCGCTGGGCACGGCCTCCTCCGCCGAACAGTTGGTCATTTCCTCTTACGCGGCGCTTTATGCCGTGACACTGATCACTGGTGGACGGCTTGGTGACATCTACGGCCGCATGCGGATGTTTTTCGTTGGCCTGGTTGGCTTTGCAGTCGCCTCACTGGTCTGCGGCGTCGCCGACTCACCCTGGGTGTTGATCGCCGGACGTTCGCTGCAAGGCGTAACAGCGGCCGTAATGGCACCCCAGGCACTCGCTTCAGTGCAGGCTATATTCCCCGAATCGGAAAAACCCTTGGCGCTGAGTCTCTATGGCGCGGTCTTTGGCCTGGCTTCGGTAGTCGGCCAGGCATTTGGCGGGATCCTGATATCGCTCAACCTGATGGGCTTGGGGTGGCGGGCGATATTTCTGGTCAATTTGCCGATCGCGGTGCTGATCATTCTGGTCGCCATTGCAGTGGTCAAGGAAACCCGCGCGCCACATACAAGCAAGCTGGACCTGGGCGGAACGGCACTGTCCATGGTGACGCTTGGGGCTCTGATCGTTCCATTGATCGAAGGGCGCGAAGCGGGCTGGCCTTTGTGGACCTGGCTCTCGCTTGCGGCGGTGCCGCTGCTGGCCTGGCTGTTCTGGCGCTACGAAACCCGTCTGCATCAAGCGCAAGGCGCACCGTTGCTCAATCCTGCCGCACTGCGCACGCCTGGCCTGGGCCGTGCGTTGCTCGTGGCCCTGACCTTCTATGCGATCGGCGTGTTTTTCCTGCTGTTTTCCATTTATCTACAGGGAGCACTGCATATGAGCCCACTCGATGCTGGTCTCGTCTTTCTTCCTTTCGGCGCGGGATTTTTGCTGGGACCACTCTCCACCAATCGTTTCAGGCGTTTTCTGGGTGCTTACGTGAATCCCGTCGGAATGGGGCTTGAAGTGTTGGGGTTCGTGCTCCTGGCCTGGCTCGTGGTGCGGACGCCGATGACCGTCAGTCCCACTGCGCTGCCCCTTGCCGTCATTCTTTTTGTGATCGGTTTCGGACAAGGACTGGCCCTTCCAACATTGATGCGGATGATCACAGGACGCGTGGCACCCGCGTATTCCGGCATGATTGCGGGCATTACCAGCTCCACCCTGCAAATCAGCACGTCATTGAGCGTGGCGATCATCGGCGGGATTTTCTACACCCTTCTGGGCACGGATACGGACGCGGCGGCCATCACCCACGCCTTCACCGTCTCCATACTGTGCATCGCGGTATGCCTGGCGGCAGGTGCGGCACTCAGCCTTGGCCTGGCCCGCCAACCGGCTGCGGGCCTGCAAACGGCAGCCATGCGCCCAGCAGAGTGAATCAACCGCCTCCCTGCGAGCCGATCATCAGGGAGGCAAGGTCTGCAAGGGCACGGAGGCTGTCCAGCTGCCGCATGTCCTGGTGGTACCCCATCCATATATCGCGACCCGGTGGCGGCTCATGCGGATCAATCAGCCGCAGCGCCGTTAACTGGTCGCCCAGGACGCGGGGCAATACGGCGACACCCTGCCCTTGCGCGCACATCTGTGCCTGGACTGTACGGCTGCTGCTGGTGAATACGGTACGAGCCAGAGGGTAACGCTGCTGCAGCCACTGCACATCTGGATAATGAGACTGGGCGATGCTCATGGTGATCAAACCAAGCCCATCGCCCTGCGGCTCAGGGTCGGGAGATCCGACGGCCGCATACAACCCATAGTTCAGGGTAGTCAGCTTGCGGTGAACGATATCCGGCTCGGTGAAAGGAACGATTCGGAACGCGATATCGGCGTCGCGACGAGCAAGGTCAAACAACCGATGCCCCGCGATGACCTCAGGCACGATCAGCGGGTAACGTCGCCCCAGTTCATTCAGTACCGGGGCCAACACATAACAGGCGAACCAGTCGGCGGAAGAAATGCGCAACACACCTTCGGGCTGTGCGCTGTCCCCCGCAAGGCGCCTTTCGATTGCCAACGCACTTCGCTCCATCTCCTGCGCCAGGCTGAGTAGCTTTTCTCCGCTGTCGGTCAGTACCAGACCTTGGGCGGTGCGAAGAAAAATGGGCTGGCCGCTGGACTGCTCAAGCACCTGCAAGCGTCGCCCCACGGTCGGATGGCTTACTCCCAACAGCTTGGCGGCAGCGCCCAACGACCCGCTGCGGGCAATCGCGAGAAAGACCCGCACATCACTCCAGTCCATGCGCTACCCCGTACAAAAATGAACGCAGAGAGTGCAGCAATGGCACTGCCGTAGCAATCCCGCGCCCGACATACTTGTCCGCAAACACGTTCGTCGAAACACCATCCGGGGACTGGAAAATGAATATTGGCTTTATCGGTGTGGGAAGCATGGGCAGAGCGATCATTGCTCTGCTCATCCAGGCAGGCCACCGCGTATCGGCATGGAACCGTAGTCACGCGGCGATCAAGGATCTCGAAGGAGCAAGCATTCTCGAATCTCCCGCCTCGGCATTTCAGCAAGAGGTCGTCATCAGCATGCTTGCCGATGATGCCGCCGTCAGGGAAGTGCTGCTGGCCAGCGCAGCTCTGGAAAATGCAGGCAAGGCTTGCGTTCATGTCGTGATGTCGACCTTGTCGCCTTCGCTCATGGTGGAGTTGCAAAGCGTGCACGATGAAATCGGCATCGGACTGGTCGCGGC
Source organism: Pseudomonas sp. NFACC32-1 (assembly GCF_900101215.1). NCBI lineage: Bacteria > Pseudomonadati > Pseudomonadota > Gammaproteobacteria > Pseudomonadales > Pseudomonadaceae > Pseudomonas > Pseudomonas sp. NFACC32-1. The sequence continues at coordinate 107,175 of NZ_FMUL01000017.1, forward strand.
GCCGGTTTTCGGCGTGCCTGCCGTGGCGGCAAACGGCGAGTTGAATATCCTGGCGGCCGGATCGCGGGAAGCCATCTCGACGGTCCAACCGATCTTTGACCTGCTCGGCAAAAAGACCTGGTACCTGGGCGCTCGACCTGAACAGGCCTGTATCGCGAAAATCGCGGGCAACATGATGATCACTCAAGCCATCCAGTCGCTGGGCGAAGCAACCGAACTCGTTCAACACCACGGACTGAGTCCGCAGGTTTTCGTCGACCTCATGACCCAGACCCTGTTCGCCTGCCCCAGTTATCAGCGGTACGGGCAGAACATCGTCAACAACCGTTTTGAACCGGGTTTCAAACTGTCTCTTGGCCTCAAGGATATAAACCTGGCCATCGAGGCGGCCCGTCGCAAGGGCCTGGAACTGCCGGCGGCCGATGCTGTGCGATCGAAGATGACGTCGGCGCTGGCCCGGGGATACGGGCACAAGGACTGGTCGGCATTCGCTACGCAGACAGTGTCCCGATCGTTCGATCATGCCTCGCAACCCTGGCGAACCGCTCCGGTGAAACGCTCGCGCCGTGGCAACTTCTGGGTGACCGGAGCCCGCGTTACCCATAACGGTAAGAGCTTCCAGAAAGGTCCGATGTACGTGGCCTGGGAATCCCCTGAGCACATCACCCAGCCCTATCCCGTGGTGCTGGTGCACGGAGGCACGCTGCAGGGCACTGAATGGCTGGACACACCCGATGGCCGACCAGGGTGGGCGCAGCGGTTCATCGAAGCCGGTTTCGTCGTTTTTCGCGTCGACAGACCAGGCCATGGCCGATCGCCGTATCACCCAGACATCATGGGGCCGATGGGGCCAGCGTTCTCCTATGAGCGCGCGCGTGAAGTCTACTTTCCAGAAGGCGCAGGAGAAACGCAGTGGCCATTCGAGCCGGACGATGGACCCGCGTTTGACGCCTTCGTCGCAGCTTACGGCCCCATGCCGGCTGACCTTGCGGCATCCCAGACCCTGGATGCGGATCGACTGGCCGCGCTGCTCGACAAGATCGGCAAAGCGATCATCGTTACGCATTCCGCGTCCGGGCCCAGTGGCTGGCTCGCCGCCGATCGTCGACCCGGCCTGGTCGCAGGAATTGTGGCGGTGGAACCCATGGGTCCGGTATTTGGCCACACACCGGGCATAGGCAGCCTCGATTGGGGGCTGACTGCCGCACCTCTGACCTTCGATCCGCCTCGCAAAACGCCTGAACAAGTGCGTACAGCAGAACCTTCAACCCTGAGGGTCCCTGGCCTGCAGGGCGTCCCGATAGCGCTGTTGACAGGTGAGACATCGGCGTTTGTTGCCTACGCATCCAGCATCGTCGCTTTCCTGCGAAATGCCGGTGCCAACATTCATCACCTGGATCTACCGGCACTGGGCATTCACGGCAACGGCCACGGATTGATCTATGAACGTAATTCCGATGAGGCTTTCAAGGTCGTCACGCAGTGGCTGGACCAATCATTGAGCGTGCCCGATCCCGCGTAAAGCGCTACCCAGGTCAAGGGCACTGCACCTCAGGCCAACAGACCTGGCTGTTGCTGCCCAGGACCTGGAAGAAAGGATTGGAACGTTCATCACGGAAAATGACAGCCCCGTGAGTTAGAATCCCATCGCCTGCGCCATATCCATACGTTGATGCTCTGGTTATCCAGGGCTTTTTCGTGTCTGGCACTCGGAAAAAATCGCAGCCTCGGTGGCTGTTACAAGGAAAGAAAAAATGACCAGAAAAACCATGGGCTCCCTCGCTGCCGCCGTCATCGGCGTCGTCCTGCTGAGCGTCTTCTTCGGCAGTTGGTACACAGTCGACGAAACCGAACGCGGCGTGCTGCTGCGTAACGGTGCGCTGGTGGGCGTGGTGGAACCCGGGCTGTCCTTCAAGACCCCCTTCATCGAATCCGTGCGTCTGATCAGCGTTCAAAGCCAGGTCACTTCGTACGACGATCTCCAGGCATACAGCAAGGACCAACAGTCCGCACAGCTCAAGGTATCGGTGTCCTGGCACATCGCGCCGTCCGATGTGGCCAAGGTCTACACCCAGTTCAAGGATCTCGAAGGCATCCGGGACCGGATGATCAGCCGGCAGGTGCCCACTCAGGTGGAGAACGTCTTCGGCAAGTTCAACGCCGTGGCCGCCGTGCAGAATCGCGTCCAACTGGTCAATGACATCTCGGCCGCCATCAAGTCGACCATCACCGGGCCTGTGATCATCGACAGTGTCCAGGTGGAAAACATCGATTTCAGCGACGCCTATGAGAAGGCCATCGAAGCGCGCATGGCGGCGGAAGTCCAGGTCAAGACCCGTGAGCAGCAACTGGCCACCGAGCAGGTCCAGGCCCAGATCCGCGTCACCCAGGCCCAGGCCGAAGCCGACTCGCAGGTCGCCCAGGCCAAGGCGGACGCGTTGGCCACCGAACTTCGCGGCAAGGCTGAAGCCGAGGCCATCAAGGCGCGGGCACAGGCCCTGGCCAGCAACCAGAACCTGGTGGAGCTGACCAAGGCCGAGCGCTGGAATGGCGTGCTGCCGACCACCGTGCTGCCGAACGGTGCCCTGCCTTTCATCGACACTCGGGCCGACAACCGCTGATCCCTCGCGGCGCGACCTGTCCTGGTCGCGCCCGCCTTGCCGTCCTGGCGCTCCGTTGACGCTACACTGGCTTGAGTGACGATTCGATATCCAGCGTTAGCAGGGAGCTCAACGTGTACCCAGGCCGAAACACCACGACGCGACAATCAATCGCTCCCTCGCCTCATCGATTCAAGCCCCCCAGTGCCCGCGCCTTCCGGAACTCATCCACCGCGTCTTCCCCCGCCCCCGACAGGAGAGCTGCGTGACCATGCTCATCAGGAAATATAAATGGCCCGCCTTGCTGGCTGTGGCGCTGGTGACGTTTTCGGCCCTGATGTTCTTTCTCATCAAGTCCTATACCTATGACACGACGACATACTTCGAGTCCCGCGACTTCATCCGGCAGCTCAAGCAATCCGACGCCAATTGGAACGTCAAGATCCTGAAGAAGAAGACAGGGCTCAATAACAACCTGTCACTGAGCCCACCACCCGATGCGAGCAGCCGCTGGGAACAACTGGAACGGCTCAACGACAGCGGTCCCTTGGCCACGCTTTGGGAATCGCGGCGCCAGGGCTATGTCGATGCGGTCAGGAACAAGACCGCGCTGGTCGAGCAGTTCGACCACCATAATGCGAGCCTGCGCTCGTCCTTGGACGCGCTACCGTCGGCGGAAGACGCTATCCAGGACCTGTTGAGCGGGATGAATGGACCGGCCCCGGCGGAGCATCTGGCGATGGCTTCCGATGTCCTGGACCTGACATTGACGACGCTGGAATTCGCGCTTTATGTCACGTCGGACAAGGCTCGGGAAATCCAAGGCCAACTGAGCAAGCTGGACAGCTACATCGACCGGTTGCCCAACGAATATCGGCCGCCCTTCGCCAGGCTGACGCAACATGTGAGGACCATCATCCAGGAGCAGCCCATCGTCAATGACCTGCTCGACCGCATCAGCGTCATTCCGGTGGCCCAGGAGCTGGACAACATCAATGAGCTACTGAACGAGACACAACGCAGGACCGCCGCCACCGACCGCCAATACCATATTTACCTGGCCGTATGCGCCAGCCTGATGGCACTGTTGATGATCTACCTGGCGGTACGGCTGGTTCGCAGCTATTCGGTCATCAACCAGATCAACCATGAGCTGCAACAATCCAACGAACGCCTGGAAGAACGAGTGGAGGAACGCACTCGCGAACTGAGGGAAGCCGAACGCGAGCTGGTGGACGCCGCCCGCATGGCGGGCATGGCGGAAATTGCCACCAACGTGCTGCACAACGTCGGGAACGTTCTGAACAGCGTGAATATTTCAGCGGACCTGGTGACCCGCAAGTTGAAGAACAGCAGGACGGCGGGGCTTGGGAAAGCGGTCAGGATGATGAACGAACATGCCGACGATCTGGGCCGGTTCATCACCCTCGACGAAAAAGGCAAGTTGCTGCCCCGCTACTTCAACGAGCTGGTGGAGTCCATCAGCGCCGAGCAGGCACAGCTGATCGAGGAGCTGGCGCAACTGACCAAAAGCGTCGACCACATCAAGGAAATCGTCACCACCCAGCAAGCCTATGCCGGTGCCGCAAGGCTGGTGGAACCGCTCAGGATCAGCGATCTGTTCGAAGACGCGCTGCGCATGAATGCCGGCGCCCTGAGCCGACACCACGTCACCGTCATCAAGGACTATCAGGACACGCCCACGATCATGGGCGACAAGCACAGGCTGCTGCTGATCCTGATCAACCTCATCAGCAACGCCAAGTTTGCCATGTCCCATGTCTGCGAGCATCCACGGGAAATGACCTTGGGCATACGAATCCTCGACCAGACCAGGTTATGCCTCAGCGTCCAGGATCGAGGTGAAGGTATTGCGCCCGAGAACCTGGCCCGCATCTTCAACCACGGCTTCACGACGCGCAAGGAGGGTCATGGGTTCGGCTTGCACAGCTGCGCCCTGGCGGCCGTCGAGATGAATGGTCACCTCCATGTCCATAGCGACGGCCCCGGGCAAGGCGCCCTGTTCACGCTGGAGATTCCGTTGGAACTGGCACCTGCCTGAAGGTGGCTCGCCTGACGGCGCCCGCAGAGCATTGGACACGCTTCAACCGATTGCCAGCAGCGCTGGCTCACGGCCTGAAGCCCGAGCCCGCGAAGACGACGAGACAATCCGCCTCGTGGCAATTGTTCTGCGCCTTCGCGAGCCAAACCGTCAACCACCGGCGCTATTTGTCGCTGGCAGTACGCTCATCACGGTTCTTCCTGACCGGCAACGCGGCGGCGTATGCCAGCGCTTCTTCACGGGAAGCAAAGGATCCCAGTCGGTCAGCCTGGGTACAGACCCTCCAAGGGCCGCTGTTTACGCTGAGAACGTCATAACCGTTGATGTGCATTTTCGTCAGCATCGCGGTACTCATCGTCAACTCCTCCGAGATAACCAGGTTAGCTCGCCTACCTTACACGCACTTCGTGCCGGGATGCGCACCGAACGTCGTGACGCACACCACCGATCATGCAGCTCATCGCGCGTCCGAATCCCATATCCAGTCCCACAGGCCCGGCAGGCGCACCGGCTGACCGCTTTCCTTGACCGTACGTGCCATGGCGGCTCGCTCCAGTGCCTGGCGGTCGTCATAGAACGGCTTGGCATCGGTCTTGACCCCGGTGGTCCTGGCGGCGTCCAGCAGGATCTGCAGATATTCCCGGGCGTGCCGGGCGGTGTAGCGGTTGAGATCATGAAAGGTCACCACCACCGGGATCACCCCCTCCACCGCCGCAAGCTCCCCGGCCGCGATGCGCTCGCGTACCTCTGAAAGCTGGCGTATCAGGTTGATCCGCCGACGCGGACTGGCCGTGATGCCCCAGACCTTGCCGTCGTTGGCGCTCAGGTCGGTGAGCAATACGTGCATGCCCTGCCGTTGATAAGCCGCGAAGGTGCGCCTGTCATAGCTCCAGAACGGCGGCCTCACCAGGGTCGGAGCGACACCGGTGATCGCCGCGATATCGGCTGCGCCGTTGACCAGTGACTGCTCCAGCTCGTCGGGACCGAGGGAGCGATGATTGGTATGCCACCCTGTGGCAGTGTGAAAGCCCAGTACGTGCCCTTCGCGTTGCTCACGCTGCATCACCGAGCGGCCGATTTCGCTGCCACCGGCACGCGGGGCACGAGTCTGTACGAAAAATACCGCCTTGATACCGGGTTGCACCGGATTATCCGCAAGGGCATCCAGCACGCTCAGGCTAGGGTTCCAGAAAGACGATGCGCTGGGCCCGTCATCGAATGTCAGGAGGAAACGGATCGGCGGTTGCGTACGCAGGCGTTGCTCGGTTTGCGCGGTGAGTTCGATGGGCGGTCCGATACATCCCGCCAAACCACAGGCAAGGACTACACTGACCACTACCCTGGCGAGGTTCCTCATGTTCTACCTTTCATGATGCTGACTGCTTCGCCTTCGTTCCCTGGCCATGGTGCTCAAGCCCAGCTTGGAGAAGGTTAACCGGGTTTGGTTCCTGGCCGCGAACGCTTCCGGTGGGTTTCGCTTGCCGGCGCTCAATGCCGCCCTTTTCAGGCCTTGTCCTGACCGTCTGGAAATCCGATGGAATTTTCCGGACGCCTCCGCATCCATCCGTATAGGACTAAATTAGGGAGGATTTATGGGCGGGCCATCGCTTTACATCATCGACTACATGCTCCATGGCGAACCCAAGTCATTCATTATTCGAGCAGAGGTGATGAATAACTCCGAGGCTTGGCATTGGGCCAGTTGCGACGCAGGTGTCGGGCGCATACCCAAATTCGGGAGAGAAAAGGTCAAGCGGGTCACCAAGCCCCTTGCGGAGAAATACGGCATCACGGATGTGCGCTGGCGCGCAAGCGTCGCACCGAGCTGGATCAAGGAATCCGGCTGATCATACAAACCCTTTTTCCGGCGTGCCGGCTGTCCAGCCGGGTGCCGGAGGCTGCGGCGCAACCCCGATAACTCTACTACGCTTAATCGACAGCACGACCCGCCTCCAGCGGGCCTCGTGCTGCTCGATCAACTCTGAATTGGAGGTGTGACATGTCTGAAAAAGAGTCCATCACCACCCTGCTCACCCTGCTGGAATCGCGCCAGGCCCGGTTGACGGCTGCCTGCAAGGAAATCGCCGACTGGGTCGACCACAACGGCGGCCACCCAACGGCCGTGCGCATCCGGGACCGCCTCAACGACATCGAGAAGGATGCCCCATCGATCCAGCACGCCCTGTCGTCACTCAAGCCAGTCGAACGGCCCTTGCCCAAATTCCGCTAGCTTCAAGCGCGTCAGACCCGCGTCTGCTCACGTACGTCGACCCTGAAAATCGATGGAACGCGGCGGCTTTTTGCTCCTCGATATTGAAACAGGTGCAAAAACCGCGAAAAGGAGATCCATCATGAACGCCAAAGTCCTGCTGCTGATGGCGGCTTGCGCCAGCCCCACCGCCGCCATGGCACAAGGCTGCGATGTCAGGACCCAGTCCCAGAGCCAGTCAGTGTCGGAAATCGAAACCCACAGTTGCTATGAGTACAAAGGCGTGCCCGCCGAAGCCATCGGCTGGTCTTGCAGCAATGAAAGCAAGGGAACCCTGAGCACTCGCAAGACACCTGTCGAACGCTGCGCTGCCGGCCACGTCGCCACATGCGAGGCCAGGCTGACCCAGGAAGCCCTGGCCAATCCGCATTCCACCAGCAAGGACAGGACGGGGGGCTCGGCCAACATCCCGGACGACGCGCAAGTCATCTGGTACTACTACGGTGTCGAGCAACTGCAACAGGCAAAAAAGGACTGCGAAACCACCGGCGGCCGCTGGCAGAATCGCTGATGTTCTGCCCTGCGAGCAATACCCGACGACTAGCCTTTGCTGTGCTCCGGCGACGACGGCGGCTCCTTGACCCCGCGTGGACCAGCCACGCCCCAGATGATCAAGCCCACTACCGGCAGGATAATCAGCAACAGGGCCCAGCCGGCCTTGGTACCGGCTGATTTGTCGCTGCGAAAGACGCTGACGATTGCCCAGAGATCTACCAGCAGCAAAAGCACTGCGACAGCAATCCAGAAATAACTGGCTAATTCAGACATGGCCCAATCCTCCATTCAAGGTCTAAGGATTAGGCCTGGGCGCCCCGGGAGCGTTCAAAAAATCTGCCAGATGTCCTGGCGTTGCCTGCATAGGTTTGCGCGAAGGCCAGGCAAGGGAAACGGGGCGAGGAAGCGGAGTCTACCGGCTGTCAACAAGTATCTCGACCGGACTCGCGCACGAGCCTGTTCTCAATGCCGCATAAACGAGTATCAAGGCTTTTTCGTACTGCGGCTAAGAGGGACGCTCATTCAGATAGCCGATCCACTGCTCATAGGCTTCATGCTGACGCCGAACCGCCTCTTCCCAGGCCGCACCGGTCATCTGGTGGGCACAGATAAGGGTCATCATTTCCGAAGTCGCCGCATCGAGCTCCACAAGAAGCTCGTGGGATTTGATCTTGAAGTCTTCCACAGTGGTCATTTTTCCTCTCTCCCCACTGCCCGGGGTGGCTATCCACTCAACATGGATACCTTTTTTCCCATCTGATTCATTTTAGGCGATGGCCGGTCAGCTCGACCTGTCCGGCGACCATGATTCAGACGGGATACTCGACCGCACCTATTCATTCGAATCAGGTTCAATCTTTCCTGGATGGATGTGGTCGTACCGATAGAGAGTCCAAAAACCTGATTGAACACCTGCAACAAGACCTGCGTCTTATGTTTCAGTTATATTTCATTTTTATGACAGCGATATGCCGGACAACCCCATGAAAATTCGAGCGACCGTCATCTGCCAGGAAAATCGCCATGTGCTGTTGGTGCGAAAGCCCAACAGCCGTTGGGCGTTGCCGGGTGGAACCGTCGAGCGCGGCGAAACCCATGCCGATGCCGCGCTCAGGGAGCTGGCCGAAGAAACCGGACTGACCGCTGAAAATCTGCTCTACCTGATGCGCCTCAACGACGGCGGCACCGAACATCACGTATTCGAAGCCTCGGTCAACGACTCGAAGGCGGCCCGTCCACTGAATGAAATCCACGACTGTCTCTGGCATCCACTGGACGCCATCGCCCAGTTGCAGCTGAAAAAAGGCACACAGGAAATACTGGAAGCGTTCCGGCGCAGATTATGATTATCCGCAGGCGTCAGTGACTGCGCAGCCAACAGAAAGAACCGAATAGACTCATCGTTCACCCTTCTACCAGGACTCGTTGTTCGACCCGGCCTGGAGCCCTTGCATCACCGTGGTGAAGCCTGGCCGCTGATATTTTTGTTGTCGACCAAGCGAATGGAAAAGTCACGACTACAATCATTCCTCATAGTGAACCGTGCGGATGGGAGGCTGTCGTGCTTGATTATTTTGCGCTGGGTATCCTGATCTTTGCCGGACTGTTCCTTTTCTACGGAATCATCTTATTGCACGACATTCCTTATGAAATCGCCGTGCACCGAAACCACCCGCACCAGGATGCCATCCATGCGACCGGCTGGGTCAGCCTGTTCACGCTGCATGCGCTTTGGCCATTTCTATGGATTTGGGCAATGGCCTATCGCGAGGATCGGGGCTGGGGTTTTGGCGATGGTAAATCTCCCCTCAGTCACGTTACCCAGTTAGAGCAGCAACTGGCAGAACTGCAAGGCCGCGTTGAGCGACTGGAAATATCCGCCGGCAAAAGTCGACAAACACCGGCACCCAGCAACAGCGACGGGGGGATTTAGGTCATGGACCTTTTGCTCATTTTGACCTATGCCGCCCTCTGTGTTGCCATCTTTAAAATCTTTCATATTCCGTTAAATAAATGGACGGTGCCTACCGCTGTCCTGGGCGGCATCCTTATCATTGGCGCCCTGATTTTTACGATGAATTACAACCACCCTTATTCAGAGGTGGCCCGTTATTATTTTGTTTCCGTCCCAGTGATTCCGGTCGTCAGTGGTCAAGTCATCGAGGTTCCGGTAAAAGGCAACGAACTCATTCAAAAAGGCGATATTCTATTTCGCATAGACCCGACGCCATTCACGTACCGGGTCAAGTCAATCAAGGCGCAGCTGATCGCCGCAAAAGGCGATCGCGCCAGGATCACCGAGCTGATCAAGCGCAGCTTTGGCACCCAACGTGAGCTGGAGGCCACCATCGCCCGTACGGACGATCTGCAAGCACAGCTGGATCACGCTCAATATGAATTGGATAACACGATCGTGCGTGCCCCGAGCAAAGGGTTCGTCGCACAGGTCTCCTTGCGGCCCGGGATGATGGCAACCAAACTACCGCTAAGGCCTTCAATGATATTCATCCCTGACGAGGGCCAATATTTCGCGGCCTGGATGCGCCAGAACAGTTTATTGCGTCTGGTCGTTGGCGATGAAGCGGAAGTGGCATTCGACGGAATCCCGGGAAAAGTATTCAAAGGCAAGGTTGCGAGTGTCTTGAGCGTCATCGGAGAGGGGCAGGTTCAGCCTTCGGGAACACTCACCAGCTATACCGGCTCACCGCCACCAGGTCGAGTTCCTGTCGTCATTGAAATCAATGATCCGGATTTTACCCAGTATCGGGACTTCGTCCCCGGTGGCGCCTACGGTCAGGCGGCGGTTTATAGTCAGCACTTTCACCATATAGGCATGATGCGCAAGATACTGTTGCGGATGGCTGCGTGGATGAACTATATCTTTCCATTCCATTAATTTCTTTACTGATCGCCAAAATCCATAAGCACCCTTCAAACGCTTGGGATATTGCCCCTGCCTTTCAATATTCCCTATTGAACGCCCCAAAACGAAATCCTGCCCGAGCATTCCGCGAGAAACCACGCTATCCAGGCGATGTCTTGCCCTCTTTATTACAAAAACAGCTCAGCAGTTATTTTTAATTGCAAATAAACATACAAAGCACAAACAGAATAAACAAGCATCCTTTACAACATTAAAAACTTGTCTAACGTCAATCCGGCGAAAGGCAAAACCATGGAATTTGTTATTTAAAAACCAGGCGCTGTACGAAAAGTCTTGAGATCAAGGTCAGGCAGTTTTCAACGCTGCCTGAACGAGTATCAAGGCTTTTCGTACAGAGCCTAAAACACCGCTTGCCACCTATGGAGTCATGCCATGTCTGAAGCGCCTGGAAAACTGCACCTTGGTGCATTGGTTGCACTGGTTGTCGGCTCCATGATCGGTGGCGGGATCTTTTCCCTGCCGCAGAACATGGCCGCCAGCGCCGATGTCGGAGCGGTACTGATCGGTTGGGCCATCACCGCCGTCGGCATGCTGACCCTGGCCTTCGTCTTCCAGACCCTGGCCAACCGCAAACCCGACCTGGACGGCGGCGTGTATGCCTACGCCAAGGCCGGTTTCGGCGACTACATGGGCTTCTCCTCGGCCTGGGGCTACTGGATCAGCGCCTGGTTGGGCAACGTCGGTTATTTCGTCCTGCTATTCAGTACCCTGGGCTACTTCTTCCCGATTTTCGGCGAGGGCAACACCGTAGCGGCAGTGATCGGTGCCTCGGTGCTGTTGTGGGCGGTGCATTGGCTGGTGCTGCGCGGCATCAAGGAGGCGGCATTCATCAACCTGGTGACCACCGTCGCCAAGGTCGTGCCGCTGTTGCTGTTCGTGCTGATCGCGCTGTTCGCCTTCAAGCTCGAGATCTTCACCCGGGACATCTGGGGCACGATGAACCCCGACCTGGGCAGCGTGATGAACCAGGTGCGCAACATGATGCTGGTCACCGTGTGGGTGTTCATCGGCATCGAGGGGGCGAGCATCTTTTCCGCCCGCGCCGAGAAACGCACCGACGTGGGCAAGGCCACCGTGATCGGCTTCATCACCGTGCTGCTGTTCCTG
>NZ_FMUL01000015.1:0-145346 GCF_900101215.1 Pseudomonas sp. NFACC32-1
CGCCCCTCCACCACCAGCACCTGCAAGTGACCGTCGGACAGATCCTGCTGCGGCAGGTAGGCACGACTGGTGACCAGGCCTTTCTCGATGTAGCGGTCGGTGATGACCTTGAGCAGTTCGTTGAGTTGCGGCACGCCCAGGCATTGGCCGATGTAGGGCGCCAACAGGCGCTCGCGCTCAGCGGAGGAAAGGCTGTCGGCGCCCTTGAGCTCGATGGTGCGGATGGGGAAGCAGCGGGTATCGACCGGCGCCGTCGGCTGGGCCGGCTTCGCCTCCTGGCCGGGCAGGTTCTTCAGATCCTCCAGGCGCCGGCGCTGTTCTTCGAGCAAACGGTTCTGGCGTTCGCGGATCAGGTCGGTGTCACCGGGGGTGGGGGCAGCGTGAGCGGGGGGCAGCGGAGAAAGGCACAGCAAAGCCAAGCACAACCTCGCCCAACGGGCGGGTGAGAACATGTTCGATCCCTCGAATAAAACGGCGTCCAAAAATAGCGGCGCGATGCTAGGGAGCGTCATTTGCGCCGTCAATTAAATATTTGTCTCCAGAGTTATTCCGAGAACCCGTTATCCAGAATCAGACGCATCGGTCCGTGCCCTCGGCCCGGCCCGCAAAACCTTTTTGACAGCATCGTATTTCAACAGGTTAGAATCGCTGGCACGCAGGCTGCATGGTCAGCCTGTGCCCGTCTTTCAGTTTTCCGGAGTACTGCCTTTGACTGCGACGACCATCAACAGCCTGTTCTTGATCGGCGCGTTGCTGGTAGGTGCAAGCATTCTGGTCAGCTCCCTTTCGTCCCGCCTGGGTATCCCCATCCTGGTGATCATCCTGGCCGTGGGCATGGTTGCCGGGGTCGACGGCGCCGGAATTCTCTTCGATAACTACGCCACGGCCTATCTGGTGGGCAACCTTGCGCTGGCGGTGATCCTGCTGGACGGTGGCTTGCGTACCCGGGTCTCCAGTTTCCGGGTGGCCTTGTGGCCGGCGCTGTCGCTGGCGACGGTCGGCGTGCTGATCACCACGGGCCTGACCGGCCTGGCGGCGGCGTGGCTGTTTGACCTTAACCTGATCCAGGGCCTGCTGATCGGCGCCATCGTCGGCTCCACCGACGCCGCGGCGGTGTTCTCGTTGCTGGGGGGCAAGGGCCTGAACGAACGGGTCAGCGCCACCCTGGAGATCGAATCCGGCAGCAACGACCCCATGGCCGTGTTCCTGACCGTCACCCTGATCGGCATGCTCGCCAGTGGTGAAACCGGCCTGCACTGGAGCCTGCTCGGGCATCTGGTGCGCGAGTTCGGCATCGGCGCGGTGATCGGCCTGGGCGGTGGCTGGCTGATGTTGCAGCTGGTGAACCGCATCAACCTGGCCAACGGCCTCTACCCGATCCTGGTGATCAGCGGTGGCCTGGCCATCTTCGCCCTGACCAACACCCTGCACGGCAGTGGTTTCCTGGCGGTGTACCTATGCGGCCTGGTGCTGGGCAACCGCCCGGTGCGCAGCCGCCACGGCATCCTGCATATGCTCGACGGCATGGCCTGGCTGGCGCAGATCGGCATGTTCCTGGTACTGGGATTGCTGGTCACACCCCACGACCTGCTGCCGATCGCCTTGCCGGCCCTGGGCCTGGCACTGTGGATGATCCTGTTGGCACGGCCGCTGTCGGTCATGGTGGGCCTGATGCCGTTCCGGGCCTTCCATGGCCGCGAAAAAGCCTTCATTTCCTGGGTCGGCCTGCGCGGCGCGGTCCCGATCATCCTGGCGGTCTTCCCGTTGATGGCCGGCCTGCCTCACGCCCAGCTCTATTTCAACCTGGCGTTCTTTATCGTGCTGGTGTCCTTGCTGGTGCAGGGCACCAGCCTGCCCTGGGTCGCCAAACTGCTGCATGTCACCGTCCCGCCGGAGCCGCTGCCGATCTCCCGGGCCGCGCTGGAAGTGCACGTCACCAGCGAATGGGAGCTGTTCATCTATCGCCTGGGCGCGGAGAAATGGTGCATCGGTTCCCCCCTCCGGGACCTGAAAATGCCCGATGGAACACGTATCGCGGCCTTGTTTCGCGGCCAGCAACTGCTCCATCCGTCGGGTAGTACGGTGCTTGAAACCGACGACCTGCTCTGCGTCATCGGCCATGAACATGACCTGCCGGCCCTCGGAAAACTGTTCAGCCAGGCGCCACAACGGGGCCTGGATCTGCGCTTCTTCGGCGACTTCGTTCTGGAGGGAGACGCCCAGCTGGCTGCGGTTGCGGCGCTGTACGGATTGAAGCTCGACGGTATCGATCCGGACATGTCCCTGGGCCGCTTCATTGCCCAGAAGGTCGGTGGTGCTCCAGTGGTCGGCGACCAGGTGGAGTGGAACAACACCTTGTGGACTGTCGCGGCCATGGACGGGAACAAGATCGGCAAAGTGGGCGTCAGATTCCCCGAAGGAAGTCGCCCGGGTCCCGGCTTGTTCCTCTAAACTGCTCCCTTTCTTATTTGCTTGACCGGTCTCTATGCCTACCCTGCGCTCTTTTTTCGCCATTGCCCTGCTGGGCCTGAGTCTTTCCATCTGCACGCTGCAAGCCGCCGAGCTGCCCACCAGCGAATCGGTTCAGGCCAGCCTGGACAAGATCGCCGACCGCAAACTGCCGGAAGCCGACCAGAAGGCTTTGCAAGCGGTGCTGCAAGGCACCCTGGCCCAACTCGCCAGCAAGGCCGAGTACGAGCAGAAACTGCAGGCGCTAAAGCAGCAGTTGGCCAACGCCCCCAAGCAGAACATTGAAAACCAGCGTGAACTGACGCGACTCAAGAGCACACCTGTGGTGCCCGTGGCGCAGCGTTACGCGAACCTGCCGATTCCCCAGCTCGAACAAATGCTGACGGATCGCTCCACCCAGCAGAGCGACTTGCAAAAGGCCCTCGCCGATGCCAACAGTCTGATCATCACCGCACAGACCCGACCCGAACGGGCCCAGGCCGAAATTGCCAACAGCCAGACTCGCATCCAACAGATCAACGCCATTCTCAAGGCGGGAAGAGACGCTGGAAAAACCCTCAGCAGTGAACAGCGCGACCAGCTCAACGCCGAACTGGCGGCCCTCAACGCGCTGATCCCGCTACGGCGCCAGGAACTGGCCGGCAACAGCCAGTTGCAGGACCTGGGCAACGGCCAGCACGACTTGCTGATGGAAAAGATCGCCCGCATGGAGCAGGAGATCCAGGACCTGCAGAACCTGATCAGCCAGAAGCGCCTGGCCCAGTCCCAGGAAACGGTGACCCAGCAATCCATCGAAGCGCAGAAAGCCGGCGGCAGCAGCCTGCTGGCCACCGAAAGCGCGGCCAACCTCAAGCTTTCGGACTATCTGCTCAAAAGCACCGACCGCCTCAACGAAGTGACCCAGCAGAACCTGCAGACCAAGCAACTGCTGGACAGCGTCACCCAGACCGACGCGGCCCTGGACGAACAGATCAGCGTACTCAAGGGCAGCCTCCTGCTTTCCAAGATCCTCTATAAACAACGCCAGACCCTGCCGCGCCTGCAACTGGACCAGAACCTGGCCGACCAGATCGCCGACATCCGCCTGTATCAGTTCGAAGTCAGCCAGCAACGCGAGCTACTGAACAATCCGAGCGCCTACGTCGACAGCCTGCTGGCATCGCAACCGGCGGAACAGGTTACGCCGCAGTTGCGCAAGACCCTGCTGGACCTGGCACTGACCCGGATCGACCTGCTGGAACGCTTGAGCCGCGAACTGAGCGCCGTGCTCAACGAATCCATTACGTTGCAGCTCAACCAGAAGCAACTGCTCAGCACCGCGCAAAACCTGCGGGCGACCCTCGAAGAACAGATGTTCTGGATCCCCAGCAACAAGCCACTGGATCTTGAATGGTTGCGTGGCGTGCCAAGCCGCCTGGAAAAACAGGTGGACTCGCTGCCCTGGGCCTCGAGTCTCAGTGAGCTGGCCGATGGCCTGACCCAGCGCCCACTGCTGTTCCTGCCCCTGGCGCTGCTGATCGGTGCGCTGCTGTGGCGACGCAAGAATCTTTATGCCCGGCTGAACAAGGTTCACCAGGACGTTGGCCACTTCAAGCGCGACAGCCAGTGGCATACGCCCCAGGCGATCCTGATCAACATCCTGCTGGCGATGCCGGTGGCCCTGGCGCTGGCGCTCTGTGGCTATGCCTTGCAGATCGACGCCCGCGGCCAGAACGCCAACCTCGGTGCCGCGCTGTTGCAGATCGGCCAGGCCTGGCTGGTGTTCTACACCGCCTATCGCATACTGGCCCCCGGTGGCGTGGCCGAGCTGCATTTCCGCTGGGAGAAACCCCAGGTCGAATTTCTCCAGGGCTGGATCCGTCGCCTCGGGCTGGTGGTGCTGGCGCTGGTGGCCGTGGTGGCCGTGGCCGAGCTGCAACCTTCGACCCTGGCCGACGACGTACTGGGCATGCCGGTGGTGCTCACCTGCTACGCCCTGATGGCCTGGTTGCTCAGCCGCCTGCTGCTGAGCAGCCCGACCCATCGCAACACCTCTCTGTTCCGCAAGGCGGTCGGGGTGGTGTTCACCGCTTTGCCCATCGCCCTGTTCGTGGCCGTGTGCTTTGGCTACTACTACACCGCGCTGAAACTCAGCGACCGGCTGATCAACACCCTTTACCTGCTGATGTTCTGGCTGGTGATCGAGGCGACCTTCGTGCGGGGCCTGTCCGTCGCGGCCCGGCGCCTGGCCTACCAGCGAGCCCTGGCCAAGCGTCAGGCAGCCAAGGAAGCCGGCGATGGCGAGGCGGTGGTCGAAGAGCCGACCCTGGACATCGAGAAAGTCAACGAACAGTCCCTGCGCCTGATCCGACTGGCCCTGCTGGGTGGCTTCATCGCCGCACTGTACTGGGTCTGGTCGGACCTGATCAGCGTGTTCTCGTACCTGGACAACATCACCCTCTACGAATACACCAGCGGCACGGGCGTCAACATGAGCATGGTGCCCATCAGCATCGGCGACATGCTCGGCGCGCTGATCATCATCGGCATCACTTTCGCCCTGGCGCGCAACCTGCCGGGCCTGCTGGAAGTGTTCGTGCTGTCGAAGCTGAACCTGGCCCAGGGCAGCGCCTATGCCACCACCACGCTGCTGTCCTATGTGATCGCCGGCGTCGGCTTCGTCACCACCCTGTCCACCCTGGGCGTGAGCTGGGACAAATTGCAATGGCTGGTGGCGGCGCTGTCGGTAGGCCTGGGCTTCGGCATGCAGGAAATCTTCGCCAACTTCATATCCGGGATCATGATCCTGTTCGAGCGCCCGGTGCGAATCGGCGACACCATCACCATCGGCAACCTGTCGGGCACGGTGAGCAAGATCCGCATCCGCGCGACCACCATCACCGACTTCGACCGCAAGGACATCATCGTACCGAACAAGACCTTCATCACCGGGCAACTGATCAACTGGTCGCTGACCGACACCGTTACCCGGGTGACCCTGAAACTGGGCGTGGACTACGGCTCCGACCTGGACCGGGTGCGCGAACTGCTGCTCAAGGCTGCCCGGGAGAACCCGCGGGTGCTGAAGGAGCCGGAACCGATCGTGTACTTCCTGAACTTCGGCGAGAGCACCCTCGATCATGAACTGCGCATGCATGTGCGCGACCTCGGTGACCGCAACCCGGTACTGGACGAGATCAACCGCTTCATCAACCGTGAGTTCAAGAAGGAGCACATCAACATCTCCTTCCGGCAGATGGAAATCTACCTGAAGAACCTTCACGGCCAGGAATACAAGCTGGTACCCGCCGAGCCGGACAAGAAAACCATCCCGCCGGTGCCCTCGGCCGTAGCCAGCATCAAGCCGGTGCAAGAGCCGCCGCAAGAAACACTCGACTGATGTGCGATGCCCAAGGCATCGCGCCGGAGACGGCCATGAAAACGCTGGAAACGTTGACCTTCGATAACCGCTTCGCCCGCCTGGGCGACGGTTTCTCGGCCCATGTACTGCCCGAGCCCATCGACAACCCACGACTGGTGGTGGCCAGCCCGGCGGCCATGGCGCTGCTGGACCTGGATCCGGCCGAAGCCCACACGCCGTTGTTCGCCGAGCTGTTCGGCGGGCACAAGCTATGGGCCGAGACCGAGCCTCGGGCGATGGTCTATTCCGGGCACCAGTTCGGCCACTACAACCCGCAACTGGGGGACGGCCGTGGATTGTTGCTGGCAGAGGTGTACAACGAAGCCGGCCAGCACTGGGACTTGCACCTCAAGGGGGCCGGCCAGACGCCGTTTTCACGGATGGGCGATGGACGGGCGGTCCTGCGCTCGTCGATCCGCGAATTCCTCGCCTCGGAAGCGCTGCACGCTTTGGGCATTCCCACCACGCGCGCCTTGTGCGTAATCGGTTCGGACACCCCGGTCTGGCGCGAAAAGCAGGAACGCGCCGCCATGGTATTGCGCATGGCGCCAAGCCACGTGCGCTTCGGCCACTTCGAATACTTCTACTACACCAAGAAACCGGAGCTGCAGGCGACCCTCGCCGAGCATGTGCTCAACCTGCACTTTCCCGAGTGCCGCGAGCAGCCGGAGCCGTACCTGGCGATGTTCCGCGAAATCGTCGAGCGCAACGCCGAACTGATTGCCAAATGGCAGGCCTATGGCTTCTGCCACGGAGTGATGAACACCGACAACATGTCGATCCTGGGCATCACCTTCGACTTCGGGCCGTTCGCCTTCCTCGATGACTTCGATGCCAATTTCATCTGTAACCACTCCGATGACCAGGGCCGCTATTCATTCAGCAACCAGGT
This sequence comes from Pseudomonas sp. NFACC32-1, assembly GCF_900101215.1. Taxonomy (NCBI): domain Bacteria; kingdom Pseudomonadati; phylum Pseudomonadota; class Gammaproteobacteria; order Pseudomonadales; family Pseudomonadaceae; genus Pseudomonas; species Pseudomonas sp. NFACC32-1. The sequence continues at coordinate 6,762 of NZ_FMUL01000015.1, forward strand.
GCCCATCGGCCAATGGAACCTCAGCGCCCTGGCCCAGGCCCTGACGCCCTTCATCAGCGTCGAAGCCCTGCGTGAGACCCTGGGCCTGTACCTGCCACTTTTCCAGGCCCATTACCTGGACCTGATGCGTCGCCGCCTCGGCCTGACCCGCGCCGAAGACGACGACCAGAAACTGGTGGAACGCCTCCTTCAGCTGATGCAGAACAGTGGCGTCGACTACAGTCTGTTCTTCCGCCGCCTGGGCGAAGAGTCTGCGGAGCAGGCCGTCGCCAGGCTGCGGGACGACTTCATCGATCTCAAGGGCTTCGATGCCTGGGGCAGGCTCTACGTCGAGCGGGTCAGCCGTGAAGGCCCTGTCGACCAGGGTCAGCGCCGCAGCCGGATGCACGCCGTCAACCCGCTGTATGTACTGCGCAACTACCTGGCACAGAACGCCATTGACGCGGCCGAGTCAGGCGACTACACCGAAGTGCGCCGCCTGCACACCGTGCTGGCCAACCCGTTCGAGGAACAACCGGGCATGGACAGCTACGCGCAACGCCCGCCGGAATGGGGCAAGCACCTGGAAATCAGCTGCTCGTCGTGACGCGGCTCCATGGCTGAGGAGCCGTTCCTTCGCCATGAGAATCCATGCAATCAACATGTTTATCTGGATGCCCTTCAGCGCTCACCCCACCTTGTCGTTGCCCTGCTCGGGGGTTTCGATGCCCGGCTCGGTCTCGGCGCCTTCCTTGTCGGACGGTTCGGTCGATGGCTTTTTCTCGGGATAGCCCGGCATGCCGCAGGCGTCTTCCGGGGTGAGCTCGTCCCGATCGTGGCGACGATCGGTTGCATAGGCGGGAGCGGCGTTCGGGTCTTCGTCGCGACCGGCCGTGCCGAGCACGAAGCCGTCGTCGTTGGGGTTGTCCGGTGCGTGGGCGAAGGCTTGATCTTTCGTAAGGCTCATGGGACCTCCATGGGTTGCGAACAGATACGTTGTGGTGTTTTTGAGGTCCAGGCGCGACATCAGTGCGACGCACCTGATGAATGGCAACCTTGATAAACCGCCCCGGCGGCACCAGATCAGGCTCATGATCGTTTTCTGGAGCCCGCCATGCCTGACCCGATGCTGATTCCTTGCCCCCACTGCAACGGCCTCAATCGCCTACCCGCCGACCGCCTGGCAGACCGGCCCAAATGCGGGCGCTGCAAGGCCCAGGTGCTGCTGGACGAACCGTTCGAACTCAAAGAGGGTGACTATGCCAGCCAGATCAAGGGTGACCTGCCATTGCTGGTGGACGTGTGGGCACACTGGTGCGGGCCATGCAAATCATTCGCGCCGGTGTTCCAGCAGGCTGCCGCGCAACTGACCGGCAAATGCCGACTGGCCAAGCTCGACAGCGAAGCCTACCCGCAACTGTCGGCACAGCTGGGGATTCGCTCGATTCCCAGCCTGATCCTGTTCAAGGATGGCCGGGAAGTCGCACGTCAGAGCGGGGCGCTGCCCTTGCCCCAGTTGATGAGCTGGTTGCGCAGCCAGGGCATCTAAACCCCACGATCATTGTGGGAACCTTGCTCGCGCAAGCGGTTTGGCGAGCAACCCTGCCCACACCGGGACTCGTATGAGCCCGGTCAGTCAGGCGTTTTCAAGCAGTCCGTGCAGTTCCACAAACTGCTGGGTCAACTTGTGCCGCGGGTCCAGGTGGATCAGCGGCAGGCTCGCCTGGTGGGATTCGCGCATGCGTACCGAGCTGCTCAGGTACACCGGCAGCACGGGCAAGCCTTCGGCGATCAGTTCGTCAAGCATCTGCTGCGGCAGGCTGGCACGGGCCTGGAACTGATTGACCACGATGCCTTCGATCTCCAGGCCGTCGTTGTGGTCCTCCTTGAGTTCTTCGATTTCCGCCAGCAGGCCATACAACGCCTGGCGGGAGAAGCTGTCGCAATCGAAGGGGATCAGCACGCGGTCGGCGGCGATCAGTGCCGAAACCGCGTAGAAGTTCAGGGCGGGCGGGGTGTCCAGGTAGATTCGGTCGTAGTCTTCGTCCAGCTCTTCGAGCAGTTTGCGCAGTTTGTTGATCTTGTGTTTCGCCTCCAGCTTGGGCTGCAGGTCCGTCAGCTCGGCGGTGGCGGTGATCACGTGGAGGTTGTCGAAGGGCGTTTCGTAGATGTCGACCTTGTTCTTCTTCGAGAAAGGCCCGGATGACAGGGTCTGCTTGAAGAAGTCGGCAATGCCCATGGGAATGTCATCGCCCGTAAGGCCGGTGAGGTACTGAGTGGAATTGGCCTGGGCGTCCAGGTCCACCAACAGCGTGCGATACCCCTCGCTGGCGCTGACCGCCGCCAGATTGCAGGCGATGCTGGACTTGCCTACGCCACCTTTCTGATTGAACACCACGCGCCGCATGTCAAAACCTCCGTGTATCAAAGATTCCCGAGTGTAGTAGGGCAAGACCCCGCTTCGCTACCTTCGGTATGGATGGACTACAGCGTTAGTGGCTTTTTCCGAAAAGGGAACGTCAATTCGCGCAGAATCTTAGGGAAGTTACCGACAGACAGGCTCGTGAGAATCGCGACAATGACAGGCCTGTGCCGGGAGGGACCGTCAAATCCCCCCGAGCGCACCAACGTAACCATTATTTGCTACAAGCCAACCGCACCGGGATAATGCGCGCCACTTGGGTCGCAAGATCATGCAGGGTTGGACGCGGGTCAAACCACTGAACCGTGACAATAAAAGCCCGCAGGGGTGGGATGAATTCTGTGATCGATTTCAACATCGCCCAATGGCGCGCCTGGGCCCCAGGGCTCGAAAGCGTGGACGACTGGCAGGCGTGGAGCCGACAGCCGGTCATGCTGCCCCCAGGCGACGGCGCCCCTGACGTCTCGTTCCTGCCGGCCATGCAGCGCCGGCGACTCAGCCGCCTGGCGCGGATGGCCTTCAGTGTCGGCTGGCCCCTGGCGGAAGGCCGGCCGGACCTGCCGTTGGTCTTTATTTCCCGCCACGGTGAAACCCCACGCACTTTTGAGATTCTCAAGGACCTGGCAGCCGACCAACCGCTGTCGCCGACCCAGTTCAGCCTGTCGGTGCACAACGCAGTGATCGGCCTATGGTCGATCATGCGCGGCGAAACCAGCGAAATGACGGCCCTGGCCGCCACCGGCGACGGGCTGGAACATGGCGTACTGGAAGCCGCCGCGCTGTTGAACGAAGGCGCACCGGCGGTATTGCTGGTCATTGCCGAAGAACAACCGCCGCAGGTGTATACGCCCTGGGTGGACGACGTGCCCTTTCCCTATGCGGTAGGGCTTTTGCTAACCCCGGGCGAAGACTGGCAACTGACCCTGTCCACCCCGCAGACCCAACCGCAAGGCGGCGAATGGCCCCATGCCCTGAACCTGGTGCGCACGCTGCTGAACAACGAAACCACTTGCCAACATGCCTGGAAGAATCGCGTATGGACCTGGCAACGCAACCGGTGACCGGTAAACATCGCGACGCCTACTACTGGCGTCTGCTCGCAACCGCGGCCAGCTTTACCCTGTTCGGGTTGGGCGGTCTGTGCCTGCGCTTGCTGGTGTTTCCGTTGCTGGCCTGCTGGCCCGGCGACGCCCAGGCTCATCGGCAACGGGCGCGGCGCACGGTCGGACGGCTGTTCTGGTTCTTCATTCGCTTCATGGCCCGCACCGGCGTGCTCACCTACCGCATCGACGGTGCGGAAAAGCTCGGCCGTCCCGGCCAGATGATCATTGCCAACCACCCTTCGCTGATCGACGTGGTGTTCCTGATCGGGCTGGTGCGCGATGCCAACTGCGTGGTCAAGCAAAGCCTGTGGGACAACCCCTTCACCCGCGGCCCGTTGCGCTCGACCCAATACATCAGCAACGACGGCAGCATGGACATGCTCGATGCCGCCAGCGACGCCCTGAAGGATGGCCAGACCCTGATCGTGTTCCCCGAAGGCACGCGAACCCAGCCAGGCCAGGCGCCGGCCTTTCATCGGGGCGCAGCGGCCATCGCCCTGCGGGGTGCGAAAATCCTTACACCCGTGACGATCAAGGTCAGCCCCACCACCCTGACCAAGGCCGAACCCTGGTATCGCATCCCCCAGCGCCGTGTGCACTTCAGTTTCCATGTGGGGGCCGATATAGATCCACAGGCATTCGCCACGCTCGGTCCTCCACCCCAGGCTTCGCGCAGGCTCAACGATTTCTTGCATCACTATTACATCAAGGAGCTCGCCGAAGATGAGCGATCTGCACCGTGACATCAAACAGCTGATCATCGACGCCCTCGGCCTTGAGGACATCAGTGTCGACGATATCGGCGATCACCAGACCCTGTTCGGTGAAGGCCTGGGCCTGGACTCGGTGGATGCCCTGGAGCTTGGCCTGGCGATCCAGAAAAGGTGGGGCATCAAGATCGATGCCGACGCCAAGGACACCCGCAACCATTTCAGCAACGTGGCAAGCCTTGCTGCCTTCGTCACCGCAAAAAGCGCTTGAGACCGGACCATGCAAACTCGTGATGACATCTTCAATACCCTGCGCGACGCCCTGGTGGAGCTCTTCGAGCTGGACCCGGAGCGGGTGACGCTGGAATCGAACCTGTACCAGGACCTGGAAATCGACAGCATCGACGCGGTCGACCTGATCGATCACATCAAACGCCAGACCGGCAAGAAAATCGCCGCCGAAGAATTCAAGTCGGTGCGTACCGTCAACGACGTGGTCGAGGCGGTCTATCGACTGGTCCAACCGGCCGCATGAGCCGGTTGATTGGCCTCGGCCTGCTGTTGGCGGGCCTGCTTTACCCCTTTGCGGTGTATTTCGGCATGGAGCACTTCGCACCGTGGCAGTTCGGCCTGCTGCTGGGCAGCCTCTGGCTGGCCCGCGTGCTGCTAGGAAAAGGCGGCCCCGGCACGCTCTGGATGGCGGTCACGGCGATCGTGTTCTGCGCCTTGCTCGCCTTGTTCGACAGCCCGCTCCTGCTGCGCTGGTACCCGGTGCTGATCAGCGCCTTCATGCTCGGGCTGTTCGTCCTGAGCCTGAAGTACGGCCCGCCGATGATCGAACGCGTGGCCCGCCTGCGCGAGCCGCAACTGCCGCCCAAAGCGGTGGTGTATACCCGCCAGGTCACGGTGGCCTGGAGTGTGTTTTTCCTGTGTAACGGTTTGCTCGCCGCCGCCCTGACGCTCTGGGCGCCGCTGAGTTGGTGGATGTTGTACACCGGCCTGATTTCCTACGGACTGATGGGGCTGCTGTTTGCCATTGAATGGCTCATACGACAACGGGTAAGAGGCCGCCCATGAATTGGATAAAACTTGAGCAGATGCTGCTCGAGGCTCGACCGGAGCGCACCGTGGCAGTGGATCCGGTCATGGACCACTCGCAACTGCGCGATGAAGCCCTGCGCCTCGCCGCAGGACTGCAAGCCAAGGGGGTGCAGCGTCTGGCGGTGCACCTTGAAGACGCGGCGGACCTGGCTGTGGCCCTGCTCGGCGCCTGGCAGGCGGGCGTGCGGGTCCTGCTCCCCGCCGACCTGCAGGCGCAGACCCGCCAGCGCTGGGCGGCCGAAGTCGACTTGTGGCTGACCGACCAGCCCGGCGACACGCATCCCGGCGAGCTACGCTCTACGCCCCTGGCGCCTGTGGCACTGGACCTCGACCGATGCTGGCTGAGCCTGTGCACGTCCGGCTCCAGCGGCGAGCCCAAGCGCATCGAGAAAACCCTTCGGCAGTTGAGCCATGAAGTCATGGCCCTGGAGCAGTTGTGGGGCGCCGGCCTGGGGCCGGCCTGCATGATCGGCAGTGTCGCCGCCCAGCACATCTACGGCCTGCTGTTCCGGGTGTTGTGGCCGCTGTGCGCCGGGCGTCCGTTCGTACGCCGCCAGGTGGCCTTTCCGGAAGACCTGCAACGCGCCAGCCGCCAGCACCCGGCCTTCGCCTGGGTCGCCAGCCCGGCGCTGCTCAAGCGTATGGGCGATAACCTCGACTGGCCGGCCTTGAGCCATGTTCGCCGGGTGTTTTCCTCCGGCGGCGCCTTACCGGCCGATGCTGCCCATAGCCTGCAGCAACGCCTCGGGCAATGGCCCACAGAGATTTTCGGCAGCTCGGAAACCGGCGGTATCGCCTGGCGCCAGGGCGGCGGATTGTGGCAGCCCTTCACCGGCGTCGAGCTGACCCAGGCCGCCGACGGCGCCTTGCTGGTGTCCTCGCCTTATTTACCCCCCGGCCATGTGGAACATACCGCCGACGCGGCACGGATCGCCGACGATGGTCGCTTCGAACTCCTTGGGCGGCTGGACCGCATCGTCAAGCTGGAAGAAAAACGCATCTCCCTGCCCATGCTTGAACAAGCCCTGCTGACCCATGACTGGGTCAGCGAAGCGCGACTGGGGGTGGTACAGGAAAACCGCGCCTCCCTTGGCGCCCTGCTGGTGCTGAGTGAAACCGGCCTGCACGCCCTGCGCAACCTGGGCCGGCGTGCGCTCACCGACGCCCTGCGCCGGCACCTGGGCGAGCACTGCGAAACCCTCGCCCTGCCACGGCGCTGGCGCTGGCTGCGGCAGTTGCCACTCAACGCCCAGGGCAAACTGCCCCAGGCCGACGTCGAGGCACTGCTGGCGGCACCGCGCCCGAAAAAACCGGAGGTGCTGGAGCAGATCCAAAGCGATGGCGAGTGGAGCCTGCAGCTGGCGGTTCCGCCAGACCTGGCCTACTTCAGCGGCCACTTCCCCACCGCGCCGGTATTGCCTGGCGTGGTACAGGTCGATTGGGCGCTGGGCCTGGGCCGGCGCCTGCTGGACATGCCGCCGCGCTTCGTCGGCATGGAAGTGCTGAAATTCCAGCAATTGATACGCCCTGGCGATGAAGTCCAACTGCACCTGCGCTTCGACCGTGAACGCGGCAAGCTGTATTTCGCCTACCGCAATGACACAGCCACCTGTTCCAGTGGGCGGATCGTGCTGGGGGTGGCCGATGACTGACCACACCGCTGCACTCCTGTGGCGAGGCAATTCACCCCCGCAGGGTTGCGCAGCAACCCCGAAGCCTGTGCAACGGCACAGACTGATGGCGAGCGCTTCCCACTCGAGCGGGGCGGTGCGACGTTTCGCCAGATCCCCTGGCCACGATAAACGGGCGGCAGATGAAAGATATGCATAACCCTTGCGCCGTCATCCCGGTCTACAACCACGAGACCGCCGTCTCGGCGGTGGTGCAGGCCTTGCTCGCCAATGACCTGCCCTGCGTCTTGGTGGACGACGCCAGCAGCCCGGCCTGCGCGGCCGTGCTGGAGCGGCTGGCCGAACACGAGCGTGTCCATCTGATCAGGCTGGCAGTCAACCAGGGCAAGGGCGGCGCGGTGATGACCGGCCTGCGGGAAGCCTCGCGCCTGGGGTTCAGCCATGCCTTGCAGGTCGACGCCGACGGCCAGCATGACCTGGGTGACGTGAAGACCTTCATCGATCAATCCCGTACCCACCCGGACGCCCTGATCTGCGGTTATCCGCAATACGATGCCAGCGTACCGAAAGGTCGTCTGTACGCCCGCTACCTCACTCATGTGATGGTCTGGATCAATAGCCTGTCCCTGCAGATCCGCGATTCGATGTGCGGCTTCAGGGTCTATCCCCTGGCTGCGACCCTGGCGCTGATCGGCTCGGCGAACATCGGCAAGCGCATGGACTTCGATTCGGACATCCTGGTGCGCCTGGCATGGCGCAATCAGCCGATGCGCTGGCTGCGCACCCGTGTCCACTACCCCCAGGACGGGGTCTCGCACTTTCGCCTGTTCCACGACAACGTGCTGATTACCCGCATGCACACCCGACTGTTCTTCGGCATGCTGGTGCGCCTCCCCGTGATTCTCTGGCGACGGTGGCGGACATGAGCGCCGACCAACAGCACTGGGCCGACCGCCAGGAGCGCGGCAGTTACTGGCTGATGAAGTTCACCGCGTTCGCTGCCCGAGTGCTGGGGCGCCGGCTGCTGAGCCCGCTGCTGTACGGCATCGTCCTGTACTTCTTCATCTTCGGCCGCAGCGCCCGCCATGCGGCGTGGCAGTACCAGCGGCGCCTGGCCGACTGGAGCGGCCGTGCCGAACTACGTCCGACCCATCGACGAGTCTTCGGGCAGTTCATGGCGTTTGCCGACTCCTTGCTGGACAAGCTCGACGTCTGGAACGGCAAATTGAGCATCGAGCAGATCGAAATCGTCGATACGGCGCTGCTGCGCAATCACCTGCGGGGCGAGCGTGGACAGATGCTGGTGGGGGCGCACCTGGGCAATCTGGAAATGTGCCGGGCCCTGGCCGAACTGGGCGAGAAAGTGACCATGAACGTGCTGGTGCACACCAAGCACGCCGAGCAGTTCAATCGCCTGCTGGGCGAGGCCGGCGCCACGCACCTGCGGCTGATCCAGGTCAGCGAGCTGGAGCCGTTGATCATGCTGCAACTGAGCGAACGCCTGGAGCGCGGCGAGTGGCTGGCGATTGCCGGCGACCGCATACCCTTGCACGGCGGGCGCAGCGTGACCGTGGATTTCATGGGCCATCCCGCCGCGTTCCCCCAGGGCCCATGGCTGCTGGCCGGCCTGCTCAAATGTCCGGTCAACCTGCTGATGTGCCTCAAGCACGAGGGGCGCTATCGGGTCACCCTCGAACCCTTCGCCGAGGCCGTGGAATGGAAACGCAGCGACCGAGAACAAGTGATCGCCCATTGGGCCGGCCGCTATGCCGCACGCCTGGCGCAGTATTGCCTCCAGGCCCCGCAACAGTGGTTCAATTTCTACCCTTTCTGGAAGACCGATGACGATGCCCACTCTTGAACCGGTAACCTTTGGCGAACGCCCCTTGCGCATCGAGGACGTGCTGGCCCTGGCCAACCGTCAGGCGCCGACGCAACTTCAGGATGACCCGGCGTTCCGCCAGCGCATCGCCAAGGGCGCGCAGTTCCTCGACTCCTTGCTGGACAAGGAAGGCGTGATCTACGGCGTGACCACCGGCTACGGTGATTCTTGCGTGGTGGCCGTGCCGCTGCACCATGTCGAGGCCTTGCCGCGTCATCTGTACACCTTCCACGGCTGTGGCCTGGGCAAGTTGCTGGACGCCCAGGCCACCCGCGCAGTGCTGGCGGCACGCTTGCAGTCGCTGTGCCACGGCATGTCCGGGGTGCGGGTGGAGCTGCTGGAACGGCTCCAGGCCTTTCTCGAGCACGACATCCTGCCACTCATCCCGGAAGAAGGTTCGGTGGGCGCCAGCGGCGACCTGACGCCCCTGTCTTACGTCGCGGCCACGCTGTCGGGGGAACGGGACGTGCTGTTTCGCGGCGAGCGCCGCCTGGCGGCCGATGTGCATCGCGAACTGGGCTGGCCCCCGCTGGTGCTGCGGCCCAAGGAAGCCCTGGCGCTGATGAACGGCACCGCCGTGATGACCGGCCTGGCCTGCCTGGCCTTCGCCCGGGCCGACTACCTGCTGCAATTGGCGACCCGCATCACTGCGCTGAACGTCGTCGCCCTGCAAGGCAACCCCGAACATTTCGATGAGCGCCTGTTCGCTGCCAAGCCTCATCCGGGGCAAATGCAAGTGGCCGCGTGGCTGCGCAAGGACCTGGCGATCGACGCCCCCACCGCACCGTTGCACCGCCTTCAGGATCGTTACTCCCTGCGCTGCGCCCCTCATGTGCTCGGCGTACTGGCCGACAGCCTGGGCTGGCTGCGCTCGTTCATCGAAACCGAGCTCAACAGCGCCAACGACAATCCGATCATCGATGCCGAGGCCGAACGGGTCCTGCACGGTGGGCATTTCTACGGCGGACATATCGCCTTCGCCATGGACAGCCTGAAGAACCTGGTGGCCAACGTTGCCGACCTGCTGGACCGCCAGCTCGCCCTGTTGGTGGACGAGCGCTACAACCATGGCCTGCCGAGCAACCTGTCCGGCGCCAGCGCCGAGCGGGCGATGCTCAACCACGGCTTCAAGGCCGTGCAGATCGGTGCCAGCGCCTGGACTGCCGAAGCCTTGAAGAACACCCTGCCGGCCAGCGTGTTCTCACGCTCCACCGAATGCCACAACCAGGACAAGGTGAGCATGGGAACCATCGCCGCCCGGGACGCGATCCGCGTGCTGGAGCTGACCGAGCAGGTAGCCGCCGCGACGCTGCTGGCGGCCAACCAGGGCGTATGGCTGCGCAGCCGCAGCGAAGACGCGCGGCCACTGCCGCCGGCCCTGGCCGCCATGCACGCCGAACTGGCCGGGGATTTCGCGCCGGTCATCGAAGACCGGGCCCTGGAAAGCGAACTGCGCCTGTGCCTGCAACGCATCGCCGAACGGCACTGGAGGCTGCATGCGTAGCCAGGGAGTGCTGCACGTCGACACCCAGGTGGTGGTGCCGTTTTTCGATGTCGATTCGATGAACGTGGTCTGGCATGGCCATTACGTCAAGTACCTGGAAGTGGCCCGCTGCGCCCTGCTCGACCTGATCGGCCACAACTACAACGACATGCTCGCCTCCGGCTATGCATGGCCGGTGATCGACCTGCAACTGCGCTATGTGCGCAGCGCCGTGTTCGGCCAGGCCCTGAGCGTGCGCGCCAGCCTGGTGGAATGGGAGAACCGCCTGAAGATCAATTACCTGATCAGCGACGTGGAAACCGGCGAGCGCCTGACCCGCGCCAGTTCTGTGCAAGTGGCCGTGGACATCGCGACCCGTGAAATGCTGCTGGCCTCGCCCCGGGTCTTCGTCGAAGCCGTCGAAAGGAAATTGCCATGAAACGCCTGTACCTGGGACTGTTGCTCTGGGGCCTGGCGTCCCTGGCCCAGGCCTTCGACCTGCAGCGACTGAGCGAACAACTGGCCCGCCCGGAAGTCATCCACGGCCAGTTCATCCAGGAAAAGCATCTGCGCGCCTTGCCCCAGCCCCTCATCAGCAAGGGGCATTTCGTGCTGGCGCAGAAGCACGGCCTGCTGTGGCTACTGCGAACCCCGCTGCAACAGGACTACCGGATCACCGCCCGAGGCATCGCCCGACGAGACGGCGACACCTGGCAAATGCTGCCGAACAAGAGCGAAGGCGCCGAACAGAATCGCCTGTTCATGGCCGTGCTGCAGGGAGACAGCAGCGGCCTGCAACGGGATTTCGAACTGAGCCTGACGGGTACCGCGCAACAGTGGACACTCAAGTTGGTTCCGCGCTCGGTACTGCTCAAGCAGATCTTCACCCGGATCGACATCGAGGGCGGCGAGCTGGTGCGGCGCATCGAGCTGCTGGAAACCCAGGGCGACAGCACCGTGCTGCGGATGCAAGACAGCACCAGTGCACAGCCCCTGAGCGAAGCGGAGCAACATGACTTTGCCGAGTGAACGCAAGCTGCCCTGGCTGTTCCTGGCCTTGCTCCTGGCAGTGCTGGCGCTGGCCGGCTGGCAGTGGCGCAACGGCGCGCCGTTGTCGGCCAATCTCATGGAACTGGTGCCGGGCACCACGCCCGATGCCCTGGAGCTCATTGCCGAGCGACGCATGCAGGAACCGTTGAACCGCGAGGTACTGGTGCTGGTGGGCCATCACGACCGCCAGCAGGCCATCGCGCTGGCGCAAACCCTCGGTCAGCAATGGCAGGCCAGTGGACTGTTCGACAAGGTCCAATGGACGCTGCAAGCCGATCTGTCGGCATTGCGCACGCAGTTGCTCAACGGCCGGCTGGCGATGCTGTCGGCCACGGACCGCCAGCAGTTGATCGACCATCCCCAGGCATTCATCCAGCAACGGGTACAAGCCTTGTTCGATCCGTTCAGCGGCTTCAGCCTGGTACCCAGCCAGGACGACTGGCTGGGACTGACCGGACGCATCCAGAACAGCCAGCCGCAACACGGCGCAGTAACGCTGGATGTGAGCAGCGGAGCACTGATCGCCGAAGCCGACGGCAAGCACTGGGTGCTGCTGCGGGCCCGAACCCATGGCGACGCCTTCGACATGAACCTGCCGCTGCAAGTGGCGCAGCTGTTGCAGCGCAGCCGCGACCAGGCGAGCCAGGCCCAGGGGCAGTTGCTGGCCGCCAGCGGCCTGCTCTATGCGGCCAACGGGCAGCAGCAAGCCTCGCGTGAAATCACCTGGGTCGGCGGTGGCGCGACGGTGGGCATCCTGTTGCTGCTGTTGCTGGCTTTCCGAAACCTGCGGGTGTGGCTGGCGTTCGTGCCCGTGCTGGTGGGCATGCTGTTCGGCGCGGTGGCCTGCGTGGCCCTGTTCGGACGCATACACGTCATGACTTTGGTGCTGGGCTCCAGCCTGATCGGCGTAGCGGTGGACTACCCGTTGCACTACCTGTCCAAGAGCTGGAGCCTCAAGCCGTGGCACAGCTGGCCCGCCCTGCGCCTGACCCTGCCCGGGCTGAGCCTGAGCCTGGCGACCACCTGCATCGGCTACCTCGCCTTGGCCTGGACACCTTTCCCGGCGCTGACCCAGATCGCGATCTTCTCCGCCGCCGGGCTGGCCGGAGCCTATCTCGCGGCGGTCTGCCTGCTGCCGGCACTGCTCAACGGCGCCGAACTGCGTCCGGCCCAGTGGCCGCTGCGGCTCTGCGAACACCTGCTCCAGGCCCGCGCAGCGCTGCTGGCGCGGGTCTGTACGCCCATCCTGCTGGTGCTGCTGTTGATCTTCTGCGCCGGCGGCCTCTGGCACCTGAGCACCAAGAACGACATCCGCCAGTGGATCGGCACGCCCCAACACCTGACGGACGAAGCCCAGGTGATCGCCCGGATCACCGGTTTCCAGCCGACCAGCCAGTTCTTCCTGATCCGCGCCGACGACCAGGCCCAATTGCTGGAACGCCAGACCGCGCTCAACGAGCGCCTGGACCAGTTGATCGGTCTGAACAAACTCCAGGGCTACCTATCGCTGAACCAGTTGGTCAGCCCTCCCGCCGAACAGCAGAAGGTGCGCGAAGCCCTGGCCCGGTTGCCGGCGTTCTGGCAGCCGTTGCTGGACCTGGGCGTACCGGTCAGCGCGTTGCAGGCGGAACTCGCGCAATTGCAGGCCCTGCCCGTTACCGACATAGGCACTGCACTCACCGGGCCGCTGGCCGAACCGTATCGCACGCTCTGGCTCGGGCCGACAGCGCAAGGCGTGGCCGCGGTGGTCAGCCTGCAGGGCTTGAACGATGCGGCGCTGCTGCGGGTGCAAGCGGTGGACCTGCCCGGCGTGCACCTGGTAGACCGCCTGGGCGATCTGAACCGGGTCTTCGCCGCCACGCAAATCAGTGCCGCCGAGTTGAAGCTGGCGTCCTGTGTGCTGATCGTGCTGCTGCTGATCTGGCCGTTCGGCGTCGGCGCGGCCCTGCGCATCGTCGCCCTGCCGCTGCTGGCCGCGATGTGCAGCCTGGCGAGCCTGGGCTGGCTCGGCCAGCCGTTGACCCTGTTCAGCCTGTTCGGCCTGCTACTGGTGACCGCCATCGGCGTCGACTACGCGATCCTGATGCGCGAACGGATCGGCGGGGCCGCAGTGAGCCTGCTGGGTACCCTGCTGGCGGCAGTCACCACCTGGCTGTCGTTCGGCCTGCTGGCGCTTTCCAGCACACCGGCGGTGAGCAACTTCGGCCTGGCGGTAAGCCTGGGGCTGGCGTTCAGTTTCCTGCTGGCGCCCTGGGCCGGACACCATGAGCCCCCCGAGGCGGAGCCTGCCCCATGACCCATTCCCTGAACCTCATCGCCCCGGCAAGGAGTGCATATGCCTACGATTGAAATGGAACGGCGCCAGGTCGTCGTCATCGGCGCCGGCCCCTCCGGCGCCATCGCCGCCGCGTTGCTCAAGCGCAAGGGGCACGACGTGCTGGTCATCGAGCGCCAGCACTTCCCGCGGTTCTCCATCGGCGAGAGCCTGTTGTCCCACTGCCTGGATTTCGTCGAAGAGGCGGGCATGCTCGAAGCGGTGAACGCTGCCGGGTTCCAGCGCAAGAACGGTGCCGCCTTCGCCTGGGGCGAGCGCTACAGCGCCTTCGATTTCGGCGATACCTTCAGCGCCGGCAAGCCCACCACATTCCAGGTCCAGCGCGCCGATTTCGATAAGCTGCTGGCCGACCAGGCCGCGTTGCAAGGCGTAGAGATCCGTTATGGCGAAACCATCGCCAGCGCTGACTTCAGCCTGCCCAGCCCACAGTTGGGCGTGCAGCGCGAGAACGGCAGCCAATACCGGGTCGAGGCGCAGTTCGTGCTCGATGCCAGTGGCTATGGCCGGGTCCTGCCGCGCCTGTTGGACCTGGAGGCACCGTCGAACTTCCCGCTGCGCCAGGCCGTGTTCACCCATATCGAGGATCGCATCGACAACCCGGCCTTCGACCGGCAGAAGATCCTGATCACCACGCACCCGAGCAAACGCGACGTGTGGTTCTGGACCATCCCGTTCAGCGACGGTCGCTGCTCGGTGGGCGTGGTCGCGGCGGCGGAGCACTTCGCCGGTGGCACCGACGACCTCGACGCCTGCCTGCGTGGTTTCATCGACGACACCCCAAGCCTGGCCGGCGTCCTGCAGGATGCCGTGTGGGACACTCCGGCGCGGACCATCGGCGGGTACTCGGCCAACGTCAAGACGCTGCACGGGCCTGGCTTTGCCCTGCTGGGCAATGCCGCGGAATTCCTCGACCCGGTGTTTTCCTCCGGCGTGACCATCGCCATGCGTTCGGCGAGCATGGCCGCCGGCGTGCTCCATCGCCAGTTGCAGGGCGAAAGCGTGGACTGGCAGGGCGAATTCGCCGAACCGCTCAAGCGTGGCGTCGATACCTTCCGTTGCTACGTGGAAGGCTGGTACGCCGGCACCTTCCAGGACGTGATCTTCTACACCGACGGCTCGGCCGACATCCGCCGCATGATCAGCTCGATCCTGGCCGGCTACGCCTGGGACCAGAGCAACCCCTTCGTCAGCGAACCCAAGCGACGCCTGCGCATGCTTTCGGAAATCTGCGCGAGCACGGCACCATGAGCCAGCGGCCATGAGCTACCTGAGCGACAGCTACGTCCAGGAGACCCGTTTCGGCTTCTGGTTCCTGCGCAGCCATACCTGGCAGCACCATGTGCTGCGAGTGGCGATCAACGACCTGCGCAGCCTGTTCGACACAGCGGTTCCGGCCAGTCCGGTGCTGCTGGATGCCGGCTGCGGCCAGGGCAAATCGTTCCAGTACCTGCGCCAGGTGTTCGCGCCGCAACGCTTGATCGGCGTGGATGCCGATCCCCACAGCCTGGCATTGAGCGCCGAAGAGGCTGAACGCCAGGGCATGACCGTGGAACTGATCGGCAGCGACTGCGCGGTGCTGGCCGTGCCGGATGCCAGTGTCGACCTGTTGTTCTGCCACCAGACCTTTCATCACCTGGTGGAGCAGGAAAAAGCCCTCGCCGAGTTCTACCGCGTGCTCAAGCCGGGTGGCTACCTGATGTTCGCCGAATCCACCGAGGCCTATATCGATACCTGGGTGATCCGCTGGTTGTTCCGCCACCCCATGCACGTTCAGAAAAGTGCCGCCCAGTATCTGGAAATGATCCGTCTCCAGGGTTTCCGTTTCGAGACGCGTAACGTGTCCTATCCTTACCTGTGGTGGAGTCGCGCCAGGGATTTCGGCCTGCTGGAACGGTTTGGCCTGCGCCGTCCCCGGCCGTTCGGCCAGCGAGAGGAAACCCTGGTCAACGTGGTGGCCCGCAAGCCATTCGAAGAGGTTGCCGGATGATGCGTTCGCCACTGCTCAACAGCCTGCTCCTTGGCTGTCTCTTGCTGCTCGGCGCCTGCGCCAGCCGCACGCCACTGCCCGAGCACGCGCCGACCCTGGTGCTGCCGCTGCAATTGCACATCGAACGCCAACTGGCCGGGCAGCGCCAGGACTGGCTGCTGGTGATCCAGCGCGAAGGCGCCGGCATCCGCTGGTCGATGATGGACCCGCTGGGCATTCCCCTGGCCCGGCAGCGCCTGGTGGATGGCCAGTGGCAGGCCGACGGCCTGTTGCCGCCCAATGCCGAAGCCCGGGAGCTGTTCGCCGCGCTGCTGTTCGCCCTGACGCCGGACGCCGAGCTGCCGGATAACTACCCCACTGCCAGACAGCAGGCACAACCGCAACGGCAGCGAGCCCTGGATTCCCGCTGGCAGGTGCGCTACAAGCAGGCGCTGGATTTCGAACTGAGCCTGTCCCAAGGCCTGCGCTACCGCATTAAACCGTTGAGCGAGACCACCCCATGACCGCCTATTTGAATGCCCTCGGGGTGATCTGCGCCCTGGGCCGCGATAAACGCAGCGTCGCGCGCAACCTGTTTGCCGGCGACTGCTCGGGCCTGCGCATCGAGCACGGCTGGGTGGCCGAACGCGCTTTGCCCGTGGCGGCGGTGGCCGGTGAACTGACCCCCATCCCGGAAACGCTGGCCGCCCACGGCAGTCGCAACAACCAGCTGCTGCTGGAGGCGGCGCTGCAGATTCGTCCCGAGATCGACCGGGCGATCCAGGCCCATGGTCGCGCCCGCATCGGCATTGTCCTGGGCACCAGCACCTCGGGTATCGATGAAGCCAGCCGAGGCATCGCCCATTACCTGCGCGAGCAGCATTTTCCCGACGGTTACGATTACCAGCAGCAGGAGCTCAGCGCGCCGGCCAATTTCCTGTCCGACTGGCTCGGCCTGTGCGGCCCGTCCTACGCGATTTCCACCGCCTGCACCTCCAGTGCCCGCGCCCTGATGAGTGCCCGACGCCTGCTCGACCTGGGCCTGTGCGACGCGGTGCTTTGCGGCGGCGTGGACAGCCTGTGCAAACTGACACTCAACGGCTTTTCGGCGCTGGAAGCGGTGTCCAGCGAACGCTGCAACCCCTTTTCGGTGAACCGCAACGGCATCAACATCGGCGAAGCGGCGGTGCTGTTCCTGATGAGCAGGGCACCTGGCGACGGACCGCCGATCGCCTTGCTCGGCGACGGGGCCAGCTCCGACGCCCATCATATTTCCGCCCCCGAGCCCAGCGGTCGCGGCGCCCGCCAGGCCATGGAGAAGGCCCTGCACTGCGCCGGCCTTGTCGCCAGCCAGATCGACTACCTGAACCTGCACGGTACCGCCACGCAACACAACGACGCCATGGAAAGCCTGGCCGTCGCCGGGCTGTTTCCAGCGGGTGTCCCCTGCTCGTCCACCAAACCCATGACCGGCCATACCCTCGGCGCGGCCGGAGCGCTGGAAGCGGCATTCTGCTGGCTGAGCCTGAGCGCCGAAAATCCCAACCTGACCCTGCCGCCCCACATCTGGGACGGCCAGGCCGATCCTGAATTGCCGACACTGAACTGGACCGGCATCGACAGCCACCTGAAGGCGACTTCGCCCCGTCGCCTGATGAGCAACTCGTTCGCCTTCGGTGGCAACAACGTCAGCCTGATTATCGGAGACGCCCCATGATCGATTGGCCGCCCGCCGAACTGCTGCCCCACGCAGGCGACATGATTCTCATCGACCGCATCGTGGCGTTCGACGATGAACAGATCCATACCCATGCCACCGTCAAGGCCGGCGGGCCGTTCAGCCGCGACGACGGTGGACTGCCGGCCTGGGTCGGCATCGAGCTGATGGCCCAGAGCGTCGCGGCGTTCGCCGGCTGCCATGCGCGCCAGCGTGGCGATGCCGTGGAGCTGGGCTTTCTGCTCGGCACCCGCAAGTTCGAATGCAACGTCGAATATTTTCCAGTCGGCACCGAACTGGCCATCCATGGCCTGCGCTCCCTGGAAGACGACAACGGCATGGGCGTATTCGAGTGCCACATCGACGCACCCGGCATCCATGCCACGGCCCGGCTGAATGTGTTCCGCCCGCCCCAATCCGCCCACTATCTCCATGAACCGTCCGCAACAGGAAACCAGCCATGACTGAATCCGTACTGGTCACCGGCTCCAGCCGTGGCATCGGCCGCGCCATCGCCCTGCGCCTGGCCCAGGCAGGCCATGACATCGTGCTGCACTGCCGCAGCGGTCGCGCCGAGGCCGACGCCGTCCAGAACGAAATCCAGGCCCTGGGCCGTAATGCCCGGGTGCTGCAATTCGACGTATCCGACCGTGCCGCCTGCAAAGCCATCCTTGAGGCCGATGTCGAGGCCCACGGCGCCTATTACGGGGTGGTGCTCAACGCCGGCCTGACCCGCGACGGCGCGTTCCCGGCCCTGAGCGAAGAAGACTGGGACAGCGTGATGCGCACCAACCTCGACGGTTTCTACAACGTGCTGCACCCGGTGATGATGCCGATGATCCGTCGCCGCGCCGCCGGACGGATCGTCTGCATCACCTCGGTCTCGGGCTTGATCGGCAACCGCGGCCAAGTCAACTACAGCGCCTCGAAGGCCGGACTGATCGGGGCGGCCAAGGCATTGGCAATCGAGTTGGGCAAGCGCAGGATCACCGTCAACTGCGTCGCCCCTGGCCTGATCGATACCGCCATGCTCGATGAAAACGTGCCCGTGGAAGAACTGATGAAAATGATCCCCGCCCAGCGCATGGGCACCCCGGAAGAAGTGGCCGGCGCGGTGAACTTCCTGATGTCCGCCGAAGCCGGCTACATCACCCGGCAGGTCCTGTCCGTCAACGGAGGCCTGTGCTGATGAAGCGCGTCGTCGTCACCGGCATGGCCGGCATCACCTCCCTGGGCAGCGACTGGGATACCATCGCCGCCAACTTCGCCGCCAACCGCAGCGGCATCCGGTACATGGACGAGTGGAACCGCTTCACTGAACTGAACACCCGCCTGGCCGGGCCCGTCGATGACTTCCAGGTCCCGGCCCACTGGACCCGCAAGCAACTGCGCAGCATGGGCCGGGTGTCACGCCTGGCGGTGGGCGCATCGGAACAGGCCCTGGCCGACGCCGGACTGCTGCACGACGCCTCGATCCGGGACGGGCGCATGGGCGTGGCCTGCGGCTCGTCCACCGGCAGTACCGACGAGATCAAGGCGTTCGGCAACATGCTGCTCAATTCCGTGGCCGAGGGGCTGAACGCCAACTCCTACGTGCGGATGATGCCCCACACCACGGCGGCCAATATCAGCATCTTCTTCGGCCTCACCGGGCGGCTGATCCCTACGTCCAGCGCCTGCACCAGCGGCAGCCAGGGCATCGGCTACGCCTATGAGTCGATCAAGTTCGGGCGCTTGCCGATGATGCTGGCCGGCGGCGCGGAAGAACTGTGCCCGACCGAAGCGATGGTCTTCGACGCCCTCTACGCCACCAGCCTGAAGAACGATGCGCCCCAAAGCAGCCCACGCCCCTACGACAAGGGCCGCGACGGCCTGGTCATCGGCGAAGGTGCCGGCATGCTGGTTCTCGAGGAACTGGAACATGCCCTGGCCCGTGGCGCGCGGATCCATGCCGAAGTCGTAGGCTTTGGCAGCAACGCCGACGGCCAGCACACCACCCGCCCCGAGCAGACCACCATGCGCCGGGCCATGGAACTGGCCCTGGAAGACGCCGGCCTCGCACCGGCCGCTATCGGCTACGTCAACGGTCACGGCACTGCCACCGAACAGGGCGACATCGCCGAAACCCTGGCCACCAGCAGCCTGTTCGGCGAACACATGCCCATCAGCTCGCAGAAAAGCTTCCTCGGCCATACCCTGGGTGCGTGCGGAGCGCTGGAGTCCTGGTTCAGCATCGAAATGATGAACCGCGACCGCTACGTGCACACCTTCAACCTCGACGAAGTCGACCCTCAATGCGGCAAGCTCGATTACCTGCGCAATGAGTTCCGCTCGATGAGCAACGAGTACGTGATGAACAACAACTTTGCCTTTGGCGGGGTCAACACCTCACTGATCTTCCGTCGCTGGCGTTGACGCGGTTTCTTCTCACGCAGACCTTTCACCCTGGGGCGAGCCTGCTCGCGCCCAGGGGGCTCGCAAGCTTGATGGGCTGCATCACGCCCATCCTTTCGTACACCGCCCACGGCCATCAGGTGCGGTATCTATGTACCGCCCTCTCCCGGTGCTGCTCCACTAGGTTGTCCTTCCGAAAACTGCTCAGGAAGAGACCATGCCGGACAACCACCCGCCCACACCGTCTTTCAACCCGCCCCAGGCCAATGGCACCGCACTGACCACCCAGCTCGAGGCGTCGCAACAGCGGATGATCCGCCTGAACGATGCCATTCCAAGGGCATCGCAGATCGCGACGCGGCACCTGGACGACTGGTTCAAACGCACCTTTCCCGCCATCGCGGACACGGTCGATGTAAAAGAGCTGGCCCTGTACACATGGCGAGACGAGGCCATCCCCCCCGCACAACGCAACAGCGACGGACCGGCGACGCGCAGGGTGACGGACACGGTGGCCCTCGACACGCTGCTCTGGCGGGCAATCGCCGGCAGGGTCGATACACAGGCGTTTTTCGTCGAACTGGACAACGTCGACGTCATCGCGAACCAGGGCGAAACCACCCAGATGCCCGTGGCACTGAACACCCGCATCGCAAAGGAAGAAATCAAGCGCTTGAGCGACACCCTGGCGGAATCGTTCGCAGAGCTTCTGGCGCAGGCACTGGACGACTTCTGGGATGGATCCACCGAGTTCACCCAGGAACGCCACGTCAGCGACTGGCTGGCAATGGAGTTCGGTGTTCAGCTAAAGGCCCAGGCCGATCTTCATCATCTGGACGGAACGTTGAGCCCGCAGATGCACAAGGCAGTGGCCGACCTGGGGGTATCGGCCCCGGACGCGGCCTCTCGCGCCAGCATCACGGAGCGGCTGCGACCTGGCATCCACGCCTTGGCGTTGACCCCCGAAGGCTGGGGATTCAGCGTACCGCTGACCTCCGCCATTGCGCTGACCCAGCACGACAGCCAAGACCATCCCGGACATGCACTGCTGTACAGCCCGGGCGAACCGCTGGAGATCTACCGGGACCTGGCCGCCCTGAAAGCCGGCCTGGCGCAGCACGATAACGCCGGGGACAGGGTGCACATTGCGCCCATGACGCAGAACTTCCTCGCTCATCTGGTCGCCGACCTGCGCACAACGCAAAAGGCGGCAGTGCATGACACCTTGCTGGACGGCCCGGCCGAAGACGAAAGACTCAGCGCGTGGGTGGCCAGGATCGATGCCGCGGCGAACATCGGGGACAG
Organism: Pseudomonas sp. NFACC32-1; assembly: GCF_900101215.1. Lineage (NCBI taxonomy): Bacteria > Pseudomonadati > Pseudomonadota > Gammaproteobacteria > Pseudomonadales > Pseudomonadaceae > Pseudomonas > Pseudomonas sp. NFACC32-1. The sequence goes on from NZ_FMUL01000015.1 coordinate 27,840, forward strand.
GCTGGACCTGGCCGCAGCCATGGACGAGCGCGAACTGCGGCTGAACCAGAAAAAACTGGACGACTGGTTGCACGGCAACCCGAACGTCACGGGCTCCGACCGCGTGGCCTGGTGGCGGGCGGTGCAGGACCTGCAGGAAACCCTGGACGACGTGTCGCCCCCTCCGGACCCGGTGACCCTGGCGACCCAGGACGCGCTCCAGGCGCGGATCCGCGAGCTGCTTGTCCGATTCGTCAAGGAAAAACACCCATCAGCCGACCCTGACCGGATCGTCCTGGGGATCCGCAAACAGATCCTCGATCCACACGCCCCGACGGGTGAATCGCCGTTTGGTTCTGGCATTTCACGCGACCCGGTGAAAGCCATCGTGGATGACCGGCGCTCCATGACGCAATGGGCCATGTCCAACCTGACCCCGGACGAACGCAATGCCACCCACGTTAGCGTGGAGGGGCCGCTGAGCTTCGCGCAGATCGTGGAGGTCATCGAGCGGGCGAACGTGGGCGCCCGTCTACCGGCCGAACTGCAACTGGCCGCACGTACTCGCCAGCCGCAATGGATGGCCGTCAAGGCGAAACAGATGCGGGCCCAGGCTTGGGCCGCCCATATCTCCGGCGACCTGAGGCACGACCGGGACAAGACCGGACTCAACCTGGTGCTGGCGGCACTGGACAGTCCGGCGCCGGAAGGGCGCAGAAAGGTCAATGGCCACGAGGTGGTGGTCCGGCAGGTCCAGTGGGGCGACAGCGTGCTGAAGGAAATCCTCGCGTTCGGCGTCAGGACACTGGCGAGTCGCCCCTCGCTGACGCTGTATACGCCCGGGGCACCAGACGGCAAGACGTTCAGGGACGTCGATGCCAACAGCGACCGAGAGCTGGAAGCCGCGCTGGTGCGGACACTCACGGCCACGCTGGACATGACCCGCTGGCTGATCTCGCAATTGCCCTTGCTCGAGCAAGCCGACCAGCTTGCCAGCCTGGTGCCGGCCTCGGAGAACCTGACGCTCAACGAGAAGATAAGGAAGATCACGCAACCGAGCTTCTCGTGGATAAGACACAGGGTCTTGGATGACTTTGCGTCGAATGTCTATTCGCCCGTGGTCAAGGCAGACCTGTTCAAGGCGCTGCACGAGACCCAGATAACCCATGCAATCAAGACCGCCGACTCGCTGACCGTAAGCAATGCCGAGCGCGACAGCACCGCGGCACAGGAAGGACGCAGAAAGGGTGTCGCGTTATTGACCGGCGCCATGGCCATGTTCTATGCCGGCCGCCTGGGCGGAGTACTGGGGCGCGCGATCCTGCCGACCATGGCCGGCGGCGCCGCGGTATCGGCGATCAAGGACGAGGACGGCAGCTTCAGCCAGTGGGCAGGGGACTTTATCCACGGGCTGGGCGAGGTGTTGGCAGAGGCCGGACAGGACCTGATCATGGCCCGCGCGGCACACCGTCGCAGCAAGGAGCGCCCGAGGCTGTCGTCGCTTGCTCGAATGCCAGACCCGGAACTGGAGCCTTTTGTCCTGAAGGGTTTCAACGGCAAGGGGTTGGCGTCCGAAGGTCGTGACCGGTATCGGGATGCCGGCGGGCAGGGCTACCTGAAGCTGGGCAAGGACTATTGCAAGACCGCGATACAGGAAGGCGAGCAGATCATCTACGCGTCCAACAATCGGTCGAACCAGCGAAGGGTGGCCTGGAAAAACGGTCGCTGGCAACTCCAGGAACCGCTGCGACTGCTCGGCGGGGGAAACCTGCTGAGTCTGTTCAGCCGGACTCCCGAAACTGCGCAACGCAAAACCTGCAACGCCCTGGTCGAGGGGGTCCTGGTGGATCATCACTGGCCTTCGCGCAAGGTGGTCTCCATCGCGAGAAAGGTCATCTACTCGATGCCCGACGAACTGGCAGAGCGTATCCTGCGCGAGAGCATGAGCGACCTCGGCGTCGACAACATAGACACCTATCGCTCACGGATAGACGCCATAAACAAAGGACTGCGCAGCTTCACGCCACATAAGGTCCACCATGAAAACCTGCTGTACAAATACAACGTATGGCAAGCCGTCGATTACTGCACCCAGGACCTCCAGCCCCAAGGCCTGCAACTCAACTCGACCCAGAAAATCCGAATCTTCGACATGACACTGCCGCTCAGGCGCGAGCTTTTCGACAGTGAAGGCAATTTCAAGATGATGATGTCGTCCCTGCCCGACAACCTCACCGGCGCACTGTTCGTCACGATCATCCCCGAACAGGGCAAGAAGAAAGCCGCGATGACCAAGATACAGGCGGATATCCATGATGTGGTTGCCGCTGCCGAACAAAGAGTCTGGCGCGAGCTGGGGACCGACTTCCCCGGGGAAGGACCTGAAGTCGAGGCCGCCAAGAAAGAGTACAAGGAAACGCCTGAAAACCTTGCGCTGTACAAGAGCAAGAAGCTGCAGATCTTCAGGGAAGAAATGCAGAAACGACACAAGCCCGGGCTCCTGACGGAAATCCGCAACAACAGGATTCCTTATCTCATCATCAACAAGGGCAAATCACTGCGCAAAACGCTACTGGTGACCCAGGAGGACATCACGGATTTCAGCAGAAAACTTTCCAACTACGACGCCTTCGATATCGAGGTGGTGACCCAGGTCCCTTCGAAAAAAGTGCCTGGCAAGACCCCGACCACCAGCATGCCTGTAGCCCCGCCGCAAGCATCGCCGGTCAAGGACAGGTTCACCGTAAGCGCCAATACCCTGGCGGAAACACAGATGTCCTACAACAGCTTCCCCGACGCGGCCAAGACCAGGATCACGCAGATCATGGACGACATCCGCGCCGGCAGGGCCACCACCAAGAGAATCAACAGGTTCTACTGGTACGACATGGCCCAGCTCTCCCCCGGCGGCGGCAGAGGGGCCTGGCGCGCGGCGTTCGAACGCAAGGGTGATAGCTGGATACTCCAGGGCTTCTACGACTATCACGTCAATAAACCTGCGACGGTCTGGGAGGGCTGAGTAAAACTGACCGACCAAAGGCAAGCCCTGTGGACAGGGCTTGCTCGCGAACGAGGATGGTTTTGACCGCGTCACTTCCGGCCGAGAGGCTCCTGTCCGGCATCAGGAAACAGACAAAGCCCCCTCGTCGGTCAACAACGCCACGAACCCCTTGGCCATCGGCGAACGCTGGTCCTTGCGCTGTACCAGCCACACGGCCGACACCGCCGCGGGGTCGAGCAGCGGTCGATAGACCACGCCATCGATTCGCATCCGCTGGTAAGACGCCGGCAGCACCGAAACACCCAGCCCCGCCGCCACCAGGCCTATGATGGTCATGGCTTCCCCGGCCTCCTGGGCGAAATGCGGACTGAAGCCGGCGTCGCGAGCCAGGTTCAGGAGCTGCGCATACAGGCCGCTGCCGTAGCTGCGGGGAAAGAATACAAAGGGTTCATGGGCCAGCGCCGATAGAAACAGCCCCTCCTCATTGCCCTGGGCCAGTGGATGCTTGGCGCTGAGCACGGCCACCAGGGGTTCGCGGCTCAACTCGATGACACTCAGGGAGTCGGGCAGCGGCAACGGGCGCATGATGCCGACTTCGATCGCCTCGTCCACCAGCGCATCGGCCACCTGGGTACTGCTCATTTCCCGCAGGTTCAGGTGCACGGCCGGAAATCGCTGGCGAAAGGAGAAGATCGCCTGGGGGATGGTGGAATTGAACGGCGCCGAGGAGGTGAACCCGATTTTCAACTCGCCCAGTTCCCCCTGCTGGGCGCGGCGGGCTACGTCAGCCGCCTTGTCGACCTGGGCCAGGACCCGTCGCGCCTCTTCCAGAAACAGCCGCCCGGCTTCGCTCAGTTCGACCCGACGATTGGTGCGCTCGAACAGACGCGCGCCGATCTCCTGTTCCAACGCCTGGATCTGCTGGCTCAAGGGAGGCTGGGAGATACCCAGCGCCAGCGCGGCACGGCCGAAATGAAGCTCCTCGGCGACGGCGATGAAGTAACGCAAATGACGCAATTCCATGGGCTTTCCAATAAGTCGTTCAACGTCTTAAACAGGTCGAACAATATATTGGATAGAAACATTAGCCGGCTATATGCTTTTTTCATTGCCTGCCTGGCCGTGCTTTCCCCGAGGTTCATCGTGAAAACTGCTGTCGCCCCCCTGGCCCATGAAATCCCTCCCCAGCCGGACAACGTCGCTGGGCAACTGGCGGACATCTACATCGAGAAAGGCACCTCGATGTTCATGCATACAGTCCTGGCGCTGTTCTGCGGCGGGTTCGCGACGTTCGCCCTGCTGTATTGCGTGCAGCCGATGATGCCGCTGTTGTCGGCGGAGTTTTCCATCAACGCCGCCCAGAGCAGCCTGATCCTGTCGGTGGCGACCGCCTTGCTCGCCATCGGCCTTTTGATCACCGGTCCGATCTCCGACCGCATCGGCCGCAAGCCGGTGATGGTCGCGGCGCTGTTCGCCGCGGCGTTGTGCACGATTGCCAGCGCCATGATGCCCACCTGGCAAGGCGTACTGGTACTGCGCGCCCTCGTGGGGCTGTCGTTGAGCGGACTGGCGGCCGTGGCCATGACCTACCTGAGCGAAGAAATCCATCCCAAGCACATCGGCCTGGCGATGGGCCTGTATATCGCCGGCAACGCCATCGGCGGCATGTCCGGACGGCTGATCGCCGGCGTACTGATCGACTTCGTCAGTTGGCACACCGCGATGCTGGTGATCGGCGGTCTCGCACTGATCGCCGCGGCGGTGTTCTGGAGGATTCTTCCCGAGTCGCGCAACTTCCGTCCGCGCTCGCTGCACCCACGCAGCCTGCTGGAAGGGTTCACCATGCACTTTCGCGATGCCGGGTTGCCACTGCTGTTTCTCGAAGCGTTCGTGTTGATGGGGGCGTTCGTGACGCTGTTCAACTACATCGGCTACCGCCTGCTGGCCGCGCCTTATCATCTGGACCAGGCGTTCGTCGGCTTGCTGTCGGTGGTGTACCTGTCGGGTATCTACAGTTCGGCCAAGGTCGGCTCGCTGGCCGACAAACTGGGTCGCCGCAAGATGCTCTGGGCGACCATTGCACTGATGCTGGCAGGCCTGGTGCTGACTCTGTTCACTCCGCTGTCCCTGGTGATCCTGGGCATGCTGGTGTTCACCTTCGGGTTCTTCGGTGCCCACTCCGTCGCCAGCAGCTGGATCGGTCGCCGGGCAACCAGAGCCAAGGGGCAGGCCTCATCGCTCTACCTGTTCAGCTACTACGCGGGTTCGAGTATCGCGGGCACGGCCGGTGGCGTGGCCTGGCACCTGGGTGGCTGGAACGGCATCGGATTGTTCATCGGGGCCTTGCTGGTGATTGCGTTGGGGGTGGCATTGAAACTGGCCAAGCTACCGGTGTTGCCGGGCAACATGCAGGTCTAGCCTGGAGATTGATCGAGCCCGGGCCTGCCGCCCGGGTCATTGCTGCATCGTCATCCGCGCCTCCAGGATTCCCTCGCGCACTTCCAGGCTCAGCGTCTGCAGGGTCGCACCATCCCGCTCGTGCCGATCCAGCCAGTCGAGCAGTCGATTGACATCGCCACTGGCCATCGTCGAGATCTTCGTTGATGCCGCCGAAGCGCTCTTATTCAAAGTGAATGATAAAGAGGCGAAAAAAAGCCTGCCTGGAACGAATCCCGGCAGGCTGGGTGAGCAGGCTTTGATCAGCCGTGGTATTGCGCCGACAACTCATGCACGGCGCGCAGGAAAGCACCGGCGTGTTCCGGATCGACTTCCGGGGTGATGCCGTGACCCAGGTTGAATACGTGGCCGCTGCCCTTACCGTAGCTGGCCAGGATTCGACCAACCTCGGCACGAATGGCTTCAGGCTTGGCGTAGAGGACGGTCGGGTCCATGTTGCCTTGCAGGGCCACCTTGTCACCGACCCGCGCACGGGCGTTGCCGATATCGCAGGTCCAGTCCAGGCCCAGGGCATCGGCGCCCGCGTCGGCGATACTCTCCAGCCACAGGCCGCCATTCTTGGTGAACAGGATCACCGGTACCTGGCGCCCTTCATGTTCGCGAATCAGGCCGCTGACGATCTTGCGCATATAGGCCAGGGAGAACTCCTGGTAGGCCGCCGCCGACAGGTTGCCGCCCCAGGTGTCGAAGATCTGCACCGCCTGCGCCCCGGCCATGATCTGGCCATTGAGGTAGGAGGTGACCGACTGCGCCAGCTTGTCCAGCAGCAGGTGCATGGCTTGCGGGTTGTCGTAGAGCATCGCCTTGGTCTTGCGGAAGTCCTTGGACGAACCGCCTTCGACCATGTAGGTCGCCAGGGTCCAGGGGCTGCCGGAAAAACCGATCAACGGCACGCGACCGTTGAGCTCGCGGCGAATGGTGCTGACCGCATCCATGACGTAGCCCAGGTCCTTTTGCGGATCCGGGATCGGCAATGCCTCGATGTCGGCCAGGGAGCTGACGACCTTCTTGAAGCGTGGGCCTTCGCCGGTCTCGAAATACAGACCCTGGCCCATGGCGTCGGGGATGGTGAGGATGTCGGAGAACAGGATCGCCGCATCCAGCTGCGGGTAACGATCCAGGGGCTGCAGCGTGACCTCGCAAGCGAATTGCGGGTTCATGCACAGGCTCATGAAATCGCCGGCCTTGGCGCGGCTGGCGCGGTACTCCGGCAGATAGCGACCGGCCTGGCGCATCATCCACACAGGGGTGACGTCTACGGGTTGCTTGAGCAGGGCGCGAAGGAAACGATCGTTCTTCAGGGCAGTCATGTCGGCATCCGGAAAAAAAGTGCGGGCATTTTCTCAGAGCGCGACGCAAAAGGCACGGCAAGAGCCGTGCCTTTTATCTATCGGGGCAATTTGTCGCGGTGTCATGCAATGTTCAGCAACACCAAAAAACAATTGTGGGAGCGAGCTTGCTCGCGATGAGGGCATCACATTCAACATGTTCGTTGACTGATCCACCGTTATCGCGAGCAAGCTCGCTCCCACATCTGATCGCACTCCAGCGTTAGGAAGTGATCAGACCCCCAGGTAATCCAGGATCCCTTCCGCCGCGTTGCGGCCTTCGAAGATCGCCGTCACCACCAGGTCGGAGCCTCGTACCATATCGCCGCCGGCGAAGATCTTCGGGTTGCTGGTCTGGTGCTTGTACTGGCCCTGCTCCGGAGCCACCACACGGCCCTGGCTGTCGGTCTGGATGCTGAACTGCTCGAACCATGGCGCCGGGCTCGGACGGAAACCGAAGGCGATGACCACGGCGTCGGCCGGGATGATCTCTTCGGAACCCGGGATCGGCTCGGGACTGCGACGACCACGGGCGTCTGGCTCGCCCAGACGGGTCTCGACCACCTTCACGCCTTCGACCTTGTCTTCACCGACAATGGCGATCGGCTGGCGGTTGTAGAGGAACTTCACCCCTTCTTCCTTGGCGTTCTTCACCTCTTTGCGCGAGCCGGGCATGTTGGCCTCGTCACGACGATAGGCACAGGTCACCGACTTGGCGCCCTGGCGGATCGAAGTCCGGTTGCAGTCCATCGCCGTGTCGCCACCGCCGAGCACCACGACCTTCTTGCCCTTCATGTCGACGAAATCTTCCGGCGACTTTTCAAAGCCCAGGTTGCGGTTGACGTTGGCGATCAGGAAATCCAGGGCGTCGTATACGCCGGGCAGGTCTTCGCCGGCAAAGCCACCCTTCATGTAGGTGTAGGTGCCCATGCCCATGAACACGGCATCGTATTCTTCGAGCAGTTGCTCCATGGTCACGTCCTTGCCCACCTCGGTGTTCAGGCGGAACTCGATGCCCATGCCGGTGAAGACTTCGCGACGATTGCTCAGCACGGTCTTTTCCAGCTTGAACTCGGGGATGCCAAAGGTCAGCAGGCCACCGATCTCCGGGTTCTTGTCGAATACCACCGGGGTCACGCCGCCTCGCACCAGCACGTCGGCACAGCCCAGGCCCGCCGGGCCGGCACCGATGATGGCGACCCGCTTGCCGGTCGGCTTGACCTTGGACATGTCCGGGCGCCAACCCATGGCGAACGCGGTGTCGGTGATGTACTTCTCCACCGAACCGATGGTCACCGCGCCGAAACCGTCGTTCAAGGTGCAGGCACCTTCACACAGGCGGTCCTGCGGGCACACCCGGCCACAGACTTCCGGCAGGGTGTTGGTCTGGTGGGACAGTTCGGCGGCCTGGAGGATGTTGCCCTCGGCCACCAGCTTCAACCAGTTGGGAATGAAGTTGTGCACCGGGCACTTCCATTCGCAGTACGGGTTACCGCACCCCAGGCAGCGGTGGGCCTGGTCGGCCGACTGCTGGGGTTTGAAGGGCTCGTAGATTTCCACGAACTCTTTCTTGCGTTGACGCAACAGTTTCTTCTTCGGATCCTTGCGCCCGACATCGATGAACTGGAAGTCGTTACTCAGACGTTCAGCCATTGTTAAAACCTCATCAAACTCTTCAGGCGCATATCACTGCGGGTTGGCACGGGTGCTGGAAAGCAACGACTTCAGGTTGGCAGCCTTGGGCTTGACCAGCCAGAAACGGCGGACGTAGTCATCGAGGTTCTCGGCGAGCTCACGCCCCCACTCGCTGTGGGTTTCCTCGACATACTCGTCCAGCACGCGTTGCAGATGGCTGCGGTAGGCTTCCATCGCCTCGCCGCTGATCCGCTGGATTTCCACCAGTTCGTGGTTGACCCGGTCAACGAAGGTGTTGTCCTGGTCGAGCACGTAGGCGAAACCGCCGGTCATGCCAGAGCCAAAGTTGTAACCGGTCTTGCCCAGCACACAGACGAAACCACCGGTCATGTATTCGCAGCAGTGATCGCCGGTCCCCTCCACCACGGTGTGGGCCCCGGAGTTGCGCACGGCGAAACGCTCGCCCGCGGTACCGGCGGCGAACAGCTTGCCGCCAGTGGCGCCGTACAGGCAGGTGTTGCCGATGATGGCACTGTCCTGGGTGCGATAGGCGCTGCCCTTGGGCGGAACGATGACCAGCTTGCCGCCGGTCATACCCTTGCCGACGTAGTCGTTGGCATCGCCTTCCAGGTACATGTTCAGGCCGCCGGCGTTCCAGACGCCGAAGCTCTGGCCAGCGGTGCCCTTGAAGCGGAATGTGATCGGCGCCTGGGCCATGCCCTGGTTGCCATGGCGGCGGGCGATCTCGCCGGAGATCCGCGCACCGATGGAGCGATCGCAGTTGCAGATGTCCAGTTCGAACTCCGCGCCGCTCAGGTCGTTGATCGCCGAAGTGGCCATGTCGACCATCTTCTCGGCCAGCTCGCCCTTGTCGAACGGCGGGTTGCGGTCCACCTGGCAGAACTGCGGCTTGTCCGCCGGAATGTGGTCGCTGCCCAGCAACGGGGTCAGGTCCAGGTGATGCTGCTTGGCGGTCTGGCCTTCGAGCACTTCCAGCAGGTCGGTACGGCCGATCAGCTCTTCGAGCGAGCGCACGCCCAGCTTGGCCAGCCACTCACGGGTTTCCTCGGCCACGTAGGTGAAGAAGTTCACCACCATGTCGACGGTGCCGATGTAGTGGTCCTTGCGCAGCTTCTCGTTCTGGGTCGCCACGCCGGTGGCGCAGTTGTTCAGGTGGCAGATGCGCAGGTACTTGCAGCCCAGCGCGATCATCGGCGCGGTACCGAAGCCGAAGCTCTCGGCACCGAGGATGGCGGCCTTGATCACGTCCAGGCCGGTTTTCAGGCCACCGTCGGTCTGCACCCGGACCTTGCCGCGCAAGTCGTTGCCGCGCAGGGTCTGGTGGGTTTCGGCCAGGCCCAGTTCCCACGGCGCACCGGCATACTTGATCGAAGTCAGCGGCGACGCACCGGTGCCGCCGTCATAGCCGGAGATGGTGATCAGATCGGCATAGGCCTTGGCCACACCGGCGGCAATGGTGCCGACGCCGGCCTCCGCCACCAGTTTCACCGAAACCAGCGCCTTGGGGTTCACCTGCTTGAGGTCGAAGATCAGTTGCGACAGGTCTTCGATCGAGTAGATGTCGTGATGCGGCGGCGGCGAGATGAGGGTCACGCCGGGCACGGCATAACGCAGCTTGGCGATCAGACCGTTGACCTTGCCGCCAGGCAGCTGGCCGCCTTCACCGGGCTTGGCGCCCTGGGCGACCTTGATCTGCAGTACCTCGGCATTGACCAGGTATTCCGGTGTGACACCGAAACGACCGGTGGCCACCTGCTTGATTTTCGAGCTCTTGATGGTGCCGTAGCGCGCGGGATCTTCGCCGCCCTCACCGGAGTTGGAACGCGCACCGAGGCGGTTCATGGCTTCGGCCAGTGCTTCGTGGGCTTCCGGGGACAGGGCGCCGAGGGAAATACCGGCGGAATCGAAGCGCTTGAGCACCGACTCCAGGGGTTCCACTTCGCTGAGGTCCAGCGGCGTGTCGAGGGTCTTGACCTTGAGCAGGTCACGGATCATCGACACCGGACGGTTGTCCACCAGCGACGTGTATTCCTTGAACTTGGCGTAGTCGCCCTGCTGCACGGCGGCCTGCAGGGTATTGACCACATCCGGGTTGTAGGCATGGTATTCGCCGCCGTGGACGAACTTCAGCAGGCCACCTTGCTGGATCGGCTTGCGCGGGCTCCAGGCTTCGGCGGCCAGGGCTTTCTGCTCGGCTTCGATGTCGACGAAACGCGCACCCTTGATGCGGCTCGGCACGCCACGGAAGCTCAACTCGCACACTTCTTCGGACAGGCCGATGGCCTCGAACAGTTGCGCACCGCGGTAGGACGCAATGGTGGAGATGCCCATCTTCGACAGGATCTTGAGCAGGCCCTTGGTGATGCCCTTGCGGTAGTTCTTGAATACCTCGTAGAGGTCGCCCAGCACTTCACCGGTACGAATCAGGTCGCCCAGCACTTCGTAGGCCAGGAACGGGTAGACCGCCGAGGCACCGAAACCGATGAGCACCGCGAAGTGATGCGGGTCGCGGGCGGTGGCGGTTTCCACGAGGATGTTGGAATCGCAGCGCAAGCCTTTTTCGGTCAGGCGATGGTGCACCGCACCCGTGGCCAGCGAAGCATGGATCGGCAGCTTGCCGGGCATGATGTGCCTGTCGCTGAGCACGATCTGAGTACGACCGGCGCGCACGGCTTCTTCAGCCTGGTCGGCGACATTGCGGATGGCCGCTTCCAGGCCGACGCTCTCGTCGTAGTTCAGGTCGATGACCTGGCGCTGGAAGCCCGGGCGATCGAGGTTGGTCAGCGAGCGCCACTTGGCCGGGGAAATGACCGGCGAGCTGAGGATCACCCGTGAGGCGTGCTCCGGGGACTCCTGGAAGATATTGCGCTCGGCGCCCAGGCAGATTTCCAGGGACATCACGATCGCTTCACGCAGCGGGTCGATCGGCGGGTTGGTGACCTGGGCGAACTGCTGGCGGAAATAGTCGTACGGCGTGCGCACGCGTTGCGACAGCACCGCCATCGGCGTGTCGTCGCCCATGGAACCGACCGCTTCGTAGCCCTGCTCGCCCAGTGGGCGCAGCACCTGGTCACGCTCCTCGAAGGTGACCTGGTACATCTTCATGTACTGCTTGAGCTGGTCGACATCGTAGAAAGCCGAGCCGTGGTCGTTGTCTTCCATGGTCGCCTGGATGCGCAGGGCATTCTTGCGCAGCCATTGCTTGTATGGATGACGGGACTTGAGACGGTTGTCGATGGCGTCGGTGTCGAGGATCTGGCCGGTCTCGACATCCACGGCGAAGATCTGGCCCGGGCCCACGCGGCCCTTGGCGATGACGTCCTCGGGCTGGTAGTTCCAGACGCCGATTTCCGATGCCAGGGTGATGAAACCGTTGGTGGTGGTGACCCAGCGCGCTGGACGCAGACCGTTACGATCCAGCAGGCAAACGGCGTAGCGACCGTCGGTCATGACGATCCCCGCCGGGCCGTCCCACGGCTCCATGTGCATGGAGTTGTATTCGTAGAAGGCACGCAGGTCCGGATCCATGGTCTCGACGTTCTGCCAGGCCGGCGGCACAAGCATGCGTACGCCACGGAACAGGTCGATACCACCGGTCACCATCAGCTCCAGCATGTTGTCCATGCTCGAGGAGTCCGACCCCACGCGGTTGACCAACGGGCCAAGCTCTTCGAGGTCCGGCATCAGGTCGTTGGCGAACTTGGTGCGACGGGCCAGGGCCCAGTTGCGGTTGCCGGTGATGGTGTTGATCTCGCCGTTATGGGCGAGGAAGCGGAATGGCTGGGCCAGCGGCCATTTCGGCAAGGTGTTGGTGGAGTAGCGCTGGTGAAACACGCAGATGGCGGTTTTCAGGCGCTCGTCGCTCAGGTCCGGATAAAACGCGGCGAGGTCCGCCGGCATCATCAGGCCTTTATAAATGATGGTCTTGTTGGAGAAGCTGCAGATGTAGTGGTCGGTGTCGGCAGCGTTGGCCACGGACGAACGACGACGGGAACTGAACAGCTTGATCGCCATTTCCTGGTCGCTCAGGCCTTCACCAGCGATGAACACCTGTTCGATCAGCGGGAGGCGCTCCAGGGCCAGGCGGCCGAGGACGCTGGTGTCGATCGGCACTTTGCGCCAGCCAACCAGTTGCAGGCCAGCGGCCAGGATCTCGCGGTTCATGTTCTCGCGAGCGGCCTGCGCCTTCACCGGGTCCTGATTGAAGAACACCATGCCCACCGCGTACTGCTTGGGCAGGGTCACGCCAAATGTTTCCTGGGCAACGGCGCGCAGGAACTCGTCAGGCTTCTGGATCAGCAAGCCGCAACCGTCACCGGTCTTGCCGTCGGCGTTGATCCCACCGCGGTGGGTCATGCAGGTCAGGGCCTCAATGGCGGTTTGCAAAAGGGTATGGCTAGGCTCGCCCTGCATATGGGCTATCAGGCCAAAACCGCAGTTATCCTTGAATTCATCTGGTTGGTACAGACCTGCTTTCATAGACACTTTCTCACCAGGCTGCCTCTTGCCGAGGCAAATTTCTTTTCAATTCAACCAGTTGCATTTCGCGCCGAACGTACGCCGGCTTTGCGGGGGCAAAAGGGAGGTCATTGTACATGCCGACACAGACGCTCACAAATTTGACGACGAACTGTCGCAAATCCATGTCGCATTTGTGAAAGGTTTAAAGCTATATGCTGTGCTAGTCAAAACTTTTTTGGGTTCGACCGCTACGACTCAAACGCTACTGTGACGCAGACACCGCAAGGCGCGCGGCCTGAAAGGTCGCCCGCCCCTGCGGAAATGTTGAGGTTGCCGGGAGAGGCGGCCTGGGTAAGGCCGCCGAATCTTCAGCGAGTTGCAGCCAGTTCCTGTTGGACGCTGGCGACAGTGCGAGGCCAAGGTTTACCAGCCTGAACCTTCGCTGGCAAGGCCTTGATGGCGGAAACGGCCGCATCGCGGCTGGCAAAGCTGCCGTAGGTGATGACATACAGCGGCTTGCCGTTGAGCACCTTCTTGAAATAACGATACTCGCCGCCCTGCTCCTTGACGAAGTTCTGGGCGGCCGCCTCGGAGCTGGTACCGAGGATCTGCACCACGTAGTTGCCTGGTGCCTGGCCGGCGTACCAGCTGCCACCCGTGGCCTTGGCCGTGGTAGTGGCAGGCTTGGCGGCCGGCGCAGGTGCCGGCTTGGCCACCGGTGCTGGCGTCGGCGCGGGCTTGGCGGTAGCGACCTGGGCTGGGGCAGGCGTCGGCTTGGCGGCTGGAGCCGGTGCCGGTGTCGGGGTTGGTGCCGGACCTGCCGGCACACCGACGGGCGGTGCCGTGGTGGTCACGGTTGGCGGCGTATCGCTGCTGTCGTCGATCGGAGGCGCCGAGCCGTCATCACCCTCAGTGATACCGCCGGCCGCTTCGGCCAGGGGACCGCGCATGACCGGTTGCGACTGGCCGACCAACGGCAGCGGCATCGGCTGGGTATTGCCGGCGAACTCCACCGCTGGCGCGCCGCCGTTGGGTTGCGGCGTGCCCTGGCCAAGGGGCAGTTGCGCCTGTTCGTTTGCCGGTGTGCCCGTGGAGGGCGCCTTGTTGCGACCCGGCATCAGCCACGCGGCGGCAATGGCGACCACGACCACGGCGGAAATCGCCAATACGTGCTTCTTCGGCATGTTGAACCCCATACTAGGACGCTTCACCGCTGAGCGGCTGGCAATCATGATTTCGATCAAGGCATCGCGGGCGACCTGATTGATGTTGCCAGGCCAGCCGTCGGAGCTTTCGTGAATCTCAGAGATCTGATCGGCGGTGAAAAGTTCGATACCCCGGCCGGCTCCTTCAAGACGCTGGGCCAGGTATTCGCGGGTTTCTTCCTCGGTGTAGGGTGCCAGCTCGATGATGTGGAACCGCTCTTCCTCGAGCTGCAACTGCTCCAGACCGGCAATCAGCGACGACTCGCCGAAGAGGAACACATGAGGGCGACCTTCCGGCGCACCGGCAGCCAGTTCCAGCAGCACTTCGAGGGCCGATTCGTCGAGCTGCTCGGCGTCATCCACCAGCAGGTAGACCTCCTGACCGGTCAACGCCAGCTGAACGATCTGCTCGAGAATCGCGCCGATTTCAGCCTGGGCGACATTCAGCGCCTGGGCCACCTGGCGCAACACACCCGCTGCGTCGCCGGCACCACGGGCCGAGACCACCACGCTTTGCACCGACTGCTTGTTGGTGCTGGCCACCAGGGCCTGGCGCAGCAGAGTCTTGCCGCTGCCCTGGGGACCGGTGACCACCAGCAGCAACTGGCTGTAGCGCGCCAGGTGATGCAATTGCCCAAGCACCGGCTTGCGCTGGGCCGGGAAGAACTTGAAGCCGGGGACCCGAGGAGCGAAAGGGTCGTGACTCAACTGGAAATGGCCGAGGAAAGCCTCGTCGGCATGCAAACTAGTCATCGGAATCTTATTAACCTTTAAGCTGAGCCAGGGCGCGATAATCCGCTCCCAGCGTGGCCTGTAGAACCTCTTTCGGATAATCGTCGGTCACTACCGCTTCGCCCATGCGGCGCAGCAGCACCAGGCGCAGGCGACCGTCGATCACTTTCTTGTCGATAGCCATGTGTTCGAGGAAATCGGCCTCGGTCATTTCCTCCGGCGGCACCACCGGCAGCCCGGCCCGCTGGAACAGGCGAATGCCACGATCACGCTCCTCCTGGCTGATCCAGCCCAGGCGCGCGGACATTTCCAGGGCCATGACCGTGCCGGCCGCGACCGCCTCGCCATGCAGCCAGACACCATAGCCCATATGGGTCTCGATGGCGTGACCAAAAGTGTGGCCCAGATTGAGCGTGGCGCGCACACCCGACTCCCGCTCATCGGCGCCTACCACGGCGGCCTTGGCGGCGCAGGAGCGCTCGATGGCGTAGGTCAGGGCGGCCTGGTCCAGGGCCCGCAAGCGGTCGACATTCTCCTCGAGCCAGCCCAGGAACGGCTCGTCGCAGATCAACCCGTACTTGATGACCTCCGCCAGCCCGGCGGACAGCTCGCGAGCCGGCAGGGTCTTGAGGGTAGCGGTATCGATCAGCACCACGTTGGGCTGATAGAACGCACCGACCATGTTCTTGCCCAGGGGATGGTTGATCCCGGTCTTGCCACCCACCGACGAGTCGACCTGCGACAACAGCGTGGTGGGGATCTGGATGAAGTCGACGCCGCGCTGGTAACAAGCGGCGGCAAAACCGGCCATGTCGCCGATTACGCCACCGCCCAGGGCAACCACCGTGGTACGGCGGTCATGCCGTGCGGTCAGCAGGCCGTCGAAAATGAGTTGCAGGGTTTCCCAGTTCTTGAAGGCTTCGCCGTCGGGCAACACCACGGAAATGACCGAAAAAGCCGACAGGCTGCGGGTCAGACGCTCCAGATACAGAGGCGCGACGGTTTCATTGGAAATGATCGCCACTTGCCGCCCTGCGATGTGCGGCGCCAGCAGTTCGGGCTGGTCCAGCAAGCCTTCGCCAATATGAATCGGGTAGCTGCGCTCGCCCAGGTCGACCTTAAGTGTCTGCATGTGTCCCCACAGTGAAGATGGAATCAGGCGTCCTGCCTGCGATTAACAAAAGTGCCCAACGGGGTTAAATCCCCTCGCTACAGGTCCCGGTGCTGGCCATGACACCACGGGATGGTCATCCGCCGCGCCCCAGGCGGGCCATGACGGGACGTCGAGGATAGCGCATTTCGCCAGGCGCATTAACGGGGAGGCAATTGCTGCAGACGTTCGAGAATGTCCAGCACCACCATTCGTGGTGGCCGCTCGTCGGTTTCCACCACCAGATCGGCGATCTCGCGATACAGCGGATCGCGCAACTCCAGCAAGTCCCGCAGGGTCTTGGCCGGATCGGCAGTGCGCAACAATGGACGGTTGCGATCCCGGGCGGTACGACCGACCTGCTGCTCCACGGAAGCATGCAGATAGACCACTCGTCCGCCAGCGTGCAGCGCCTGTCGATTGGCCTCGCGCATCACTGCGCCGCCACCGGTGGCCAGCACCACGCCGTCGAATGCGCAGAGCTCGGCGATCATCGCCTGCTCGCGATCACGAAAGCCGGGTTCGCCTTCCTTGTCGAAGATCCATGGGATATTGGCACCCGTGCGCAATTCAATTTCCTTGTCGGAATCTTTGAACGGCAGGCGCAGCTCTTTGGCCAGCAAACGGCCGATGGTGCTTTTTCCAGCCCCCATCGGCCCAACAAGAATCAAATTTCGCACAGAATCAACGACTCACAGCAATCGCCTGGTTGTTCATGATACGCGGAGTGAGGAATACCAGCAGCTCGGATTTTTTCTCCGAAACCACATCACGCCGGAAAAGGCGGCCAAGATACGGCACATCGCCAAGAAATGGCACCTTATCTACGACCTTGCTCTGAGTATTTGAGAAAACGCCGCCAATCACAATGGTCTCGCCATCGTTGACCAGCACCTTGGCATTGACCTCGTTTTTCTTGATGGGCGGTACTTCCTGCACCTTGTTCAGGTAATCCGGCTCGTCCTTGGTGACCTTGACCTCCATGATGATGCGATTGTCCGGGGTGATCTGCGGCGTCACCTCCAGCGACAGCGAGGCCTCCTTGAAGGACACCGAGGTCGCCCCGCTGGAACTGGCTTCCTGGTAAGGGATTTCCGTGCCCTTGAGGATTTTCGCCGTCTCCTTGTCGGAGGTCACCACCTTGGGCTGAGAGACGATTTCCCCGTTTCCGGTCTTCTCCATGGCGGTCAGTTCCAGGTCCAGCAGGACATTGTCGGTGATGAACGCGATGCCGATTCCCGATGTGTTGCCCGACGCGCCCATGTCCACGAACGGCTGGTTGGTGCTGGTGCTGCCCGGTGTGCCGATGGTGGTGGAGTCCCCGGTGCTGACCCCGGAAGCGTTCCAGTTACCCTTGTTCTGTATCGAACCACCCCAGCGCACCCCCAGGCTCTTGTCGTAATCGACGTTGGCCTCGACGATACGTGCCTCGATCATCACCTGGCGCACCGGGATATCCAGCTGGGCGACGATCCGTCGCAGTTCATCGAGCCGGTCCTGGGTCTGGTAGGCGATGATGTTGTTGGTTCGCTCATCGACCGTGATGGTGCCGCGCTCATCGGCCTTGGCCTCGGCGCTGGTCACCGACTGGAACAGCTTGGCGATGTCCGCCGCCTTGGCGTAGTTGACCTGCAGCAGTTCACGCCGCAATGGCGCCAGGTCGGCGATCTGCTTCTGGGACTCCAGCTCCTGGCGCTCGCGCGCGGCGATTTCATCGGCCGGAGCCACCAGCAACACGTTGCCGACCTTGCGCTTGTCCAGCCCCTTGGTCTTGAGCACCAGGTCCAGGGCCTGGTCCCATGGCACATTCTGCAAGCGCAGGGTAATTGCGCCCTGCACCGTGTCGCTGGCCACCAGGTTCAGGTTGGTGAAATCGGCGATCAACTGCAGGACCGAACGCACTTCGATGTCCTGGAAGTTGAGGGACAGCTTCTCGCCACTGTAGGCGGCCCGATCGCTATTGCGTTTCTGCAGGTCTTCGACGGTCATGGGCCGGACGCTGACGGTCAGCCGGTTATCGGTCTGGTAGGTGGAGTAATCGAAGGTACCACCGGGCTCGATACTGACGGTGGCCTGGTCCGAACCGGCGCTGGCATTGACGAACTGCACCGGGGTGGCGAAGTCCTTGACGTCCAGGCGCACCCGCAGCGGTTCCGGCAGTTGGGTCCTGGCAAAGGTGAGGATGATCTTGCCTTCGCGCTCCTGGATGTCCGGAGCGATGGAAGGGTCCGACAGATCGATCACGACATTGCCCTCGCCCTGGGTTCCTCGCTGGAAATCCACGCCGCGAATGGCCCTGCCCGTCGGCGCCCTGGCCCTCGCCGGCGCAGGACTGGCGGCACCGAGGGGCGACGCCTGGGCCGTGGTCCTGGGGGTCGCGCCCTTGCCGATCACCACGAACAGGCTGTTGCCCTCGACCCGGGCGTCATACGGCGCCAGCTGGGTGAGGCCGATGATCAGCCGCGTACGATCCCCCGCCTCGACCACGGTGGCGCTGCGCGCATTGCCGCCCCCCAGGTCATGGGTCTTGCGGGCCAGCTGGCTGGTGACCCCGGGCAAGTCCAGGGCAATCCGGGCCGGCTGCTCGGTGGTATAGCCGCGAGGCGTCGGTGGCGGCCCGTCGAAGGACAGCTTCAACTCGACTCGGTCTCCCGGCAACGCCGCGACATCCAGGGCCTTGAGGCTGGCCGCATGGGCCATCGGCGACATCAGCGCTATCCATAGCGAAATACCGAGGGCTGTCAAAATCCTGTTCATTGTTGGGATTCCACTAATGAGTGCTCTTTCAAAGGAATGGTCCGTGGTCGCTCCAGCCACGTCCCCTCGCCGTCAGGTACGATTTCCACCACATCGACCTGAGTGGCACTGATGGCGACGATCCGCCCGTCGTTGCGTCCAAGGTAGTCACCGACCTTGAGCCGATGCACCCCGCCCGCGCCACGCAGCAGCGCGAAGGAACCACTGGCGTTGGCAATCGTGCCGACCATTTCGAACTGTTCGATATTGAAGCCTTCCAGGTATTGCTTGGTCCGGTTGGGGTCGGGCCGCACATTGCGCGAGCCCTGCTGCCGACCGGCCTGGTCCACCGGGACCTGCCGGGAAAACGGACTGCGCAGGTTGGCGGCGCTGTAGGTAAAGGTCTCATAGGGCCTGAATACCGGCATCGGCTCGATCTTGCCGGGCGGGCGCAAGCGGACCTCGTTCATATAGGCGTCCAGGTCGTCGAAGCCATCGCCGCCGTTGCAGCCCGCCAGCACGACCAGGCCCGCCAGCAGGCCGGCGCAGCGAAACGACCTCATGGCTGCTCCTCCTGCTCGTTGTAGCGATAGGTCTTGGCCTGGATGCTCATGCGCAGCTTCGATCCGCCGTTGGGCTCCAGGGGGGCAATCTCGAAATCGTGCAGCGTGACGATGCGGGGCAACCCGGCGACACCGCTGACGAAGGTCGCCAGGTCATGGTAGCCGCCGGTCACGGTGATCTGGATCGGCAGTTCGATGTAGAACGGCTGGGTGGCTTCGGGGAGCAGCTTGATCTCCTCGAACTCCAGGCCACTGCCCAGGCCGGTTCGGGTGATGTCCTCCAGCAGTCCGGGGACCTCGGTGTCGCTGGGCAATTGGCGCAACAACACGCCGAAGGACTCCTCCATCTGCTTCATCTGTTCGGTGTAGCGCTCCAGGTTCGCGGCCATGTGGGCCTTGCCCGCGAACTGCGCCTTGAGGGTACTTTCCTCCCCGCGCACCTGCTGCAGCTGATCCTCCAGGTCGCTGAGGGCAAAGTTGTAGCCCAGGCCCAGGACCAGGATCACCAGCAGGACACCGGCCAGCCATTTGACCGGCATGGGCCAGGAGCCCAGGTTATTGGTGTCCAGGTCGCTGATATCGATCTTGCGCAGCGCGTCGAACCACTCCGCCGGTCTCATTGGGCCTCCTCGATGTCAGCCGGACGGGTCTGGCGTACCGTCAACTGGAACACATTGGCCTGGTCGAGCTGGCCGGCCGTGGTGGCCTTGACCTCCGTCAGGCTGGGAGCATCGAACAGGTCCGATGAGTCCAGGTTGCGCATCAGGTCCGAGACCCGGTTGTTCGACTCGGCGGCCCCCTTGATGGACAGCGTGTGGTCTTCCATCGTCACTTCGGTGAAATACACCCCGTCGGGCAAGGTGCGCACCAACTGGTCGAAGATGCGCCCGCTGACCGGCCGGTTGCCCTGCAAGTCCTGGATGATGCGCATGCGCTCCAGCAACTGCTGGCGACGGGCTTTCAGCTCGCTGATCTGCTTGATGCGCTCATCCAGTTCCGCGATCTGCTGCGAGAGGTGATTGTTACGGGCCAGCTGGTAATCGATGGCGCTGTTGAGGTACTGGACCGCAATCAGTATCACGCCTACCGCGCCGACGAGCGCTCCGGTCAAGGCCAGCAGAAAGCGTTTGCGGCGCTCTTCGCGAAGCTCTTCGCGCCAGGGAAGCAGGTTGATCCGCGCCATCAGTCGAAGCTCCTGAGGGCCAGCCCGCAGGCAATCATCAGTGCCGGCGCATCACTGGCCAGGGCACCGGCATTGACCCGGCTGCCCAGGGCCATGTTGGTAAACGGGTTGGCCACCTGGGTCGGCGTGCCCAGGCGCTGTTCGATCAGCCGGTCCAGCCCCGTGACCGACGCCGTGCCACCGGCCAGCAGGATGTGGTCCACCGCGCTGTACTGGCCCGACGCGAAGAAAAACTGCAGGGAGCGCGACACCTGCTGCACCAACGCTTCGCGAAAGGGCTGCAACACTTCGCCGGAATAGTCGTCCGGCAGGCCACCCTGCTTCTTTGCCAGCCCGGCCTGCTCGAACGTCAGGCCGTAGCGACGCTGGATCTCCTCGGTCAGCTGGCGACCGCCGAACAATTGCTCACGGGTATAGATGATGCGGCCGTTGTGCAGCACGCTCAGGGTGGTCATGGTGGCGCCGATGTCGATCACCGCTACCGTGAGCCGTTCCTGGGACGCGGCCAGTTGCGTGGCCAGCAGGCCGAAGGCGCGCTCCAGGGCGTAGGCCTCGACATCCACTACCCGCGCCGTCAGCCCGGCCAGCGCCAGGGCGGCCTCGCGGACTTCGACGTTCTCCTTGCGACAGGCGGCCAGCAGCACTTCGACCCGCTCGGCGCTGCGCGGCGAGACGCCCAGGACTTCGAAATCGATGGCCACCTCATCCAAGGGATAGGGAATGTACTGGTCCGCCTCGATCTTGAGCTGGTTCTCCATGTCGTCGTCGGACAGCCCGGCGTCCATCTCGATGGTCTTGGTGATCACGGCGGACCCCGCCACGGCCACGGCGACATTGCGCAAGGGTGTCCTGGCCTTGGCCACTACCCGCGACAGCGCCTGGCCCACCCCTTCGAGCTCGACGATGTTCTTCTCGACCACGGCGTTGGCCGGAAGCGGTTCGACCGCGTAGGATTCGACACGGTACCGGTCGCCCTGGCGACTCAACTCGAGCAGCTTCACCGACGTGGAGCTGATATCTATCCCCAGAAGCGCATGGGCTTTTTTATTGAAGAGTCGTAGCACTACCAATTCCCTATGACTATCCGTGAGTTACGGACTCTCTAATACGCATTGCGTTCAATCACGCCGGTCCGACGGATGTCCGGATGGCGTTTGCACCGCGAAAAAATGCTTATAATGCGCAGCGTTTTTTTCGCTTTGTTGCTCGCATGGGTCCTTCCCTGCACCTGACGCCTTTTCATTCTTTGCCTGGATATCCAAAAGCCTTGATTCGTCTGCTGAAATTTTTCGGATGGTCCATCGTCGCCGTTTTCTGCGGACTGCTCCTGGGTCTGAGCGGTGCGTTTCTTTACCTTAGTCCGGGATTGCCATCCGTGGAGGCGCTGAGAAGCATTCAGTTGCAGATTCCCCTGCGGGTCTACAGCAGCGACAACAAGCTGATCGCCGAATTTGGCGAAATGCGCCGCACGCCGATCCGTTTCGCCGACATTCCCCCCAATTTCATCAATGCGTTACTGAGTGCTGAAGACGACAACTTCGCCAACCACTACGGCGTCGATCCCGGCAGCCTGATGCGGGCCGCGAGCCAGTTGATCAAGAGCGGGCATATCCAGTCCGGCGGCAGCACCATCACCATGCAGGTGGCCAAGAACTTCTTCCTGACCAGCGAGCGCAGCTTCTCGCGCAAGACCACCGAGATTCTCCTGGCCCTGCAGATCGAGCGGCAGCTGACCAAGGACGAGATCCTCGAGCTGTACGTGAACAAGATCTACCTGGGCAACCGCGCCTATGGCATCGAGGCGGCGGCCCAGGTGTACTACGGCAAGTCGATCCGCGAGGTCAGCCTGGCACAGATGGCGATGATCGCCGGCCTGCCCAAGGCCCCGTCGCGCTTCAACCCCCTCGCCAACCCGGCGCGCAGCAAGGAGCGCCGCGACTGGATCCTGGGACGCATGTACAAGTTGGGCAAGATCAGCGAAGCCGAGTACACCGCCGCGATCAACGAGCCCTTGAACGCCAGCTATCACGTGCCGACCCCGGAAGTGAACGCCCCGTATATCGCCGAGATGGCCCGGGCCGAAATGGTCGGCCGCTACGGCAGCGATGCCTACACCGAAGGTTTCCGCGTGACCACCACGGTACCGAGCAATCTGCAGGAAATGGCCAACACCGCGCTGCACGAAGGCCTGATGACCTATGACCAGCGCCACGGCTACCGCGGGCCTGAATCGCGCCTGCCAGGCAAGACCAAGGAAGCCTGGGCCCTGGAACTGACCAAGCAGCGCACCATCAGCAGCCTGGAGCCGGCCATCGTCACCCAGGTGGACAAGGACGGCATCAAGGTCCTGACGCGTAATGGCGAGCTGGAAGAACATGTGAGCTGGGACACCATGAAATGGGCGCGTCCTTTCCTCAATACCAACAGCATGGGCGCAGTCCCCCGGCAGCCGTCGGACGTCGCCCAGGTCGGTGACCTGATCCGGGTGCAGCGTCAACCGGACAACTCCTTGAAGTTCAGCCAGATTCCGGCGGCCCAGGGTGCCCTGGTGTCCCTCGACCCGCAGGACGGCGCCATTCGCTCTCTAGTGGGTGGCTTCGCCTTCGAGCAAAGCAATTACAACCGGGCGTTGCAGGCCAAACGCCAGCCCGGCTCGAGCTTCAAGCCGTTCGTCTACAGCGCCGCCCTGGACAATGGCTACACCGCCGCCAGCCTGGTGAACGATGCGCCCATCGTGTTCGTCGACGAGTACCTGGACAAGGTCTGGCGGCCGAAGAATGACACCAACACCTTCCTCGGCCCGATCCGTCTGCGCGAAGCGCTGTACAAGTCCCGCAACCTGGTGTCGATCCGCCTGCTTCAGGCCCTGGGCGTCGACCGCACCATCGACTACATCAGCAAGTTCGGCTTCAACAAGCAGGACCTGCCTCGCAACCTCTCCCTGGCCCTGGGCACCGCGACCCTGACGCCAATGGAAATCGCCACGGGCTGGAGCACGTTCGCCAACGGCGGCTACAAGATCACCCCGTACATCATCGACAGGATCGAAAGCCGCAACGGCGAGACGCTGTTCGTCGCCAATCCGCCACGGGTGCCGACGGGCGAGCAGGCCAGCGATGGCGTCGCGGCACCCGCCGCCGAAACGTTCACGGTGAACGCGCCCCCAGGCGAAGCCACGACTGCCCCGGCGGTACCGCAGGCCCCGGTCATTGCCGAGCGCATCATCGACGGCCGGACCACCTACATCCTCAATAGCATGCTGCAGGACGTGATCAAGCTCGGCACCGGCCGGCGCGCCCTGGCGCTGGGTCGAACCGACCTGGCGGGCAAGACCGGCACCACCAACGAATCCAAGGACGCCTGGTTCTCGGGCTACAACGGCGATTACGTCACCACCGTCTGGACCGGCTTCGACCAGCCTGAGAGCCTCGGCCGCCGCGAGTTCGGCGGCACCGTGGCGCTGCCCATCTGGATGACCTACATGGGCGCCGCCCTCAAGGACAAACCGCCTCACACCCAGCCGGAACCGGAAGGCATCCTGAGCCTGCGGGTCGATCCGGTCAGCGGCCGCGCCGCGACGCCAGGTACCCCAGGGGCGTATTTCGAGCTGTTCAAGAGTGAAGACACCCCGCCGTCGGTCAACGAGCTGGGCAACGGTGTAGCGCCAGGCAGCCCGCTGCCGGCGGACGAAGCGGCACCGATCGATCTGTTCTGATCAGCTACAACCCAAAAGCCCCTCCCTCGAAAGAAGTCCGGGGCTTTTCGTACCTGAACACTGGGAGCCGCATGAGGGAACGCGCCTTTTATTAAGAGACGCACTGCAAACACATGCGAGGTCTTTATATTTTGTATGCCAAGTTATAAAAAACTCAGCAGCTATTAAGATCAGATTTAAAAAACTGTAAGCTCTGACAGTATATGCACTTGTTATTTCGCACCAAAATCAAATCTCCCTCCTCAATCAAGGATTTGATCATGAATGACGACGTCGTGGCGAAACTCAATACAATTCCTGCAGACACCTATCTTCGCATCAGTCACCGACATAGCGACGGCACCCTTGCAAGCATGGCGCAGGGATGGCTGAAAAACGTAGACTTTGACGCAAAGACATTAACTTTGGAAAGCGCAAATTATCAAGGTCAGCTATCCACTGTATGGATTGATAATATAAAAAGCGCGAGTGATATTGACGACACTACAACCGGATCTGGCTCCCCCGGCCCTGCTGTTTCTGGCGGCAAACATTATGTTCGTGGGCAAGGGTGGGTAGCCAACTAAGGAACGCACCCAACCTCTTCTATTTATTTAGCATGTTCAGAAAATTGAAACACCAATATATAGAAGAAACGTGGCGAACCAGTAAATAAAGCGCTTTAAAACGTTGACCCAAGCGTTATCTCAATAAGCCAGCTGAGCAATCAACTCAGGACGCTCCCAATAAAAATCCCCGACTCGCAGGAGCCGGGGGTTTTTATTGAAGCGCTACAACGGCTTAGCCGTTGAACACATCATCCACGCTCTTGAGCGGGTAATTCTTCGGGTACGGCAGGGTGGCCACGCCGGTCTCGATCGCGGCCTTGGCCACGGCGTCGGAGATCAGGGTGATCAGGCGAGCGTCCATAGGTTTCGGAATGATGTACTCACGACCGAATTCCAGCTTGATGCCGCCGTAGGCGTCGCACACTTCCTGAGGCACCGGCAGCTTGGCCAGTTCGCGCAGGGCGTTGGCGGCCGCGACTTTCATTTCTTCGTTGATGCGCTTGGCGCGTACGTCCAGGGCGCCGCGGAAGATGAACGGGAAGCCCAGTACGTTGTTGACCTGGTTCGGGTAATCCGAACGGCCCGTGGCCATGATCACGTCGCTACGGGTGGCGTGAGCCAGTTCCGGGGAGATTTCCGGGTCCGGGTTCGAGCAGGCGAACACGATCGGGTTCGGCGCCATGCGCAGCAGGTTTTCCGGGCTCAACAGGTTCGGACCCGAGAGGCCGACGAAAACGTCGGCGCCGTCCAGCGCTTCAGCCAGGGTGCGCTTGTCGGTGGCGTGGGCGAAGACCGCCTTGTACTGGTTCAGGTCGGTACGGCCGGAGTGGATCACGCCGGTACGGTCGACCATGAAGATGTTCTCGATCCGGGCGCCCATGCTCACCAGCAACTTCATGCAGGAGATGGCCGCGGCACCGGCGCCCAGGCAGACGATCTTGGCTTCCGGCAGGGTCTTGCCGGCGATTTCCAGGGCGTTGATCATACCGGCCGCAGTCACGATGGCGGTACCGTGCTGGTCATCGTGGAACACCGGGATATCGCACTGTTCGATCAGGGCGCGCTCGATCTCGAAGCACTCGGGTGCCTTGATGTCTTCCAGGTTGATGCCACCGAAGGTGATGGAGATACGCTTGACGGTGTCGATGAAGGCCTGCGGGCTTTCGGAATCGACTTCGATGTCGAACACGTCGATACCGGCGAAGCGCTTGAACAGGACACCCTTGCCTTCCATGACCGGCTTGGAAGCCAGTGGGCCCAGGTCACCCAGGCCGAGAATCGCGGTGCCATCGGAAATGACTGCAACCAGGTTGCCCTTGCCGGTGTACTTGTAGGCCAGCTCAGGGTCGCGAGCGATTTCGCGTACTGGTTCGGCTACGCCGGGGCTGTAGGCCAGCGACAGATCGCGGGCAGTAGCGGTGGCCTTGGTGAGCTCGACACTCAGCTTTCCTGGACGAGGATTAGCGTGATATTCGAGAGCGGCAGTTTTCAGATCAGACATGTGGGCATTCCGCTTTTTACTGTGTTGGACAGACGGACCGCCGAGGATACGCCCCTCGCAAAGTCCCTACAAGACTGACCAGTCACCGCTGTCAAGCGCCCTGCCCTACGACTTTGGGCCTAGAGCCGCGAAACACAAGGGATTGATGCATACAATCCACATTAAAAATGTCTACAATTTTTTATCGAGGCAGTGCGGTCAACATGGCCGGATCGGTCAATGGCAGCAACCAGCGCTCCCGCCCCGGTTCCAGGGCTGCGCGCCGCGATCGATCCACCACCCAGCCACGCGCCTCGACCTGCCGGCCCTGGAGGCGCTCAAGCGAAGCCATATCGAAACGGTTCGCCACATCGGGAGCGACACGCAATACAACCGCCCCCTCCATTTGCAGCCAGATTCCGCCACGATT
Source organism: Pseudomonas sp. NFACC32-1 (assembly GCF_900101215.1). Lineage (NCBI taxonomy): Bacteria > Pseudomonadati > Pseudomonadota > Gammaproteobacteria > Pseudomonadales > Pseudomonadaceae > Pseudomonas > Pseudomonas sp. NFACC32-1. The sequence goes on from NZ_FMUL01000015.1 coordinate 54,464, forward strand.
GCGCCTGATCGTGTTCACGCGACCGCTGAGCACGGCGAAGCCGGGAGCCTGGATCTGTTGCGTCTTGAGCACGGGTGACTGTTTCCATAGCCCAAGACGCGCCTCGCGAGCCTGGCGTTCGGCGGCACCCTGGCAGTCCGCCAAGCCGGTATTCGGTGCCACCGCCACATGAAACCCCAACCCCTCGGCGAGCAGTTGCGCTTCGAGGTTACGGCCGTCAGCGTCATAGACATGAGCCAGGGTTCGCCCATAGCGATCGCGACCCTGCTGGCCAGGAAGCAACCCCACCTGCCCGTCGCTGGCCGCCACCAGCGCTTCGAGACGCCGACGGGCCGCAACGGCAAAAGGCTCGTCGGATCGTCCTTGCCGCCCCAGTTCCGGGCTGTTGAGACCGATCATGCGCACGCTTCGGCCATCCGCCAGGCGCAGGGTGTCGCCATCCACCACCCGCTGCACCTTCACCCGGGCCAGCCCTGCCGGGGCCGGACAGAAGGCCTCGGCCCCGCCCAGCCAAATCGCGGACACAAAAAAGGCGCCCACAAGGGACGCCTTTTTCATCAATCTGGAGCCGCCGGAACGAGCCTCCAAAATGATCAGCCTCAGGCCTTTTTGGTAGCGCCGAAAGCACCGAAACGATCGGCGAACTTCTGAACGCGACCACCGGTATCCAGAGTCTTTTGCTTACCGGTGTAGAACGGGTGGCATTCGTTGCAAACGTCGATCGCCAGGGCTTTGCCGTAGGTCGAACGGGTTTCGAACTTGTTGCCGCAGCTGCAGGTTACGGCAACCACTGGGTATTCTGGATGGATATCGGTCTTCATGGTGTTTCCCTCAGGCTAGCGTGCCGCCACCCAACACTATTGTTGAATACCGCACGTAATTAGGGCGCGGATTCTACCAGACATCGACAATGACGCAAGCTGTCGCTTGTACCAACCGTCTGCTAGGCTCGCGTCCTCATGCACACCCTCGCTCCTACAAGGGTTGTGCCAAGCTTTCCGCCATTTTTCTGTTTATCGAGACCTCGCGTGTCCGACGCCATCCTGCGCCTCGCCCTGCCTTCGCCCCTGCGCCGACTGTTCGACTACCGCGCTCCGGCCGGGGTCCCGCATGACCGGTTGCAACCCGGCATGCGCTTGCGGGTACCGTTCGGCCGGCGGGAGATGATCGGCATCCTGGTGGAAGTCACCGATCACAGCGAGGTCCCGGCCGACAAGCTCAAGCCGGCCCTGGCGCTGCTCGATGCCACGCCACCGCTGCCGGCGTCGCTGTTCAAGTTGTGCCTTTGGACCGCCCAGTATTATCAGCACAGCCTCGGCGACACCTTGAGCTGGGCACTGCCGGTGCTGCTGCGCCAGGGTGAGCCGGCCGAGGCGCGCCAGGAACGGTTCTGGTCTGTGGCGCCGGGCGCCTCCACGGACGATCCGCGCATCGCCCGTGCCCCGCGTCAACGCGAAGCGCTGGCGACCCTGGCCCAGCATCCCCATGGGGTGGCCCATCAGTTGCTGAGCAAGCTGATGCTCAGCAAGGACAGCCTCGATTTGCTGCTGGCCAAGGGCCTGGTCCAGGTGGAGGTGCGCAGGCACATCCCGGGCGCCCGCCACGAGCATTGGCTGGCCCAGCCGGAACTGCCGCTCAATGCCGAACAACGGGCCGCCTGCGAGGCGATTCGCGCGGGCTTCGACAGCTACCACGCGTTCCTGCTCGCGGGCGTCACGGGCAGCGGCAAGACCGAAGTCTACCTGCAGTTGATCCGCCAGACCCTGGAGGCGGGCAAGCAAGCCTTGGTGCTGATCCCGGAAATCAACCTCGGCCCGCAGACCCTGGCGCGCTTCGAGCAACGCTTCAACGCCCGGATCGCCCTGGTGCACTCGGCGGTCAACGACCGCGAGCGCCTGGAGGCCTGGCTAGCTGCCCGCGACGGCGAGGCCGACATCATCATCGGCACCCGCTCGGCCCTGTTCACGCCGATGAAGAATCCCGGCCTGATCATCATCGACGAAGAACACGACGGCTCCTATAAACAGCAGGAAGGCCTGCGCTATCACGCCCGCGACCTGGCGCTGGTACGCGCCCGCCAGGAAAACATCCCCATCGTCCTTGGCTCGGCGACGCCCTCCCTGGAGAGCCTGCACAATGCCTACACCGGTCGTTATGGCCTGCTGCGCCTGAACGAACGGGCCGGCGGTGCCAAGCAGCCACGCTTCCTGCGCCTGGACGTGAAAAGCCGTCCGCTGGACAGCGGCATCAGCGGCCCGATGCAACAAGCCATCGGCCAGACCCTGGCCGCCGGGCAACAGGTGCTGGTGTTCCTCAATCGCCGGGGATTCGCTCCGACCCTGCTGTGCCACGACTGCGGCTGGATGTCCGGGTGCGAACGCTGCGACGCGCGGATGACCGTGCACCAGCGCCATGGGGAGTTGCGTTGTCACCACTGCGGCCATAGCGAGCGCGTGCCGAGGCATTGCCCGCAGTGCGGCAAGGTGGACCTGCGCCCGGTGGGTGCTGGCACCGAACGCGCCGAGGAGCGGCTGGGCATCCTGTTTCCCGACTATCCGGTGCTGCGGGTGGACCGCGACAGCACCTCGCGCAAGGACGCGATGAACCACCTGTTCGCCACGATCCAGAAGGGCCAGCCGTGCATCCTGGTGGGCACCCAGATGCTTGCCAAGGGGCATCATTTCCCGCGGGTCACCCTGGTGGCGATCCTGGATGCCGACGGCGGGCTGTTTTCCGGCGACTTCCGCGCCAGCGAGCGCATGGCGCAGCTGATCGTCCAGGTTGCGGGCCGGGCCGGACGAGCCGAGGAGCCGGGCAAGGTGATTATCCAGACTCACCTGGCGGACCATCCGCTGCTGATACAACTGACCGAGCAAGGCTACTTCGCCTTCGCCGAACAGGCATTGAGCGAACGGCGCGGCGCCGGCCTGCCGCCGTTCGCCCACCTGGCGCTGTTGCGGGCCGAAGCCCACAAGCCCGGGCAGGCCGAAGGCTTCCTCGACGAGGCCTGTGGCGAGGCAGAGCGCTTGCTGGCCCAGCAGAACCTCACCGGGATCGAACTATTGGGCCCGGTACCGGCTCCGATGGAGCGCCGGGCCGGGCGCTACCGGGCCCAGCTTTTATTACAGGCCAACGCCCGGGCGCCGCTGCACCGCCTGTTGAGCGCCTGGCTGCTGGTGCTGGAACAGATGCCCAGCGGGCGGGCGGTACGCTGGTCGCTGGACGTGGACCCGGTGGACTTGTATTGAATGGACCGCAAGCCTGCCCCCCGGTGGGAGCAGGCTCACACAGGGGATCGCGTGCATCCAGGCCAGCAAGAATAGTCACCACACAACCCCAACCGACCCGCTACAGTTGGCAAGCTCGTCCGGGCCACGGATAATGCCCAGTTTTTCCACCAGCGCATCGAAGCGCCGCCGCGCCTGCGGTTGAAAGAGAAGACCATGAAAGACACCATTCGCCAGCTCATCCAGCAAGCCATCACCCAACTCGTCACTGAAGGTGTGCTGCCAGAAGGCCTGTCGCCGGCGATTCAGGTCGAAAACACCCGCGACAAGACCCACGGCGACTTTGCCAGCAACATCGCCATGATGCTGGCCAAGCCGGCCGGCATGAAGCCGCGGGACCTGGCCGAGAAAATCATCGCCGCGCTGCCGGCCGACGAGAACGTCTCCAAGGCGGAGATCGCCGGTCCCGGGTTCATCAATTTCTTCCAGAACACCCAGGCCCTGGCTTCGCGCCTGGACGCGGCCCTGGCCGACGAACGCATCGGGGTTCGCAAGGCCGGCCCGCTGCAGCGCACCGTGGTGGACCTGTCGGCCCCCAACCTCGCCAAGGAAATGCACGTCGGCCACCTGCGTTCCACCATCATCGGCGACGGCGTGGCCCGGGTACTGGAATTCCTCGGCGACACCGTGATTCGCCAGAACCATGTCGGCGACTGGGGCACCCAGTTCGGCATGCTGATGGCCTACCTGCAGGAAAACCCCATCACCAGCGATGAACTGTCGGACCTGGAGAACTTCTACCGCGCCGCCAAGCAACGCTTCGACGAATCCCCCGAGTTCGCCGACCGCGCCCGCGGCCTGGTGGTCAAGTTGCAGGCCGGCGACGCCGAGTGCCTGGCGCTGTGGACCCGGTTCAAGGACATCTCCCTGTCCCACTGCCAGAAAATCTACGAGTTGCTGAACGTCAAGCTGACCATGGCCGACGTCATGGGCGAAAGCGCCTACAACGACGACCTGATCAACGTGGTCAATGACCTCAAGGCCAAGGGCATGCTGGTGGAAAGCAACGGCGCCCAGTGCGTGTTCCTCGACCAGTTCAAGACTGCCGACGGCGAACCGCTGCCGGTGATCATCGTCAAGGCCGACGGCGGCTACCTGTACGCCACCACCGACCTGGCCGCCGTACGCTACCGCAACAGCGTGCTCAAGGCCGATCGGGTGTTGTACTTCGTCGACCAGCGCCAGGCCCTGCACTTCCAGCAAGTGTTCGAAGTGGCACGCCAGGCCGGTTTCGTGGCCCGGCCGATGGAAATGGAGCACATGGGCTTCGGCACCATGAACGGCGCCGATGGCCGCCCTTTCAAGACTCGCGACGGCGGCACGGTGAAGCTGATCGACCTGCTGACCGAAGCCCAGGAACGCGCCTATACCCTGGTCAAGGGCAAGAACCCGGACCTGGCCGAGGATGAGCTGCGCAAGATCGCCAAGGTGGTGGGCATCGACGCGGTGAAATACGCCGACCTGTCCAAGCACCGCACCAGCGACTACAGCTTCAACTTCGACCTGATGCTCAACTTCGAAGGCAACACCGCGCCATACCTGCTGTACGCCTACACCCGTGTGGCGGGCGTGTTCCGCAAGCTCGGCAAAGGCCTCGACGAAGTGGACGGGCGGATCGTGCTCCAGGCCCCACAGGAGCAGGAGCTGGCGGCGAAGCTGGCGCAGTTCGGCGAAGTGCTCAACAACGTCGCCGACAAGGGCACGCCACACACCCTGTGCGCTTATCTGTACGATGTGGCCGGCCTGTTCTCCAGCTTCTACGAGAACTGCCCGATCCTCAACGCCGACACCCCCGAGCAAATGCAAAGCCGCCTGCGTCTTGCCGCGCTGACCGCGCGCACGCTCAAGCAGGGCCTGGAACTGCTGGGCCTGGAAACCCTGGAGCGCATGTAAGTTGGCCGCCAAGAAAAAACCTGCACCCAAGCGCGGCGCCAGTCGTTACCAGCCCCCGGCCAAGAAGCCGATTCCGGGCTGGTTGTGGATGGCCATCGGCCTGACCGTTGGCGCTTTCATAGTGTTCCTGATGAAGCTGGAGCCGGGCCAGGGCGATGACGTCAAGCGCGTCCGCCAGGAGCAACAGAAAGCCACGCGCATCGCCGAGGCCAACAAGACCCCGCCGAGCCCGACGCAACCGGTGAAGCCCAAGTACGACTTCTACACCCTGCTGCCGGAATCGGAAGTCATCGTGCCGCCCGAGGCGGTGCCGGAGAAAACCCTGCCGACTCCGCAAGTACCCGCCACGCCGGTGACACCGGCCGAAGCGGCGAAGATCGACACCGCCCGTGCCCAGGCGGCCCTGGCCGGCATTACGCCGCCACCGGCCCCACCCGTGCAGAAAGCGGCCCCGGTGACGAAGTTCTTTCTGCAGGCTGGCTCCTTCCGCAAGGAAGCCGATGCCGACAAGGTGCGGGCACAGATCATCCTGCTGGGCCAGTCCGTGTCGGTGGAGTCCGGCACGGTGAAGGACGAGACCTGGTACCGGGTGCTGGTCGGCCCGTTCAGCAATCGCGAAGAGCTGACCAAGGCGCAGAAACAGCTGGCTGGCAGTGGTTTCAGCAACCTGTTGTTACAACAACGCCAGAGCCGCTGATCGCACACGGTGGCCACCCGAGCGACCCACTGTGGCGAGGGGATGAGCGAAACGCACCGCTCATCCCCTCTGGGCCCCCACGGTTGAAAAAAACCATACCACCCCCATATGAGTTTTCATCCGGGCATTTTCGCCCCGCTGCGTGGAGACTCTTCCCTTGACCACCATCGTTTCAGTCCGCCGTGATGGCAAAGTCGTCATGGGTGGCGACGGCCAGGTTTCACTGGGCAACACCGTGATGAAAGGCAACGCGAAGAAAGTCCGTCGCCTGTACCACGGCCAGGTCATCGCCGGTTTTGCCGGGGCCACCGCCGACGCTTTCACCCTGTTCGAGCGCTTCGAAGGCCAGCTTGAAAAACATCAGGGCCACCTGATTCGTGCCGCCGTCGAACTGGCCAAGGAATGGCGCACCGACCGCTCCCTGAGTCGCCTCGAAGCGATGCTCGCGGTTGCCAACAAGGACGCCTCGCTGATCATCACCGGCAACGGCGACGTGGTCGAACCCGAAGACGGCCTGATCGCCATGGGCTCCGGCGGTGCCTACGCCCAGGCGGCCGCCAGCGCACTGCTGAAAAAGACCGACCTGTCGGCCCGGGAGATCGTCGAGACTGCCTTGAGCATCGCCGGCGACATCTGTGTCTTCACCAACCATACCCAGACCATTGAGGAGCAGGATCTCGCGCAATAAGCCTGTTCCGGCCCAGCGCCACGGCTCATTCCTGCTCGAGGACCGTCAATTACCATGTCCATGACTCCCCGCGAAATCGTCCACGAACTCAACCGTCACATCATCGGCCAGGACGATGCCAAGCGCGCCGTAGCCATCGCCTTGCGCAATCGCTGGCGCCGGATGCAGCTGCCCGAAGAGCTGCGCGTCGAAGTGACCCCCAAGAACATCCTGATGATCGGCCCGACCGGCGTCGGCAAGACCGAGATCGCCCGCCGCCTGGCCAAGCTCGCCAACGCGCCGTTCATCAAGGTCGAAGCCACCAAGTTCACCGAAGTCGGCTATGTCGGCCGCGACGTCGAGTCGATCATCCGCGACCTGGCCGATGCCGCCATCAAGCTGTTGCGCGAACAGGAAATCACCAAGGTGCGCCACCGCGCCGAAGATGCCGCCGAAGAGCGCATTCTCGATGCGCTGCTGCCGCCGGCGCGCATGGGCTTCAACGCCGACTCCGCCGCGACCCAGGATTCCAACACCCGCCAACTGTTCCGCAAGCGCCTGCGCGAAGGCCAGTTGGACGACAAGGAAATCGAGATCGAAGTCGCCGAAATGGCCGGCGTCGATATCTCCGCGCCGCCAGGCATGGAAGAGATGACCAACCAGCTGCAGAGCCTGTTCGCCAATATGGGCAAGGGCAAGCGCAAGAGCCGCAAGCTCAAGGTCAAGGAAGCGCTGAAGCTGGTACGCGATGAAGAGGCCAGCCGCCTGGTCAACGAAGACGAACTGAAAGCCAAGGCCCTGGAAGCAGTCGAGCAGCACGGCATCGTATTCATCGACGAGATCGACAAGGTCGCCAAGCGCGGCAATGTCGGCGGCGCCGATGTATCCCGCGAAGGCGTGCAGCGCGACCTGCTGCCGCTGATCGAAGGCTGCACGGTCAACACCAAGCTGGGCATGGTCAAGACCGACCACATCCTGTTCATCGCCTCCGGCGCGTTCCACCTGAGCAAGCCGAGCGACCTCGTACCGGAGCTGCAGGGTCGCCTGCCGATCCGTGTGGAGCTCAAGGCCCTGTCGCCGGAAGACTTCGAGCGCATCCTGAGCGAGCCCCATGCATCACTGACCGAACAGTACTGCGCGCTGCTCAAGACCGAAGGCTTGAACATCGAATTCGCGCCGGAAGGCATCAAGCGCCTGGCGCAGATCGCCTGGCAGGTCAACGAGAAGACCGAGAACATCGGTGCCCGTCGCCTGCACACGCTGCTGGAACGCCTGCTCGAGGAGGTTTCTTTCAGCGCCGGCGACCTGGCCAGCGCCCACAACGAAGCGCCGATCCGCATCGACGCCGAGTACGTCAACAGCCACCTGGGCGAACTGGCGCAGAACGAAGACCTGTCGCGGTATATCCTGTAAGCCACCGACAGATGTCCGGCGCCAGTGAGAGCGAGCTTGCTCGCGATGGCGGCATAACATTCAACCCATGAGTTGACTGTCAAACCGTTATCGCGAGCAGGCTCGCTCCCATATGGACCGTGTCGCTTTTGCAGATCAAGGCATCCTTCCGAGACGGATCACAGGCCATGACCAAACTCCCCACCGCCATCAACCTGCACAAAGCCTCCAAGACCCTGACGCTCAGATACGCGCCGGACGAGGAGTACCACCTGCCCGCCGAATTCCTGCGGGTGCACTCGCCTTCCGCCGAGGTCCAGGGCCACGGCAAACCCATCCTGCAATATGGCAAGCTCAACGTTGCCCTGACCAAGGTCGAGCCGGCCGGCCAGTACGCACTGAAACTGACCTTCGACGACGGCCATGACAGCGGACTGTTCACCTGGGACTACCTGTACCAGCTGGCGGTGCGCCAGGAAGACCTGTGGAACGATTATCTGGCCGAACTCAAGGCGGCCGGAAAAACCCGCGACCCGAACGAGTCCGTCGTCAAACTGATGCTCTAGCTCAAGGGCTGGCGCTTTAGGGCGCATTTTCTAGACTCATCTGCTTGAATCCCCCCGCGGCGAGGTCAATGACTGGCCTGCTTGCGAAAAAAATCAAACTCGGGTAACCAATGGACCTGGCAAGTTCCCTGCAAAGGAACTGGGGAGTTCCTTTGCATATGCTTCCTCATTGAGATCGATGCGGAATTAACGGTCACCCGAGCAGCGTACCCACCATGGGCTGTGCGGCTTTTACGGCATGGTCCGGGTACTCGTCTGACAATGGAGCGTCGTAGATGAGCAACAAAAACAACGATGACCTGAAGAACCAGGCCTCGGAAAATACCCTGGGCCTGAATCCCGTCGTCGGCTTGCGCAGAAAAGACCTGCTGGCCTCCGCCAGAATGGTGCTGACCCAGACCCTCAAGCAACCGCTGCACAGCGCCCGGCACGTCGCCCATTTCGGCGCCGAGCTCAAGAAGGTGCTGTTCGGCCAATCCGAGCTGCAGCCTTCGAGCGATGACCGTCGCTTCACCGATCCGGCCTGGAGCCAGAATCCCCTCTACAAGCGTTATCTGCAGACCTACCTGGCATGGCGCAAGGAGCTGCACGCCTGGATCGATGACAGCAACCTCCCGCCCCAGGACATCAGCCGCGGGCATTTCGTGATCAACCTCATGACCGAAGCCATGGCGCCCACCAATACCGCGGCCAACCCGGCGGCGGTCAAGCGCTTCTTCGAAACCGGCGGCAAGAGCCTGCTGGACGGCCTGTCCCACCTGGCCAAGGATCTGGTACACAACGGCGGGATGCCGAGCCAGGTCGACATGGGCGCATTCGAGGTGGGCAAGAGCCTGGGCGTGACCGAAGGCGCCGTGGTGTTCCGCAACGATGTGCTGGAGCTGATCCAGTACCGCCCCATCACCGAGCAAGTCCATGAGCGACCGCTGCTGGTGGTGCCGCCGCAGATCAACAAGTTCTATGTCTTCGACCTCAGCCCGGACAAGAGCCTGGCGCGCTTCTGCCTGCGCAGCAATGTGCAGACCTTCATCGTCAGCTGGCGCAACCCCACCAAGGAACAGCGCGAATGGGGCCTGTCCACCTACATCGAGGCCCTCAAGGAAGCAGTGGATGTGGTCACGGCCATCACCGGCAGCAAGGACGTGAACATGCTGGGCGCCTGCTCCGGCGGCATCACCTGCACCGCCTTGCTGGGCCATTACGCCGCACTCGGCGAGAAGAAGGTCAACGCCCTGACCCTGCTGGTGAGCGTACTCGACACCACCCTGGACACCGACGTGGCGCTGTTCGTCGACGAGCAGACCCTGGAGACCGCCAAGCGCCACTCCTATCAGGCCGGCGTGCTCGAAGGCCGCGACATGGCCAAGGTCTTCGCCTGGATGCGCCCCAACGACCTGATCTGGAACTACTGGGTCAACAACTACCTGCTGGGCAACGAACCACCGGTATTCGACATCCTGTTCTGGAACAACGACACCACGAGGCTCCCGGCGGCGTTCCATGGCGACCTCATCGAGATGTTCAAGACCAACCCGTTGACCCGGCCCAATGCACTGGAAGTGTGCGGCACGCCGATCGACCTCAAGCAGGTCACGTCCGACATCTTCGCCCTGGCCGGAACCAACGACCACATCACCCCGTGGAAATCCTGCTACAAGTCGGCGCAGCTGTTCGGCGGCAAGGTGGATTTCGTGCTGTCGAGCAGCGGCCATATCCAGAGCATCCTCAACCCGCCGGGCAACCCCAAGTCACGCTACATGACCAGCGAGGACATGCCGGCCAAGGCCGAGGACTGGCAGGAAAACTCCACCAAGCACACCGACTCCTGGTGGCTGCACTGGCAGGCCTGGCAGGCCGAACGCTCGGGCAAGCTGAAGAAGGCACCCAGCGTGCTGGGCAACAAGACCTATCCGGCGGGTGAAGCGGCGCCTGGCACGTATGTGCACGAGCGGTGATGGAGGCAACTCGTCTGCTGCGGGGGTGGGATGGCTCACGAATATATCCCGCCAGCCGACACTGAATGCAAGGCCCACAGCACTGGCGAACATAGAACCCATGTTCACAGCGCCCCCCTGTGGGAGCGAGCTTGCTCGCTCCCACAGGGATCCGGGAAAAAATGAATGACAGTGACCCAACCCACAGGGCTTGAAGCATGCCGCAACCGTACATCTTCCGTACCGTCGATCTGGATGGCCAGACCTTGCGCACCGCGGTACGTCCCGGCAAGCCTCACTTGACGCCTCTGCTGATTTTCAACGGCATCGGGGCCAACCTGGAGCTGGTATTTCCGTTTATCGAGGCCCTGGATCCGGACCTGGAGGTCATCGCCTTCGACGTCCCCGGAGTGGGTGGGTCGTCGACGCCCAGCCGCCCGTATCGCTTCCCGGGCCTGGCAAAGCTCGCCGCGCGGATGCTCGACTATCTCGACTACGGGCAGGTGAGCGTGGTCGGTGTGTCCTGGGGCGGAGCCCTGGCCCAGCAGTTCGCCCACGATTATCCGGAGCGCTGCAAAAAGCTGATCCTGGCGGCCACCGCCGCCGGGGCGGTGATGGTGCCCGGCAAACCGAAGGTGCTGTGGATGATGGCAAGTCCGCGTCGCTACGTTCAGCCATCGCACGTGTTGCGCATCGCCCCGCTGATCTACGGCGGCTCGTTCCGCCGCGACCCGCACCTGGCCACCAGCCATGCGGCCAGGGTCCGCTCGGCGGGCAAGCTCGGTTATTACTGGCAACTGTTCGCCGGCCTGGGCTGGACCAGTATCCACTGGCTGCACAAGATCCATCAGCCGACCCTGGTCCTGGCCGGCGACGACGACCCACTGATCCCTTTGATCAACATGCGCCTGCTGGCCTGGCGCATCCCCAATGCCCAGTTGCACATCATCGATGACGGCCATCTGTTCCTGATTACCCGGGCCGAGGCCGTGGCGCCCATCATCATGAAGTTTCTGCAGGAAGAACGTCAGCGGGCGGTCATGCATCCGCATCCCTCGCCGCACGGTGGCGGCTGACACCGCCTGTCGCGCGAGGCAGGACGCCGAAGCGCGCAACTTCCGAAACAGCGGCTATGTTGTCTGGTTCGGAGTGTTTGTTTTCGGGCTTTGCATGACGGGTTGCGCAAGCACTTTTCATCCAGAGCCTCAGCCTGATGACGAAGGAGTTGACTGATGCGCGACAAGCCGACGAAAGATTCGATGCCCGTCCCCGCCAACTTCATGAACGCACAAAGTGCGGTCACCGGCCTGCGGGGCAGGGACCTGCTGTCTACCTTGCGCAGCGTCGCCGCCCATGGCCTGCGCAACCCGGTGCACAGTGCCCGGCACGCATTGAAGCTGGGCGGTCAGCTGGGACGCGTCCTGCTGGGGGAAACCCTGCACCCCACCAGCCCGCACGACAAACGCTTCGCCGATCCCACCTGGCAGCTCAACCCTTTCTATCGCCGGAGCCTGCAGGCCTACCTGAGCTGGCAGAAACAGGTGAAGAGCTGGATCGACGAATGCGACATGAGCGCCGATGACCGCGCCCGCGCTCACTTCGCCTTCGCCCTGCTCAACGATGCCGTGTCTCCTTCCAACACCTTGCTCAACCCGCTGGCCGTCAAGGAGTTCTTCAACTCCGGCGGCAACAGCCTGGTGCGTGGCATCAGCCATCTGTTCGACGACCTGCTGCACAATGACGGGATGCCCCGGCAAATCAGCCCCCATGCCTTCGAAGTGGGCAAGACCCTGGCGAACACGCAGGGCGCGGTGGTGTTTCGAAACGAGATGCTGGAGCTGATCCAGTACCGGCCCATGAGCGAAAAGCAATACGCCAAGCCATTGCTGATCGTGCCGCCCCAGATCAACAAGTTCTACATCTTCGACCTGAGCCCTTCCAACAGCCTCGTCCAGTACGCACTGAAAAACGATCTGCAGGTGTTCATCATCAGTTGGCGCAACCCCGACGTGCGTCACCGCGAATGGGGCCTGTCCAGTTATGTCGAGGCGACGGAAGAAGCGATGAACGCCTGCCGGGCGATCACCGGCGCCCGCGACGTCAACCTGATGGGTGCGTGCGCCGGCGGGCTGATCATCGCGGCCCTGCAAGGCCATCTGCAAGCCAAGCGCCAACTGCGCCGGGTCGCCAGCGCCACATACCTGGTCAGCTTGCTGGACAGTGCGATCGACAGCCCGGCCACGCTGTTCATCGACGAGCAGACCCTCGAAGCCGCCAAGCGCCGCTCCTACCAGAAGGGTGTGCTCGATGGCCGGGACATGGCCCGGGTATTCGCCTGGATGCGTCCCAACGACCTGATCTGGAACTACTTCGTCAACAACTACCTGCTGGGCAAGGAGCCGCCGGCCTTCGACATTCTCTACTGGAACAACGACTCCACACGGCTACCGGCGGCCTATCACGGCGACCTGCTGGATTTCTTCAAGCACAACCCGCTGACCCGCCCCGGCGGGCTCGAAGTGTGCGGTACGCCGATCGACCTGCAGAAGGTGACCGTGGACAGCTTCAGCGTGGCCGGTATCAACGACCACATCACGCCCTGGGATGCGGTGTATCGCTCGACGCTGCTGTTGGGCGGTGAGCGCCGCTTCGTGCTGTCCAACAGCGGCCATATCCAGAGCATCATCAACCCGCCCGGCAGCCCCAAGGCCAACTACGTCGAGAATCCGAAACTGAGCGGCGATCCACGGGCCTGGTACTACGATGCAAAACACGTCGAGGGCAGCTGGTGGCCTCAGTGGCTGGGCTGGATCCAGGAGCGCTCCGGGGCCCGACGGGAAACCCAGATGACCTTGGGCAATGCGAATTACCCGCCTATGGACGCGGCGCCAGGCACCTATGTACGTGTGCGCTGAAGGCCACGACGTGCGGCCTGCTCATCGGCCGTGGCAACCCATCGACAAGAGGACCGGATGAAGACCCATGATCGCATCCTTGAATGCGCCCTGCAGTTGTTCAACGACAAGGGCGAGCCGAACGTTTCCACCCTGGAAATCGCCAATGAGCTGGGTATCAGCCCTGGCAACCTCTACTACCACTTCCATGGCAAGGAGCCTCTGGTGCTGGGGCTCTTCGAGCGTTTCCAGGCCGAACTGTCCCCGCTGCTGAATCCACCCGCCGATGCGCAACTGGCACCGGAAGACTACTGGTTGTTCCTGCACCTGATCGTCGAGCGCCTGGCCCAGTACCGGTTCCTGTTCCAGGACCTGTCGAACCTGGCCGGCCGCCTGCCGAAACTGGCCAAGGGCATCCGCCAGTTGCTCAATGCACTGAAACGAACCCTGGCTTCCCTGCTGGCACAGCTCAAGGCACAGGGCCTGCTGGTCAGCGATACCCAGGCCCTTGGACAACTGGTGGAACAGATCACCCTGACCTTGCTGTTCTCGCTGGACTACCAGCGGATACTGGATCGCGAGGGCGAGGTCCGGCTGGTGGTCTACCAGATCATGATGCTGGTAGCACCGCACCTGCCGCCGTCGGCCAAGGTGGCGACCGAACGGTTGGCGTTGCGCTATCTCGAAGACCACGAATGACACCTGTGGGAGCAAGCCCGCTCAGCGCCGCTCCCCATCTGCCAAGCAAACAAAAACGCCCGACCTGAACAGGCCGGGCGTTTCGTTGTGTCCTGCAATCAGGACTGACTGGTAGGCGTCGATGGAGCCGGCGCTGGAGTCGGGGTGGCGACCGGGGCTGGAGCCGAGGCCGAGTTCGCCGTGCTCGCGACGCTTGCCGGAGCTGCAGGCTTGGCGACCGCTGTTGGCGCCTTGGGGGCGGCAGCTTTTGGCGTGGCCGGTTTTTTCGCTGCGGTTTTTTTCGCCGCGGCGGGTTTCGCGGCTGCTTTCACCGCCGGCTTGGCGGCAGGCTTGGCTGCGGGTTTGGCAGCAGGTTTCGCAGCCGCTGTTTTAGTCGCAGGTTTAGTCGCAGGCTTGGCTGCCGCTTTGGCTGCTGGCTTGGCCGCTACCGGTTTGGCCGCTGCCTTGGCTGCAGGCTTGGCCGCGGCGGTTTTGGTCGCGGGTTTGGCTGCTGCTTTCACCGCAGGCTTGGCAGCGGTTTTTGCCGCAGCCTTGACCAGTGGCTTGGCTGCCGTCTTGGCAGCCGGCTTGGCCGCAGCAGTCTTGGAGGCCACCGGAGCGACCTTGGCCCCGGTGAGTTTTTCGATTTGCTTGGTCAGGGCATCGACCTTGCTGTGCAACGCCTTGACTTCACTGTTGCTCGGCACGCCCAGGCGGGAGATCGCACTGTTCAGGCGCTTGTCGAAAGCCCCTTCCAGCTCGTCCCACTTGCCCAGCGCACGATCCTTCACGCCGCTCATTCGCGACTTGGCGGACCCGGCAGAGTCCTTGGCCGCATCGACCTGTTTGGCGACCGCCGTCTTGGTGAGTTTTTCGGCCTTCTCGCCGTCCTTAACCAGGGACTCGAAGAGTTTGCTGCCGTCAGTGTCGATCTTCGAGTACACGCCTAAACCAGCAAGCCAGATCTTGCGGGAATATTTTTCAATCTTCCCGGCCCACGAGCTGCTTTCTTTTTCGGTGATTTTTTTGCCAGCCATCCCGTTCTCCTTAATGTTTACGCGCCACACGTTCGAGCAATGCCGTCAGCTCATCGAGCTTGGCAGAGAGTGCCTCAACGTCATGTTTAGACGGAATGCCGATGCGATTCAAGGCACTTGCAACACGGGCGTCGAATACCTTTTCGACTTTATCGAGCTGAACTTCAACCCTGGCCTTGAAAGTATTTGCTTCGGCCTTGGCTTCGTTCAGTTCGCTATTGGCTGCCTGAAGTTTCCCGGCGATGTTCTTTTTACCTTTGGTTTCAACAACTTCACCCGCCTTGATCAGCTCCTGGAAGTACTCGCTACCTTCCTGTCCGACTTTGACATAGGCGCCCAGGCCAGCCAGCCAGATCTTGCGCGCATAGGTTTTCACGTCGCTCAGGGTGGAAGATTCGATGTCGGTTTTTTTCTTCAGAACAACTTTGGCCATGGTGCACCTCACTGGAAAACAGATGGGATGAACGGCCCGCTGGGGGTCGGGCTCAGGGCAAAGGTAGTGACAATAATTAGAAACGGCACCCTAACAACGGAACACAAATCCGGATGACGATGATTTCCCTGTGAGAGCGAACCTGCTGGCGATGGCGCAGTGTCAGCCAAACTTGATGTGACTGGCAATGCAATCGCAAGCAAGCTCGCTCCCGCTGGGTGGGGTGGTGAATTTCAACTTTGCATTCACCGCCCTTTCGGTCGATCAAGCCAACGCCTTATCCAGCGCCTTTTCGATTTCGCTCTTGATCGTGCCGCTCACGGCCGACATCAACATGCCCAGTTCCACATCGACGCGGATCGAATCCTCGCCTACATGCACTTCGCCCTTGACCCCGGAGCGCTTGAGTTTCAGGG
Source organism: Pseudomonas sp. NFACC32-1 (assembly GCF_900101215.1). Taxonomy (NCBI): domain Bacteria; kingdom Pseudomonadati; phylum Pseudomonadota; class Gammaproteobacteria; order Pseudomonadales; family Pseudomonadaceae; genus Pseudomonas; species Pseudomonas sp. NFACC32-1. Next base: position 70,358 of record NZ_FMUL01000015.1, read on the forward strand.
TATCGCCTTCCCACTGCGGTTCCAGTCCATAGCTGTCGGACAACTTCTGCGCCAGCTTGTCGGCTTTCTCTCGTGCCGCTTCCTTGCCCAGGCCATGGGCACGTTCAACCGTTATACGGGCCATCGGATGACTCCTGTTTTATCGGGACTTGCCGGTAAGCTTCTGACCCTGACTGCGTCAAAACGTCCCGGCGGTGGTTCATCTTACCTTCAGCCTTGCCAAGACAAAGCCCTTCACCGGGGATTAGAATGTCCCGCATTCTTTTTTGGTGACAGCAATATGACTGATCAGCGCAAAGGCAGCGATGCCGAACCCACCACTCACTTCGGCTTCAAGAACGTGCCGGAAAGCCAGAAGGCGGAAAAAGTCGCTGAGGTTTTCCACTCGGTAGCCGCCAAATATGACTTGATGAACGACCTGCTCTCCGGCGGCATGCATCGTCTGTGGAAGCGTTTCGCGATCGAACTGTCGGGGGTGCGCAGCGGCAACCGCGTGCTGGATATCGCCGGCGGCACGGGTGACCTGACGAAGAAGTTCTCCCACATCGTCGGCCCGACCGGCCAGGTGGTGCTCGCCGACATCAACGAATCCATGCTCAAGGTCGGCCGCGACCGCCTGCTGGACCTGGGTGTGGCCGGCAACGTCGAATTCGTCCAGGCCGACGCCGAGAAGCTGCCGTTCCCCGACAACCATTTCGACTGCGTGACCATCGCCTTCGGCCTGCGCAACGTCACCCACAAGGAAGACGCCCTGCGCTCGATGCTGCGCGTGCTCAAGCCCGGCGGTCGCCTGCTGGTGCTGGAGTTCTCCAAGCCGACCAACGCGTTGATGTCCAAGGCCTACGACGCTTACTCGTTCGCCTTCATGCCGCTGATGGGCAAGCTGATCACCAACGACGCGGAAAGCTATCGCTACCTGGCCGAATCGATCCGCATGCACCCGGACCAGGAAACCCTGAAGTCAATGATGGTCGAGGCCGGTTTCGACCGCGTGACCTATCACAACATGACTTCGGGCATCGTGGCCCTGCACCGCGGTATCAAGCCCTGATGCTGCTCACCGGCCTGCTCGCCAGCGTCGAACTCGGCATCAACCGGGTCCTGCGCCTGGACAGCACGGCGCTGGCGCGCCTGACGCACCTGAGCGGCAGGGTGATCGCCGTGGACTGCCGCAGCCCGGCCTTGCGGCTGTTCATCCTGCCCAGCGACGAAGGCCTGATGCTCGCCGCCCACTGGGAAGCCGAGGCGGACTGCACCCTGCGCGCCCCGGCATCGAGCCTGCTGAACCTGGCCTTGAGCAAGGACAAGACAGCGGTGCTGCACAGCCCCGACGTGGAGCTGGACGGCGACAGTGGCGTGCTGCTGGAACTGGCGAAGATTCTCCAGGACCTGGAACTGGACTGGGAATACGAACTGTCCCGCTGGCTCGGCCCGGTGGCCACGCAATTGCTCGGCAGCCACCTGCGCAGCCGCACCCGCTGGTACCGCCAGGGCTTTGCCAGCCTGGGGCAGAATCTGAGCGAATACCTGGCCGAGGAATCGCGTACGCTTGTTGGCCGCCGCGAAGCCGAAGCCCGTTTTAGTGAACTGGACCGGATCAAACTCGATCTGGACCGACTCGAGGCGCGTTTCGAGCGCCTTTCCCGATCCCTTGAACCCAAGCGATAACGCATGAAGCTGCTTGCCGTCCGCCGTCTGTTGCGCATCCAGCGCGTCGTGATCCGCTACCGCCTCGATGACCTGCTGTTCGCCCTGCCGCTGCCCTGGTTCCTGCTGGCACTGCGTTTCGTGCTGCCCTGGCGTTGGTTTCCCCGTCGCACGCTGGAGCTGAGTCGCGGTGCGCGCCTGCGCCTGGCCTTGCAGGACCTGGGGCCGATCTTCATCAAGTTCGGCCAGATCCTTTCCACCCGGCGCGACCTGCTGCCCGAGGACATCGCTGACGAACTCATGCTGCTGCAGGATCGCGTACCACCGTTCGATTCCAAACTGTCGGTGGCGCTGATCGAGGAGCAACTGGGCAGGAAGGTCAGCGAAGTGTTCAGTCGCTTCGACGTCGAACCGCTGGCCTCGGCGTCAGTGGCCCAGGTCCATGCCGCGCAGCTCAAGAGCGGTGAAGAGGTGGTGGTCAAGGTCATCCGCCCGGGTCTCAAGCCGATCATTGCCCAAGACCTGGCGTGGCTGTTCATCCTCGCCCGCGCCGCCGAGCGGCTGTCGGCCGATGCGCGCCTGCTGCATCCGGTGGACGTGGTCCAGGACTACGAGAAAACCATCTACGACGAACTCGACCTGCTGCGCGAGGCCGCCAACGCCAGCCAGTTGCGGCGCAACTTCGAAGGCTCGCCGTTGCTCTACGTGCCGCAGGTCTACTGGGACTGGTGCCGCCCGAAAGTGCTGGTGATGGAGCGCATCTACGGGATCCAGGTGACCGACCTGGCGACCCTGGCCGACCAGCGCACCGACATGAAGCTTCTGGCCGAACGCGGCGTGGAAATCTTCTTCACCCAGGTGTTCCGCGACAGTTTTTTCCATGCCGACATGCACCCGGGCAACATCTTCGTCAGCACTGTGCAGCCCTGGAGCCCGCAGTACATTGCCATCGACTGCGGCATCGTCGGCAGCCTGACACCCGAAGACCAGGATTACCTGGCCCGCAACCTCTTCGCGTTCTTCAAGCGTGACTACCGCCGCGTCGCCCAGTTGCACATCGACTCCGGCTGGGTACCGGCCGAGACCAAGCTCAACGAATTCGAAGCGGCGATCCGTACCGTGTGCGAGCCGATCTTCGAAAAACCGTTAAAAGATATTTCATTCGGTCAGGTGCTGATGCGCCTGTTCCAGACCGCGCGTCGCTTCAACATGGAGGTCCAGCCGCAACTGGTACTGCTGCAGAAAACCCTGTTGAACATCGAAGGCCTCGGTCGCCAGCTGTACCCGGACCTCGACCTGTGGAACACCGCCCAGCCTTTCCTGGAACGCTGGATGCGCGAACGCGTCAGTCCCAAGACCTTGCTGGGCAACGTGCAGAGCCAGTTCGAGCAGATCCCGCACCTGGCCAACATGACCCGAGACCTGCTCGAGCGCATGTCCCAACCCCATGCCCAGGATCCATCGCCCCCCTGGAAACGACGCAAGGACGACTGGTTCCTGCGCCTGCTCGGTGCCGCGCACCTGGGTGGCGGCGCGGTGGTGGCGGCCGGTGGACCACTGAGCGAGCTGGGGCATTGGCCCGCCATTGTCATGATGGTGGTCGGTCTGTATCTGGTCGTTCGCCGATAGCAGGAATCAGCCGCAAGCTTTAAGCTGCAAGCCACAAGCTCCATACATACATAAATCTGCTTTTTACTTGCAGCTTGAAGCGCAAAGCTTGCCGCTGCCGTCAGGACCAACGATGAAAAACTGGCAGGACGAGATCAAATGGGACGCCGAAGGCCTCGTGCCGGCCATCGCCCAGGATCACAAGACCGGACGCGTGCTGATGATGGCCTGGATGAACCGCGAGGCACTGGCCCTGACCGCTGCCGAGAACCGCGCCATCTATTGGTCACGTTCCCGTGGCAAGCTGTGGCGCAAGGGTGAAGAGTCCGGGCATGTGCAGCACCTGCATGAGATGCGCCTGGACTGCGACGGCGACGTCATCATCCTGATGGTCGAGCAGGTCGGTGAGATTGCCTGCCACACCGGCCGTCAAAGCTGCTTCTATCGCGTCTTCGAGAACGGCGACTGGAAAACCGTCGACCCGGTGCTCAAGGACCCGCACGCCATTTATTCAGGACATACCCATGAGTGACACCCTGACCCGCCTGGCCCAGGTGCTGGAAGAGCGCAAAGGCGCCGCGGCCGACAGCTCCTATGTCGCCAGCCTGTACCACAAGGGCCTGAACAAGATTCTGGAAAAAGTCGGCGAGGAATCGGTCGAGACCATCATCGCCGCCAAGGACGCCGCCATCAGCGGCGACTGCAGCGACGTGATCTACGAGACCGCCGACCTGTGGTTCCACAGCCTGGTCATGCTGGCCCAACTGGGGCAGCATCCACAGGCCGTACTGGATGAACTGGACCGTCGCTTCGGTCTGTCCGGGCACGTCGAGAAAGCCTCGCGCCCGTCCGCCTGATCAACTTTTGAGAGGAATAGCCACATGGGCATTTTTGACTGGAAACACTGGCTCGTCATCCTGGTAGTCGTGGTGCTGGTATTCGGTACCAAGAAACTGAAAAACCTCGGCACCGACGTGGGCGAGTCGATCAAGGGCTTTCGCAAGGCCATGAACGACGACGAAAAACCGGCCGACCCGACGGCGGCTCCCGCCCAGCCCGTGCAGCCGACACAGCCGGTACACCCCCAGGCGGCCCAGCCGGTGAATGCGCCACACACCATCGATGTGCAGGCACAGAAAGTCGAAGAGCCGACCCGCAAAGACTCGTGAGCACTGACTAATGTTTGGGATCAGCTTCACTGAACTGCTGCTCGTCGGTCTCGTCGCCCTGCTGGTGCTGGGCCCCGAGCGCCTGCCGGGTGCTGCGCGCACCGCCGGCCTGTGGATCGGCCGTCTGAAGCGCAGCTTCAATGCGATCAAACAGGAAGTTGAGCGTGAGATCGGTGCCGACGAAATCCGTCGGCAACTTCACAACGAACACATTCTGTCCCTCGAGCAGGAAGCGCGGAAAATCTTCACGCCGACCCAGCAGGAGCCGACGCCGGTCCAGCCGGCAGTCGAGCCGGCGAACGCGCCCCAGGCCCAGCCCCAGGTGGGTGACACCGCGCCGGCAGTGGCCGAGCCCGCAAGATCGACGGAACCTGCCCCGACGGCGCCAGCGTCCGCCGCTCCCAACGACCCTACTTTGCCGCCGCGAGCCCCATGAGCGATATCCCAGAGAACGACCAGCCAATGCCGCTGGTATCGCACCTCACCGAGTTGCGCACCCGCCTGCTGCGTTGTGTCGCGGCGGTATTCATCATCTTCGCCGGGCTGTTTGCCTTTACCCAGCAGATCTACACCTTCGTCTCCACGCCGCTGCGCCAGTACCTGCCGGAAGGCGCGACGATGATCGCCACCGACGTGTCGTCGCCTTTCCTGACGCCGCTGAAACTGACGATGATGGTCTCGCTGTTCCTGGCGATTCCCGTGATCCTGCACCAGATCTGGGGCTTCATTGCGCCAGGCCTGTACAAGCATGAAAAACGCATCGCCGTGCCGCTGCTGGTGTCCAGCATCCTGCTGTTCTACACAGGGATGGCCTTCGCCTACTTCCTGGTGTTCCCGCTGATCTTCAAGTTCTTCGCCGCCGCGACCCCGTCCGGCGTCGAGATGATGACCGACATCACCAGCTACCTGGACTTCGTCATGACGCTGTTCTTCGCCTTCGGCGTGGCGTTCGAAATTCCCGTGGCGGTGGTGCTGCTGGTCTGGATCGGCGTGGTGGACGTGGCATACCTGAAGAAGATCCGTCCGTACGTGATCATCGGCTGCTTCGTGGTCGGCATGATCCTGACGCCGCCGGACATCTTCTCCCAGACCCTCCTGGCGGTCCCGATGTGGCTGCTGTTCGAAGTCGGCGTGCTGTTCGGTGGCCTGGTGCGCAAGCGCAGCGAGCATCCGGACGACGAGGCGGACGAACAATCGGCCGACGACCATAACGACCAGCCGCCAGCGACCCAAGCGTGAACCTGCTGCTGCTCGAAGAGGCCGACTTCATCGGGCCGGACCGGGTCATCCTCAGCGATCGCCGGCTGACGCACATGCAGGACGTCCACCGCAGCGCCGTCGGCGACAGCCTGCGGGTGGGACGCATCGGTGGGTTGATGGGCTCCGCCCAGGTGCTGCGCCTGGAAGCCCGCGAGGCTGAGCTGCAAGTCACTCTGGACCAGCCGCCACCGGCCAAGCTGCCGCTGACCCTGGTGCTGGCGCTGCCGCGCCCAAAAATGCTCCGGCGGGTTTTCCAGACCATCGCCAGCATGGGCGTGCCGCGCGTGGTGCTGGTGAACAGCTACCGGGTGGAGAAAAGCTTCTGGCAGACCCCGTTCCTGGAGCCCGAGGCCATTCGCGAACAGCTGATCCTCGGCCTGGAACAGGCCAGGGACAGCGTGCTGCCTGAAGTCATCATCGAGAAACGCTTCAAGCCCTTCGTCGAAGACCGCCTGCCGGCCCTGACCAATGGCACCCTGGGCCTGGTCGGTCATCCCGGCAACTATCCCCCCTGCCCCCGGGCGCTGACAGAACCCGTCACCCTGGCGATCGGCCCGGAAGGCGGCTGGATCCCCTACGAAGTCGACCTGCTGGCCAAGGCCGGCCTGCAACCGGTGCAGTTGGGCGAGCGAATCCTGCGGGTCGAGACCGCGGTCACGGCGCTGCTCGCTCGGCTGTTCTGATCCCCCATTTCACGATCTTCAGTTCATTTCTACAGATCCCTGCCGAGCCGCCGATACAGTCCCCATAAAACCAATTCAATGCTCCAGGGGAGTGACAGCATGTTCCGGTGGCTTGGAAATGTAAGCGTTAATCGCAAACTCGGCGCAGGCTTCGGCCTGGTGCTGTTCCTCACGTTGATGATTGCCTTCACCGGCTGGAGCAGCCTGGGCAATGTCATCAGCCGGGGCGACAAGCTGGGGTTCATTGCCAGTCTCAACGACTTGAGCAAGGACCTGAACCTGGCGAGCATCGACTACAACACCACACGGGGCGAGAAAGGGCCGCAGCAGGTCAACGACCTGCTTGGCAAGCTGGAAGCCGGGCTCAATACCGCCCGCCAGTTGATCGAACAACCGGCCGATGTGGCGCTGATCGACAAGCAACTGGCCGCCGTCGCCGAATACAAGGGCGCCTTTGCCCTGATGACCCGGGCCACCGTCAACCGTGAAGATGCACGCAGCAAGCTGGGCGCCAGCGCCGACAACGCCGTGGCCCGCGTCGCCGAAGTGGAGAAAGCGGCGCTGCAAGCCGGCGATGTCACTCAGTTCAATAGCGTGGTCACCCTGAGCAAAGCGATCCAGCAAGCGCGCTACCAGGTTCGCGGCTACACCTACAGCGGCAAGAGCGATGCCCAGCAACCTGCCCTCGATGCCATCGATAACGTCCTGAAGCTGCTTGCACGCCTGCCCGATCAGTTGCCAGCCGAACACGCCGCCAACCTGCAGCAGGCCAACGACTCGTTCAATCTCTATCGCGCGGCCGTGGCCCAGTTCCGCGACTCGCAGATCGACAACGCCGCCGCGCAACAGCGCATGACCGAGCAAGGCCAGGTGTTGATCGACGCCAGCCAGAAACTGACCGTATCCCAGACCGCCGTGCGTGACCACGACGCGGCCCAGGCCAAGACCGTCCTGATTGCCGCTGCCGCGTTGGCGTTGCTGTTCGGGGTGATTGCCGCCACTTTCATTACCCGGCAGATCGTCGGCCCGCTGGCCCAGACGCTGACGGTGGCCGAACGCGTGGCCGCCGGTGACCTGACCCACAACCTCACCTCCGATCGCCGCGACGAACTCGGCCAGCTGCAACGGGCCATGCAAAGCATGACCGTGGGCCTTCGGCAACTGATCGGGGGCATCGGCGAAGGCGTCACTCAGATCGCCAGCGCCGCCGAACAGCTTTCGGCCGTGACCGAGCAAACCAGTGCCGGCGTCAACAGCCAGAAAGTGGAGACCGATCAGGTTGCCACCGCCATGCACGAAATGACCGCCACGGTGCAGGAAGTGGCACGCAACGCCGAGGAAGCCTCGGAGGCTGCCGTCGCCGCCGACCAGCAGGCCCGTGAAGGCGACAAGGTGGTGGGCGAAGCCATCGCCCAGATCGAGCGTCTGGCGCTGGAAGTCGGCAACTCCACCGCCGCCATGGGCGACTTGAAGCGCGAAAGCGACAAGATCGGCAGCGTGCTGGACGTGATCAAGTCCGTGGCCCAGCAGACCAACCTGCTGGCGCTCAACGCCGCCATCGAGGCCGCCCGCGCCGGTGAAGCCGGACGTGGTTTCGCAGTGGTCGCCGATGAAGTCCGCAGCCTGGCCCAGCGCACCCAGAAGTCCACCGAGGAAATCGAAGAGCTGATCCTGGGGCTGCAGAACGGCACCGAGCAGGTCGCGACCATCATGGACAACAGCCGCAGCCTGACCGACAGCAGCGTCGAACTGACCCGCCGCGCCGGCGGTTCCCTGGAGAACATTACCCGCACGGTCTCGGCCATCCAGTCGATGAACCAGCAGATCGCTGCCGCCGCCGAGCAGCAGAGCGCCGTGGCCGAGGAGATCAACCGCAGCGTGCTCAACGTGCGCGATGTCTCGGAGCAAACGGCATCGTCCAGCGAAGAAACCGCCGCCTCCAGTGCCGAACTGGCGCGATTGGGCGTGCACTTGCAGACGCTGGTGGGGCGATTCAAGGTTTGATCCCCTCGTAGCGAGGCGCCCGTCCTGGGCGCCCTCGCCCGGTGCATCCTATGGGAAGCGTGCTTGCCCGTGAAGACGCCGGCACATCCAACACCCCTGCAAACCGGCCCACCGCTTTCGCGAGCAAGCGCCCTCCCATAGGGATGTGTGGTGAATGCCGTGTTGCCCTGGGCATCCAGCAACTGATCGAGCTCGGTAGTTTGCTGGCAAACCGGGCGCTGGATAGCGTCGACCCTCGACCATAGTCTGACTGGCCAGGGGAAGCCAGGTGCGGATGTGGCGAGGGGATGGTTTCCCTCGCCACAACCACCGGTGCGCTCCAAATCCTGGGCCCAACAAAAAGCCCCGCTTCCTTTCAGAAGCGGGGCTTTTTGGGCATCAGGCCAGTTGAGGCTGGGCACTGACCGGCTGAAGCGGTAGCAACGGCGCATGAGGATCGGCATTGACCGACTCACGCCACGCTGCCAGCCACTCGGGATGGCTCTCGCTCCAGACCTGCTCATGCAGGCGGGACAGGGCGACCGGGTCGCTCAACAGCGCCAGGCGCTCGGCATTGCTGAGGCCGGCCGGACCGACCTTCAGGGCATGGCGAACGCGTTCGCCCCGCAGCCATTCGATCGGCTCGGCCTTGCCGTGCCGCGATGTGGCCAAGGCATACGCCAGGGCGTTTTGCTGTGGGTCGACGACCGCACGAATGAAGCCGTCGTTCAGCGCATGCCAGCGGTTCTCATGGGCATACTGGTCGGTCGACAGCAGTTCCTGTGGCGGAGCGTACTCCTCCGGGATCAGGAACAGGCTTTCATCGCGCGACTTCAAGCCCAGGCCCACGCGGCTGGAGATCACCGAGACCGGGATCGACAGCATCAGCGAGCCGACGATCGGCACCAGCCACCACAGGAAACTGGGGTTCAGCCAGATGACCAGCAACGCCCAGAGGAAGCCCAGCAAGGTCTGCGGACCGTGGCGCTTGACCGCTTCGCTCCATGGCGTCGAGTCATCGTCACGTTTCGGCGAGTTCCAGGTGGCGGCCCAGCCGAGGAACGCGGCCAATACGAAACGGGTGTGGAAGATCATCCGGACCGGTGCCAGCAGCATGGAGAACAGCATCTCCAGCAACATCGACAGCGTCACCTTGAACTTGCCACCGAACTCCTTCGCGCCCTTGGCCCAGATCAGCACGACACTGAGCAGTTTGGGCAGGAACAGCAGCACGATGGTCGTCGAGAACAGCGCGATGGCCTTCTCCGGATGCCATTGCGGCCATAACGGATACAGCTGGCGCGGTTCGAGGAAGTACTGCGGCTCCATCAGCGTATTGACCGCCAGCAGCGCAGTGGACAACACCAGGAAGAAGAACCACAGGGGCGCCGACAGGTAGGACATCACCCCGGTCAGGAACACCGCACGGTGTACCGGGTGCATGCCCTTGACCAGGAAGAGCCGGAAGTTCATCAGGTTGCCGTGGCACCAGCGACGGTCACGCTTGAGTTCGTCCAGCAGGTTCGGCGGCAATTCCTCATAGCTGCCCGGCAGGTCATAGGCAATCCACACGCCCCAGCCGGCACGGCGCATCAGTGCCGCTTCGACGAAGTCGTGGGACAGGATCGCACCGGCGAAGGCACCTTTGCCGGGCAATGGCGCCAGGGCGCAATGCTCGATGAAGGGCTTCATGCGGATGATCGCATTGTGTCCCCAGTAGTGGGATTCGCCCAACTGCCAGAAGTGCAGGCCGGCGGTGAACAGCGGACCGTAGACCCGTGTCGCGAATTGCTGCATGCGCGCATACAGCGTGTCCATGCCCGAAGCCTTCGGCGCGGTCTGGATGATACCGGCGTCCGGCGTGGCTTCCATCAGGCGCACGAGGCTGGTCAGGCATTCGCCGCTCATGACGCTGTCGGCGTCGAGCACCACCATGTACTTGTAATCGCTGCCCCAGCGACGGCAGAAGTCGTCGAGGTTACCGCTCTTGCGTTTCACGCGCCGGCGGCGGCGGCGGTAGAAGATCTTGCCAAAGCCACCGGCCTCGCGGCAGACGTCCAGCCACGCTTGCTGTTCGGCCACGCAGATATCGGTTTCATTACTGTCGCTGAGCACGAAGAAGTCGAAGCGATCCAGGTCACCGGTGGCGGCCACCGACTCGAAGGTCGCCCGCAGGCCGGCGAACACCCGCGGCACGTCTTCGTTGCAGATCGGCATGACCAGCGCGGTACGGGCATCCTTGGGAATCGGCTCGTTGCCGGCACTGGCCCCGGAGATACGATACTTGTCGCGCCCGGTGAGCAGCTCCAGGAAGCCCATCAGGGCGGTCCAGAAACCGGCCGACACCCAGCAGAACAGAATACCGAACAGGATCAGGATGCTGGTCTGCAAGGCGTATGGCAGCACTTGCGTGGCGGTCTGCGACAGCGGCTGGTGCAGCACTTCCTCCAGGTCCACCAGCGACCAGCCCTGGTACGGCATGATGCCCTTCATGTACCAGCCGGCGACGATGGTCTGGCCAAGCATCAACAGCAGCAGGATGTAGCGACGGGTCGACCCCACGGTACGCCAGCGCGCCTCGGGCAGCACGCGTGCGTCCTTGGGCGGCTTCGGCGGGTTGGTGCGACCGGTGAGACGCCGCCAGGCACGCACCAGGATATTGGTGCGCCAAGGCTCCGGCACGACCTTGGTACGACGAATCGGCGGCGTCGCCTTCAGGCACACACGACCACTGGCATCCAGTGCCAGCATTTCGGCGTCTTCCAGCTCTTCGGCAGTGCTCAGGGTCAAACGCCGCCCAACCGAAGCCTGTGCCGCTTCGCCGGGCTCATCGAATGTCGAAGACGAAAGCCGTTTATGCAGTTCGCTGAAGGAAGAGCAGCCCGCCAGCTCGGCGCGCTGCTCGTCGGTCATTGGCAAATGGGCCAGATATTCGCTGAGCGTCTCTGGCTGTACTGGAGTATTACTCATCGGCTGGCAACTGATAGCTCCAGGTCTCGGTCAGGACTTGCTCAGTCGGTTCCGGTTCCTGCGGGGTTGGGGTCGCCTCGACGGCGGCGGACGCCTTGACGGTCGTTGCGACTTCTTTGGCGTGTTCTTTCTCTTTTTCTTTCTCTTTTTCGCTCTGCTGCTTGGCGACCTTGTCTGCCTTGGCAAGGGTCGTGGTCACGGCATGCGACGCGGCAGGGGCTTCGACAGGCGTCAGCGGACGGACCAGCGCCGCGCGCATTTCGGTAGCCTGCTTTGGATCCTTGACCTTCAGGCGCAAGGTCAGGCGCCAGCCCTTGGTTTCGGGGTTGTAGCGAACGTTGTTCTCGACGATCTCGGCGTTGTCGCCGACGCTCACCTGGCTACGCACTTCGGCGTTTTCCGGCAACGCTTGCAGCGAAGGACCTTCGAAATCCACCAGGTAGGCCACGCTGCCATCCGGCTGGCGGATCAGGTTGGATTGCTTCACGTCACCCGTGGAACGCAGGGTCTGCTTGACCCAGGCGCTGTCCGGCGAGTGCAGGCTGGCTTCGTCGAGGGTCCAGTGCAGGCGGTAGGAGAAGTCCAGCGGCTGGCCAGGCTCAGGCAGCTTTTCCGGGCTCCAGAACGCAACGATGTTGTCGTTGGTTTCATCGGCTGTCGGGATTTCCACCAGGTCCACGGTGCCCTTGCCCCAGTCGCCTTTCGGTTCGATCCAGGCGCTAGGACGCTTGTCGTAGCGGTCGTCCAGGTCTTCGTAGTGGCTGAAGTCGCGGCCACGTTGCAGCAGACCGAAACCACGCGGGTTTTCCACCGAGAAGTTGCTCACGGCCAGGTGTTTGGGATTGTTCAGCGGACGCCAGATCCATTCGCCGTTGCCGGCGTGGATCGACAGGCCGCTGGAATCGTGCAGTTCGCGACGATAGTTGAGTACCTTGGACGGCTGGTTGGCGCCGAACAGGAACATGCTGGTGAGCGGGGCAACACCCAGCTTGCTGACACGGTCACGCAGGAACATGCGCGCCTTCACATCAACCACGGTGTCCGTACCCGGACGCAGGGTCAGGCGATAGGCACCGGTGGCCCGAGGCGAGTCCAGCAGGGCGAAGATCACCAGATGCTTGTCGGTCGGTTTCGGGCGCTGGATCCAGAACTCGCGGAAACGCGGGAATTCCTCGCCGGATGGCAACGCGGTATCGATGGCCATGCCACGGGCGGACAAGCCGTAAGTCTGGCCCTTGCCGATGACGCGGAAGTAGCTTGCGCCCAGCATGGTCATGATTTCGTCTTGCTTGTCGGCCTTGTTGATCGGGTACAGCACGCGAAAGCCCGCGTAGCCCAGCTGCTCGGTGGCCTTGGGATCGAACTGCACGTCACCGAAATCGAAGCGCGTCGGGTCGTACTTGATCTCGTCGACAGTGGTCGCTGTGATCTCGTTGATCTTCACCGGCGTGTCGAAATGCATGCCCTGGTGATAGAACGACAGGCGGAACGGCGTCTTCTGGTCGGCCCACTCGGCTTTTTCGGTGCGGAAACGGATTTTTTGATAGTCGGCGAATTTCATATCGCGAAATTCGTTCGGCAGGTTGCTGCGCGGGGCTTCGAATTTTTGCCCGGCCAGTTCCTGAGCCTTCGCCGACACATCATCCAGGCTGAATGCCCACAGTTGGCCGGCGCCAAGCAGGCACAACAGGGCAGAGCCCGCTACCAGAGCGTTTTTAAACCGTTTGGCAGACATTTTTGGTGCATTACAGGGACTAACAATCACGAGCAACCCTCGCCGAAAACAGATCAAGAAACCAACGGCCAGTTAAGGTATCCGCTTGGTAACGGCATTGAAAAACCGACCTTGCGGAGCACTCTTGCCAAGTTGGCGAGCATTGTTCCGACTCCGATGGGACAAAATGATTCCCCAAACGGTCCAGGACAAGTCTCTACCTAAAGTCAAATGGACCGGCGAACGCCGATCCCCCGTAGCGCGCGATTATCTAGCAGGCCGCGTGACAACGCATCAGGGGCAACAAAGTATTTATCGAGAAAACTCCCCGTTTAACCTCGAAAACAGCCTGAAAAGGTGTTTCAAACACTTTCAGACCTGTAACAAAAAGGTTACCGGGCCATCATTTACCAGATGCACTTGCATGTCGGCGCCGAATCTACCTGATGCCACAGTGCCATGCACGTGTTTCGCCTGGGTAACCAGATAAGAAAACAACTCTTCCCCTAATGCTGGCGGCGCGGCCGATGAAAAGCTCGGGCGCAAGCCGCTTCGGGTATCTGCCGCCAGGGTGAACTGCGACACCAGCAGCAAACCGCCACCGACATCCGCCAGGGACAGGTTCATCTTGCCGTCGGCATCGCTGAACACCCGGTAGTTGAGCAGCTTGTGCAGGAGCTTGTCGGCGCTGGCCCGGGTATCCCCGGGCTCGACCGCCACCAATACGAGCAGGCCCTGGTCCACGGCGCCAACAATTTCTCCCGCCACTTCGACCCGGGCGCCGCGGACCCGTTGCAACAGGCCCTTCACGCTTCTTCAGGCGGCAGGTCGAGCAGACGCCGGGCCATTTGCGCGGCGGCGCGCACCAGTGCATCGGTGATGCCCGGCTCCGACGCGGCGTGACCGGCATCGCGGATCACCTGCAGCTCGCTGTTGGGCCAGTTCTGGTGCAGCTCCCAGGCGTTGTCCAGGGGGCAGATCACGTCGTAGCGACCATGGACGATGATGCCCGGCAAATGAGCGATCTTGCCCATGTCGCGAATCAGCTGGTTGGGCTCGAGGAACGCATTGTTGGTGAAGTAATGGCACTCGATCCGGGCGATCGACAGGGCACGCTGCGGCTCGGAGAAGCGATCGACCACCAGCGGGTTCGGACGCAGGGTCGCGGTCCGGCCCTCCCAGATGGACCAGGCCTTGGCCGCGTGCATCTGGGCGATCTGGTCGTTGCCGGTCAGGCGTTTATGGAAGGCGCTGAGCAGGTCGTCGCGCTCGTCCGGCGGAATGGGCGCGATGTAGTCCTGCCAGTAGTCGGGAAACAGGCGGCTGGCGCCGGCCTGATAGAACCACTCGATTTCCTGCGGACGGCAGAGAAAGATCCCGCGCAGAATCAGGCCATGCACCCGTTCCGGATGGGTCTGGGCGTAGGCCAGGGCCAGGGTCGAGCCCCAGGAGCCGCCGAACAGTACCCATTTATCGATGCCCAGGTGCTTGCGGATGCGCTCCAGGTCTTCGACCAGATCCCAGGTGGTGTTGTTCTCCAGGCTGGCATGGGGGGTGGAGCGACCACAGCCGCGCTGGTCGAACGTGACGATGCGATACAGGTTCGGATCGAAGTAGCGACGGCTCTGCGCATCGCAGCCCGCACCCGGACCACCGTGGATGAACACCACCGGGAGTCCTTCCGGGGAGCCGCTTTCATCGACATAGAGCGTATGGGTGTCATCGACAGCCAGATCGTGCCGGGCATGGGGTTTGATCTGCGGGTACAAAGTCTGCATTGCGCGCTCCGTAAGGGGTCGAGTCATCCCTGTGGGGACTTCTATTTAGTCTGCCGTCCGGCATCATAAACCCGAATTACCTTAATGAGCATGTCCCCGCGAAGTCAAAGCGTGTCAGCCAGGTATGCCAGCAGCGTGCGATACATCCGATCGACCTCCGGCACCTGGTTGCGGCCACGCAGGCAGCCGTGGACCAGACCGTCACCGACATACAGCACGGCATTGCCTCCTGCGGCGTTCAGCCGCTCGCTGTAGAGGATGCCGTCGTCACGCAGCGGATCCCATTGCGCCACGATGACCAGCGCCGGCGGCAGGCCAGCCAGGTCGGCGGCGAGCAATGGCATGGCGTAGGGCGACGGCGCGGCGCCGCCCAGATAAAGCTGTTGGCAGTCGTCCAGGTCGTCGCTGCTCAGCAGGGGCGCGTCGGCGCATTCGCGGCGCGAGGGCAAGTCGGCAGGGCCGCCAAGGGCGGGGTAGATCAGCACCTGGCCCTGGGGCAGCGGCTGACCGCCATCACGCAGGGCCAGGCAAATCGCAGCGGCGAGGTTGCCCCCGGCACTGTCCCCGGCCACCCACCGGCGCCTGGGATCGATGGCAAGAGGAGCGGCTGCCAGCCGGTGCCACACGTCGAGGCAATCCTCGAAGGCCGCCGGGAATGGATGTTCCGGGGCCAGCCGATAGTCCACCGCCAGCACCAGTATCCCCAGCTCGGCCGCCAGTTCCATGCAGATGAAGTCATGGGAGTCCAGGTTCCCCACCACCCAACCGCCTCCGTGCAGGTAGAGCATGCACGGCCAGCCTTCGCAGGGTGGCTCGATCCGAGGGTGATAAGCCCGCACGGCCACGCCGGCCAGCTCAAAATCATCGACCATCAACCCTTCCGGGCGCGGCGGGGTGAACGCCCGGCACATCCGGTCGTAGCCCTCGCGCATGCCGGCGATGCCGCCGTCCGGGCTGCTGAAACTCCGGGTCTTGCGGACGAAGGCGGACATTGCCGGGGAGAGTGGATAAGCCATGACAGGGGACCACCAGATATATCCTTGGGTAGGACGCCTCAATGATGAGGCATCATGGCTTGAGACTGGCCTGCACCGCCGCCACGCCGTCCTCGCCGTCGAAACTGGTCACGCCGGCCAGCCAGCGCTGGAGGTCTTCGGGATGGTCCCGCAACCATTGCCGGGCGACGTCCTGGGGTGTCTTGCGCTCCATGATCGGCACCATCAGCTGGCTTTCCTGGGCGGCGGTGAAGGTCAGGTTTTCCAGCAGCCGGTTCACGTTCGGGCAACGCTGGGCATAGTCCGGCGCGGTCACGGTGGAAACGGTGGCAGCACCTTCGTTCGGCCCATAGACATCTTCGCTGCCGGTCAGGTAGGTGATGTTCATGTTGATGTTCATCGGGTGCGGGGTCCAGCCGACGAAGACCACGAATTCCTTGCGATTCACGGCCCGCTGTACCGCCGCCAGCATGCCCGCCTCACCGGACTCGATCAGCTTGAAGTCCTTGAGGCCGAAGTGGTTGGTCTCGATCATGGTCTTGATGGTGGTGTTGGCTCCACTGCCCGGCTCGATGCCATAGATCCTGCCACTCAACTGGTCCTTGAACCGGGCGATGTCGGCAAACGTCCTGAGCCCCGCCGCCGCCACATAGTCAGGCACCGCCAGGGTGGCCTGGGCATCGGCCAGGCTCGGCTTTTCCAGCACCCTCACCTGGTTGGCGGCCAGGAACGGGGCGATGTTCTTGTCCATTGCCGGCTTCCAGTAGCCCAGGAATATGTCGAGGCGCTTGTCGCGGATGCCCGCGAAGATGATCTGCTGCACAGCACTGGTCTGCTTGCTTTCATACCCCAGGCCCGTGAGCAGGACATCGGCCACGCCGCTGGTGGCGATCACGTCGGTCCAGTTGACCACGCCCATGCGCACGGTCTGGCAGGACGCCGGCTCGGCGGCCATCGCCCCGGTGCCCAGCATGACGGTACCGCAGAAGATCGATAGACAGCGCTTGAACAGTCTTTTCATCGGGAAGGTCTCGGCGGCAGCGGATTATTGTGGGCCGGTGTCTTTGTGCACCGTACCGAAACAGTACGCAGCGCCGAGGGGGTAAAGGTGACCTGTGGCGACTCGGTTTTGCACGGTGGCGACAGTTCCCGTACGTGGCTCAAGGACAAACACAATCCTGTGGCGAGGAGATTTATCCCCGCAGGACTGCGCCGCAGTCCCGAAAGCTCTCAGTCCAACCAGTCAGGTCGCAGGAAGACATCCGTTTGGGGCCGCTTCGCGACCCAGCGGGATGAATCCCCTCGCCACAGCAGTACCGCGCGGTGTTTATTTTTTGTAAGCCTGCCGCCCCCACGCCAACAAGCCTTCCAGCAATTGCTTGAGCACCACCTGGGTCGGCGCCGCCAGATCCGGGCGGTAGTTGAACGGTTCGAACTCGTCCATGTAGGTGCTCTGGCACAGCTCCAGTTGCACGGCGTGGATGTCCTGGGCCGGGTTGCCGTAGTGCCGGGTGATGTGGCCGCCCTTGAAACGCCCATTGAGCACGTGGGTGAAACCGCCGTGCTCGGCGCAGATGGCTTCGAGCCGGCTGGCCAGTGTCGGGTCGCAACTGGCGCCGTTGAAGGTGCCGAGGTTGAAGTCCGGCAGCTTGCCGTCGAACAGGTGCGGGATCACCGAGCGGATCGAGTGGGCATCGAACAACAGGGCATAGCCGAACTCGGCCTTGAGCCGGGCCAACTCCTGTTGCAGGGTCTGATGGTAGGGCACCCAGATCTGCTGCAGATACGTCGCCCGCTCCTGGGCGGACGGCTCCAGGCCTTCACAAAACAGCGGCACGCCGTTGAACAGCGTCGCGGGGTACAGGCCGGTAGTAGCACCGACGTACATCGGCTTGTCGTCGGAGGGGCGGTTCAGGTCGACGACGAACCGCGAATATTCGGCAGCCAGGACACTGGCGCCCAGTTCAGAGGCAAACTCGTAGAGCCTGGGAATGTGCCAGTCGGTGTCTGGCAGGCTTTGGGCTTCGGGAATCAATCCGGCCTGCACCGCCGGGGTCAGGCGCAGGCCGGCGTGCGGCATGCTGATCAACAGCGGCACGCGCCCTTGCTTGAAATTCAGGACCTTTTCCACAACCGCTCTCCTCAATCGATTTCAACGCCGTGACGCACGACGCGTTTTTCCAGTTCGCCACCCAGCCAGTACGACAGATCCGCCGGGCGGTCGATGTGCCAGGCGACAAAATCCGCGACTTTGCCGGCTTCCAGGGAGCCGTGGCTGGCGGCCATGCCCAAGGCCTGGGCCGCATGGATCGTCGCCCCGGCCAGGGCCTCTTCCGGTGTCATGCGCAAACAGGTGCAGGCCATGTTCAACATCAGACGCAGCGACAAGGCCGGCGAGGTGCCGGGATTGAGGTCGCTGGCCACCGCGATCTTCACCCCGTGCTTGCGCAAGGCATCCATGGGCGGCAGCCGGGTTTCACGCAGGAAGTAGAACGCGCCCGGCAGCAACACCGCCACGGTGCCCGCCTCGGCCATGGCCCTGGCATCGTCTTCGGTCATGAACTCCAGGTGATCGGCCGACAACGCCTGGTACCGGGCCGCCAGGCTTGAGCCGTGCAACGACGACAGTTGTTCGGCGTGCAGCTTCACCGGCAGGCCCAATCGCTGGGCCGTGATGAACACGCGCTCGACCTGCGCCGGGGAAAAGGCCAGGTATTCGCAGAAGGCATCCACCGCGTCCACCAGCCCTTCGGCCGCCAGGGCCGGGAGCATCTCGGCGCAGATGTGCTCGATGTAGTCGTCGGCGCGGTCGACGTACTCCGGCGGCAAGGCGTGGGCCGCCAGGCACGTGCTGCGCACGCTGAGCGGCAGTTCGACGCCGAGGCGACGGATGACCCGCAGCATCTTGCGCTCGCTGGCCAGGTCCAGGCCGTAGCCGGACTTGATTTCCACCGTGGTCACGCCGTCGTGCATCAGGCTTTCCAGGCGCCTGGCGGCGCTGGCGAACAGCTCGTCTTCACTGGCGGCCCGGGTGGCACGCACGGTACTGGCGATACCGCCACCGGCCGCGGCGATTTCGGCATAGCTGACGCCTTGCAGGCGCTGCTCGAATTCGCCGCTGCGGTTGCCGCCGAACACCGTATGGGTATGGCAGTCGATCAGCCCCGGGGTCACCCAGGCGCCCCTGAGGTCCGTGACCGCCGGGTAGTCACCCGCCGGCAGTTGGGCACGGGGACCGATCCATTGAATATGCTCGCCCTGGGTGATGATGGCGGCGTCTTCGATGATCGAGTAGACGCCCTGGGCCATGGTGGCGGCGTGGCAGTTTTGCCAGAGGGTTTTCATCCCGGTTTCCTCGTCGCATTCAAAATCGAATCGCGAGCAAGCTCGCTCCCACAAGGTTTTGAGTTCATCAGAAATCCTTGTGGAAGCGAGTCTGCTCGCGATGAGGCCCTTACAGGCTCGGCAACAACTGCGCCATGACCAGTTCGTTCAAGCAACGGCTCGCCAACAACTCACTGGCGGCATTGATGTCCGGCGCGAAGAAGCGGTCCTTCTCATAAAAGGGCACTTCTGCACGCAGCAGCCCGCGGGCCTGCTCCAGTTTCGCGGAGGTCTTCAGGCCGCCGCGCAGGTCCAGCCCCTGGCAGGCCGCCAGCCATTCCACGGCGAGAATCCCACGGGTGTTTTCGGCCATTTCCCACAAACGCTTGCCGGCGGCCGGCGCCATGGAGACGTGGTCTTCCTGGTTGGCCGAGGTCGGCAGGCTGTCCACCGAGTGAGGGTGGGACAGCGCCTTGTTCTCGCTGGCCAGGGCCGCCGCGGTGACCTGGGCAATCATGAAGCCGGAGTTCACCCCGCCATTGCCCACCAGGAACGGCGGCAGTTGCGACATGTGCTTGTCCATCATCAGCGAGATACGGCGCTCGCTCAGGGAACCGATTTCGGCGATCGCCAGGGCCATGTTGTCAGCAGCCATTGCCACCGGCTCGGCGTGGAAATTGCCGCCGGAGATCACGTCGCCTTCGGCGGCGAACACCAGTGGGTTGTCCGACACCGCGTTGGCCTCGATCACCAGCACCTCGGCGGCCTGACGGAACTGGGTCAGGCAGGCGCCCATCACTTGCGGCTGGCAACGCAGGGAGTACGGGTCCTGGACCTTGTCGCAATTGTGATGCGAATCGGAGACTTCACTGCGCTCGCCCAGCAGATCGCGATACGCCGCAGCAACGTCGATCTGGCCTTTCTGCCCACGGGCAGCGTGGATGCGCGCGTCAAACGGCGAGCGCGAACCGAGCACCGCTTCCACCGTCAGGCTGCCCAGGGCCAGGGCCCCGGCGAACAGGTCTTCGCCTTCGAACAGGCCACGCAGGGCAAAGGCCGTGGACACCTGGGTGCCGTTGAGCAGCGCCAGGCCTTCCTTGGCGGCCAGGGTCAGCGGTGCGAGGCCGGCCACTTTCAGCGCCTCGACGGCCGGCAACCATTCGCCCTTGTAGCGGGCCTTGCCTTCGCCCAGCAGCACCAGGGACATGTGGGCCAGGGGCGCCAGGTCACCGGACGCACCGACCGAGCCTTTGAGCGGAATATGCGGATAGACCTCGGCATTGATCAGGGCGATCAGCGCATCGATCACTTGCCGGCGGATCCCGGAGAACCCCCGGCTCAAGCTGTTGACCTTGAGCACCATGATCAACCGCACCAGCGCATCGCTGATGGGCTCGCCCACGCCGGCGGCATGGGACAGCACCAGGGAACGCTGCAGGTTTTCCAGGTCCGCGCTGGCGATGCGGGTCGAGGCCAGCAGGCCGAAACCGGTATTGATGCCATAGGCAGTACGGTTCTCGGCGAGGATCTGCTCCACACAGGCAACGCTGGCTTCGATCTGCGCCGAAGCGCTGGCGTCCAGGCTCAGGGTCACCGGCTGTTGATAGATGTCGCGCAATTGAGCCAGGCTCAATTGGCCGGGAATCAGGTTCAAGGCAGTCATTTATTGCTCCTTTTGAGAGTTTTGTTTTAACCCGCCAGTCGCTCCGGAAGGTTCCGTTATCCGTCACCCTCGCTTTTTGGGCGATGGCGCCTTGGCACGCTGGCGCTTTTTTGATCAGTTCAAATTCGGTAACACGTTGTGCAGCACATTCGGGTCTTTGAGGAGCCCGGCGGCGCTGGCGATGTCCGGCGCCAGCCAGCGGTCCTGGTCATAGGCCGGGACAAGTTCGCGCAGCAGCCTCCAGGCAATGTCGGTGCCTGCGCCGAAGCGCTGGGTCTTGAGGAATTCGAAGGCCTGGGCCGCCAGCAGGTATTCGATGGCGAGGATCTGCGTGCAGTTTTCCAGCGTCCGATGCAGTTTCAGGGCGGCATTGGTGCCCATGCTCAAGTGATCCTCCTGCAGGCCCGAGGTGACGAAGTTGTCGAGCACCGCCGGTTGCGCCAACTGACGGTTTTCCGCGCACAGCGACGCCGCGACGTATTGCACGATCATCATCCCCGAGTTCACCCCCGGATTGGCCACCAGGAAGGCCGGCAGTCCGCTGACGTGGGGGTTGATCAGGCGATCGAGGCGGCGCTCGGCGATGGAGCCGATCTCGGCCATGGCAATCGCCAGCAGATCCGCGGCCAGGGCCACGGATTGACCATGGGGGTTGGCCTGGGACATCACCCGGAAATGGTCTGGCGTGCCCAACAGAAGAGGATTGTCCGTCACGGCATTGAGTTCGGTTTCGATCTGTTTGCGGGCATGGGCCAGCTGATCGCGAGCGGCACCGTGTACCTGGGGAATCGAACGGATGCTCAAGGCATCCTGGGTGCGGATGCCCAGGCTGGAGGCGATGACTTCGCTGCCCGCCAGCAAGGCCCGCAGGTTGACTCCCACCTGCTGCATGCCGGGGTGCGGCTTGAGGGCAATGATCTCGCCATCGAACGCGGCGATCTGGCCACGCTGGGCCTCGAAGCTCATGGCACCGATCACATCGGCCCACTGCAGCAGCCGCGTCGCATCGGCCAGGGCCAGGCAGCTGAGGCCGGTCATGCAGGGCGTGCCGTTGACCAGGCACAGACCGTCCTTGGCCCCCAGTTGCACCGGTTTCAGGCCTTCGGCGGCCAGGGCCTGTTGCGCCGTGACGATCTGGCCGCGATAGCTGACCTGGCCGACGCCCAGCAGCGCGATGCTGATATGGGCCATGTGGGTCAGGTAGCCCACCGAACCCTGGGACGGTACTTGCGGCGTGATG
Organism: Pseudomonas sp. NFACC32-1; assembly: GCF_900101215.1. Classification (NCBI taxonomy): domain Bacteria; kingdom Pseudomonadati; phylum Pseudomonadota; class Gammaproteobacteria; order Pseudomonadales; family Pseudomonadaceae; genus Pseudomonas; species Pseudomonas sp. NFACC32-1. The sequence goes on from NZ_FMUL01000015.1 coordinate 92,392, forward strand.
CCCCGGTTGAGCAGCGCCAGCAGTGCCTCTACCACCCGCCGGTGGATGCCGGACTTGCCCTGGCTGTAATTGAGGATGGCGGCGCAGAGAATCGCCCGGGTCTGCTCGTCGGACAGCGGCGCGCCCACGCCACAGGCATGGCTGAGCAGCGTGTTGCGCGAGAGCTGGCTGAGCTGTTCATCCTTGAGCGAGACGTTGCACAAGGCGCCCAGGCCGGTGTTGACGCCATAGGCGCGTTCGCCGCTTTCGACGATGCGCTGGACGATGGCCTGGGCATTGTCGATCCGCGCCCAGGCCTGGGCCGACAGCTCGAGCTCGGCACCGAAGCGGGCGACGGCGACGACGTCCTGCCAGCGCAACGGGGCACCGGTGATTACGATTTTTTCAGCCTGGGACATCCTCAACCTCGTCTGTACGACTTGAATATTGATGCAGCTGGGCCGGCCCTATCGCGAACAAGCTCGCGATAGGGCCGGCCCTGCCACCACAAACCCTTCAAACCACCGCAGCCCTGCGCTGCACGAACCGATCGACATACTCATCTGCCGGCGAGTGCAGGATCTCGCGCGGCGTGCCCACCTGGATCAGCTTGCCGTCCTTGAGAATCGCGATGCGGTTGCCGATGCGCACGGCCTCGTCGAGGTCGTGGGTGATGAAGACGATGGTCTTGTGCAGGGTCTTCTGCAGCTCCAGCAACTGGTCCTGCATTTCCGCGCGGATCAGCGGGTCGAGGGCGCTGAAGGCTTCGTCCATCAGGATGATATCGGTGTCCGCCGCCAACGCCCGGGCCAGGCCCACGCGCTGACGCATGCCGCCGGAGAGCTGGTGCGGGTACTTGTTCTCGTAGCCCTTCAGGCCCACGGTATTGATCCAGTGCAGCGCCCGCTCGGCACACACCTGCTTGCTCTCGCCACGCACTTTCAAGCCGTAGGCGACGTTGTCCAGCACATTCTTGTGGGGCAACAGGCCGAAGCTCTGGAACACCATGCTGATCTTGTGCCGACGGAATTCACGCAGGGCGTCCATGTCCAGTTGCAGGATGTCTTCGCCGTCCACCAGGATCGCCCCGCTGGTGGGATCGATCAGGCGATTGAAGTGGCGCACCAGGGTGGATTTGCCGGAGCCGGACAGGCCCATGATCACAAAGATCTCGCCCGTGCCGATGCTCAGCGACAGGTCGTTCACACCCACCACGCAACCGGTCTCGGCCAGCACCTGGTCCTTGGTCTTGTTCTGGCGGATCAGTTCCAGGGCTTCCCTGGAACGGTTGCCGAAAATCTTGAAGACGTTCTTGACTTCGATCTTGCTGACGGCTGCGTTGCTCATTTGCTCACCTCGTGCCGAGGACGACCATAGGCCTGGGTAATGCGGTCGATGACCACGGCGAGAATCACGATGGCCAGCCCGGCCTCCAGGCCGCGTCCGACGTTGAGGGTCTGGATGCCCACCAGCACGTCTTCACCCAGGCCACGGGCGCCGATCATCGAGGCGATGACCACCATCGACAGAGCCATCATGGTGGTCTGGTTGATCCCGGCCATGATGCTCGGCAAGGCCAGGGGCAATTGCACGCCGAACAGCTGCTGCCAGCGGTTGGCGCCGAAGGCGTTGATGGCTTCCATCACTTCGCCGTCCACCTGGCGAATGCCCAGGTCGGTCAGGCGGATCAATGGCGGCGCGGCATAGATCACCGTGGCGAAGATCGCCGGAACCTTGCCCAGGCCGAACAGCATCAACACCGGAATCAGGTACACGAAGCTCGGCATGGTCTGCATGATGTCCAGCAACGGCATCAGCACCGAACGCAGGCGATTGCTGCGCGCCGAGAGAATGCCCAGGGGAATGCCGATCAACACCGAGATCAGCGTCGCTACCAGCATCAGGGCAAGGGTTTGCATCAACTTGTCCCACAGGCCTACCGCACCCACCAGGAACAACAGGCCGACGATGACTGCCGTGGCCACGACCTTGCGCGTGGCGTGCCAGGCAATGCCGCCGACGATGGCCAGCATCAGCCACCAGGGTGCCATGCGCAGCAGGCCTTCGAGGTTGACGATGGCCCACAGCAGGGTGTCGGAGATGTGCCGGAACACATCGCCATAGTTGGTCACCAGGGAGTCGACCCAACCGTTGACCCAATCGGCGATGGAGAAGGTAAAGCTTTCGGGAAACATAAGAGACTCTCGATCAAGTGGATGCGGTGAACGTCCCGGCCAGCCCTGCAGCCGGCCGGGTAGCATTCGACCTACAGAGCCGCGTCGATTTTCTTGGCTGCGTCTTCACTGACCCAGGCGTGCCAGACTTCAGGATGTTCCTTGAGGAAGATCTTCGCCAGTTTTGGCGACTCGATCCGCTCTTTGGCCATGCGCCCCAGGTTCTGGTTCAGGATATCGATGGGCAGGTTGACCTTTTCCAGCACGGCCACCAGCTCCGGAGCCTCGTCGTGGAAGGTCTTGGACAGACCGACCTTGATGGTCACGCTCTTGTCCACGCCCGGCTTTTCTTCCAGTTTCACCAGGTCCACCTGGCCCATCAGTGGCGTTGGCGACCAGTAGTAGAACAGGATCGGCTCGCCACGCTTGTAGCTGGACAACACTGCGGCATCCAGGGCCGGGCCGGTGCCTGGACGGAAGTTGGTGTAGGTTTTTTCCAAGCCGTAGCTCTTGAGCATTTCGCTGTTGTCCAGCTCGCAGGTCCAGCCGGCCGGGCAGTTGTAGAAACGGCCCTTGGACGGCTCTTCCGGATCCTTGAACACGGCGGCGTACTGGCCCAGGTCCGCGATGTTCTTCAGACCCGGCGCCTTGGCTTCGAGCTTGCGCTTGGCGTCGCCCTCGACCACATAGCGCGGTACGTACCAGCCTTCGATGGCGCCGACGACCGGAGCGCCGACACCCACCACCTTGCCGGCCTTCTCGGCCTTGTTCCACACTTCGCTGCGACCGACCCACTCTTCGGCGAATACCTGGATGTCATTGCTGCTCAGGGCGTTCTCCATGGTGATGGAGTTGCCCGGCAGGCTGTCGGTCTTGCAGTCGTAGCCTTTTTCCAGCACCACCTGCAGGACGTCTGTCAGCAACATGCCGCTTTCCCAGTTCAGGCCGGCGAACTTCACCGGTTTGCCCGACTCGCACCAACCGGCCGCCTGCGTGGCGCCGGCACTGGCCAGCAGGCCCATGGACAGCAATGTGGTCAGCAGGGTCTTGTTCGATTTCATTGTGTGACGCTCCTAATCAGTTGGATTGGCATACGGCAGTCAAGAGGCATCCAGCCCTGTCAACGTCCCATCAGGCCGCTTGAATGCGACCCGCCCTGCTCGGTTGTGCGTCAACCGTGTCCTGCTCGACCGGCAGGATCAATCGATCGGGTACTGCGCTGTGCCATTTCCTGGCGGCGATGTAATACAGCGCCGCCGGAACCACCAGGCCGATGATCCAGGAAATGTCCACGCCGCCCATGGCCGCCACCAGCGGACCGGTATAGAACTTGGTGGCAATGAACGGCAATTGAATCAGGACACCTATTGCGTAGACGCTGATACCGAGGCCATTCCAACGACCGTAGCGGCCGTTCGGGTCGGCCAGGGCCGGCACGTCATAGCGCTCGCGGGTGATGCAGTAGTAGTCCACCAGGTTGATCGCGCTCCAGGGCGTGAAGAACGCCAGCAAGAACAGGATGAAGGACTTGAACGCACCAAGGAACGAGTGCTGGCCGAGCAGCGCGATCAGCGTCGCGGCGCCCACGATGAACAGTACGAAGACCAGGCGTTGCAGGCGCGTGACGTTCAGGTGCCCCCGGAAACCGCTGATGATGGTGGCAATGCACATGAAGCTGCCGTAGGAGTTCAGGGTGGAAATCGTGACCTTGCCGAACGCGATGCTGAAGTACAGCAGCGCAGCGGTGGCGCCGGTACCGCCCAGGCCCACGATGTAGGCCACTTCATGGCCCGCGAACTGCCCGTTGGCCGAGGCGGCGGCAAATACGCCGAGGATCATCGCCACCTGTGCGCCGATGACCGAACCGGCGCCTGCGGCAAAGAAGGTTTTCACCGAGGAAGTCTTGCTCGGCAGATAACGCGAATAGTCAGCCACGTAGGGGCCGAAGGCGATCTGCCAGGAAGCCGCGAGCGACACCGCCAGCAGGAAGCTGCTCCAGCTGAAATGGCGGATCTGCAGCAGCGCGCCAACGTCCGTCTGGCTGATCAGGCGAGCGAACAGGTAAACGAAGGCAATGACGCCAATGACGCTGGCGACCCGGCCGATGAAGTGGATCACCCGATAACCCAGCACCGTCACCAGCACGATGACACTGGCGAAGATCAGGATGCCCGCACTGTCGCTGACGCCGAACAACTGCCCCAGCGCCTGGCCGGAAAGCACGGTGCCCGTCGCCGTGAAGCCCAGGTACATCAGGCACACCAGTACGATCGGGATCGCCGCCCCATAGACACCGAACTGCACCCGGCTGGAGATCATCTGCGGCAGGCCAAGCTTGGGCCCTTGCGCGGCATGCAAGGCCATGACGCCACCGCCCAGTACCTGGCCAATCAGCAAGCCGATCAACGACCAGAACACATCACCCCCCAGCACCACCGCCAATGCACCGGTGACAATGGCAGTGATTTGCAGGTTGGCCCCCATCCAGAGGGTGAACTGGCTCAACAATCGGCCGTGTCTCTCCGCTTCCGGGATGTAGTCGATCGAGCGTCGCTCGATCAACGGCTTGCTGCTTGCGCGAGTGCTGGTGACAGCCATGGTTCAACCTCTGTGGATTGTTCTGGAATTCATTGCGCTGCTACTTCCCCTGTGGGAGCGAGCTTGCTCCGGGCGGCGATCCGACGATAGCGGTGGGTCAGCAGACAATGCTGTTGACTGACACTCCCTCATCGCGAGCAAGCTCGCTCCCACAAGGGGCCCGGGGTTATTTGCCAGTGATCATCGGCAGGTTCAGCCCCTGCTCCTTCGCGCAATCAATGGCGATCTGGTAGCCGGCGTCGGCATGGCGCATTACCCCGGTACCCGGGTCGTTGTGCAGCACGCGCGCAATCCGCTCGGCCGCTTCATCGGTACCGTCGCAGACGATGACCATGCCCGAATGCTGGGAGAAGCCCATGCCAACACCACCACCATGGTGCAGCGACACCCAGGTCGCACCGCTGGCGGTGTTGAGCAAGGCGTTGAGCAGCGGCCAGTCGGAGACGGCATCGGAACCGTCCTGCATGGATTCGGTTTCACGGTTGGGGCTGGCCACGGAACCGGAGTCCAGGTGGTCGCGACCGATGACGATCGGCGCCGACAATTCGCCGCTGCGTACCATTTCGTTGAAAGCCAGGCCCAGCTTGGCGCGCTGGCCCAGCCCGACCCAGCAGATACGCGCCGGCAAGCCCTGGAAGCTGATGCGCTCGCGGGCCATGTCCAGCCAGTTGTGCAGGTGGGCGTCATCGGGAATCAGTTCCTTGACCTTGGCGTCGGTCTTGTAGATGTCCTGCGGATCGCCGGACAGCGCGGCCCAACGGAACGGACCGATGCCGCGGCAGAACAGCGGACGGATATAGGCCGGGACGAAACCAGGGAAGTCGAAGGCATTCTCGACGCCTTCTTCCTGGGCCATCTGGCGGATATTGTTACCGTAGTCGAAGGTCGGCACGCCCATTTTCTGGAAGGCCAGCATGGCTTTCACATGTACCGCCATCGATTGCTTGGCGGCTTTCACCACGGCGGCGGGCTCGGTCTTGGCGCGGGCGCGGTATTCGTCCCAGGTCCAACCGGCCGGCAGATAGCCGTTGAGGGGATCGTGGGCGCTGGTCTGGTCGGTGACCATGTCCGGGCGCACACCACGACGGACCATTTCCGGCAGGATCTCGGCAGCGTTCCCGCACAGGGCGATGGAAATCGCCTTGCCTTCGGCGGTGTATTTCTCGATGCGCGCCAAGGCGTCGTCGAGGTCTTTGGCTTGCTCGTCGACGTAGCGGGTTTTCAGGCGGAAATCGATGCTGACCTGCTGGCACTCGATGTTCAGCGAGCATGCACCGGCCAGGGTCGCGGCCAACGGCTGGGCGCCCCCCATGCCACCCAGGCCGGCGGTCAGGACCCAGCGCCCCTTGAGGTTGGAGCCGTAGTGCTGGCGACCGGCCTCGACGAAGGTTTCATAAGTGCCCTGCACGATGCCCTGGCTGCCGATGTAGATCCAGCTGCCGGCGGTCATCTGGCCGTACATGGCCAGGCCCTTGGCGTCGAGTTCGTTGAAATGCTCCCAACTGGCCCAGTGCGGCACCAGGTTGGAGTTGGCGATCAGCACCCGTGGCGCATTGGCGTGGGTCTTGAACACGCCCACCGGCTTGCCGGATTGCACCAGCAGGGTTTCGTCGTCGTTCAGGTGGGTCAGGCTTTCGACGATCTTGTCGTAGCACTCCCAATTGCGCGCCGCGCGACCGATGCCACCGTAGACCACCAGCTCCTTGGGATTCTCGGCCACTTCCGGGTCGAGGTTGTTCATCAGCATGCGCAGCGGCGCTTCGGTCAGCCAGCTTTTGGCGGTCAGGGTGTTACCGCGGGGAGCGCGGATTTCAACGTCACGGTATTTTTCGGTTTTGCGGGTAGCGTCGGTCACAGCAAAAACTCCTCAGCGATCAATCCAGACCAGCCCGGACAGGGCAGCTATTTCTGCGGACGTTGCGCTGAGTGAAGGTGACTCATACGCATACGTCTTTACTTGTATGTACAAGCATATGCAATCAAGCGGCCAACTTGTCGATGAAAGGCTTGCAGGAGACGTTAGGTTTGGCTGAAAGCCCCGTGATTGAGCGGCTCCATAGCCAGATGAAATTTCTGAAGGAGGGATTTGTGAGCAGGACAGGCAGGTTACGAAAGCGCGGTTCTGCGCCACGCTGGGGCATTCGGTAACAAGTTGGTGCAAAGCGGGAACAACGAGAGCGGAGCTTTTATGGCAAGGGAGCTTGTTCCCTCGCCACTAAAGCGCTTCGTCGGAAATCAGCGGGCCGTCAGCTCGATCACACAGCATTGGCCGTGGCTGGTGATGTCCAGCAGCCCGGTGTTGCTCAATTGCAAGCAGTCGTAGAGGCCCAGGTTAACGGCGGACTCGCCAACGCTGATCGCCAACCCCGGGGCCGCGCTGAACACCAGCACCGTCTGCGCCTCGCTGAAAAACCGCTGCTGGCCTCCCAGCCATTGCAACCGCGCATGAAAACGCTGGGGGGCATAGATCAGGTTGAAATCGCGAATCGGCCCGCCCAGCAAGGTGCAATGCACATGGCTCTCGCCGCTGAAGGCAAAGGGGTCCAGCGGATGCAAAGGTCGCGTGGCCTGGCCATCGACGTTCAGCGTCATGCCGTCTCCCTGCAGGACGCTGATGATCCTTTCGTAGCCGGCAAAGGTGGAAAAACCGCCCGACTCGGCGATATCGGCAATCGACAGGCGCCAGCCGAAACCTTCCAGGCCGGTGCCGGCGTCACGGGTGATTTCCTCGGTACTGCCGCCACCGTTTTTCCAGGGCATGCGGGGATAGTCCGCAGCCCGCAGAACTGTCATCTGATTCGTCATTTATGAAACCGACCTTCCAGGCTGTGACGGGAACCGGGGTGGATCAGGCGCGCGGCGGTCACCGGCTGGCGCCCGGACCAGGTGCGGCGACGGATCAACAGGCACGGCTCGCCCCGTTCGATCTGCAGCAGCTTGCACTCGCTCGGCTCGGCGAGGATCGCCTCCACCACATGCTCGCCCTCGGTCAGCGGCGCGACCTGGTTCAGATAGGCATAGGGCGTCTGCAGGGTGAAATCCTGCTTGAGGTAGTCCGGCGCCACCAGCGCATTGACGAAACGGTCCTCGATCTGCACCGGGATGTCGTTCTCGAAATGCACGATCAGAGAATGGAACACCTTCTGGCCTTCGCGCATCTCCAGGGCCAGGGCACGCTCGGAACCGGCGGCCTCTTCTTCCAGGGTGATGACCTTGCAGGTATGGCGATGGCCACGGGAGGCGATTTCGTCGGCGATGTTATGCACTTCGAACAAAGCGGACTGGCTCTTGGGTTCAGCCACGAAAGTACCGACCCCCTGCATGCGCACCAGCAGGCCGTCGGCGGTCATCTCCCGCAGGGCGCGGTTGATGGTCATGCGACTGAAGCCCAACTGACTGACCAGTTCGCTTTCCGATGGCACGCGGTAATGCGGTGGCCAGTTTCCACTGTCGATCTGCTGGGTAATCATCTGTTTGACGCGGGCGTACAAGGGCGCCGGACTGTCGCCCATGTTCGCGGCAATTGGTGGTTTGGCAGGCGGAGTCGGCACGGCGGTTCCTTGTTCTGCGAATGAGATTACAAATGTCCTGTAGCCCAGATACTGTTCCTTCTTGACGGCGTCTCTTGCCGTCATCCTGCGTTGCCGCTCCTCGCCACAGCCTGCTATGACTCGGCGCGGCGCCTGCCTGACGACAAGAGCCACACATCAAAAAAGAACGTATCTATGAAACAGGACATTAGCTTGCCGGAGTTTACCGGCCAGGCAAACGTCTGTATATGTATATACAAATTACGCACGATGAGGTTCGACCATGCCCGCCTTTTTTGCCGAACGCGCGCTGCTGCCTAGTGGATGGGCCAATGATGTACGTCTTGAAGTCGACGCCGCTGGCGTCCTGACTCATGTCCAGGCCGGCTCCCACGCAGACGGCGCCGAACGGCTGGGAGGTCCGTTGTTGCCGGGCATGCCGAACCTGCACTCCCATGCCTTCCAACGGGCCATGGCCGGGCTGGCGGAAGTGGCGGGCAACCCCAACGACAGTTTCTGGACCTGGCGCGACCTGATGTATCGCCTCGTCGGGAAAATCAGCCCCGATCAACTGGGCATGATTGCCCGGCAGTTGTACATCGAAATGCTCAAGGCCGGTTACACCTCGGTCGCCGAATTCCACTATGTGCACCACGATACCGACGGCACACCCTATGCCGACCCGGCTGAACTGGCCTTGCGCATCAGCCACGCCGCCCAGGCGGCCGGCATCGGGCTGACCCTGCTGCCAGTGCTCTACAGCCACTCCGGTTTCGGAGGCCAGGCACCCAACGAAGGGCAACGCCGCTTCATCAACAGCACCGAAAACTACCTCAAGCTGCAAACACGCTTGCAGCCGATTCTGGCCGCACAACCGACCCAGGCGCTGGGCCTGTGCTTCCACTCATTGCGTGCCGTGACGCCCAGGCAGATCCAGGACGTGCTGGCCGCGAGCGACCGCCATTGCCCGGTGCACATCCATATCGCCGAGCAGCAAAAGGAAGTCGACGATTGCCTGGGCTGGAGTGGCGCCCGTCCGTTGCAATGGCTGTACGAAAACGTCGAGGTCGACCCGCGCTGGTGCCTGGTGCATGCCACCCACGCCAACGCCGACGAAGTCGCCCTCATGGCCAGGAGCCGGGCGATCGCCGGCCTGTGCCTGACCACCGAAGCCAACCTGGGCGACGGTATTTTCCCGGCGGTGGATTTCATCGCCCAAGGTGGACGCCTGGGCATCGGTTCCGACAGCCATGTGTCATTGAGCGTAGTGGAGGAATTGCGTTGGCTGGAATACGGCCAGCGCCTGCGGGATCAACGGCGCAACCGCCTGTATCGACCAGACCAGCCAATGGTCGGCCGTACCTTGTTCGATGCGGCCCTGGAAGGCGGCGCCCAGGCGCTGGGGCAAGCGGTCGGTGCCCTCGACGTCGGCAAACGCGCCGACTGGCTGGTGCTCGACGGCAACGACCCTTACCTGGCCACTGCCAGGGGCGACGGGATACTCAATCGCTGGCTGTTTGCCGGCGGGGATCGTCAGGTGCGTGATGTGATGGTCGGCGGGCAATGGGTCGTGCGCGATGGACGTCATGCCGGGGAAGAAGAAAGCGCCCGGGCGTTTGCCCAAGTCTTGCGCGAACTCCTGGACTGACGAAATGCGGGAGCGAGCCTGCTCGCGATGAGGCCTTCGCATTCAACACGAGGTTGACTGGACGCCCGTCATCGCGAGCAGGCTCGCTCCCACAGGGGTTCTTCGAAGCGGTTCAATCCGAGGTTCGGGCCATCTGCCGATCCGACGCACGCCAGATCAACCGTGTCGTGTCGTAGCCTTGCTGGCGCGCCCTGCTGAGCAGTTCTTCACGAACGTCGACATTGACGGTGGGCGTACGGGACAGCAGCCACATGTAGCGTCGGCTCGGGTCACCCACGATGGCGGTCTTGTAGTCTTCGCTGACGTACAGCACCCAATATTGCCCCTTTGCCACACCCGGCAGGATGCGGGAAAACCAGGTATCGAACTCGACCCAGAGCTTGTCGGTCTTGCCCGGCACCTGTGGCTTGGCGGTGCCCTTGGCTTCTTCCCACTGCCAGTCCGAAGTCAGGCAGCGATTGAGTACACCCAGGTTGCCGTCGGGCTTGAGGGTGTAGTGAGCTTCCGATTGCGCGCAGTTGCGCTGGAAATACATTGGCAGGCGGGCCAACTCGTACCAGGTCCCTTGGTAACGCTTGAGATTGACACTGTTGACGGTCTTGGGCGCCAACGGGTCTTCGCCAGAAGTGGCACAGCCGGCCAGTACCAGGCCAGCTAAAAGCACTAACAATAACCGCATCATTATTTTTCTCCCGCAGGCCTCTGGCCTCGGTTTACTTCAGGCCTTGGCCGGAAAACATCAACACTTTGTCACCGGCATACTGCACGCTGATAAAGCTTTTCTGGTCGCCCCAGGTGCAACTGGACATGCCGAGCGCGCCCGAACAATCGGTCGGTTTCCCCAGTAACGTTTCGACTTCGGCCTTGGACATGCCGGCCGACAGCTTCGAATAGTTTTCCTGGTTGACTTTGCTGCAGGCGGCCAGAAAGACGCACAAAGACAACAACGCGATAGAACGCAGGGACATCGGGTAACTCCTGGAGCGGAAGGGAGGTGGCAGGGTGCCAACCAGAACCTTAGAAGAGAAAACCGTCATCTGGTTCCCCGGGGAACCGGCTATTTATTGGGCCAAACCCAGGCACTTCGTCGGTAAATCAACCAGTTTGTGACGGCGTCGTGCATTTCGTCGGGAATACGTCATCAGCACCTGAATCGCGACGCCGGGGAGCCGATAAAAAGACCAGCGCCAAAAATCGCGTTATGGCACATTGACGCCCCCTTCCTGACCAGCTTCTGTTCGGTAGCTTTCTTAATGACCAGAAACATGAAATTCAGCCACAAAATTCTGTTGGCTGCCGCCCTCGTGGTGGCCGTCGCATTCGCCTGTTTCATCCTGTTCAACGACTATCGCCAGCGCCAGAGCCTGCACACCAGCACCGAAACCTCCATGCAGGAACTCGGCAGCCTGACCAGCCGCAACATCCAGACCTGGGTCGAGGGTCGCATCCAGTTGCTCCAGTCGCTGGCACAGCAGATCGCCGTGGACGGCAGCAGCGCCGACAGCCTCAAGCGCGCGGTCGGCCTGCCGGCGTACACCGGCAATTTCCAGCTCAGCTACTTCGGCGGCACCGACGGCGTGATGTTTTCGGTTCCGGCCGGTAATCGCGCCGCCGACTACGACCCCCGTGCCCGTGGCTGGTACAAGGCCGCCAACAGCGCTCAACAGACCATCGTCACCGAACCCTACATCGCGGCCTCATCCGGCAAACTGGTGATCACTGTCGCCACCCCGGTCCAGCATCAGAACCAGATGATCGGCGTGGCCGGTGCGGACATCGACCTGTCGAGCGTCAGCGCCATCATCAACTCGCTGAACTTCGGGGGCCATGGCCATGCCTTCATCGTCAGCGCCGACGGCAAGATCCTGATCCACCCCGACAGCAAGCGTGTGCTCAAGACCCTGGCCGAGGCCTACCCCAACGGCGCACCACAAGTCAGCCCGGGCATGAAGGAAGTCGAACTCGACGGCAAGACCCAGTTCATGTCCTTCACCCGCGTCAATGGCGTGCCGGGCGCCGATTGGTATGTGGCACTGGTACTGGACAAGGACACGGCGCTGGCGATGCTCAGCGAATTCCGCACCTCGGCATTGATCGCCATGGCCATCGCCGTGGTGTTCATCATTGCCCTGCTGGGCATGTTGATCCGCGTGCTGATGCAGCCATTGCTGACCATGGGCCGCGCGATGCATGACATCGCCGAAGGCGAAGGCGACCTGACCCGGCGCCTGACCATCCATGGCCACGACGAATTCGGCGCCCTGGGCACATCGTTCAACCGCTTTGTCGAACGCATTCACACCTCGATCCGCGAAGTGGCTTCGGCCACCGGCCAGGTCAACGAAGTCGCCCTGCGCGTGGTCAGTGCCTCCAATTCCTCGATGTTCAATTCCGACCAGCAAGCCTCGCGCACCAGTAGCGTTGCCGCAGCCATCAACCAGCTCGGCGCCGCCGCCCAGGAAATCGCCCAGAACGCCGCCCTCGCCTCGCAGCACTCCAGCGAGGCCCGCAACCTGGCCGAGGATGGCCAGCAGGTGGTAGACAAGACCATCACCGCCATGCAGCAGCTGTCGGCGAAGATCAGCGATTCGTGCGGCAACATCGAAACCCTGAACAGCAACACCGTGAACATCGGCCAGATCCTGGAAGTGATCACCAGCATCTCCCAGCAGACCAACCTGCTCGCCCTGAACGCGGCCATCGAGGCCGCACGGGCCGGGGAAGCCGGCCGCGGTTTCGCGGTAGTGGCCGATGAGGTGCGCAACCTGGCCCACCGCACCCAGGATTCGGCGCAGCAAGTGCAGAAGATGATCGAAGAACTGCAGGTCGGTGCCCGGGAAGCGGTGCTGACCATGACCGACAGCCAGCGCCAGAGCGAAAGCAGCGTGGGCATCGCCAACCAGGCCGGTGAACGACTGGGCAGCGTGACCCAGCGTATTGGTGAAATCGACGGCATGAACCAGTCCGTGGCCACCGCCACCGAAGAACAGACTGCCGTGGTGGAATCGATCAACGTCGACATCAACGAGATCAACACGTTGAACCAGGAAGGCGTGGAAAACCTGCAAGCCACCTTGCGCGCCTGTGCCGATCTTGAGCAGCAGGCGGCGCGGTTGAAGCAGTTGGTGGGTAGTTTCCGGATCTAGTGCCTGGACATACCCCGTCGCGAGCAAGCTCGCGACGGGGTATGTCAGCCTACGCAAACAGACATTTGGTCAGCGCTACCTGACTCAAGACTGAATTAAGACTAAACTCAGTCCATTCAATCTTTCGAGGCTTACGCCATGAAGCTGTCATCCCAAATCAAACCCATCAGCTATTTGAAAAGCCACACGGCTGAAATCGTAAAGACCATCACAGAGAGTAGAGAGCCTTTGATCATCACCCAAAACGGTGAAGCCAAGCTCGTAGTCATGGATGTGAAAAGTTTCGAAGAACAAGAAGACACCATGGCGCTGTTGAAGCTATTGGCCATGGGCAACCGTGAAATTGAAGAAGGTAATTTTCGGGATGTTGAGGATGTCTTCACTGAGCTGGACAGGGCTGACACTCAATGAGCTTAAAGGTTGTCATCCTTCAATCGGCCGAAACAGATCTTAAAGAGCTCCGCGTTTATCTAATCGAGCGGTTTTCTTCTCAAACATGGCAAAACACCTATGCCAGTCTGAAAGCAGCGATCCGTCATCTAGCAACACTGCCTTTTGCGGGATCGATCCCGGAAGAAATTGAAAGGCTTAATCTCGGTCAATATCGACAGATCCTTTCAGGAATGAATAGGATCATTTATGAAGTGCGAGGCCAAACGATCTACATCCACATCATCGCCGATAGCCGCAAGAGCTTGCCCGCGTTGCTAATGAAACGCTTGCTTCGAAGCGACTCTTAGAACTTCGCTAAAATCGCGACCCAGGCTTGTTCAAAAACTCCATTTCCTCAGCCGTGGACTCGCGCCCCAACACCGCATTGCGATGGGGAAACCGTCCAAACCGCGCAATGATCTTCTGGTGTCGCTCGGCATAGTCCAGGTTGTCTTCAAACACTGCCCGCTCCGCCTCGGGCTGCTCTCGAACCAGCTCGATAAACCGCGACACGGCTTCGTTCTGCACCGCGAGGATTTCGCAGTGTTCCAGTACGAGGTAGATGAATACGCGCTGGATGGGCTTGAGTTGGCGCTCGAACCCCGCCGCCAGGCCTTGGGCCACCAGCGCCTGGGCACGCAGGTCGCCGGCAAAAGCCTTGGGGGTGTCGCGAAAGATCATCCGCGGAAGCTGATCGAGCAGTAGCACCAGGGCCAGCCAACCTTCCGGGCGTTGCGCCCAGTCGGTCAATCCGCCGGCCAGTGCCTGCTCGACCTGATCGCCGAAGCGCTCTTGCGCCTGGCGATCATGGCCTTTGCCAAACCACAGCTTGCCCTTGTCGGCCGCGATTTCGTCCGGCGTTTCGGCTGAACCAAACCACCAATCGAGCAACGGCTGCCAGGGCTCGGCCATGTTTCACTCCTTGTGGTAGGCCGTGGCGCGCGCCACTTCTTGCTTCGAGCCGAGGAACACCGCTACGCGCTGGTGAAGGCCTTCGGGCTGGATGTCGAGGATGCGCTGGTGACCGTCGGTGGAAGCTCCGCCGGCCTGTTCCACCAGGAACGACATCGGGTTGGCTTCATACATCAGGCGCAGCTTGCCCGGCTTGGAGGGCTCGCGGCTGTCGCGCGGGTACATGAACAGGCCGCCACGGGTCAGGATACGGTGCACGTCGGCAACCATGGCCGCGACCCAGCGCATGTTGTAGTTCTTCTTCAACGGGCCTTCCTCGCCGGCCAGCAGCTCGCTGACATAGCGCTGCACGGGAGCTTCCCAGTGCCGCTGGTTGGACATGTTGATAGCGAATTCCTGGGTGGTTTCAGGAATGGTGATGTCTTCGTGGGTCAGTACGAAGCTGCCCATCTCGCGGTCCAGGGTGAAGCCCTTGACGCCGTCGCCCAGGGTCAGCACCAGCATGGTCTGCGGGCCATAGATGGCATAGCCGGCGGCGACTTGCTGGGTGCCTGGTTGCAGGAAAGCCTTTTCATTCAGGGCTTCGTTCTGGCTCAGGTATTCGTTCGGGCAACGCAGTACCGAGAAGATGGTGCCGACCGGCGCGTTGATATCGATGTTCGACGAACCGTCCAGTGGATCGAACACCAGCAGATAGGCACCCTTGGGGTATTTGCCCGGGATCTGGTAGGCATTGTCCATTTCCTCGGACGCCATGCCGGCCAGGTGACCACCCCATTCGTTGGCTTCGAGCAGGATTTCGTTGGACAGCACGTCGAGCTTCTTCTGCACTTCGCCCTGCACGTTTTCGGTGCCCATGCTGCCCAGGACGCCACCCAGTGCGCCTTTGGATACGGCGTGGCTGATTTCCTTGCACGCACGCGCCACCACTTCGATCAAAAAGCGCAGATCGGCAGGGGTGTTGTTGCTGCGGGTCTGCTCAATCAAATAGCGACTCAAGGTAACGCGGGACATGGACGGCTCCGAAGAATAGGGGGCGGAAAAACCTGCGCAGTTTAGCGCGAGTCGGGACTTAATTCCTCCTATGAGACGGGGAATGGAGGATTGAGTTCACGGGGTGGCGGCTCGCTTGGATATTTCTGACGATTGAGAGAACGCCATCGCGAGCGAGCTCGCTCCCACAGTTGACTGAGTTGTTTCGACGAACGCGGTCTATTGTGGGAGCGAGCTTGCTCGCGATCAACGCACCTCAGCTCTTGACCGGCGGTTTGCGCAGCAGACTGAAGGCCATCGCCGCGAGGAACAATACGCTGAGCAGCAACACCGCCCACAGGCCGATCTTCTTCCAGTTGGTCTCGACCGGGGCCGGGGTGGTCGCGGTTGCAGCGGCGGGGATGGCGCGGACCGTGCCATTCACCGTTGCCGTCCCCAGGGTCGCCAGGCGCGCGGGACGGTAATCCGGCACCAGTGTCGTCAAGGGCAGGTTGGCCGCCTTCACGGTGGCACTGCCCAGCGCCAGACTGAAGGGACCTTCTCCACGCGCCAGGAACACCACCTGACTGGGGCGCACCGCAAAGCGCAACGCCGGTGCCTTGTCGCCCAGGCCACCGCCGCGCTCATCGACTGTCAGCTTCAATTGCTGAACGGTCTGGCCGTCGAGCTGCAGTTGGTCCTGCACCACATCCTGGCCGTTCTGGGTCAGGCGATACAGCAAGCCACTGCCCAGCGGCTGCCACGGATGGCTGCTCTCGCGCCGACCGGCCAGGATCACCGGCGCCAGGCTGTTGGCCTGGCTCAGTTCCACCTGCACTTGTTCGATGTCCAGTCCCATGGGCAACTGCCAGGTATATTCACCGGCCTTGGCAGTGCTGCCGGCCAGCGGTTGCGACCAGGCCAAGGGCAGCGGCAGGTTTTCCTGGCGGGTGCTTTGCAACTGCGCCGAGGTCAGCACCGGGGCCGATGACGGCGACTCCCACAGCAATCGCAGGTAACGGGCCGATTGCCCCGGCAGGCTCACCTCATGCTGCTCGACCCGCTCATCGGCGAAGGTCAATCGTGCCACCTGGCCTTCGCCCCATGATTGCCAGTTCTGCAGATCGTCGCTGGCCTCGATGGTGAACCGCTGGAAGCCGTCGCGCTCACTGGTCCAGTCCAGGATCAGTTGCTGCAGGGGCGCCTTGATCGCGCTGGCGTCCAACAGCCAGCCGCGCAGTTCCTCCTCCCCTGCTTCGAGGCGGCTGGACGGCTGGACTTCCACCAGCGTGCCATTGGCGTTCGATTGCACCCGCACGCTGGGCGCACGCTCGTTGTCATCGGCGGCGTTGTACAGGGGAAACCACTTCACCTCGGTCAGGGTCCGGTTTTCCCGGCTCTGGGCGGTTTCGCGAACCAGGGCATAAGCCTGGGCCTGCCCGGCCGCGTTGAATACCCGCAGGTCGCTCAGGTCGGTCTGGCGCGCCTGCAACTGGACCTCCAGGGGCAACGGAAGACGATACCAAGGGCCCTCACCGCTCAAGGCCAGTGGCACCTGGTGGGCGAAGTCCGCTGGCCTCTCCTGGGCCACGACCGACAATGTCGCCCACAACCCCACCACTCCCAGCCCGATCCGACTCAACTTGCGACTCAAGATGACACTCCCCCACTGACAGGCATCGGCGGCTCGGTCGGCGGAACCGTTTCCGGACGCTTGGGCGGCAGTGGCGCGAAGTAGCCCACTACCAGCAACAGCACACCCACACCGATAAACGACACGATCCGCGCCAGACCGCCACGGTTACTCAATTCGACAAAGAACAGCTTGGCCACCACCACGGCAATCAACGCCGCACCGATCAGCCACACCTCGCGCCGATGCCGCAGGTGCCCGCCAATCATCAGGCCCAGGGCGATCAGCGTCCAGACGATAGACAAGCCGGCCTGCACGAACATGGATTCGAGCAGCGCATCCAGTTCGAACGGTACGTCCAGCCAATGGTGGGCGCTGCGCATCACCACCGCCGTGAAGAAATCGAACAGCGACACCCCGGCGACCAACTGCGCCACCTGCCCGGCATGGGCCCAGCGGATCGCCAGTTGCGCCACTGCGCTGCGGGACCACACGTAGACGCCGAACAATGCGAACAGCAGGCCCAGCTCCAGAGGGTTGAGCAGCGGTACATAAGGCAAGGGTTCGGCGGTGCCGTCGCTGAAGGTATTGGCCAGCCAGAACCAGCCCAGCATCAGCAGGGCCAGGGGCGCCGCCGCGTAGACACGGTATTCGCGCGGCTGGGCCGAGACTGGCCACGGCCAGGCGCGTGGCGCGGCCATCAGGACCAGGTACAGGCTCGGCAGAATCGCCCAACCCAGCCAGCGCCAAGCGTTGTACTGCTCGGACAACAACAGCAGGCCGTAACGCAGTTGCAACGCCAGCACGCCGATCGACAGCCAGCAACCGAGCACATGGGCGGTACTGCGCACCTGGGTCGGCAGCATCGTGGCCAGGCGCTTCAGGGAAAGGAAATGCACGCCGAACACCAGCAGCCAGGCCAACCAGCCGTAGTCTGCCGCCGGGTGATAGCGGCTGTGCCAGGTCGCAACCAACACACAGCCCGCCGCAGGGACCAGCAAGGTGCACAGCAGCCCCAGCGCCGGCCATTTCAAACGCTGCGACAGGACGGTCCATACCGCCACGCTCAGCGCTGCGACGATCAACAGCAGGCTGCCCTGCAGGTTCGCCGGGGCGAAGCGCAGCACTTCGCTGACCCACGCCAGGGCCCACCAGCCGGCGCCCCAGACCAGCAGCAATTCGGACAGGCGCTGCAAATTCAAGGCATCGAATGCCGTGCCCGATCGATCCCGCTGCAGCCGCCATGCACCGATCAGCGCCGCCAACCCCAGCACCATTGGCGTCCAGAAGCCACTGTGGGCCAGAGGGCGCAGATCCTCGGCGTCGAGCGGACCCAGCAAGGCCGGCCCCGCCATCAGGAACGCCGCGCCGCCCACCAGTTGCAACAGCAGGCCGAAGACAAAACTCATGCGCTGCTTGAGGTACAGGCTCAGCCAGATGATCAGCAGGCCGCTGGCGGCCCATACCCCGCTCGCCGTCTGCCAGGGCAGGACAAACAGCACGGCCAGGTTGATCAGCACCAGCCCCGCCAGCAGCACGACCGACAGGCCGCGCAACAACCGGACGTCCCTGCGCACCATGTCGTCGCGGGCCGCCAGCAACATGCCGCCGATCAACGCCAGACCGATCAGGGAGGCGCTGAGCAAACCGCTCCAGCCGGCATCGAACACCGCCGCCGAGTCCCCTTCGGCGCCGCGCAGGCGCATCAGGAACAGCGCGCCGCCCAGCAGTTGCACGGCGAACGCCGTGAACAGGAAGCTGCGCGATTGCAGGCGCAGGCCGACGAACAGCGTCACAAGGCCGGCCAATGCCCAGGCGATGGCGGTGCCATGGGTGAAGAAAAACAACGGGGCCAGCAGATAGAGGAAACCCAGGCCCAACACCGCCAGCACCGACTGGCCCTGGCGCTCCCAGGCGTGGGTGTGCGCGGGATCCGCCTTGCGCAACTGAAGGAAGCTGAACAGCAAGGCGCCACCGATCATCAGGCTGCCCAGCGCAGGCGCATCGAGCAGGCTGCTTTCGCCAAGGCTCACCTCGCCGAGGAAGGCACGTGCCGCCCCCAGTTGCAGCAACAAGGCAAAGGCCCTGGCCAGTGGTCGTTGCTGACGCAACCCCAACCAGAAGATCCCGGCGCCTTCCACGGCCCAGGCCGCCGAAGTCCAGCGGGCGTCGAGCCCCAGGGGAATCGCCAGGCTGGCGAAAATCACCCCCAGGGCCAGGCAGGTTTCAGCCAGCAGCAAGGCTCGCCCGCCCATCAATACCCGCGCCAGCCCCATGTAGATCGCACCCAGGGCCAGGGCGCTGAACGCCGCGGCGAGCTCCAGGTGCTGCACCAGGGCGTATTGCAGGCCGAAACCCACCAGCGGCGGACCGAACAGCATCGTGCCGTCCACGTAATCGCCCTTGCGCGCCGACCAGCGCAGCAACGCCTCGCGACTCTCATCCTCAGGCGCGCCTGCGGTTTCCAGCAATTTGCGACGAGTGAACAGCAGGCCGATCGCCAGGTACATCAGGAAGAACACGATCAGGAACGGCTCGGTACTCCAGAACAGCTCCGGCGTGTAGGAGCGCAGGCCCCAGGCGACACCGATGCCGAAGGTGCCGACAAAGCCGATCAGGTTGAGCAGGCGCCAGGCCTTGAACCAGGCAATGGCCAGGATGCCGGTGTTGAGCAGGATGAAATAGCTGAATAGCGCAACGTGATTGCCACTGCCAGTGGAGGTCAGGATCGGCGCGGCAAAACCACCCAGGGCGGCCGCTGCGGCCAGGCCCATGGCGTTCTGGGTGACCGCCAGGATCGCCGAGAACACCGTCACCGCCACCAGCAAGCCCAGCGCCGCCTTCGAGTCGAGCAGCGGGTGCAGGCGCATGGCGGCGAACACCGTCAGGTACAGCACCGCGATGCCGGTGCCCTGGAGCATCAAGGCGTAGTTGCTGTTGCGCTGGCGCAACCACCAGCCGAGGGCCAACAAGCCCAGCGCACTGGCTGCGACGCCGGCGTAACGCAGCTCGATCGGCACCACCATGCCTTCGGTGGCATAACGCAGCAGGAACGCCAGGCCGAGGAATAACAGCACCACACCGACCCGCAACACGGTATTGCCGCCGAACAGCCAGTTTCGCGCCCCCGCCATGGCCCGCTCGATGAAATTCGGGCCACGGGGCGCAGTGGGTTCAACAACCTTCGTTTCCAGGGTTTCCTGTCGGCGCGCTTCGCGCCTGGACACCGTTGGCGCCGGACGCCAGAGGTCGTCGGGCAAAGGTTGGCTGGCTTGTGTGCCGGCCATCGCGGGAGTGGGCGCAAGGTCAGGCGGCAGTTCCCAGACCAGCTCCGGCTCCGGCTCTGGTGTGGGTTGCGTCCGCACTTCGGGTTTCGGCGCCTCGGCCACTACGACCTGCGGTGCTGGCGTCGGTTCGCTCGGCGCGGCAACGGGGCCACGCTCCAGCAGCGCCAGACGGGCCTCCAGTGTCAGCAGGTTTTTCTGGGCGTCCTGCAGCAAGCTCTGTTGCTTGGCGGCCTGGGTGCCGAGACGGCTCAGCCGGACACCCTGGGCGATGCCAAGCCCCAGCAACCCGCCTATCAGCGCGTCGGCCAGCGACTCATCCACCACCCAGCCCAGTGCCAGGCCCAACAACGTCAAGATCCATTGCATGGTCGATATCCCTAAGCGGCCCGTTGCGGGCATGACCGGGGTGATGCGATGCCTGGATCAGTCTAGTGGAAGGGCACAAACCCTGTGGGAGCGAGCTTGCTCGCGATAGCGGCATGACAGACACCATCAGGTTGACTGACACACCGCTATCGCGAGCAAGCTCGCTCCCACATCGGATTGTTATCGCTGCCAATGACTGAGCCCGGCCACACAGCCCGGCGAAACTGGCGCCTAGTATATCGACGAAGCCCAGCCGCCGTTGGGCTTCG
The DNA here is from genome assembly GCF_900101215.1 of Pseudomonas sp. NFACC32-1. NCBI lineage: Bacteria > Pseudomonadati > Pseudomonadota > Gammaproteobacteria > Pseudomonadales > Pseudomonadaceae > Pseudomonas > Pseudomonas sp. NFACC32-1. The sequence continues at coordinate 113,338 of NZ_FMUL01000015.1, forward strand.
CTCACATTTCTGGAAGCCAGGCCTATTCCAGTGCTTTCCAGATATCGGTGGCGTACTCACGGATGGTGCGGTCGGAGGAGAACCAGCCCATGCGTGCCGTGTTAAGCACTGCCGAGCGCCACCATTGCTTGGAGTCGTGCCAACGCTCCTCGACCTTGGCCTGGGCGTTCCAGTACGCATCGAAATCGGCGCAGACCAGGAACCGGTCATAGTCCACCAGCGAATCCACCAGCCCGGCGTAGCGCATTGGATCGTCCGGTGAGAACACCCCGCCACGGATCGCCTGCAAGACGTCGTTGAGACGATGGGATGCGGCGATGTCCGGCGCTGCGCTGAACTCGCCGTTGCGCTTGCGGGCTTCCACCTGCTCGGCTGTCAGGCCGAAAATGAACATGTGCTCGCCACCCACGCGCTCGTGCATCTCGACGTTGGCGCCGTCCATCGTACCGATGGTCAGCGCGCCATTGAGGCCGAACTTCATGTTGCTGGTGCCCGACGCCTCGAAACCGGCGGTGGAAATCTGCTCCGACAAGTCCGCCGCCGGGATGATGCTCTCGGCCAGGCTGACGTTGTAGTTGGGCAGGAATACCACCTTGAGCAGACCGCGCACCGTCGGGTCGTTGTTCACCACCCGGGCGATGTCGTTGGTCAGCTTGATGATCAGCTTGGCCTGGTGATAACTGGCGGCGGCCTTGCCGGCGAAGATCTTCACGCGGGGTACCCAGTCCACCTCCGGCTCGGCGCGGATCGCCTGGTACAGCGCCACGGTATGCAGCAGATTGAGCAACTGACGCTTGTATTCATGGATCCGCTTGACCTGCACGTCGAACATCGCCGACGGGTTCACGGCGATCCCCAACCGCTCGTGGATCAGGTACGCCAGGGCCTTCTTGCTGTGCAGGCGCTGCTCGGCGAATTGTTTGCGGAACGCCTGCTTGTCGGCGAACGGCTCCAGCTCGATCAGGCGCTCCTCGGGATTGTCGAGCACGCTCGGCCCGAGGGCGTCCACCATCATCGATGTCAGCTCGGCGTTGGCCTGGAACAGCCAGCGGCGGAAGGTGATGCCGTTGGTCTTGTTGTTGATCCGCTCCGGATAGAGCTTGTGCAACTCCGAGAACACCGTGCTGCGCATCAGTTGCGTGTGCAGCCCGGACACGCCGTTGACGCTATGGGAGCCGAGGAACGCCAGGTTGCCCATGCGCACACGGCGACCGTTGTCCTCTTCGATCAGCGAAACCGAGCGCAGTACGTCGAAGTCGTGTATGCCCTTGGCCCGCAACGAGTCGATGTGCTGGGCATTGATCAGATAGATGATCTGCATGTGCCGCGGCAGCATGCGTTCCATCAGGCCCACCGGCCAGGTTTCCAGGGCCTCGGGCAACAGTGTGTGGTTGGTGTAGGACAGCGTGTCCTGGGTGATCTGCCAGGCCGCATCCCACGCCACGTCATAGACGTCCACCAACTGGCGCATCAGCTCGGCCACGGCGATGGACGGGTGGGTGTCGTTGAGCTGGATCGCCGCATGGTCGCCCAGGGTCAGCACCGAGGTGTGCATGTTGCGATGACGACGCAGCAGGTCTTGCAGCGAGGCGGCGACGAAGAAATATTCCTGGCGCAGGCGCAGTTCCTGGCCGGCCTCAGTGCTGTCGGCCGGGTACAGCACCCGGGAAATACTTTCGGCCCGGGCCACTTCCGCCACCGCGCCCAGGTGGTCGCCGGCGTTGAAGCGTTCCAGGTGCAACTCTTCCATGGCACGGGCGCGCCACAGACGCAGGGTGTTGACGCTGGCGCCGCGCCAGCCCACCACGGGGGTGTCGTAGGCGATGGCCCGTACGGTTTCTCCCGGGGACCAGACTTGCCGGGTCTTGCCGGTGTCGTCAGTGACGGTCTCGACACTGCCGCCGAAGCCGATCGTATAAACCACCTCCGGCCGTTCGAACTCCCAGGGGTTGCCGAAATCCAGCCAGTGCTCGGTCTGCTCCTGCTGCCAGCCGTCCACCACGGCCTGGCGGAACAGGCCGTGCTCATACCGGATGCCATAGCCATGGCCGGCAATACCCAGGGTCGACATGCTTTCCATGAAGCATGCCGCCAATCGGCCGAGACCGCCGTTGCCGAGCGCCGCGTCGGGCTCGAGCAAACGAATGCGCTCCAGGTCCACGCCCAGCTCGGTCAGGGCTTCGCGCGCAGTGTCCAGCAGGCCGAGGTTGCTCAGGCTGTCATACAGCAAGCGGCCGATCAAAAATTCCAGGGAGAGGTAATAGACCCGCTTCTGGCCCTTGCGATAGATCTGTCGCGTATGGTCCATCCAGTGATCGACCATATGGTCGCGGGCGGCGAGGGCAATGGCTTCGAACCAGTCGTGATCAAACGCATGATCGGGGTCCTTGCCGACGGCATAAGTGAGTTTGGTCAACACGGCGTCGCGAAACGCAGCGACTTCAGCTTCGCGAACAAGTGGTTCTTGAGTCATGGAATTAAGACCTCGAACGGACATGGAATTGTCTGAGCCTAGACGGTCTGACAGACGGTCAAGGCGCTTGGTTCGGTGGTTTTTCCCCAAGTGTCGGAGAATTGCCGTCAGGGAACTGCCGGATGGACGAATGAATGCAGGGGCCGTGCCGCTGTCGGAAGGGTTTCTTGAAATCGAAAAAAAACGGCGGATGGTCGTTCAAAATTTCACCAGTCCCGGTATGATCGCGCGCCCTGACGCATGCTGGTACACCCTGATGATGAAGCCCAACCTGATCGCCGCCGCGGAGATCGACCGACTCGATACCTGGGCCCGGTATTCGGCCCCGATGTGCGGTTCCTGCGTGTCGAGCTGCTGCACACTACCGGTCGAGGTCAAGATCAAGGACCTGATCCGGATCGGCATCGTCGATGAGTTCGAACTGGGCGACCCACCGAAGAACATCGCCAAGCGCCTGCAAAAGGAAGGGATCGTCGAGCGCTACAACCAGAAGTCCGAGATTTTCACGCTCCAGCGCATGAGCAACAACGATTGCCTGTATCTGGACCGTAAAAGCCGCTTGTGCACCATTTACGAGAAGCGCCCGGACACCTGCCGCAACCATCCGCGAATTGGGCCACGGCCGGGCTATTGCGCCTACAAACCCAAGGAAGTGGAGCGCGAGCGCAATCCGCGGACGCTGGATCGCTTTTGATCTGGCGGTTTGTGGCGCCTGAGCCGCCGCTATCGCGAGCAAGCTCGCGATAGGGGTCTCAAGGCATCCCACAAATCCCGGGCACAAAAAAACGCCCCCGATCTCACGACCGGGGGCGTTTTTCATTCAGCCTGGGCTAGACGATCAAGCCTTGGCTTTCTTGGCAGCGCGGGTACGCTCGCCTTCGTCCAGGATCTTCTTGCGCAGACGAATCGACTTCGGCGTCACTTCGCACAGTTCGTCGTCCTGGATGAATTCCAGGGCCTGTTCCAGGGTGAAGCGAACAGGTGGAACCAGGGCGATGGTTTCGTCCTTGCCCGAAGCACGCATGTTGTCGAGCTTCTTGCCCTTGGTAGGGTTGACGCCCAGGTCGTTGTCACGGCTGTTCAGACCGACGATCTGGCCGTTGTAGATTTCCTGGCCGTGCTCGACGAACAGCTTGCCACGCGCCTGGAGGGTTTCCAGGGAGTAGGTCAGCGCCTTGCCGGTCTCGACCGATACCAGTACACCGTTCTGACGGCCGGACATGTGGCCGGACTTCATGGTGTCGTAGCGATCGAAGATCGAGGTCAGGATGCCCGCACCGTTGGTCAGGGTCAGGAACTGGTTGCGGAAACCGATCAGGCCACGAGCCGGGATGTTGTATTCCAGGCGTACACGGCCCTTGCCATCCGGGGACATGTTGGTCAGGTCGCCCTTACGCAGGCCCATCTCTTCCATGACCTTGCCCTGGGATTCCTCAGGGATGTCGATGGTGACGTTTTCGAACGGTTCCTGCTTGACGCCGTCAACGACACGAATGATCACTTCCGGACGGCCTACGGCCATTTCGAAGCCTTCGCGACGCATGGTTTCGATCAGTACCGAGAGGTGCAGTTCACCGCGACCGGACACCTTGAACTTGTCGGCCGAGTCGCCTTCTTCAACGCGCAGTGCAACGTTGTAGAGCAGCTCCTTGTCCAGACGCTCCTTGATGTTGCGGGAGGTCACGAACTTGCCTTCCTTGCCGCAGAATGGCGAGTCGTTGACCTGGAAGGTCATGGAAACGGTCGGCTCGTCGACGGTCAGTGGCTTCATCGCCTCGACAGCGTTTGGATCGCACAGGGTATCGGAGATGAACAGCTCTTCGAAACCGCTGATGCAGACGATGTCGCCGGCAGCGGCTTCTTCGACGTCCACACGGTGCAGGCCGTGGTGACCCATCAGCTTGAGGATACGGCCGTTGCGCTTCTTGCCGTCGACATCGATCGCCACCACCGGAGTGTTCGGCTTGATGCGACCGCGGGCGATACGACCGACGCCGATCACACCCAGGAAGCTGTTGTAGTCCAGGGCCGAGATCTGCATCTGGAACGGACCGTCACGGTCAACGGCAGGCGCCGGGACGTTGTCGACGATCGACTGGTACAGCGGGGTCATGTCTTCGGCCATGGCGGTGTGGTCCAGGCCGGCGATGCCGTTCAGGGCCGAGGCGTAGACGACCTGGAAGTCCAGTTGTTCGTCGGTGGCACCCAGGTTGTCGAACAGATCGAAGATCTGGTCCAGTACCCAGTCAGGACGCGCGCCCGGACGGTCGACCTTGTTGATCACGACGATCGGCTTCAGACCGGCTTCGAAGGCCTTCTTGGTCACGAAACGGGTTTGCGGCATAGGGCCGTCCTGGGCGTCCACCAGCAGCAGCACGGAGTCGACCATGGACATGACGCGCTCTACTTCACCACCGAAGTCGGCGTGACCGGGGGTGTCCACGATGTTGATGTGGTAACCGTTCCAGTTGATGGCGGTGTTTTTCGCCAGGATGGTAATACCGCGCTCTTTTTCCTGGTCGTTGGAGTCCATCACGCGCTCGTCGTTGAGCTCGTTGCGCTCCAGGGTGCCGGATTGACGCAAGAGTTTGTCTACCAGGGTGGTCTTACCATGGTCAACGTGGGCGATGATGGCGATGTTGCGTAGATTTTCGATCACTTGTGTATCTCGATCAGAGGATTCGGTGTGCTGACAGGTCGTGGCAGCGATTTACGTTGAGTCCGACAAAGCCGTTACAGCCTGTCGGCGGCGTCGGGGGGCCGGTGACGCAGGCCACAGGCAAACAGCCCCGGGCACTTAGCTCGGTCGATAAACGCGCACATTGGCATGCCCCTCACTGAGCAAATGGTGAACATGCAGGCGACTCATCACGCCTTTGCCGCAATACAACAGGTACTGGCGAGTAGGGTCCAGTTCCTTGAAACGCGCGTTCACTGCATAGAACGGCATCGTTTTTACCTCGACGCCGGCGACGCTCAGCGGGTCATCCTCAGCTTCATCCGGGTGACGGATGTCGATGACGATCTGACCGGCCAGCGCTTCGCCGACTTCTTCAACCTGGAGGTCCTGGCCCAATTCGTCGATCACCCGATCGATGGGAACCAGCCTGGCGTTTTCGAGCGCACGCTCGAGTACCGCCATGTCGAATTCTTTTTCTTCGTGCTCCACGCGCCCGCGCTTGGCGGCCGTCTTCGGATTGACCGAGATGACCCCGCAGTACTCCGGCATGTGCCGGGCAAATTCGGCGGTGCCGATGGCGGTGGCCGTGTCGATGATGTCCTGCTTGTGGCTGGCGATCAGTGGGCGCAGCACGAGTTTCTCGGTGACACAGTCGATGACCGACAGGTTCGGCAGCGTCTGGCTCGACACCTGGGAAATCGCCTCGCCGGTGACCAGCGCATCGATATGCAGCCGGTCGGCGATGCTGGACGCGGCACGCAACATCATACGCTTCAAAATGACGCCCATATGACTGTTATCGACTTTGCCGAGAATTTCGCCCAGGACTTCCTCGAACGGAACGCTCACAAATAGCACGCGTTGGGAGCTGCCGTACTTCTTCCAGATGAAGTGCGCCACTTCCATCACGCCCAGTTCATGGGCACGCCCGCCGAGGTTGAAGAAACAGAAATGGCTCATCAACCCGCGACGCATGATCTGGTAGGCCGCCACGGTGGAATCGAAGCCGCCGGACATCAGGACCAGCGTCTGTTCCAGCGCCCCCAACGGATAGCCGCCGATACTGTCGTGCTGGCTGTGGATCACGAACAACCGCTGGTCGCGAATCTCGATACGCACTTCGACCTGCGGTTCTTTGAGTGAAATACCGGCAGCGCCGCACTGCTGGCGCAGACGGCTACCGACGTACTTCTCCACGTCCATCGAGCTGAACGGGTGCTTGCCGGCACGCTTGCAGCGCACCGAGAAGATCTTGCCGGCCAACGCATCGCCGTAGTGGAGCTTGCACTTGGCGACGATGTCGTCGAAATCCCCCAGGGGATATTCGTCCACCTGCAGGAAATGCGCGATGCCCGGCATGCAGCTCAGGCGTTCGGTCATCTCCTTAAGGATCCGGGGCTCGCTGACGCGGGTTTCCAGCTCGAGATTGTCCCACACGCCGTTCACCACCACGACCGGGTCCAGATCACGGAGCACGGCGCGAATGTTCTTGGCCAGCTGGCGGATGAAACGCGTCCGGACCGGGCGGCTCTTGATGGTGATCTCGGGGAAGACTTTGACGATTAGTTTCATGAAAACAGCGCGCGAACGGCCAGCCGAAAAAGGGGGGCGCGGATTATAGCGGAAATTGCTCAAGGTTTAACCAGTTAATATGCAGATGGTTTTCACTGCACCAAAACGGGTCGCTCGCATCACCAAGCGCAACATTACGGTGCGCTATTGTCCGACAATCTACTATTACAGGGCTCTGAAAGCGTGGGTTTGGTGCAAAAAACCCATGCTGGGGCACTGGCATGCAATTTGCTCCCTTGTGAGGCAGGTTGCCTTGGCCGAGTATTCGCGCCGGCATCACCCATATTCAGGGCACACCATTACCGCCCGAAGCCACCCGGAGGACATATGTCGAAGTCGGTTCAACTCATCAAAGATCATGACGTCAAGTGGATTGATCTGCGCTTCACTGACACCAAAGGCACTCAACATCACGTGACCATGCCGGCCCGTGATGCGCTGGATGACGATTTCTTCGAAATCGGCAAGATGTTCGACGGCTCCTCCATCTCTGGCTGGAAAGGCATCGAAGCATCCGACATGATCCTGATGCCGGACGACGAAACCGCGGTCCTGGACCCATTCACCGAAGAGCCGACCCTGATCCTGGTCTGCGACATCATCGAACCTTCGACCATGCAAGGTTATGACCGCGACCCACGCGCCATCGCCCACCGCGCCGAGGAATACCTGAAGTCCACCGGCATCGGCGACACCGCATTCTTCGGTCCTGAGCCTGAGTTCTTCATCTTCGACTCGGTCAAGTTCAAGTCCGACATCTCCGGCTCCATGTTCAAGATCTTCTCCGAACAGGGTTCGTGGATGACCGACCAGGACGTGGAAGGCGGCAACAAAGGCCACCGTCCAGGCATCAAGGGCGGCTACTTCCCGGTTCCACCGTTCGACCACGACCACGAAATCCGTACCTCCATGTGCAACGCACTGGAAGAAATGGGCCAGACCGTCGAAGTTCACCACCACGAAGTGGCAACTGCCGGCCAGAACGAAATCGGCGTGAAGTTCAACACGCTGGTGAAGAAGGCTGACGAAGTCCAGACCCTGAAGTACTGCGTACACAACGTTGCCGACGCCTATGGCCGCACCGCGACCTTCATGCCGAAGCCTCTGTACGGCGACAACGGTTCGGGCATGCACGTGCACATGTCGATCTCCAAGGACGGCAAGAACACCTTCGCAGGCGAAGGCTATGCCGGTCTGTCGGACACCGCCCTGTACTTCATCGGCGGCATCATCAAGCACGGTAAGGCCCTGAACGGCTTCACCAACCCGTCGACCAACTCCTACAAGCGTCTGGTACCAGGCTTCGAAGCCCCGGTAATGCTGGCCTACTCGGCTCGCAACCGTTCCGCCTCGATCCGTATTCCTTACGTCAACAGCCCTAAAGCCCGTCGTATCGAAGCGCGCTTCCCGGATCCGGCTGCCAACCCATACCTGGCCTTCGCCGCTCTGATGATGGCCGGCCTGGACGGTATCCAGAACAAGATCCACCCTGGCGATGCCGCTGACAAAAACCTGTATGACCTGCCGCCTGAAGAGGCCAAGGAAATCCCACAGGTTTGCGGCAGCCTGAAAGAAGCCCTGGAAGAACTGGACAAGGGCCGTGCGTTCCTGACCAAGGGCGGCGTATTCAGCGATGACTTCATCGACGCCTACATCGCACTGAAGAGCGAAGAAGAAATCAAGGTTCGCACCTTCGTACACCCACTGGAGTATGAGCTGTACTACAGCTGCTGATCCGGTAGCGTCGCGACACGCGGCGTGAAGTGAAAAAGAGGCCTTCTTCGGAAGGCCTTTTTTATGGGCGCCAATTACGTGCATGATGAACCGCCGCCCACAGAAGACGAGACTGCCATGACCTCCCGCGTCACATTGTGCCTTGCCCTGTCAGCCGCGCTGTCCGCCAGCGCCGTCGAAGCCGCCGCCCCCGATGCCCTCACCCCCTTGCTCAATACCATCGGCGAGCGCCTGGCCATCGCCAACCAGGTAGCCTTGAGCAAATGGGACAGCGGCAAGCCTGTGGAAGATCGCCAACGCGAGCGCGAAGTCATTGCCGCCGCCGTCGCCCAGGCACCGGCCTACAAGCTGTCGGGCGAGACCGTGGAAGCGTTTTTTGCCGCCCAGATAGAAGCCAACAAACTGGTGCAATACATCGATTTGTCCGACTGGACCCTGGAAGGCAAGGCCCCGGACCTTCCGCGCCCGGACCTGGCGGGACAGATCCGCCCGCAGCTCGACCGCCTGCAGAAACGCCTGTTGCAGCAACTGGCCGACTTCGCCCCCTACCGCACCGACCCGCAGTGCCCGCAATGGCTGGCCCGCGCCACCCACCACAACAAGCAGCATCCCGTGCAACGACTCGCCCTGATCCGCGCGACCGCGCAGCTGTGCATCGCCCCGAAAACCTAAGACAAACGACACCGATCCCACAGGAGGTCGCGCGCAACAACTTGGGCCAATGCCCCTCCCTGACCTATGCTGCAACTCAATACTTTCAGTTTTCGGTCGATCTTATGGGGCGTGGTTTTTCAATCATCCTGTTCTTGCTGTTGGCGTTGCCTGCCGCCGCACAGATCTACAAGTACACCGATGCCAATGGCAACACCGCCTACAGCAACCAGCCGCCCCAAGGCATTCCGGCCCAGACGGTGGAGCTGGCGCCGCTCAACAGTATCGAACGCCAGCCGCCCGCCAGCCCGGACACACCGACACCCGTCCCAGAGCGGGAGGAACCTGGCCAGGCCTACGAAGTGCTGGAGCTGACCGACATCCCCACCGAAGAAGCCCTGCGTGCCAACAACGGCACCTTCACCGTGGGCGTCCGGGCCCGACCGCGCCTGCAAAGCCCTCATCTGTTCCGGTTGCTGCTGGACGGCCAGCCCTACGGCCAGCCAACGAACGTACCGCGCCTGCAACTGGTGAATATCGACCGAGGCGAGCACAGCCTGGCGGTCCAGGTCATCGACGGGGAGCGCCTCGTGCAACAGAGCGACACCGTCACCTTCACGGTACAACGGGTGCACCTGCCATGATCCGCTGGGCGCTCGCCGCAGGCCTCGCCCTGGTCACCCTGCCTGGGCTCGCGCAGGTCTACACCTATATCGATGCGCAAGGGAATCGGGTCTTCACCGATCAGCCGCGACCCGGCAACGCGAAGAAGGTCCAGCTGCCTCCCGGCAACCGGATACCACCCCCACCCTCCAGCACGGCGCCGGCGGCGGTGTCGCAAGAGCCGCCAAAGCCGCTGTTTCACTACGAGATGCTGCGCCTGCTGATTCCCGAACCGGATGCCACCATCCGCAGCACCGCCGGAGAGTTGATCGTCACGGCTACAAGCGAGCCGGGACTGAAAAAGGGTCACCGCTATCGCCTTCTGCTCGACGGCCAACCCACTGGCGAACCCGGGCCAAGTCCGGTGTTCGCGTTGAGCAACATCGATCGAGGCACTCATCACCTGGCGGTGGAAATCCTCGATGAGCAGGATCGTATCGTCGAACGCACCGCCAACCAGCCCTTCCATATGCAGCGCACGTCCCTGGCGCAGAAACGTCGAATCAAACCCTGCGCCAAGGCCGACTATGGCCAGCGCCCCGAATGCCCCCTCGCCGACAAGCCCAAGGAAGAAATCAGCATCCTGCCGTTTTTCTAACATTGCCAAGGCTTGCGCACTATATTGGTGCAACACGTTGCACCTTTACCCAGGCTCCCACCCATTTTGGTTCGAAAGTACCCGGAAAAACTGGCAGAACGCCACGCAATCGGGCGCAAATAGGCCGTTTCAGGCTCTAAACGCTTCTTTTCGGAGCCTTGGTTTGTTTTTTGCATTTTCCCGTTACCGGCGCGTCATTCGCGTGCTTGCTACGCTTCAAAAGAGGTCCTGATGACCATTAGCGACGCCTTACACCGCTTGCTACTCGACAATCTCACCACCGCGACCATCCTGCTCGATGCCGAACTGCGCCTCGAGTACATGAATCCGGCGGCGGAGATGCTCCTGGCTGTCAGCGGCCAGCGCAGCCATGGGCAGTTCATCAGCGAGCTGTTCACCGAATCCGCCGAGGCGCTCAATTCCCTGCGCCAGGCTGTGGAACAGGCTCACCCGTTCACCAAGCGCGAAGCGATGCTCACCGCATTGACTGGACAGACACTGACCGTGGACTACGCGGTGACGCCGATCCTGAACAACGGCGCGACCTTGTTGCTGCTGGAAGTCCATCCCCGTGATCGCCTGTTGCGTATCACCAAGGAAGAAGCCCAGCTGTCCAAGCAGGAAACCAGCAAGATGCTGGTGCGTGGCCTGGCCCATGAAATCAAGAATCCGCTCGGCGGGATTCGCGGCGCAGCCCAGTTGCTGTCCCGGGAACTGCCGGACGAAAGCCTCAAGGACTACACCAACGTCATCATCGAGGAAGCCGACCGCCTGCGAAACCTTGTCGATCGCATGCTCGGTTCCAACAAGCTGCCCTCCCTGGCGATGTGCAACGTCCACGAAGTGCTGGAGCGCGTCGGCAGCCTGGTGGAAGCCGAAAGCCAAGGCTGCATCACACTGGTGCGCGACTATGACCCAAGCATTCCCGATGTCCTGATCGACCGCGAACAAATGATCCAGGCCGTGCTGAATATCGTGCGCAATGCAATGCAGGCCATCAGCAGCCAGAACGAGCTGCGCCTGGGCCGCATCAGCCTGCGTACCCGAGCCATGCGCCAGTTCACCATCGGCCATGTGCGCCATCGCCTGGTGACCAAGATCGAAATCATCGACAACGGCCCGGGCATCCCCGCCGAGCTGCAGGAAACCATCTTCTTTCCCATGGTCAGCGGCCGCCCGGACGGTACCGGGCTGGGCCTGGCCATTACCCAGAACATCATCAGTCAGCATCAGGGCCTGATCGAGTGTGAGAGCCATCCCGGCCACACCACCTTTTCGATCTTCCTGCCACTGGAACAAGGAGCCACATCGACATGAGCCGTAGTGAAACCGTGTGGATCGTCGATGACGACCGTTCTATCCGCTGGGTCCTGGAAAAAGCCTTGCAACAGGAAGGCATGACCACCCAGAGCTTCGACAGCGCCGATGGGGTGATGAGCCGCCTGGCCCGTCAGCAGCCGGACGTCATCATCTCCGACATCCGCATGCCCGGCGCCAGTGGCCTGGACCTGCTGGCCCGCATTCGCGAACAGCACCCGCGACTGCCGGTGATCATCATGACCGCCCATTCGGACCTGGACAGCGCGGTGGCCTCCTACCAGGGTGGTGCCTTCGAATACCTGCCCAAGCCGTTCGACGTCGATGAGGCCGTTTCGCTGGTCAAGCGCGCCAACCAGCACGCCCAGGAACAACAGGGCCTGGAAGAAGTACCGGCCCTGGCCCGCACGCCGGAAATCATCGGCGAAGCGCCGGCGATGCAGGAGGTCTTCCGCGCCATCGGACGCCTGAGCCATTCCAACATCACCGTGCTGATCAATGGCGAATCGGGCACCGGTAAGGAACTGGTGGCCCACGCCCTGCATCGCCACAGCCCGCGGGCGGCCTCGCCGTTCATCGCACTGAACATGGCGGCGATTCCCAAGGACCTGATGGAGTCCGAACTGTTCGGTCATGAGAAAGGCGCATTCACCGGCGCGGCGAACCTTCGTCGCGGGCGCTTCGAGCAAGCCGACGGCGGCACGCTGTTCCTCGACGAGATCGGCGACATGCCGGCCGACACCCAGACCCGCCTGCTGCGGGTGCTGGCGGACGGCGAATTCTATCGGGTGGGCGGCCATACGCCGGTCAAGGTGGATGTGCGCATCATCGCCGCGACCCACCAGAACCTGGAAACCCTGGTCCACGCCGGAAAATTCCGTGAAGACCTGTTCCACCGCCTGAACGTGATTCGCATCCACATTCCACGCCTGGCGGATCGTCGCGAAGACATCCCGACCCTGGCCAGGCACTTCCTCAGCCGCGCGGCCCAGGAACTGGCTGTGGAACCCAAGCTGCTGAAAAACGAGACCGAGGAATACCTCAAGAACCTGCCATGGCCTGGCAACGTTCGCCAGTTGGAGAACACCTGCCGCTGGATCACAGTGATGGCCTCGGGGCGCGAAGTGCACATCGGTGACCTGCCACCGGAACTGTTGAGCCTGCCACAGGACTCGGCACCGGTGACCAACTGGGAACAGGCACTGCGCCAATGGGCCGACCAGGCCTTGACCCGTGGCCAGTCGAGCCTGCTGGACAGCGCCGTGCCGAGCTTCGAGCGCATCATGATCGAAACCGCCCTCAAGCATACGGCTGGCCGCCGCCGCGACGCCGCCGTGCTCCTGGGCTGGGGCCGCAATACCTTGACTCGCAAGATCAAGGAATTGGGGATGAAAGTGGATGGCGGGGACGATGATGACGGCGAAGAAGGCTGATCGAAGCCTTGCTATTGGCTGATCGCAAGGATTAATCGCGAGCAGCCTCGCCTCCACGATGGATTTCCAGTGTTCGCGAGCTCGTGAACACCACCGGACCTTGTGGGGGCGAGCCTGCTCGCGATGCTCTTGAAGGCACCATGCACCGCACCAATGCACCATGAACCGCAAGTGCGCACGCTGCGCCAGCCCGAATCACCCGATTCGATTCCGGAAGAACAGCCCACACGGAAGCAAAAGCCCCGTAATCCGGGGCTTTGAGCGGCTTCAGCAGGTTTTTTGTGACAAGCCATTTAAAACTGGCACGCCCCCTGCAATAACTCAAGCAACACCCAGTTTCGGGGACCTTGGTACAGGCAGGCCGGGGATTCCCCATTTTATCCGGGCTCAGAGAGCCCACCGTTTTGGGGGCCTTGATACAGGCAGGTCAAGGTTTCCCTTCTTTACACCGGGGTCGCGCACGATCGCAGCCCTCCCGTTTTGGGGTCCTTGGTACAGGCAGGCTGGGGATTCCTCTTTTATTCCTGGAGACGGACCTCCAGCCGCCAGCGGTCATCGACCTCGCTGCCGGCCCACTGGGCGCGCAACGGACGCGCCGCCACCACCGTCAGCAGCAACCCCTTTTCGCTCAAACGCACCCGCCAGTTCACGTCCTTGCCGTTGAGCTTCAACTGCCCTTTCTGCGCCCGGCCTTGGGCATCGAACAGCAACGCCACCGAGCCGTCGACAATTTCCCCGTGCAGCTTGGGCTCGTTGTTGAACCAGGCCACCAGCGCCCCATCGATGATCTCGACCTGCTGCAGCTCACTGGGCTCCGGATTGGTCAGGCGGCCGATCATCAAGCCAACCATCAGGCCAAAAATCGCCAACGAGGTCATGACCCGAGGCATTAGCTTCGAACGTCGGTCGGTTTGCGGCGTAGAATGCCGCTCATCTTTATCTGCGGAGCCGTGCATGTTTCACGTCATCCTTTTTCAACCGGAAATTCCGCCCAATACCGGCAACGTCATCAGGCTGTGCGCCAACAGTGGCTGCCACCTGCATTTGATCGAACCGCTGGGCTTCGAGATGGACGACAAACGCCTGCGGCGCGCCGGCCTGGACTACCACGAGTATGCCACCTTGCAGCGTCATGCCGACCTGGCCAGTTGTCTGGAAAGCCTGGGAAAGCCACGTCTCTTTGCCTTCACCACCAAGGGCTCGCGGCCGTTCCACGACGCCAGTTTCGTCCCGGGCGATGCATTTCTGTTCGGCCCGGAAAGCCGTGGCCTGCCGGCCGACGTGCTGGATGCCCTGACGGCGGAGCAACGCCTGCGCCTGCCGATGCGCGAAGGCTGCCGCAGCCTGAACCTGTCCAACACCGTGGCGGTGGCGGTTTATGAGGCATGGCGGCAGAACGGGTTCGCCTGATCCCTTTCTGTCAGCCAGAAACACCTGTGGGAGCGAGCTTGCTCGCGATGGCGGTGCCATCGCGAGCAAGCTCGCTCCCACAGTTTTGCCTGGCTGTGGACGCTTACTGAACGGTCGCGTCGCCTTCCTGCTGCATGCGCTGCAATTCCTGCGCGTACAGGGCATCGAAGTTCACCGGGGCCAGCATCAGGGCCGGGAACGAACCACGGGTCACCAGGCTGTCCAGGGCTTCGCGAGCGTAAGGGAACAGGATGTTCGGGCAGAAGGCACCCAGGGTATGGCTCATCGAAGCGGCATCCAGGTTCTTGATCAGGAAGATGCCGGCCTGCTGCACTTCAGCGATGAACGCCACTTCTTCGCCGTTCTTGACGGTCACCGACAAGGTCAGCACCACCTCGTGGAAGTCTTCTTCCAGGGCTTTCTGGCGGGTGTTCAAGTCCAGGCCTACGCTTGGCTCCCACTGCTGGCGAAAGATTGCCGGGCTTTTCGGGGCTTCGAAGGACAGGTCGCGTACATAAATGCGCTGCAAGGAGAATTGCGGTGCGGCTTCTTCTTCGCTGGCAGCTGTGTTCTGTTGGTCAGTCATCGCAGATCCTTCTCACTTTCAGGTGCTTAGTAGGGAATTCAGGCCTTGAGCATCGCGTCGAGCTTGCCGGCGCGCTCCAGGGCGTACAGATCGTCACAACCGCCCACGTGGGTATTGCCGATCCAGATCTGCGGCACGGAGGTACGTCCGGCCTTCTGGGTCATTTCGGCGCGCAGTTGCGGCTTGCCGTCGACCTTGATCTCTTCGAAAGCCACGCCTTTGTTCTGGAGCAGGAACTTGGCTCTGGAGCAATAGGGGCAGTAATCGCTGGAATAGACAACGACGTGGGTCATCTCACTTCACCAGGGGCAGGTTGTCGGCTTTCCAGCTCGCCACGCCACCGGACAGCTTGGCGGCGGTGAAGCCGGATTTCATCAGTTCGCGAGCGTGGGTGCCAGCCGTCTGGCCCATTGCGTCGACCAGGATGATGGTCTTGGCCTTGTGCTTTTCCAGCTCGCTGATACGCGTGGTCAGTTTGTCGTGGGGAATGTTCAGCGCGCCGACAATGTGACCGGCGGCAAACTCCTTGCCCGGACGGATATCCACCACCACGCCCGCATCCTTGTTGACCAGCGCGGTCAGCTCGCCGGTGCTCAGGCTGCGGCCGCCGCCCTGCATCGTATGAGCGATCAGCAACGCCAGCAGTACGACGAAGATGCCGACAAGAATGTAGTGGTTAGTGGCAAATTGAATCAGGTGAGCAACCATCGAAGGAGGTTCCAGGGCGTTAAAATGTCGGCCAGTATACACAGCACTCAAGGCCCGCCAAACCCCGCCCGGCGGTGACGCCATCGGAACTTACCTTTAAACTGCCCGTCCCTTTTGCATCGTCTTCTTTCAACAGCCACGAGTGGATTCCATGACTACCACGCCTAAACCTTTGGTCCTGATGATTCTCGACGGCTTCGGTCACAGTGACAGCCACGAATCCAACGCCGTTTATGCGGCCAGAAAGCCTGTGCTGGACCGTCTGTGGGCCACCGTGCCGAACGGCCTGATCTCCGGTAGCGGCATGGACGTCGGCCTGCCGGACGGGCAGATGGGCAACTCCGAGGTGGGCCACATGAACCTTGGCGCCGGTCGCGTGGTGTACCAGGACTTCACCCGGGTGACCAAAGCGATCCGCGACGGCGAGTTCTTCGAGAACCCGACCATCTGCGCCGCCGTGGACAAAGCCGTGGCAGCCGGCAAGGCCGTGCATTTCATGGGCCTGCTGTCCGACGGTGGCGTACACAGCCACCAGGACCACCTGATTGCCATGGCCGAACTGGCCTCCCGGCGCGGTGCCCAGCACATTTACCTGCACGCGTTCCTCGATGGCCGCGACACCCCGCCGAAAAGCGCCGCCTCGTCGATCGAGCTGCTGGACAACACCTTCCAGACCCTCGGCAAGGGCCGCATCGCCAGTATCGTCGGCCGCTACTACGCCATGGATCGCGACAACCGTTGGGATCGCGTGGCCCAGGCCTATAACCTGATCGTCGATGGCAATGCCCAATTCAGCGCCGCCACCGCCCAGGAAGGCCTGCAGGCCGCCTATGAGCGCGGTGAAAGCGACGAATTCGTCAAGGCCACCGTGATCGGCGAACCGGTCAGGGTCGAAGACGGCGACGCCGTGGTCTTCATGAACTTCCGCGCTGACCGGGCCCGTGAGCTGACCCGCGTATTCGTCGAGGACGACTTCAAGGAATTCGAACGCCCCCGCCAGCCGAAACTGGCCGGCTTCGTGATGCTGACCCAATACGCCGCCAGCATTCCCGCACCGTCGGCATTCGCCGCCGGCAGCCTGGAAAACGTGCTGGGCGATTACCTGGCGAAAAACGGCAAGACTCAGCTGCGCATCGCCGAAACCGAGAAATACGCCCACGTGACGTTCTTTTTCTCCGGCGGCCGCGAAGAACCCTTCCCGGGCGAAGAGCGCATCCTGATCCCGTCGCCGAAAGTCGCCACCTACGACCTGCAACCGGAGATGAGCGCTCCGGAGGTGACCGACCGCATCGTCGACGCCATTGAAAACCAGCGCTACGACGTGATCGTGGTCAACTACGCCAACGGCGACATGGTCGGCCACAGCGGCGTCTTCGAGGCGGCGGTCAAGGCCGTGGAGTGCCTGGACACCTGTGTCGGTCGCATCGTAGATGCCCTGGAAAAGGTCGGCGGCGAAGCGCTGATCACGGCCGACCACGGTAACGTCGAGCAGATGTCCGACGAATCCACCGGTCAGGCCCACACCGCCCACACCACCGAGCCGGTGCCGTTCATCTATGTCGGCAAGCGCGACTTCAAGGTCCGCGAGGGTGGCGTACTGGCTGACGTGGCGCCGACCATGCTGATGCTGTTGGGCATGGAAAAACCGGCAGAGATGACCGGGACTTCGATCCTGGTCTGATCGATCCACATCCATGTGGGAGCGAGCCTGCTCGCGATGGCGATGTAACAGTCAACATTTATGTCGGACGTTATGGCCTCATCGCGAGCAGGCTCGCTCCCACAGAGGGTCTCTTGGTCTTTTGCAGGCCAGTTATCACACAGCCCCAAATGGGCGTTTTTTTTGCAGCGTGGGGCGGGCATACTAGGCCGTCCCTTTCCCTGGTGCCTTCCGCCCCTATGCTTCGCGTCCTGATAGCCCTCGCTCTGACCTGCCTGCTCCAACCGGCTTTCGCCGATGAACGCGCGCAAACTCAACAACAGTTGGAGGCAACGCGTCAGGACATCGCCGAGCTGAAAAAGCTGCTGGGCAAGTTGCAGGAAGAAAAATCCAGCGTGCAGAAAGACCTGCGCGGCACTGAAACGGAAATGGGCAAGCTGGAGAAGCAGGTCGAGGCCCTGCAGAAAGAGCTGAAGAAAAGCGAATCCGAGCTGCAGCGACTCGATGGAGAGAAAAAAAAACTCCAGAGCGCGCGCACTGAACAGCAGAAGCTGATCGCCATCCAGGCCCGGGCGGCTTATCAGAACGGCCGTCAGGAGTACCTCAAGCTGCTGCTCAACCAGCAGAATCCCGAGAAATTCGCCCGCACCCTCACCTATTACGACTACCTGAGCCAGGCGCGCCTGGAGCAACTCAAGAGCTTCAACGAGACCCTGCGCCAACTGGCCAATGTCGAAAAGGACATCGAACTGCAGCAGGCCCAGTTGCTGGTGCAGAAAAGCAGCCTCGACACCCAGCGCGAAGAGCTCGACAAGGTTCGCAAGGAACGCCAGGCAGTCCTGGCCAAGCTCAACGACGACGTAAAGGCCCGCGACAGCAAGCTCAAGGCTCGCGAGGCGGACCAGGCAGAACTGGCCAAGGTCTTGAAGACCATCGAGGAAACCCTGGCCCGCCAGGCTCGGGAGGCGGAAGAAGCGCGCCAGAAAGCGCTGATCGCCCAGCAGGAAGCCGAAAAAAAGCGTTTGCGTGAAGCCCAGGCCGACAATAGCGATGAGCCACGCAAACCGGCCAGGCCAAGCCCTGGCGCACTGGTTTCCAGCGATGGTGAAACCTTCGGCGGTGCTTTTGCTTCCGCCCGGGGCAAACTTCCATGGCCGGTCAATGGTCGATTGCTTGCACGCTTTGGTGAAACCCGCGGTGACGACACCCGTACCAAGTGGGACGGGGTGATGATCAGCGCCTCCGCCGGCAGCCAGGTACACGCCGTCCACGGTGGACGCGTGGTGTTCGCCGATTGGCTGCGCGGTGCCGGCCTGCTGGTGATCCTGGATCACGGCAATGGGTACCTGAGCCTGTATGGCCACAACCAGACGCTGCTCAAGAGCGCCGGCGATGTGGTAAAAGCCGGCGAGTCCATTTCCACGGTCGGCAACAGTGGTGGGCAGGATACGCCGGCACTGTATTTCGCTATTCGTCAGCAGGGTCGCCCCAGTGACCCGGCCCAATGGTGTCGTGCGCAAGGATAAGCGTGCCCATCCAATTAAGGAGTTCGTTCGACATGCTGCACTTGTCCCGCCTTACCTCGCTGGCCCTGACGATCGCCCTCGTGATCGGTGCGCCCCTGGCGTTCGCCGCCGAACCGGCCCCGTCGTCCACCGCCGCCACGGCCGCCACCACCAAGGCCCCGTTGCCGCTGGATGAACTGCGCACCTTTGCCGAAGTCATGGACCGGATCAAGGCCGCCTATGTCGAGCCGGTGGATGACAAGATGCTGCTGGAGAATGCCATCAAGGGCATGCTCAGCAACCTCGATCCACATTCCGCCTACCTGGGGCCGGAGGACTTTGCCGAGCTGCAGGAAAGCACCAGCGGCGAGTTCGGCGGTTTGGGCATCGAGGTCGGCAGCGAAGACGGTTTCATCAAGGTGGTTTCGCCCATCGACGATACCCCGGCTTCCAAGGCCGGCATCCAGGCCGGTGACTTCATCGTCAAGATCAACGGCCAGCCGACGCGCGGCCAGAGCATGACCGAAGCCGTGGACAAGATGCGCGGCAAGATCGGCCAGAAGATCACCCTGACCCTGGTTCGCGACGGTGGTACGCCATTCGATGTCACCCTGACCCGGGCAGTCATCCAGGTCAAAAGCGTGAAGAGCCAACTGCTGGAATCGGGTTATGGCTACATCCGCATTACCCAGTTCCAGGTCAAGACCGGTGAAGAAGTCGCCAAGGCCCTGGCCAAGTTGCGCAAGGACAACGGCAAGAAACTCAACGGCATGGTCCTGGACCTGCGCAACAACCCTGGCGGCGTGCTGCAGTCGGCGGTGGAAGTGGTCGACCACTTCATCACCAAGGGCCTGATCGTCTACACCAAGGGCCGTATCGCCAACTCCGAGCTGCGCTTCTCGGCCACTGGCAACGACCTGAGCGAAGCCGTGCCGCTGGTGGTGCTGATCAATGGCGGCAGCGCTTCGGCTTCGGAAATCGTCGCCGGCGCCCTGCAGGACCAGAAGCGCGGCGTCGTCATGGGCACCACCAGCTTCGGCAAGGGCTCGGTGCAGACCGTATTGCCACTGAACAATGACCGCGCCCTGAAGATCACCACCGCATTGTACTTCACGCCCAATGGGCGCTCGATCCAGGCCCAGGGCATCGTCCCGGATATCGAGGTGCGCAAGGCCAGGATCACCAGCGAGCAGGACAGCGAGTACTTCAAGGAAGCCGACCTGCAAGGTCACCTGGGCAATGGCAACGGCGGTGCCGACAAGCCGACCGGCTCCGGTGCCAAGGCCAAGCCGATGCCGCAGGATGACGACTATCAGCTGGCCCAGGCCCTGAGCCTGCTCAAGGGATTGAACATCACTTCCGGCCGTTGAGATGAGCCTGCGCTTCGTCCTCGCCCTGTTGTGCCTGTTGGCGGGGGCCGCCCATGGGGCGCCCGCCACGCCACCCGCCGTCCCGCACAAGGCGTACCTGAGCCTGATCATCGACGACCTGGGACAGAACCTGCCCCGGGATCGTCGCGTGCTCACCCTGCCCGGCCCGGTCACCGCCGCAGTCATGCCCGATACACCCCATGCCGCCGAATTTGCGCGCGAAGCCCATCGCGCCGGCAAGATCGTCATGCTGCACATGCCCATGGACCCGGCCACCGGCCCGTTCGCCTGGCATCCCGAGCTACCCACCGAAGAGCTGGGCAAGCGCCTCGATGCGGCGTTCGCCGCCGTGCCCTACACCAGCGGAATCAACAACCACATGGGCAGCCGCATGACGGCTCAACCCCAGGCCATGGCCTGGCTGATGGCGAACCTGCAGCAACGTAACAAGTTCTTCGTCGACAGCCGCACCAGCGCCCGCACGGTCGCCGCCGCCGAGGCGCAGAAGATCGGGCTCGCCAGTGTGTCACGGGATGTATTCCTGGATGACGAACGCACCGAAGCGGCCATCGCCCATCAGTTCCAGATCGCCATCGACCTGGCCCGCCGACAGGGTTCGGCCGTGATGATCGGCCACCCCTATCCGCAGACCCTGGCGGTACTCGAACGCGAGCTACCCAAGCTCAAGGCCCAGGGCATCGAATGGATCGACATCAAGTCGATGATCAGCCTGCGCAGCAATCGGGCGATGGCCGGGCATGGGAAGGATGGGGTTTATCGGTAGCGGCTGGGCTCTATCCCCAACCGCATCGCCTTCATCGCGAGCAAGCTCGCTCTCGCAGGCCTGCTCCAGCGGTCAGAGATACCGCGCCATGATCGCGTCCACCTCGCCCTCCTTGCGCAGCTCATCCAGGGCGGCTTGAAGCCGGGCCACCACATCGTCGGGCACTTCCTTGTTCAACGCCAGGTACAACTCGGCGCTGTTGAAGCGCAGCACGGTCTTGAGATCGCTCACGCCCTCCTGGCGCGCCAGGTAACGCCCGGCCGGATCACCAGTGGCCCACAGGTCGATCTGGCCGTTGACCAGTTTCCTGGCGTTGTCCTGATCGCGCAGTACGACAATCGGATTCAACCCCTGCTTGGCCAGTGTCTCGGCAATCGCGTCGCCCTTATAGGCGCCGATCCTGTATTTGCGCGCCTGCTCCAGGGAGTCGAGGGTGATCCGGCTATCGGCCTTGGCGAGCATGATCCAGTCGTCCGGACCGATGGGGCCGACCCACTTGAAGAGCTTCTCGCGCTCCGGTAGCCGGGCCATGACGAACACACCGTAACCTGGCTTTTCCAGGGCGAGCTTGTAGATCCGCTCCCAAGGGAAACGCAGCGTCAGGCTGTAGGAGATATCGGCACGCTTGAAGACCTCGCGAACGATGTCCACGGCGATACCATGGATGTTTTCGTCCTGTGCGAAGTTCTTGCCGTTCCTGGCCATGTTGTACGGAGGGAAATTTTCCGTCAGCAGCACCAGCGTCGAATCGGCGGCGCGGACGCTGCCTGTGAGTAGCAACGTGGCACCGGCAAAGGCAAGGACGAAGCGTTTGAACATGTCGGGCTACCGCAATCCATGGTGTGCCCAAGAGTGCCTCGGGCCCGCCATGGTGTCCAGCGGTCAGCGAACGCAGATGCCGCGATGGGCCATGTAGGCCTTGGCTTCCGGCACGGTGTATTCACCAAAATGGAAAATGCTCGCCGCCAGCACCGCGCTGGCATGACCTTCAAGGATGCCGTCGGCCAGATGCTGCAGGTTGCCGACACCGCCGGAAGCAATGACCGGGATGCCCAGGGCATCGCTGATGGCACGGGTGACCCCCAGGTCGAAACCGTTCTTCATGCCGTCCTGGTCCATGCTGGTCAGCAGGATCTCGCCGGCACCCAGGCCTTCCATTTTCTTCGCCCACTCCACGGCATCGAGCCCGGTAGGTTTGCGACCGCCATGGGTGAAGATTTCCCAACGCGGCGTTTCACCCGGGCCGGAGACTTTCTTGGCATCAATGGCCACGACAATGCATTGCGAGCCGAAGTGCTGGGCCGCCTCGCCGACGAACTCGGGGTTGAACACCGCCGCAGTGTTGATGGACACCTTGTCCGCGCCGGCATTGAGCAGGTTGCGGATGTCCTGCACGGTGCGCACGCCACCGCCCACGGTCAGCGGGATGAACACCTGGCTGGCCATGCGCTCGACGGTATGCAGGGTGGTATCGCGGCCGTCGACGCTGGCCGTAATATCGAGGAAGGTGATCTCGTCCGCACCCTGTTCGTCGTAGCGACGGGCGATTTCCACCGGGTCGCCGGCGTCACGGATGTTCTCGAACTTCACACCCTTGACCACCCGGCCGTTGTCCACGTCCAGGCAAGGGATGATGCGTTTGGCCAGCGCCATGGTGAGTCCTCAGCCTTTGTAGGAATCGCAGAAAGCCTGGGCTTCGGCGACGTCCAGGGTGCCTTCGTAGATTGCGCGACCAGTGATCGCACCGATGATGCCCGGCGCCTTGGCGTCGAGCAGTGTCTTGATGTCACCCAGGTTGTGGATGCCACCGGAGGCGATCACCGGAATCGTGGTGGCGGCAGCCAGGGCGGCGGTGAACGGGACATTGCAGCCCTGCATCATGCCGTCCTTGGCGATGTCGGTGTAGACGATGGCAGACACGCCGTCGGCTTCGAAACGCCTGGCCAGGTCGATCACCTGCACGGTGCTGACTTCAGCCCAGCCGTCAGTGGCGACAAAACCGTCCTTGGCGTCGAGGCCAACAATGACCTTGCCCGGGAACGCGCGGCAGGCTTGGGCAACGAATTCAGGCTCCTTCACCGCCTTGGTGCCGATGATCACGTAGCTCACGCCAGCCTTGACGTAGTGCTCGATGGTTTCCAGCGAGCGAATGCCGCCGCCGATCTGGATCGGCAGGTTCGGGTAGCGCCTGGCAATGGCCGTGACCACCTCGCCATTGACCGGCTGCCCTTCGAAGGCGCCATTGAGGTCGACCAGATGCAGGCGACGGCAGCCGCCTTCCACCCACTTGGCGGCCATGCTCACCGGGTCATCGGAGAACACCGTGGAATCTTCCATGCGGCCCTGGCGCAGACGTACGCAAGCGCCGTCCTTGAGATCGATAGCGGGGATAATCAGCATCTGGCAAACCTTCAGATTCGAATGTTCAGCTTGGCTCGGAAATCAGTTTTTCTCGAGCGCCCACAAGTCGCTTTCAATGCTTTCGAACCTTTCTTTAAGGTGCGTCTGCACATCGAAAATCGCCCTGTTGTAATAGTGCGGAGCAATTTCGCGGGTAAACAGGTCAAGAATTTCCGCCGCTTCGAACGAACCCAGTTCGAGTTCGAAACGATCCTCCATGAACCGCTGGATCTTGCGGTTGGCCTCACTCTCCTGCTCGGGCGTGAGGGTCAGGATCGGCGGTTTCTTGCGCGCCATTACCAGCGGCCGTCCCACGCCGCGAAATTCTGCAGCAACTGCAGGCCATGGGTGTGGCTCTTCTCGGGGTGGAACTGCACGGCGAAGCGCGAGCCGTCGGCCAGGGCGGCGGCGAAGTCGACGCCATAATGGCCGCTGCCCACCACCTGCCGCGCATTGCCGGCCGCGATGTAGTAGCTGTGCACGAAGTAGAAACGCGCCAGGTCCGGAATGTTGTGCCACAGCGGGTGGTCCACCGTCTGCTTCACTTCGTTCCAGCCCATGTGCGGGACTTTCAGGTGCTCGCCGTCCTCATGCAGGTCCTTGCCGAAAAACTTCACCTGGCCCGGGAACATACCGATGCAATCGACGCCGGTGTTCTCTTCGCTGTGTTCGAGCAAGGCCTGCATGCCGACGCAGATTCCCAGGAACGGACGATCCTGGCTGACTTCCTGGACCAGCGAGTCGAAGCCCAGGCGACGGATCTCGGCCATGCAATCGCGGATCGCACCGACACCGGGGAATACCACCCGGTCGGCTTCACGAATCACATCCGCATCGCTGGTGATCAGCACCTTGCCGGCCCCCACGTGCTCGAGAGCCTTGGCCACCGAGTGCAGGTTGCCCATACCGTAGTCGATAACCGCGACCGTCTGCATTACAGGACGCCTTTGGTGGAGGGCATCTGCCCGGCCATGCGGTCATCGAGCTCCACGGCCATGCGCAGGGCGCGGCCGAAAGCCTTGAACACGGTTTCGATCTGGTGGTGGGTGTTGTGCCCGCGCAGGTTGTCGATGTGCAAGGTCACGTTGGCGTGATTGACGAAGCCCTGGAAGAATTCCTGGAACAGGTCAACGTCGAAACCACCCACGGTGGCACGGGTGTACGGCACGTGCATCTGCAGGCCCGGGCGGCCGGAGAAATCGATGACCACCCGCGACAGCGCCTCATCGAGCGGCACGTAGGCGTGGCCGTAGCGACGAATACCCTTCTTGTCGCCAATGGCCTTGGTAAAGGCCTGGCCCAGGGTGATCCCGACATCCTCCACGGTGTGGTGGTCGTCGATATGCAGGTCGCCCTTGCTGACGATGTCCAGGTCGATCAGCCCATGACGGGCGATCTGGTCCAGCATGTGCTCAAGAAACGGCACGCCGATATCAAACCGGGCCTTACCGGTGCCATCCAGGTTGATCGAGGCTTTGATCTGGGTTTCCAGAGTGTCGCGCTCGACAGACGCCTTACGTTCGGCCATCACCAGCTCCGCAAAATCATTGGGCGAAAAAGGCAGCCATTATAGGGGCGCGAGCGGCAAACAGAAACACGGGAGGTGATATCGCTGACGGGCTGAATCCCGGGCTGTCGGTGATAGACATGTCCATACAAGCCTTTGCCATCACCCAAAACGACTGTGGGAGCGAGCTTGCTCGCGATAGCGGTGTGTCAGCCGACCATGATATCGACTGACACACCCTCATCGCGAGCAGGCTCGCTCCCACAGGGTAGGCCCGTCTCCGATGGATTCGGGCCTACCTGCTTTGTCGCTTAGCGGAACAGCACCGCCGTCTTCTGCAGGGTCACCCACACACCCCACGCCAACGGAATGCCCACCACCAGCCAGGCGGCGATCGCCAGGGGCTTGGTGCCCGGCGCGGCCTTCCATTCCAGCGACGTGGTGCTGTCGGCACCTTTGTCATGGCCCAGCGCCTGTTCGGCGGCCAGCTCGGCGTCGGTCATGAAGTACTTGTCGGCGACCGGGCGGACCATCAGGTTGCACAGGAAGCCCAGCACCAGCAGGCCGGCGAGGATGTACAAGGTGATGTCATAGGCCGCGGCACGTTCAACGCCGATGCTCAGTTGATATTCACGCAGGTAGTTCACCAGCACCGGACCCAGCACGCCCGCCGCAGCCCAGGCGGTCAGCAGGCGACCGTGGATCGCGCCGACCATTTGCGTACCGAACAGGTCCGCCAGGTAGGCCGGCACGGTGGCGAAACCGCCGCCGTACATCGACAGGATGATGCAGAACGCCGCCACGAACAGCGCGACGCTGCCCAGGTGACCCAGGTTCGGGATCAGCGCGTACAGTGCAAAGCCCAGGGCGAAGAACACGAAATAGGTGTTTTTACGACCCAGGTAATCCGAGAAGGATGCCCAGAAGAACCGGCCGCCGATGTTGAACAGGCTCAACAGACCGGTGAAACCGGCCGCGATGGCCGCGATCTGGCCCAGTTGCGCGGCGTCCAGTTGACCGAACGGCAGGTCGTTGCCGAGCAGCTTGCCGCCGAACACTTCCTGCAACAGTGGCGAAGCCATGCCCAGGATGCCGATACCGGCGGATACGTTCAGGCACAGTACCAGCCAGACCAGACGGAATTGCGGGGTTTTCCAGGCCACATTCACGTGAACGTGACGATGGGTGATCATCGCGTTCGCGGCTTTCTTCGGTGCCGGGGTCCAGCCTTCAGGTTTCCAGCCGGTCGGCGGGACGCGGTACGACAAGGCACCACCGATCATGAACACGAAGTAGATCGCAGCCATGACCAGGAAGCTCTGCCATACGCCCACGTCTGTCGGCGAAGCAAAGTGGTTCATCAGCGCAGCGGCCAGCGGAGCACCCACCATCGCGCCGCCACCGAAGCCCATGATCGCCATGCCGGTCGCCATGCCACGCTTGTCCGGGAACCACTTGATCAGGGTCGAGACCGGGGAAATGTAGCCCAGGCCAAGGCCGATACCGCCGATCACGCCGGAACCGACCCACATCAGCCAGATCTGGTGGGTATAGATACCCAGCGCGGAGATCAGCAGGCCACCGCACCAGCACAATGCCGACACGACACCGGCCTTGCGTGGCCCGGCATGTTCCAGCCAGCCGCCCCAGATGGCTGCCGAGCAACCCAGGAAGATGAAGAACAGGGTGTAGATCCAGCCGAGCATCGAGATCGGCCAGTCGCATTGGGACGAAAAGACTTGCGAGATGAAGCTCATGTCCGGCGCGCAGGCGACCGGTTTGGTGATGCCCAGGGCCTTGGACAGTGGCAACCAGAACACCGAGAAGCCGTAGGCCATGCCGATGCAGAGGTGAATGGCCAGTGCGGCCGGAGGAACCAGCCACCGGTTGAAACCGGGCTTGGCGATAATGCGTTCCTTGGAGAGGAATGCAGGCTGGTCGGCAATGCCGTCCGCCGTGATGCTCGTGCTCATTGTGTATCCCCCAGTTGTTAGAATGGCTCGCCAGCCACACTTCACCCTCGGCCTTATTGCACGCAGGCACGGCCGTATTTTACGGTGAAGCTCCATAGTGGTGCGACATCAGGTCGCAGAAAGGCAGGCGAACGGGTAAAGATTACCATTTGCTCGTGACAGAAAAACCAAAGTGATATCACCTTTTTCACGTCATCCGTCTTATCGCGCCTTCGGCGGTTTTCTGTAGGGTGCTAATGATTTATTTTTTCAGGGATTTTCATGCCTATCATCGTCGAGCACCTGAACGCAGCCACCCGCCAGGACCGGCAGGACTTGGAAAAAATCTATCGGGACGCCCCCGCCTGGCTGATGGAACCCTTCGGCGATGCCGCCCGGCTGATAGAGGATTGCCTGGAAGATGGCTCATTGATCGCGGCACGTTTCAATGATCGACTGCTGGGGGCCGCGCGCCTGCAACGGCACCAGGACGCTTGGGACTTGTCCCAGATGTGCGTACGGAACGTTACCCGACGTCGTGGCGTCGCGGAACGACTGGTGAGCGAGGCGCAGAGAATGGCCCTGCAGAACGGTGCCCAGCTGCGGCTGCGGGCCCCTGGCGGGCATCCCATAGCCCAAGCCCTCGCCGCCAGATTGAAACTGGCGCTGGATGAGTACTGACCAGGCTCTGCAAGAAGAGCCTTGGGACGAAGGCAAGGCGAAAACAGCCGAGCAAGCGCAGCGCACTGGAACACACGAACGTTGCGAGGCAGTTTTCAACGCTGCATGAACGGGTATCAAGGCTTTTCGTACAGAGCCTAAAGCCCAATACAAACCCACAGCGTTATACTCCCAGGCTAAATTTTGAACTCAACCTACAAGGACTCGCCCATGAAAGCGTTCGGCAAAATCCTGGGTCTGGTACTTCTCGGGCTGTTGCTGATCATTGTGGCCTTGGGCTTTGCCCTGACCCACCTCTTCGATCCCAACGACTACAAGGAAGAGATCCGCCAGATTGCCCGCGACAAAGCCCACATTGAGCTCACGCTCAATGGCGACATCGGCTGGAGCCTGTTTCCATGGCTGGGTCTGGAATTGCACGATGCCAGTGTCGCCACGCTGGCCAACCCGACACAACCTTTCGCCGACCTGCAGATGCTCGGCCTTTCGGTACGCGTGATCCCGCTGCTGCGCAAGGAGGTGCAGATGAGCGACGTGCGGGTCGAAGGCCTGAACCTGCGACTCAACCGTGACAAGAACGGCCACGGCAACTGGGAAGACATCGGCAAGGCGCCCGCCTCGACGACGACGGCCGGAACTCCGGCGCCAGCCGAGCCACCCGCTCCGTCCACCAGCGCCCCGCCGGAAAAACCGGCGCAGCCGACCCGGCTGGACATCGACAGCCTGACGGTGAACAACGCCAGGGTTCAATACACCGACGAGCAGACCGGCAAGCAATTCAGTGCCGAGAGCATCCAGTTGAGCACCGGCCCGGTCCACGACTCCACCAATATCCCGGTCACGCTGACCGCGTTCCTGTCCAGCAACCAGCCGGCCGTGCGCGTGCGCACCGAAGTCACTGGCGAACTGCGCTTCGAGCGCGCCTTGCAGCGCTACAAGTTCGAAGACCTGAAATTGTCCGGCGAAGTCACGGGGGATCCGTTGCAGGGCAAGACCCTTAACTTCAACGCACAGGGACAGTTGTTCCTGGACAGGGCCGCCAACGTGGCCGAATGGACCGGCATCAAGCTCTCCCTGAACCAGCTGCGCGCCTTGGGCGAACTGAAGGTCAACGACCTCGACAAGACCCCGCAACTGAACGGCGGAATTTCGATTGCCCAGTTCGACCTGGCGAACTTTGTCGACAGCATCGGCCAGAAACTACCGACCATGGCCGAGGGCAGCCTGACCAAGGTCGAGCTGGCCAGCCGCATCGCCGGCACGCCGACCAGCGTCGAATTCAACGACATCAACCTGAAAGTCGACGACAGCAGCTTCAGTGGCCGTATCGCCGTGGAAGATTTCGCAAAGCAATCCCTCCGTGCGCAGCTCAAGGCCGACAAATTCAACGTCGACCGCTACCTACCCCCGAAATCCGCCGAGAGCAACAGCGCCAAGGCCGCCCGCGAAGCCGAAGTCAGCGACACCGAGACCAGCGCCATGGCAGGCGCCGGCAGCACGCCACTGCCAAGCTCGCCAACCCAGGGAGCCTGGAGTAACGAGCGACTGTTCCCGGTGGAACGCCTGAGCAAACTGGACATCGATGCCGACCTGACCTTCGGCCAACTGATCCTCGACAGACTGCCGATCGAGAATGCTGCCCTCAAGGCCACCGGCCAGAATGGCCTGCTGACCCTGGAGAACCTGCGGGGCGACCTGTACAACGGCAACTTCGAAGCCAAGGGCACCCTGGATGTGCGCCAGCCCACGCCGCAATTGAACCTGCAAACCCGGATCAACCGGGTGCCGGCGGAAAAAATCATCGAGAGCCAGGGCAAGACTCCGCCAGTCAAGGGGCTGGTGACGCTCAACAGCGCCGTGACCGCCAGCGGCAACAGCCAGAAGGCCCTGATCGAAAGCCTCAACGGCACCGCCGGTTTCGTCATCAACGATGGCGTGCTGCTCAATGCCAACCTCGAACAGCAGCTGTGCAAAGGCATCGCCCTGCTCAACCGCAAGAACCTCAGTGGCGAACCCCGGGGCAAGGACACACCGTTCCAGCAGCTCAACGGCAATCTCACCCTGCGCAACGGCGTGGCCAGCAACCCCGACCTGAAAGTCCGTGTACCGGGCATGACCGTAAACGGCAATGGCGATATCGACCTGCGGGTGCTGGGCATGGATTACCGCGTCGGCGTCATCGTCGAAGGCGACAAGAGCGACATGCCCGACCCGGCCTGCCAGGTCAACGAACGC
The DNA here is from genome assembly GCF_900101215.1 of Pseudomonas sp. NFACC32-1. Lineage (NCBI taxonomy): Bacteria > Pseudomonadati > Pseudomonadota > Gammaproteobacteria > Pseudomonadales > Pseudomonadaceae > Pseudomonas > Pseudomonas sp. NFACC32-1. The sequence goes on from NZ_FMUL01000015.1 coordinate 143,257, forward strand.
TACGTCGATGTCGAATGGCCGCTGCGCTGCCGCGGTCCCCTGGAGCTCGGCGCCAAAGCCTGCCGCCTGGATAACGACGGCCTGGGCAAGGTCGCGGCAAAACTGGCCGGCGACCGCCTCGGTGACAAGATCGACGAGAAGCTGGGCGACAAGGTCAGCCCCGAGCTGAAAGATGCGCTGAAGGGGCTGTTCAAGCGATGAGAGCCGAGCAGTTTTCCACCGCGGTGCTGGACTGGTTCGACCGCCACGGGCGTCACGACCTGCCTTGGCAACAGGACATCACGCCGTACCGGGTGTGGGTTTCGGAGATCATGTTGCAACAGACCCAGGTAAGCACCGTGCTCAACTACTTCGACCGGTTCATGGCCTCGCTGCCTACCGTCGAAGCCCTGGCCGCCGCGCCTGAGGATGAAGTGCTGCACCTGTGGACCGGGTTGGGCTACTACACCCGTGCTCGCAATCTGCAGAAAACCGCAAAGATCGTGGTCGAACAATACGGCGGCGAATTCCCCCGGGACGTGGAGAAACTCACCGAGCTGGCGGGGATCGGCCTGTCTACCGCCGGTGCCATCGCCAGCATCAGCATGGGCCTGCGGGCACCGATCCTCGACGGTAACGTCAAGCGGGTGCTGGCACGCTTTACCGCCCAGGAAGGCTATCCGGGCGAACCCAAGGTCGCAAAGCAACTGTGGGCCACCGCGGAGCGCTTCACCCCCCAGGACCGGGTCAATGCCTATACCCAGGCAATGATGGACCTGGGCGCCACGCTCTGCACCCGCAGCAAGCCCAGTTGCCTGCTCTGCCCGCTGAAGACCGGTTGCCAAGCCCATATGCTGGGCCTGGAGACCCGCTATCCGATCCCCAAGCCACGCAAGGAAGTACCCAGGAAACGTACCTTGATGCCGATGCTGGCCAACCGTGAGGGCGCGATCCTGCTTTATCGTCGTCCCTCCACCGGCCTGTGGGGCGGCCTGTGGAGCCTGCCGGAACTCGATGACCTCGACGACCTGCAGCATCTGGCCCTGCAACACTCGCTGGAACTGGGCAGGCAACAGGAAATGCCCGGCCTGGTGCACACCTTCAGCCATTTCCAGTTGGCAATCGAACCCTGGCTGGTCTGGGTCCAGGAAACCGGCCATCACGTGGCCGAGGCCGACTGGCTCTGGTATAACCTCGCCACCCCGCCGCGCCTGGGCCTTGCCGCCCCGGTCAAAACCTTGCTCGAACGCGCGGCCGTCGTCTTGAATGCAGGAGAGTCGTCATGACCCGCACCATCATGTGCCGCAAATACAAAGAAGAGCTGCCCGCCCTGGAGCGCGCTCCGTTCCCTGGCGCCAAGGGCCAGGACATCTACGACAACGTCTCGGCCAAGGCCTGGGCAGACTGGCAGAAACACCAGACCCTGCTGATCAACGAAAAACGCCTGAACATGATGAACGCCGAGGATCGCAAATATATCCAGGGCGAAATGGACAAGTTCTTTTCCGGCGAAGAATACGCCAAGGCTGAGGGCTACGTACCGCCTTCCGAATAAGCTGCTTACCCCGGGGGCGAATCGTAAGCGACGGTAATAATTAAATATTTTTTGATAACGTGCTTGACGCCCTCCTGAAAAACCCGTTTAATGCGCCCCGTTGCCCAGATAGCTCAGTCGGTAGAGCAGGGGATTGAAAATCCCCGTGTCGGCGGTTCGATTCCGTCTCTGGGCACCAAATACCAAAACCCCGATCAAGAAATTGATCGGGGTTTAATGAGATGGTCAGCCTGACCGAGAAGCCCTGCAGGTTTACGCTTGCAGGGCTTTTCTCGTTTTCGGCGGAGGATCTCTCATGAACACGATGACGCTTCTCGGCATCGACATTGGTAAACACAGTTTCCATCTGCACGGCCAGGACGCCAAAGGTCATCAGGTTTTGCGCAAGAAAACCAGCCGCAGCCAATTGCTCGGCACATTGGCCCAACTGCCGGCCTGCACGGTGGTGATGGAGTCGTGTGGCGGTGCCCACTGGCTGGCTCGACAGGTTGAGGCATTGGGCCACGAGGTAAAACTGATTGCCCCGCAATACGTTAAGCCGTTCGTCAAAGGCAAC